>PWUU01000084.1 GCA_003562475.1 Dehalococcoidia bacterium | reverse complement strand
GAGCATCGAGGCCGCCGATGACGTTGAGCAGCGTGGTCTTGCCGGAGCCGCTGGGGCCGAGGAAGACGAGGAACTCGCCCGGCCAGACCTCGAGGCTCAGGTCGTCGAGGGCCCGCACCTCCACCTTTCCCATGCGGTAGACCTTGGAGACATGCTCCAGGCGGATGGTTGGTTCCTGTGACTTCCTGTTCTGGCCGGTCTGTCGGTCAACACTCACCACAGGGAGCCTCCTTCGTGAACGTCGGCTGAACTTGAATGAAGGCAGTGTGTTCCAGGGAATCCGGGGCGGGACGCAGGCGCGACATGCTGCTCATCCTTCCGGTCGGGAGAAAGTCGCTGCGCATCATGGCACGTCGCATTGCGTTGGGCCGATTCCCGTCAGCGTGAGGCAAAGGTAGCGGTGCAGCATGGTACGCGCGGTGTCGAGGTCGATTCCAAGTCCCAGGGCGAACAGTGACATTGGGAACACTGCCGCCGAATAGCACAATGTGGCCGCCTCATCCGCTGATACGCCGTCGCGCACCTGGCCGTGCTGCTTGTAGTAGGAGGCGAGCCGGAGACCCTGGTCGAGGAAACGGCGCTTGAGTTCGTAGGTGTGACGTCCGTAGTCGAATCGCCTGCTGATGCCCAGCGCATAGAACTCGCGAAGGAGCTGGGGACTGCAACGGCTGGCCAGCCCTTCGAGGTAGGTGCTGAACAAGGCCATCATACCGTCCACCATGTCATCGGGTGGGTCCTTCAGGACAGTCTCGCCTTCTCTTGCCTCCTGCTCTATGTAGCGGATGAACAGTGCTGCCAGCAGTTCATTCTTGGAGCCAAAGTAGTTGTAGACAGTGGCGGGGCCTACCTCAGCGTGCGCCGCAACCTCCTCGATCGACGTGTCCTCTAAACCCTTCTCTTCGAAGAGGCGCCATGCCGCGTCCATGATGTCGCTGCGCCTGCGTTCCCGCTGTCGCTCCCTGAGCGTCGCCATTGATGGGCCCCTGTGGAAAGTATACTATTGCAATATAGTAAACTACAACATGATAGGGCATCCGGCGTCTCCTGTCAATGCCCGCCTGTGTCCAGGTGACGTGGAATCTACGGGGGAGTCGACGCAATGTGGTGTCTTCGCGCTGCACTGCAGTGTCATACCGGGCGGCGCTCCCGATGAGAGAGCGCCGCCCGGGTCCCGGTCCGGAGAGAGGGAGGCCTATGAACGCAGGCTTCGAGCGATGACGGCGCGATGTATCTCGTTCGTGCCCTCGTAGATCTCAATGAGCTTGGCGTCGCGGTAGTACCGCTCGACCGGCATGTCCGTGGTGCAGCCGTAGCCGCCGTGCAGCTGGACTGCCTTGCGTGCGACCTCTGCTGCGCATTCCGCGGCGTAGAGCTTCGCCTTGGCAGCCTCGGCGGCGTAAGGCTTTCCCGCATCGGCCATGCGCGCGGCGCGTAACGCGAGCAAGTTGGCGGCGTCGACCATGACTGACATATCGGCGAGCATCCACTGGACGCCCTGGAAGTCGCCTATCGGACGACCGAACTGCTCCCGGTCTGCGGTATAGATGAGCGTCGCCTCGAGCGCTGACTCGGCGAGACCGATCGCCTGTCCGGAAACGTGGATACGGCCGAGGTCCAGTGATGCGAACGCGATGCGCAGCCCCTTGCCTATCTCGCCAAGGATGGCAGAGCCGGAGACACGACAGTCGCGAAAGAAGAGCTCCGCGGCGCTGCTCGCGTGCAGGCCAAGCAGGTCCTCGACCTTACCAACGGTGAAGCCGGGGGTACCCTTCTCGACGACGAAGGCGGTGATGCCCTTGGCACCGAGCGACTTGTCCACGGTGGCGAAGGCAAGCACCACATCGCCGACGTCTCCCGCCGTGATGAAGGTCTTGGCGCCGTTGATTATCCAGTCGTCTCCATCGCGTGTTGCCGTGGTTGTGAGGCTTGCTGCGTCGCTGCCGGCGGCGGGCTCGGTCACCGCAAAGCACGCAATCATATCCCCCGCGATAACCGGTGGGACGTACCGTTGCTTCTGCTCGTCGGTGCCGAACTTGAGGAGGGCATCAGTGAAGATGCCTGCCGGGGAACCGAATATACTGGCGAGCGAAACGCTGGCGCGCGCGACCTCGATGGAGGCGATGAGGTACTCTGTGACGGTGCCGCCAAGACCGCCGTACTCCGGCGGACTCAGTATCCCGAACAATCCGTAGTCGGCGAACTTCTTGACCGACTCGCGCGCATACACTTTGCGCCGTTCCCACTCGTCGACGTGTGGCATCAACTCTTGCTTGACGAACTCCCGCACGTCTTTCTTGAAACCCAGTTCCGTGTCGGTGAGCAGGCTCTCCATATTCGTCTTCTCCCTTGTTATAGTGACTGTGTCCCGGGCGACAGGCAAGGTGGAACTGCCGGCCAGGAGGAACACCGGACGCTAGATTTTACGTAGGTTTGCGCAGGGTCGCAACCGGACACCTGCTCGAGTCGTCACCGGTGCGTGTCGGCGCGTGCAAGGGAGCATGCTATCATACGCCGATGGGGCTCGGCAGCAACTGATCCAGGAGGGCACGCAATGGATCGAAAGAGAGTCATCGTCACCGAGTACATTGATCCTGCGGGATTGGAGATACTGTCCAGGTACTTCGATCTTGTCTACATACCGGACTCGCCGAAGGTCAAGCTCGAAGAGGCCGTTCAAGAAGCGCACGGCATCGGAGTCCGCCTGGCGCCCGTCAGCGCCGAGATGATTGCGTCGGCACCCCATCTCAAGGTCATCGCCAAGCATGGCGTCGGGTACGATAACATCGACGTATCCGCGGCGACGGCGCGGCGGATCCCGGTGGTGACCACGCCCAAGGCGAACGCGATATCGGTTGCGGAACACATTCTGTCGCTCATGCTCTGTCTGGCCAATCACATCTGCGTGGCGAATGCCGATTTGAAAGCGGGTCGTTTTGTACGGCGAGAGGACTACATGGGGGTCGAGTTGAAGGGCAAGACCCTTGGAGTGGTCGGCCTGGGACGTATCGGGTCCGAGGTGGCGAGGAAGTGCAAGTCGGGGTTCGGCATGGGCGTGGTTGCCTATGATCCCCTGCTATCGGCGGAGACATTCGAACTGACCGGTTATAAGAAGGCAGAAACGATCGGGGCGCTCCTGGAAGAGGCGGATTTCGTGGTGCTCTGCGTGCCCATCACTCCGGAGACCACCAATATGATTGGATCGCGAGAACTCAGCTGGATGAAGCCGACCTCTTATCTCATCAACACCTCGCGTGGCGGACTGATCGACGAGGCAGCTCTGTACTCCGCGCTCGCAGAGGGGCGAATCGCGGGCGCCGCCATAGATGTCTTCGTCAAGGAACCGGTGACCCCGGAAAACCCGTTGCTGTCGCTCGACAACTTCATTGCCACGCCCCATGTGGCGGGCGCAACGCGTGAGGCGATGCGCCGGATGGCTACAGACCTGGCGGAGGAGATTGTCCGCGTGCTGACCGGTGAGCGCCCTCTGTACGCTGTGAATCCTGAGGTGTTCGAATGATCTCTTCCAGGAGCGGACTCGAGCTGTTGCCGGTGTATTGTATTCGCCCGTTGCCGCTCTCATACGTGAGGCGGGATATGGGCAGCTTGATGTATCGCTGCAACAATAGTGGCAGCAGCATCGATGTGCCCATATTCGCATGGTATATCGAGGGCGGTGGCCAGCGTATACTGGTGGACACCGGGGCAAGTGCGGAACACATGAGAACGCACTGCGGGTTGGAGGCTGACGACATCAACACATTTGAACATGTGCTTATGACCAGAATCGGGTTGAGGCCGCAGGATATCGATCTGGTTATCCAGACACACCTGATGGTGGAGCACTGCGCCAATACGCGCAGGTGCAGCAATGCGCGCATCGTGGTGCAGCAGGCCGAACTCGAGTTTGCGCTCATGCCGCATCCCATACTCGCACCGTACTATTCCAGGGATCTGTTCATGGGGCTCAGTTTCGAGCCGGTCGATGGGTACAGCGAGGTAGTGCCGGGCATCGAACTGCTCCCGGTGCCCGGTCAGAGTCCCGGCTGTCAGGCAGTCTGCATCAATACCGAGAAGGGCGCAGCCATCATTACGGGGATGTGTACACTGGAGGAGAACTATTATCCGCGCGCCGGGCAGAGAGAGACGATGCCGGTCGTACCTCCGGGCATTCATCTCGATGCCGTGCAGGCGTTCAACAGTGCGCTGCGCATCAAGGGGATGGCGGATGTCATTGTCCCGGTTCATGAACCGGGGCTTGTGAACATCGATCGTATTCCATAGCTGACGAGGATTGCTGGTGCAAGGAGGATTGCCGTGAAGCAGGACATAGCGTTCCAGTTCAAGCAACGGTTGATGGCAGGGGCAAAGGTGTTCGGTCCGCTGGTTGGTCCGGGCAATGAACCCCAGACCACGGTTGCCGCCATCAAGAGCATCGGCTTCGACTATTTCATGATCGACAATGAACACAGCCTCGTGAACAAAGAGACCATTTACATCTATATTGGACTGGCTCGTGAATACGAGCTTCCGATCCTGCTGCGCCCGGAGGAGTGTACAGCAAACTTCCGGCCCTATCTTGATTCGGGTATCCAGGGGTTGATGGTGCCGCAGGTGGATGGCGTGGAGCAGGCTCTGCACGCACTGAACCAGTGCTACTTCCCTCCACTGGGCCGGCGCGGGTCCGGAATCGGTATGAGCCCGTACCTGCTGGACGGAATGGA
The DNA here is from genome assembly GCA_003562475.1 of Dehalococcoidia bacterium. GTDB lineage: Bacteria > Chloroflexota > Dehalococcoidia > GIF9 > AB-539-J10 > SKVJ01. The sequence continues at coordinate 17,533 of PWUU01000084.1, read as the reverse complement.
TGTCGCGACAACTCCGCTGGCCACTATGGTGGACTATGTCAACAGAAACGTCATCCTCTTGCCGCAGACCGAGACCCTGGCTGCGGTGAAAGAGCTGTCACGCACGCTCAGGCTGGAGGGTGTCACCGGGACGGTCGTGGGCACGCATGATCTCGCCCTGAATATTGGCGATTACAAGCCCGGCATGCTGCGTAGCGAGGTCAACACCGAGCCCTTTATCGAGGGCAAACTACAGGACGTGGTCGATGCATGCCAGGCGGCTGGCAAGGTGGCAGGCATGGGCGGATTCTCGCCCAAGGGCTACGCGCGGTGGGCTCGCCAGGGGTACCGGTTCTTCACCCTCGGGTACATTCGCGATCACAACGTCGAGAAGACACGGGCGTTGCTGCAGGAGGCGCGGGCCCTCATTGGATGATGGGCTATGCATCCTGCCGGGAGAGGCGCACAATGATTGATATGTATGACTGGGACTACGGGCTTCAACTGACCCCAAAGCAGGACGAATCTGTGGTCGGGCGGCTTCTCGATGGCGCCTACGATATGCATGTTCACTTCGAACCCGAGGCATGGATGACGCGGCGCCTGGATGCCCTTGAGACTGCCCTCCACGCGCGCGACGCGGGACTTGCCGGGTTTGTGCTGAAGAACAGGACGTACTGCACGCAACCGCTCGCCCTGGTTGTAGAGCGGCTGGTGCCCGAGGTAAGGGTGTTTGGCTGTCTCGTTCTTGACGGTGAGGTAGGGGGATTGAACTACCGCGCGGTAAAGGCAGCGGCCGAAATAGGCACGAAAGTGCTGTTCATGCCGGTCTTCTACTCTGCCAACTCAATGCCGGTGGCTGAGCGCCTGTTCAACCTCGACCTTGGCGGAGGAGAACCCATCTCGATTGTGGATGACGCAGGTGTGCTGGTGCCGCAGGTGGAGAGTATCCTGGGGGTGGTGAAGGACTATAGCATGGTGCTCTGTACCGGCCACATTTCCCCGCGTGAGGTGAAAGCACTGGCGGACAGGTGCACTGGAATGGGTATCCGCAAGCTGGTGGTGACGCACCCGATGTCCGAGTTCGTGTGCAAGGAAGTCCTGAGTCTCGAAGATTTGTCGGTGCTTGCGCGGTCTGGCATCTTTATTGAGCACTGCGCACAGGCCATATCTCCGACGGGCGAACAGCGCGATCCCACCATCTTCGCCGATGCCATCCGTGCACAGCGGCCGGAGAACTGCATATTGACGACCGATTTTGGAGGCACTCCGCATCCGACCATTGGCGAAGGCCTGCGCATGTTCATCAGTGCGTTGCTGCGCAGGGGCCTCACCGAAGCTGATATTGAGATGATGGTGAAGACCAACCCCCGCAGGCTGCTGGATGTGAGCGACGAGGGCTAGGGCACCCGTTACGCTAATCCGATCCCCTGTTGAGGAAGACGAAGATGTCGTTGCTCTCCCAGTGAGCTATGGCGACATCGTCCCTGCCGTTGCCATCGAAGTCGGCAACCGCGATTGTCGTGGGGCCTTTGCCCGTCTCGAGTTCTTCTCCCAGCCGGAAGGAGCCGTCACCCTGGTTCACGAACACGTAGAGGTGATTGGTGGACACGTCCACGACCGCTATGTCCTGGAGTCCGTTACCGTTTACATCGAATGTGGCAGCCCAGCAGGGGCCTTGTCCCCCGGTTTCGTACTCGGCGGCCCTGGGAAACGTGCCATCGCCGTTGTTCAACAGGACGACAATCGCGCCGCTATCGTACTGGGTCACTATGAGATCCTGGGCACCGTTGCCGTTCAGGTCGGCGTTGGCAACCCCCCAAAGGCTGTTCCCCACACGGAAGGCGGCCCGGGAGGAGAAGTCGCCGCTCCCGTCGTTCCACAGGATGTCGAGAAGTCCTGTCTGATAAGAGGTGGTGACAAGGTCGGGTGCGCCGTTGCCATTGAGGTCGACGGCGAGCGCGCTGAAAGGCGCCTCCTGCGTGGAAAAGATCTCGCGTTCGGCGAACCTGCCGTTTCCGAGGTTGGTGAACACGCTTACCGAGCTCGCGTGGTAGTTGGGCACAACAACGTCGAGGAGAGAGTTACCGTTGAGGTCCGCGACGGTCACCGTGTGTGGCGAACTGCCGGCGACCATGTCAGTGCGTGACTCCAGTACGCCGTCGCCCCTGTTGAAGAGCACGCTCATGGTACCGCCGTGTTGATTTGCCACTACAACGTCCAGGTGTCCGCTGTCATCAATGTCCGCCAGCGCGACCCCAAAGGCACCCTGTCCGGACGGATAGTGCTCTGGATCATGGAACGTTCCGTCACCGCGGTTGATCAGGACGCTCACCATTCCAGCCGCGTGGTTGGTGACTACGAGATCGGGATAGCCGTTGCCATTCATATCCCCCGGGGCAATTGTGAACGGATCTCCAAGGACCTCGTGCGTCGATGCATGGGCAAGTGTGGTCGGTCCCACGGCATGGGTTGGCCGCGTTTCCACCACAGGCGGAACCGAGAGCAGTGCAAGCATAACCAGAGCCACCACGAAGGTAGCGGGCAGAAGCCAGCGAGTCGTATCTCTTGTCAATTCAACCCCCGTATTGTTGCTGAGCATCAAGGCGATTGCTTACGATCAATTGCGCCCGGTTCAGGCGGCCACGAACAGTGCGAAGCCGGGCGACCAGCGAATCTCAAGCGCCGCCAGCGCAACCTGCGGCACCCTAATAGTAACAGGCTCATCATAGCGGGGGAAAATCACTGTGGTGGACAGATCCTGGAGTACGCAATCGAACTCTCCTGCCGGAAGGCTGACCTCTTCCGGCATGAACTCAACCGGCAGGTGTTGGTCGGATTTCACAAACAGGCAGGTATCAACAGCAACGTACTGTGTCAGTGTAGCCTGTTGCAACGTGCCGCCCGGGCTTATCAGGTCGAGACCATGGTATCCGAAGGTGGAAACCTGTCCTTGCACTGTCTGCCGCTTCTGCTCGAGTGCCGTGTTGCCGGACACTATCTGGATCATGTAGCAGACCACGCCATTCACGTCCTCGGTGGCCAGACAGGTGACTTCCCTGGCGGATCGTAGCAGGTCGATCTGCTGCTGTGCCCGGCTCCGGATGTACCACATATCAGGGGGCATTTCCATCTTCATCCACCGGCTCGTCTCTCCGGGTGTTGACATGCTCACGTTCGTCCGACCGTCTGTGATGTAGTATTCAAGGGGAAAACTGACTCCGGGTTGTCCGCGGGCTTTGGAATGCAGCGTCATGGAGAAATGCATCTTCTGCCTGATGCTATCGATAACGCCGCTTCCCTCCCCGGACACCAGTATCTTCGGTGCGGCGGCATCACCCGTGGTCGTCACGCGTGAATTGACGGTCGGGTCAATCGTCATCGACTCGGCGCCATGGCTTGCATTGGCGATGGTGTGAATCGCCTGGTCAAGGGTGATGTCGCCATCATACTTCCGGCCGGCCTCTTCTCGTCGGTCCGAATGACCGGAGCGAGAGGATGCCTCTCTGCAGTGCGTGGGTTACGGCTTCAGTGCGGTCGCTGCCCCGGAGCTTCTGGAAGATGGACTGGACGTGTGTCTTGACGGTGCTCTCGCTGATACACAGCTCCGTCACAATGCTCTTGATTGCCGCGCCGGTGGCCGCCATGAGGCGTAATAGCTCCAATTCGTGTTCAGAGAGGAGACCCGGGGGCGGTGCCCGGCGCGATAGCGTGGCGAACCGGTCCAGTACCTTGCTGGCGACCGATGGTTGAAGGAGGGACTCGCCTCTGTGGACGGCACGTATAGCACTGAAGAGCTTTTCCCGGGGAAACCCTTCAACACGTAGGCGCGAGCTCCGGCCTCGATACCCTTAAAGATGTATTCGTCCCGCGTTCATACCTTCCTGGCGGGAGAGCATGGTCGCCACTTTTTCTCGAACAACCGGATGATCGTCCACAATCAGCACACGGATGCTGCTCATTGTCTTTCCTCCTATCGATGGGGATTCGCACCTCGACGGTGGTGCCCTTTCCGGGGCTGATGATGAAAGGTGCGCCCGACGCGCACGCAGTCTCCGGGCTCCACCATCGGGACGAGTGAGGTGGCGCGATGCTCGGTTGCGGTCTGCCGGTCTGAGCGGTACCGCTCTTCTCTTGCAGTTGGGCGGCAATGCCCCCGCCAATTGTGAGTACCGAGAGCATGCCGCAGAGCGCCACGACGAAGATGACAAGAACCATGATGCGTCCGGTCAGGCTCTGCCGCCAGTGTACGGGCAACCCCGGTGTCACCTTCGGATGCGTTGCAGCAGCGGATCGGCGTTGTCGCGGCGGTCATCTTCAGCCTGGCCGGAATGCTGCGGCGAGGTCCGCGCAGGCAGCGGATTGCACGCCGTATCTCCAGCGCATCTGCGAAAGAGGTATTGAGAAATGACCGGTGGAAGACGGCTGAAGGCAGGTGGCGTGGAAGTCTGCGCCCTCCGAAGGCCTGTCTGGCTGCACCGGCACTATCGGCATGGACCGCGTCCCTCGACTTCACCCGCCTGTTGTCTAGCTGAGAGCTGCGATGCCGATTCGCGCGTATTCCTCGTCCACCTCGGTTTGTGGCCACCCGCTGACTGCGACTGCACCCAGGACGAGTCGTGGCGAAGCCTGCTCGTCCCAGACGCACCCTCCTCCGCCGAGCGAGGTGACGTTCGGGTCGGCCCAATCATACAACTGCACCTTGATCTGGGCCATCCATTCGTTAACAGTGGAGGTGTCGCGTCTGAACTTCGCGGCGCTGTACGCCTTGACCTGAGCCATGCGGACCGAGTTCCAGCTTGCTCCGTCCATCCGGACGAATTTGATGAGGTCTCCTCGGTAGTCCACCACGGCGATCGACAAAGGAACTCCGTTCTCCTTCCTGCAGTGCGCAACGATGGCATCCACGATTCTGTCGGCTTCATCCAGTCCCAGCATTCTTCTCTCGTACATAAATGTGAACCTCCTTCTCCCCCTTTCCCTTTTCCTGCGACAAGGCCCGCCGATGCCGGACGGCACGCAAGCCGTGGAGGCTGTGGCAAGCCACGCCTCGTTCAGGATAATGAATGGAACGCCTGGTACGTGTCAAGCGTCGCCTCTCGATGGGGCACAGCTGCGATGGTTTGCCGCATTGGTCCCGGGTTTGACCTCCTCTCCATCCAACACGGCATTCTGGGTGTTCTGCCGGGTGTGATGCTATCCTTGATACAGGGAGACGGCTGTTGCGTGGCAGCCGCCGGGTCACGGTCGATAGCGAGGTCGTGGCATGTGTGTCGGGGTGGTTGGTGCTGTGAGGCCTGCGTCGTGCAGGCTTGTGGCTGTGTGCGCGGAAGCATCAGTTGATCGTGGCAGTCCTGATTGCCTGACGCAGAAACTGGAGGTGAGGAATGAAATTGCTCGCACGTTCTGAACTCAAGACGCTACTGGAGAGACCGGAGGATACCTCTGTATCCATCTATATGCCGACCCAGCGTACCGGAGATGTGGAGCAAGGCGCCATACGCCTGAAGAACCTGCTTCGCAGGGCGGAGGAGAGGCTGCTGGACCAGGGGCTGCGGCAGCCGGAAGCCGCACGTGTGCTTGAGCAGGGCAGGGCGTTAGTCGATGACACACTGTTCTGGCATCACCAGGCCGACTGTCTTGCACTGTTCATGGCTCCAGACATGTTCAGGTACTTTCGCCTGCCGTACCGGCTGGATGAGACGGTTACAGTGTCGACCCGCTTCCACGTCAGTCCCCTGCTGCCACTCTTCACGACCAGCGGCATCTTCTATGTCCTCTGCCTGAGCCAGAACAAGGTCAGGCTTATCCAGTGCAGTAGAGATGGAGGGCGTGAACTGACGCCGGAGACTCTGCCCGAGAGTATGGCGGATGTGTTGCAGTACGACGAGTTCAGCGAGAACCTCCAGTTTCGCAGTGGACCGCCCCAGGGAGCTGCCGGGAAGAGCAGCGCCATATACCACGGCCATGGAGAGGGAAAGGATGCGGTGAAGGATAATATCGTACGTTTCCTGCGCGAGGTCGACCACGGCATACGCGACTCCCTGAAGGATGAGCAGGCACCCCTGGTGCTTGCCGGAGTCGAGTACCTGCGTGCTCAGTATCGTGACATCAACACCTACCCGTATCTGGTCGTTGAGGGGGTGGATGGCAATCCCGACGGCCTTAGCCCTGCAGCACTGCAGAGCAAGGCGTGGCCGCTGGCAGAGAGACACTTCACGCGTGAGCGTGAGAGTGCCCTAACCCGCTTTGGAGAGGGCTCGGCGCGCGGTCTCGCTCGAACGCGGCTTGAAGACGTGCTGCTGGCGGCTCATGATGGAAGGGGGTCTGTACTGTTCGTGGGCCTTGGCGTACAGAGATGGGGTCAGTTCTCAGTAGCTGACCGCCGGATAGAGTTGCACGAGACGTACCGCACCGGGAGTGAGGATCTCATCGACGCGGCTGTTGTTGCCGCGCTGCTTACGGGGGCTGCGGTGTATGTGGTTCCTCCGCCGGATGTGCCGAACGGTGGAGAGAGCGCTGCGCTGCTGCGCTACTAGGCATGTGGGCCGGGCGAGGACGACATGCCGACATGCTCCTGTATACTCTGTTCTTAGTTGGACGAGAGAGGGTGGATCGTGGCACCTGAAAGAGAAGAAATTGTCATCTACTGTGACGGAGCCTGCTCCGGTAATCAGTTCAAGGGGAACAAAGGCGGGTGGGGGGCAGTGCTCTCATACAAAGGTTCCGTCAAGGAGATACGGGGTGGCGAGAAGAACACCAGCAATCAGCGTATGGAGTTGATGAGCTGCATCGCGGCCCTCGAGTGTCTGAGAGGCAAGGGACTGCCTGTAGTCGTGTACTCGGACAGTGCGTACCTCATCAACGGTATGCAGCAGAGGTGGTACGAACGCTGGGAAGCAAATGGCTGGCTTAACTATCGCCGCAAACCGGTGGAGAACCGCGACCTGTGGGAGCGGCTCCTGCGGCTCGTCCGCATGCACAATGTCGTCTTTCGCAAGGTCGCCGGACACTCAGGAGTGACGCAGAATGAACGAGCCGACCAGCTTGCGAGGATGGCTATCGCCGAGCTGAACGGCGAATGTCGGCAGTGAATGTCAGGCTGGAAGTGGGGCAGAGCTCACGAGCCCGGCGTGAACTCTGATCGCTGCCCGGATGTGCGGCGCTTGACACGCGTCTTCAGCATCCGCACAAAATCAAGCAGCAGTTCACGTTCCTCGTCAGTCAACTGGTGCCAGTCGTCTCTGAAGAACAGTCTCAACTCGTTGTCCTCAAGGATCTGAGCATCTTCCGATTCCGTGGCATCAGGCAGGTGTCCCGCAGCCCTGAACAGATCTATCGTGGGGACTCCAAGTGCGTGCGAGAGGCGCCTGATTGTCTTCCGACCAGGAAGAGTTCTTCCCGTCTCTATATGTGCGAGAAAACCGTCACTTACTCCTATCTGTCGCGCCAACTGTCTCTGTGTCAGGGGCGGCTGAATCGCCTGACGCCACCGCCGCACCTGTGCACCAAACTCTGTATGACGGAACTTGTCCATGTGAGTGTTACCTCTCGCTTATTCCGAATATGATAATAGCATATGCTGAATGGACAGAGTCAAGTTGGCCAAGCGAGTACGCGGCGCCGTTGTCAGAGACTGTGTGCGTGGCCGTGCGAGGATTGCGCCACCCGGAGAGCGAATTGCGACTGAACCGTGGTATGGACGCAGGGCCTCTGCACTCGTGGTTTCCTGCGTGCGATCACAGGAGTCTCCTTATGCCATTGTGTCAGACTCCTGTCTCGGTAGGTGTGCCGGCATGCTCGAAATAGCGCGACTAACCAAGCGATTCAAGGACCGAATGGTTCTCGATGACGTTAGTCTGCGGGTTGGCGAGGGTAAGTATTCGGTTACCTTGGTCCTGACGGTGCGGGCAAGACGACCATAATGCGCATCATAGTCGGACTGTTGGCGCCGGCGTGCCGACGGCGTTCGTCACAAGCGCCCGGTTTGGTACCCTGGTGATGCCCAACAGCGCCGTCATCGTGTACCTCCTGTGTATTCTTCCGCTTGTCATCGCGTGTCTTATTGGCGCGCTTGGCTTCGTACAGCTGTTGCCGGGAATGAGACAGAACCGGATCATGGGAATGGCGCTGTTCATTCCTATCTTCGCTGCCCTCTGCAGACTGGGCTACAGCGCAACCGGCGCCTTCCTCGTGACGTCGAGCCGCGTGGGAATCCTCGGGCTTGTGGCTGTCGTGGTGCGAGCGGTTATGCGGTGGATGTCCCGATTCCTCAGCCGTGAACGGATTGTCGCTTCGCTGTCGTGAATGAGCATGCCCGCACCCGGCATGGGTTCTCAGAGGGCAGGCGCCGGGATCGATGAATGCCCGGGGGCTTGTGGGAGTCATGGCGGGGCTATGAGAATCCCATCATGCGACGGGTGGTGTGGACGTTGTCAGGGGAGGTGAGCATCTCAAGGAGCGCAAATGCCACGTCTGTTGCTGTGGCAGGAGAGGTTGAGGTGACGATGAGGCCGTCGCGCACCACGCTCGCATCCTCGACCACTGCACCCATCTCTGCGAGCTCTCTGCGTCGCCTGCCCTCGAGCAGGTGGTACGTGGTTGCGCGGCGGCCCAGGAGAACCCCGCTTCTGGCCACCGGCAGCGCCCCCGTGCACACGGCGCAAATTGGCTTGCCCGCCGCCGCAAAACGGCGAAACACATCGAGAAATTCGTCGGAATAGGCATCGTTATAGAATCCGGCTTTCTCGAATCCACCTGGCACGGCCACTGCATCGAACTCCTCATCCTGTGCATCATGAAGCAGCAGCTCGGGTATCACTCTGAAACCAAAGGTACAGCGAATCTCCGGACGGAGGCCAACCGTGACTACTTCGATGTCTTCATCACCGAACGTGCTGGCGAAGCCGATAACATCGGTGAATGCGGCAGCCTCGAATGCCTCGAAGCCGTCTGCGAGCAGCAACAGGATTCTCTTCATACCCACCTCCTTATTCGCCTGTGTGTACGAGTGCAGAGAGCACAGTCGATCCGGTTCGACGTGTGCTGTGTTGCAGTGCATGGTCGGTAGAGAGGAATGGGATGATGGTCGGGCAGGCAGCTGACGCGCTCAGGGAAGACTTCCGGCTTCGCAGGCCGGCCCCCCACGCTTCAGCGAGGAGAGACCTCATAATCACAGGCTAGCACTGCCAGGTCCGGACGTCAATGAGCCCATCCTTCGTGACAGGGTGCCGCATGCCGGATATTGCTGGCGGCTTGACACGGTCCAGCTACTCACATATTCTTTCGGATGCAGCCCCGTATGGCGAGGCCCTGCCCGGAGCTATCTCACAAGTGGTGTCGAACTTGTATCGCCCATGCCGAAGGCCTTCATGTTGGATTCCACCGATCGGTTGTTCGGAGCATGGACTGCCGTACAGGAGCAAGGAGTCACTCAGGAAGCTCTCAGCTGTCAGAATGCCTCACGGGGTGACGCAGGAGAACGATGAGCCCTGGGGACATGGCTTCTTGCTGCGGTGAGAACAAGGGCCGGTTCGCAGGGCGTCACCATGCGGCTGTATGTTGAAGCGCGACGCCGCACCTGCGAATCATCATCCGGCCAGAAACAGGATGAGTGACTGGAAGATGAGCAGACGTAACCGATTCAGGAGACCGAACGAAACGAATCATCAGGAGCAATCACGACAGGAAGGCCAGGCGGCCCAACCCACCGAGCGGCAGGAGGAGCGCCCGAGCGGTAGTGTCATTACGCTTCATCTCGGTGGGAACAACCCGTTCAGGCACCATAACGCATACCTGATCCCGGGTTCGAAGCATGTTCTGGTCGATCCAGGCCCTCCGTGGGCGGCAGGCGAACTGCTGGAGCAGCTATCGAGGCACCGCGTCTCGCTAGGCGAGATCGGCCTTATCGTTATTACCCACGGCCATCCTGATCATTTTGGAAGCGCGGCTCGGCTCAAGGAATGGACGCAAGCTCTCCTGGCAGTGCACGAACTGGATGCCGAGTACGTCGGTTTTGGCAGTGTGCCAACCTTCAAGCCTGTGACGAAGCTCGGCACACTATTCAAACGACTGTTCATGCTTGAGGCGGAGCCTGTAGAGCCGGACATCATCTTGCACGACGGCGACAAGCTTGGCCGCTATGCGGGACGGGGCAGAGTACTACAGACCCCGGGCCACACCGCAGGGTCCATTTCGATTTTGCTTCCAGGTGGCGAGTGTATAGTGGGAGACCTCTTGATGAGAGGGGTGCGTGCTCGGACTCCGTCGATGCCCTGGTTTGCCGAGAGCGTATCGGAGGCGCGCGATAGTCTGCAGAAGGTTGTCTCTGCCGGCGCCAGAGTCTTGCTGGCTGCGCATGGCGGCCCGTTTCGGGTAGAGGAGCTTTCCGCGCGGTTTCCCTGGCTGGAAATCCCTGAGCATGTGGTGGGTGGAGAGGACGCGGAGAAGGCGGCTCCCGGAGGGGAGAAAGCGGGAGATGATGTCGGCGGAGGCCGGTCGCGCCGCCGTCGCCCGCGCCGCCGTCGCCCGCGAGGACAGGAGGGAACTGCAGGGGGGCCGGGCTCCGGGGATAGTGGCTGACGGTGCCCGGTTGCGATCAACCCGGGCGCACGGACGTTCCCGCGCTTCTCCATTCATGACAGCAAACGGGACATAAGGCGCGCATTCACCACGCCCTGGTCGCCATTGTTCGTGTTGAACAGCACGTGGATCTCCGACGCATCCATGGCGCACTCCCTGATGCGCGTTGCCCACGGCGCCAGTTCGCCTTCATCGTAGTAGTAGTCGAAGCGCTCCGTTGGCGACGCGTTCTTCTTCTCCCAGGTCTCGGCTTTCCGGCCATGGAAGCGCACGATGCCGGTATCCGTGGTAAGTGCGACTACGGGAGGGACGCTTGATGAGAATCCCTGCGGTTCATCGACACATACGAACGACAGGTCATGCTGCCTGAGGAACTCCATTGTGCTGTCGCGACGGCTTTCCGAGAGCCACCGGTTGTTGCGGAACTCGATCGCGAGGCGGAAGGTGTGCAGCCGCTCTTTGCAGGACAGGATGTGGTCCAGTTGCGGGATACCGGGATTAAACCACGGGGGAAATTGGAACAGCACCGTGCCGAGCTTGCCAGTTGAATCGAGGGGGAGCAGCGCGTCCTGAAATCGTGCCCAAAGATGCTGGCGCAGTCCTTCCGGTACGTCTTTGTGGTAGAGGCGCTGCTTTCCCGCCAGGTTCGACGGCAGCGCGCTGCGGATGTCGGCGGGAAGCGACTGAAGGGGTGTGGGGTGGTGTGTGAACAGGCGGAACGCCTTGACGTTGAAGATGAAGTCGTCAGGGGTGCGTTCTGCCCAGAGCGTGGCGTTGCGCCGTGAGGGCATGGCGTAGTAGCTGCTGTCGACCTCCACGATGTCGAATTGGCTGGCGTAGTACGAAAGCCTCGCCTCAGCCGATTTCGCAGATTCCGGGTAGAAGGTGCCCGCCCGAATGAGCGTTGGGTCGGTCCATGAACACGTTCCGATCCGTATGTGTGCGGTCATAGTCTGCTGAGGAGTGTGCCGTCAGGCTACCGTGACGTAGAGGTTGAACTGCCACGCACCCTGTTCGCCACCGACCCAAGGCCGATCGTAGCTGAACCCAATCGTACACGAGCCCTTGCCGACTGCCTGAAAAGTCCACTGTTCCATCTCAGGCGATCCCGGGGCTGCGTTGGAATCCGGCGGAAGCGACTCACGGAGTCTCTCTACGACCACGGTGCTGTCCGAGATCTCGGCATCCTGCCACTGGAAGCCCGTTCCCGGAATCTCACAGAGCCGCAGGATGATCTCGCCCCCCTGCTGAACCTGCACATGCCTGTTGATGACGGTCTGTTCGTCCGGGTCCGACGCGAATCGTTCGCATGTCACCTCGATGACGACAGGCTCCGGCTGTGTGGTTGAGCATCCCGTCGCCCCGACCACCAGCAGTGTCAGCAGCACCAGCCCCATCCGCTTCATCAATTCTATGCTAGCACGGTAATGCGCTCCCTGGTGGCTCTTTCGAGTTGGGCTGGCAGGATTTCGACCGATTGCCGAAATGCGAATGGAGGTGGCTGGTGCGCGTGCAGGAGAGAGCCGCTGCGGCAGTGGGAGATGGTGACCATGGGTGTGCTTACACGCATGTGGCCTGTCCAACCGGCATGGACTGCCACGGACCTGGTTGTGAAACCACTTCTGGTGGCACCGTGGGGCGGGGTGATAACGCACGGACTATCACGGACAGGCACGGACAACGACCGACCCACCCCACCGCCGGTCTACCGGCGGCCATGATAATGATGGTATGGGCGGTTTTCAAACCCGCCTGCGGGGATGGTGGTGTGGGGTCTGTGGGGACGGGACATGTCCCGTCCTCTGTCTGGACGTCAATCAGCGTGAATGGCATAGCCGCGGGGCTGTGATCGGATGGATGGCGGGCCGTTCCCGAACGGCCCCTACAAACACGGAGACAGGCGCGGTGGATCTGCGTAGGGGCGCATCCTGAGGCGCCCGTGGGTGGGGTGGTTTCGGTCGTCGGTGTCCGTCCGTGCATGTCCGTGGTGGTCCGTGCCCGCCAGCAGAAAGGGGGGCCTTACGGCCCCCTTTCGGGAACTCATGCATTGAGTGGTTCAGAGCTGCTTAGACCCTGCGGGTGCGGAAGATGAGCACGATGACCACGATAATCAGTATCGCAGCCAGCGCGATCACTACCCATATCCATGCCGGGGTTCCAGGCGGCTCAGGCCACTGGATGATGGTGTCGGGGTATTCGGGGAACTCGGGCGGAGGTACAGGCTGCACCATTGTTCGGAACGTCGCAATGTCCGACTCGTTGATGACCTGGCCGTCCCTCATCGCCTTCACCTGCCACGTGTACGAGCTGTCGTAGTCAAGCGTCTGACCCAGCACGTAGGACGTGTTGGCCTGGGACGAGGAGGCTACCTCAGCACCATTGGCATCCCACAGCGCGAATTGATAGGAGGCAGCGCCGGACACAGCGGACCAGGTGAAGACCACGTTCTCACGCGGGACACCGGTTGCGCCATTGGCCGGGGAAGACAGTCCGATCCTGCCGGAGGCCGCGACGGTGAAGGACCACGTCTCGGACCATTGCGAGCGGTACGCCTCACCTGTCTCGGCGTAGCGAGCCCTCACGCGCCAGTAGTAGTCCTGGTTCACGGGCAGCTTGCCAGCCGGAACGACGATCGACGGTGCGCATGGGTCGGACGGCTTGTAGAACGCCCGTGGTGACTCACACTCGAGGATGCCGTCGCACGCGGTATGCGTCTCGATGCTCGCGCCGGGCCACGTACCGATACTGTCGACCGATGTCGACCACACCTTGTGGGTGAAGCCCGCGTCGAGCGCAATCTCAATGTCGTACTCGCAGGCATCGCAGATACGGTCCCACTCAAGAATGAACTGGATGCTATCGCAATCGTCACAGTCGTCCGCCGCAATGACCGCACCATCTGCCGCCCCGATGAGCGCCGGACCGCTCTTGGAGAAGCAGTCGGTAAACTGCCATAGCCTGCCGACATCGCCGTCGGCGAAGCGGGTGACGCAGTCGTCCCATCCATCGTAGTAGGGATGGCTGTCGATGGCCCAGATGGTGGTGTCAGTATCGGGGCTGAGGCAGCCGCAGATGGCGAGGTTCGATGGTTGTGTGCCGAAATCTGCGCTCTCCCAGACGTTGTTGAAGAGGTAATCCCAGTCATGTGCAATACAGCACGGCTCGGCCGCCGGGTTCAGCAGGCGGGCTACGCCGCTCTCCTTGCAGGCGCCGCCGGTGCTGCCGCTGTACGAGGCGTACAATACCCCCCCGGTGGAGGCGCCCGTATGCGGGTTGCCTTCGGGATGGGAGACGACGATGCCCCAGTAATCGAGGCCCGGGCAGCCGTCGATACGCTCGAAATCCGCCGCCTCGATTGTGGTGCGGTAGACGCCGCCGTGTTCGCCCAAGGGGTCAGCCACCGCCGCATAGACGTAGCCGTTGTCCCCGAAGTAGGAATCGAACGCGAGGTGGACCTCGCCTCCGCCAATGTCGTCCAGTATGGAGAAGGTGCGGCCACCGTCTCTCGAATAAGAAACCGTACCCATGTCGCCACCTACGAGAACCCAGTCGCCACGGGCTGTGATGGTGTGCGCCGTCTCACCTGTCTTGTCGGCAGCTTTGGAGTCCACGGGCGTGGTCCAGCGGCCGCCGGAGTTGTCCGACCGGGCCACCTTTCCGTCGGCCCCCAGCACGTACAGGCTGGTGTGGTCACGTACCGCGATGTCGGCGATATCGTCGACCGGTGTTCGGCGCGGTTCCCATGCGCAGAGCCCGCCGAACGTTGCGTGGTAGATGTAGTCAGCGCCGAGGTCGGCCATGTAGATGGTGACGAGCTCGTCCTCATCTGTTGCAGGCACACCGAGCACGGCCCACTCGTCCCCGTCCAGCCCCTCTCCCTCCATGTAGTCGCCCAAGAGGGCACCGTGCCAGATCCTGAGCCAGGTGTCGCCGCCATCGCGGCTGCGCCACACGCTGTCGCAGTCGCTTCCCTGGTCGCCGCTGCGGTAGTTGATGGTCGCGATGACAACGTCGCTGCACTCCCCTGCCAGGACCACATCTGCGATGTGGTCGATATCCGTATCGATCAGTCCCGTCTGGTTCCAGCACGCGCCGAAATCGGTGGAGACGGAGAACGCGCTTTCGTCGCTCCTCTGCCACGGATCGGCCACGTAGCTATAGCCCTGCGTGCTCGCGTAGGCGTGGCGGCCGTCGGGCGTGAATGCCACCCGCGCGTTGAACTGGCCGGACGGCGGCTTCTCCGCCCGGCGCCAGTTGTCCGGACAGCAGGGGTCCGGACCGATCGGTCGGTCGGTGTAGAGGACCGTGACGCCGCCACACCAATCGAGATCGGCGACTCCATCGGGCCACTCGTCGAAGCTGTCCGCGATCCACGTCTCGGGGAAGGCGAGGCCGACCATTGCGTGGCCCATCATCTTGATCGAGCCGTGATAGGCGATGCTGGAGACGAATGGATTGCCGTCCTGGTGCAGCAGCTCGAACGTGGGAGCCATGCTTTGCAACAGGAATAGGTAGCCGCCTGCGTCGACCGGCAGCCCTGCAGCGGGAGGCACGACTGAGCCGTTGACGGAAACGAGCGCCACCATGTCGACCGGATCTGCCGCGGTGAAGTCGTATGGCAGCGCGATGTCGGTCGCCATTCTCAGCACGGGTGACTGGAAGAGCGTCTGCCACGCGCCTGCGATGTAGTACGTTGACGCGTAGAGCAGTAGTGGTCCCACGCGCAATGTGGACGGAAACGCCTCGAAGTCGGCCGCGGTGTTCCACGCGTTGAGGCTGTTCCACTCACCCGCGAAGTAGTGGAAGGCGGGGTAGAAGCCGTCGCCCTCCCCTATCGGGTCGGACAGGAGGGTCGAGGCAAGCGTCGGATCGAAGCCGAGGCCGAGGGCCACCCCGACGATGGAGTGGTCGTAGTCGAACGCCGGAGAGAACTCCAGCGAAGTGATGGCGAAGACGTCTTCGTTCGCGGTCCACGTGGGAGCGTCGAGCCACCCGTCGTACGTGGTCGTGTCGATCCAGTACGCGGGCCACGACCCGCCGACCTGCAGTCGCCACACGCGGCCGCCGTCGGTGAGGTCCCTGGTGCCCGCAGCCACCTCGCGCCGGCTGTTGTATTCCGGTGATATGGCGAGGCAGAGCACCTCTCCGGCGATGACGCCGCTTCCCGCAATCTCGAAGGTGTCGCCGCCGTCATCAGACCCGGCAACCATGGCGTCCTGATTCCTATCGTATCCCGCCACGAAGACGAAGTCGGCGTCGTCCGGTGCGGCGGCGATAGCCGAGAAGAAGACGAACTGCTCCCCCGAGGGCATACCCGAGGCGTCCTGCACGTTCGATGTGATGTCCTTCCAGGTGACGCCCCGGTCGGACGACTTCCACAGTCGTGGCACGAGTTGCTCGTGCAGTACGTTCTCACCGTCGGACCAGTGCTGATACTCACCATCCTCAAGACACTC
Organism: Dehalococcoidia bacterium; assembly: GCA_003562475.1. Classification (GTDB taxonomy): domain Bacteria; phylum Chloroflexota; class Dehalococcoidia; order GIF9; family AB-539-J10; genus SKVJ01. Next base: position 1,517 of record PWUU01000084.1, on the reverse strand, counting down.
GTCGTACCACAGGCCGATGGCGTAGAGGGTGCTGCCGTCGGGCCCCGCGACTGCGAAGTCGATGATGTCGGAACCGGGTAGTATCACAAGGTCGTCATGGGAAGGCGTACTCGAGGGCGTCCACGTTGAGGTGGTATCAGAGGCACTGATCGCTGCTCCCGGGGTGGTGGAGAGCAGAAGTGAAGCGGCCAGAAAGGCCGCCGGCAGCGCTCGCTGTAGCGGGCGTCGACTGATGCGCGACTTCATGCCGGTTACGATTGACTCCACGCGCGGGATGCGCATGGGTATGCTAGGTGGCGCGTTTCGCCCTGTCAATAGCGGGTTGGTTGGCGTGCTCGGTCCCATCCGTCGGTGGTGCGTTACAGATTCCGTATCCTCTTCAGCCGAATCGCAGGCCCTGTTTCCATCACCATGTAGTGCTGCGTGACGTGTCGTCATTTGGAAACCTCCTGCCTTCGATCTGGTTGTTGCACTTCGTGGGTCTCACCTTTCTGTGACTCAAGATTATGGCGCCTGCGTTGCGACCTCATCGCCCTCGTTGAGGCCGCTGACGATCTCGACCATGCGGTCGCCCCTGAGGCCGATGCCGACCTCGTGGGAGACGGGTGTTCCGTCGGGGTCGATGAGGTAGACGATGTCACGTCCGGCCTCCCTGAAGATGGCGGAGGCGGGCAGGGGGAGGACGTTGCTCTTTCTGTCGGCGATGATGTTGGCGGTGGCGCTCATGCCGTCCTTGACGTGGGGGTCGGGATCGGAGAGGCTGACGGTGGTCTGGTACATGACGACGCCTGCCTGGATCAGGGCGGCCTGGGAGATGAAGGTGACGGCGCCGTCGACCTCGACCGCCGGGAGGGCGTCGAGGGTGACGTAGGCCTCCTGGCCCACCGTGATGTCGGCGATATCCATCTCATCGACGAGGCCGGACATCTGGAGGCGCGAGGTGTCGACAATCTGGAAGGCGGGGCCGGCCATGGTGGCGGCGGTAAGGGCATCGCCCTCGTTGATCTCGACCATGGTGACGACGCCGTCGATGGGTGCGGTGAGGGTGGCGTCATCGAGGGCGTCGCGGGCCCGCTGGAACTCGATTTCGGCGGCGATAATCGCCTCTGCGGCGGCGTCGCGCTGCAGCTCCATGACCTTGACGGCGATGGGGAAGTCCCAGCGGCGGGCCTGGGAGCTCTGCCTGGCGCTGTCGATGTCGTCGAGGACGCGCTGGAGCAGGACGTTTGCCTCGGTAAGCTCGCCGCGCTCGATGAGGTCGCGCGCCCTGTCGACGCGATCTGCGGCGTCATCGAGGGACATCCAGAGGCCGGGGACGTCGATGACGTAGCTGCCGTAGTAGGAGGGGTAGATGGTGTCGCGGAGCTGCTGGTCGGCGATCTGGTACTGCACACGGGCCTGCTCGACCCGTGTCCTGGCGAGGTCGATGTTGCGCTGGAGGTCCCTTGAGTCGAGTTGTGCGAGCACGTCGCCGCGGCGAACCGAATCGCCTTTCTCGACGAGGACGGAGTCGACCG
>PWUU01000049.1 GCA_003562475.1 Dehalococcoidia bacterium | reverse complement strand
TGCCAAGCTCCTCATCGATCAACGGGACAAAGAAGAACTGCGCGACCCCGTCTGTCGGCTTCAGTTCATTAGAGACCGCGATTGGAGGAGCTTCCACCATGGACTGAGGTGGTGCAGCAGATTGGTGTCCCACTGCCTGGATTCTGAAACGAACCTGACAGTCTGCATAGTGGTAGTGCAACTGGTGGATATCGTCCGCACTCCAGCTTCCCCTGCCGGCCGTTGCCGCATCTATGTCGACCACCACTCGATCATTTTCCGCGTATGCGAACCAGGGCAGGGCCAGGTCGGTATCCTTGATGGGAGAACAGGCAGGGACTATTGCCAAAGCTATACATATGAAAGTCACATGTAAGCACTTGCGGTTGATTCGCATGGTGGCCACCCCCATTGTGCGCAGTGCGTGGACGTCATATCACGATAGTTCTAACATAGCCCTCGAGTCTGCACAAAATGCTCGGCCTGAGCGTTGATATCCTGTTGCGACCTTCCACAACTCTTCAGAGAAAGCGTCCGCACCGAGGAGAACCCGATAGAAAGACCGGTCCGCGCATACTCGCCCTGGCCGGGGATCCAGGATCAATGCCTTGCATGCGTCAGGCACACTAAGCGCTTTGTGACCGTTATTAAGCTACAACCGCAAGTACATTCACGGTAGCAAGCGAATTGGTATTGGCTAAGAAGCACTTCACCTGGTTACGATTGGCCAATTCGTGGCGCGACACCCAGGCCATGATGATCGTAACCATGTGTGTGAGACTATCCGAGAAGTTCAATCCACATCGGCGCTGATTCGGAAATGAGGTCAAGTCTTCAGCGGTTTCGGACATCGCAAGATTACGCCTGGACTCTCTTCACCGACAGATTCTGCGAAACTGTGAGCAATCGGCCCTGAAGACCGGACACTATCCCGACGGCACCATGGCAGAGCGGCCCGTCAAGATATCCTCCAGGTAGCCGACTACTTCTGCCTCGATGGCCTTGATTTCGTCGAGATCGGCGGCACTCTCGCCCTCTCCCGGCAGCGAGCGGAACAGGGCCACAGTCCTGTGCAAGTCCGAATCCAATGCCAGAAAGACCTGATACATCAGGCGCAGGTTCCTGTAGTACGTCATCTGGAACGCAATGAAGGCATTGTTGAGCTGATCCGGACGCCCTCCCCAGATATGCTCGAGCTCCTGTCCAAGCGAATCCAGGACATCGTCCTTCACACGCAGCGTTTCAAGCCTGGAAAGTTCTCCGCTATGGAACCGGGAGTACAGCATCTCGAGCCGATCGTAGTAGTCCACATAGACGGCGGCTTCCCTCAGTTTATTCTGCAGCTGTCGCTTCAAGGTGGTGTACGGCTCGGCATCCCGGCCCCATTTCTCTTCGGCGAACAGCATACCTGCGATGTGGCTGACTATCTCCGCATTTGGCTCTTCAATAACCAGGGGCAGGTCTATCTGCTCATGCCACTCCTCGTGAAAAACACAGTGAATGAAGCGGCTCAGCGGCGCCTCCATCAGCCCTCTCGTCACCGGCGTCTTGACCCCCGCCATCGCCTGCATAGAATAGAAGAAGGCGTCGTATTCGTTCAGGTCGATTGTCACATCTGTCCGCGTGCCCGTGCCGAAGCGCAGTTCCGGGTCACCGAGGGAGTATGGCAGAGTCGTAACCGGGGTATAGAAGTAGTAATGATAGGCGTCGAGCTCGTCGGCATACTTCCGGAAGTTCTCTGTCTCGCTGAAGCCAAGTCCCGCCCCAAAGGCCTTCATCTCCTCTATCAGTCCCATCCGGTACTGTTGCTCGATGGTCAGCTCCGGTGCCGGGGCAGTTCCGCCGATAGGGACTTCCCCAACAAGCAAACTTAAGCCACCGACGACAACGATGACTATGCCGATGAGAATGCCCGATGGTATTCTCACGCTGGCCCTTCCTCACTTATCGGGAGCATGCTGATAACCTTAGCGCATCGACTGGGGCCGATGCTAACTGGATGCCGCCTGGCTACAGGGCTGTTTTTCGGAGACAATCGGAACTGCCCCATCTCACTCCTGTTTCTGTCCAGAGGATGGGGTCCACCTCGAGTGGACTTCCTCCTCACCGTTCACAACTACGGCACCCATACTTACCTTAGCGTTATCGCCTCGCTGGCGAGGAACCCGCGTTCTTACCTGCACTTCACCTCAACCCGATTTCATGGCTGAACCTGACGAAACGTCGGTTGCGAGACATTACCCGGAAGAGGATTCGCCCCGATGCCTCGAGGAGCCCCAATGGACTCGTCGCCACGATCAGGACTATGTGGAGGCGCACAATGCTCCCGCCAAACCTTTCGCCTGGACCACCTCGGCAGAAACCTCCCTCCAGGGTTGGCCGAAGCGCACGAAGTGTTGGAGACACTACACTAGCGCGGCATTACCGTCGGTGGCGGCAGATCCTCCTCGTTGAAGCCGGGACTGCGAGGATCTGTAGTAACGTAATACCAGCGCCCATCGATCCTCCGGTAGGGCTCGTCCCTGGTGTGCCACACCAGACGGGCATCTACCTTCCACTGGTATGAAGCGAAGGCCCAGTCATCTGCCACCTTCACCTCGACATCGACGCGCTCAACCCGCGCGGTACCCAGGTAGAGTACACACCACGTCACCTCTTTGACAACGTGGTCAACGAACTCCTGGTAGGTGGCCTGCTGCCTGAAGCCGGGACTGCTGAGCTCGTACAGGGTCGGGTAATCACACTCATTCCATGCCCTCTCGGCGACGCGAACAAGTTCGCGCACCAGTTCCTCGTCCGGCGCGGGCGCAATCGGGGCACGGCACCCGGTGACAACAAGAAGCCCCACGCACCATAGAACCACCACAGTAACCCGCCGCACGTCTTCGCCTCCTCTCCGTCATGGGGCACGAGCAGGGCGTTGGTCCCCGTCAACTCGTCATGCTAGCGCGCCGCTGACAGCCGGTCAACTCGGCCACAGTGTAAGGACACACGTTGCAGGCAGGGTCCCCGGACTACATGCTGTCGGCTGCAAGAGAGGGCAGTTTCTTCACACTTCCGTCGGGTACACGGCGTTGCCGGGGATGATCGCCGGTGCTAGACTTACGTAGGAGTCAACTACGGTCCAATGTCGGACAAGCCGGAACAGCCACCCGCGGCGCCGCGGCGCAAGTTGCACAGTCCTGTGACGCGAGCCGCGATCGCGGTCGGCGTTGTTGCCATCCTGCTTGTCGTGCTGCTGGCTGCTGGAGGCTCCGACTGGCTGGCACAATCGTACAGGAACGACAATGACTCGGAGCCCGCGGCTGTCGACCCGCCGGAGGTTGTTGCCATCACACCTTCCAGCGACCGAATCGTGCCTCTCCTCGCTATTGACATCACCTGCAGGGCCGCGCATGAAGCCCCTGACAGCCTGACGTACGAGTGGTCAGCCACTGACGGTGCGATCAGCGGCGGCGGTTCCGAGATCCGGTGGACAGCTCCCGATGCTGAAGGACTCTACCGCGTCTTCGTCACGGTGACCGATATGAAAGGCGGTACTGATGACGGCTCTTTGGTTCTTACCGTGCGCAAGAACACACCGCCGGAAGTGCTCAGTATGATTGCCGAGGTCGGCGAAGACCCCGGCTGGGTGATCCCGGGCGCAACAGTCCGGATCACCTGTGACGCTCAAGACCCGGACGGGGACGACCTCACGTATGAATGGTCCGCCACCGCCGGTACTATCACGGGGCATGGGCCTTTAGCCAGCTGGACGGCGCCCGACGAGACGGGTATGCACTGGCTGACGGTAGTTGCCACCGATGTCTATGGCGGTTCGGCGAAGAGAGCGATCCCTGTCACCGTAAGCAGAGGCGAACCACCATCGATAAAAGGCTTGCGACTCGAGGCGATCGATACTCATGAGTTCACACAGTATCGCGACGATTGGCGGATACTTGCAGAGAGGAAGTGCGCGATCGAGGTCCTCGTTGCCGATGAGAACGGTGACTACACGTACGAGTGGAGTTCCGACCGGGGTACCATTGCTGGCGACGGACCGAATGCGGTGTGGCAGGCACCAGCCTCCGGAACGTCCACAATCGTCGTGCGGGTAATCAACTCCTCGGGAGCCGCGTCAAGCACAAGTGTGCGCATTGTGGCGTGGTCGTTCTCCTCTTGTTGTGGTTAGGAAGCCCGGCTTCCAGCCAACGAACTGACTCATAGCGACCAGGTACGCCGCCACACCTGCATCATGTCGGCACTCCGGGCATCAGCCCGGGGTTGTCATCTACGGACTCCTGCTCTCGAGAGACGACCATTGCTGTTACGGCTCATCACTACCCTCATCCCTACCGCGCGGGCGATCTCCTCTGCCCAGAGACGAATCTCCTCGAAATCACGGTAGTCGCCCCCAAAGCCGGCTCTCGCAAGAAACTTCCCAACAGGCCCGCCCTTCATACCGTCGAGCTTGCCCCCGAATGTAGCGGCTCCCTTGACCCGCAGATACTCAGCGAACACGCCGACATTCACGGGTAGTGCCCGCACGATGTACTGCGCCGAGTGACCTAGCGGTCCACTCTGGAAGAGCCAGACGTCCCGATGGAATAATTCGAGTCCGAAACGCTCGAGGAAACCTACGGCTTCCTTTCTCCACCTGCCTCCATAGACCGCGCTGCCTGCTACTACACTGTCATAAGGTCTGACATCCTGTACCTCAGAAGCTGGAAGGACATCAACATCATCTATGCCCGTTCGGCAGAGCGTGAGTGCAATTGCCCGCGCAATCTCGGCGGTCGACCCATGTACCGTCGCGTAAGTCACCAGCACTCTCATGTCGTCCATTTCCATTTCCTTTCTCTGCCTGCTGAGGGCATATGCCTGTCTCACCACTATGTACGCGCTTCCAGTCGATGTATCACAGTCCTCCTGCGGCGTTCTTCCTCTTAGTAGTAAGCATAGGGCAGTGTCAGACCCAAAACGACGGCCGACCGATTGGATTGCTCCTCACTCGGACGGATGGTCTGGCAGTCATCGGGTCGAGGGAATAACTTGTGACCGTCGGGTCAACACCACGTCTCGAGGCACCCCCGGATGGCATTGTCCGGGTTTCCAGTCGTGTTCTTCACGGGAAATTGACAATCTCCTGTTATCCTGATGACAAAGGTCGGGCGACGCCGTCCGACTGGAGATAAAGCCCGCAGGTGGCAGCGGGCACTCCTCTCTTCAACCGGGGGTTGTGCCGGAAGCCCCCGGTTTCTGTGAAACATCGCCAGGTAGTCGTAACCTGTTCGACACCGACCTCCATACCGCAATACGCGGTCAGTGGCCAGGAACCAACCACGGTGCACCATCCTTAACGAGAAATTGACAATTCGCTGCTAGTCTGACAGGCATAGAGCGGGGCAATACATGGATAGCATCTGCACTGCCTGCCGGTTGCGAGGCGCTATATCCGGAAACAAGGCAGGCAGGACGGCGAGATGTAAGAGTATGCACGTGAAATCATTCACACGGAAGACTATCGACATAACGATGGAGGCGGGAGTACGTGAAACATAGAGGAAAACTGATGGCGGGAGTGCTCGTTGTCGTGATAGCTGTGAGCGCCCTCCTTGCAGGAGTTGTTTCCGCGGATACCGACGAGAGCAGCGTTCCACCGCCGGAGACGTTGCTGGCGAGGGTGGCCTCAAAGCTCGGCATCGACCAGGAGGTTCTGGAGAACGCCTTTCGAGAGGCGAAGCAGGAGATGTTGCAGGAGCGGCAGAATTTCCGACTGCACCGGGCGTATGAATGGATCATGGATGAGGATAGGCTCAACGAGTTCAGGGGGAGGTGGGAGTGTCGACCCAGGGTAGATGAGGAATTCGATGGCGTGAAGCACATGCGGGGGAGGATGGTATCTCGTGGCCTGATGCCAGGCGGACCATTCGGCCCGGGACTGTGCCCACTACTCCGCGCAGGTGAATAGGGGGCACCCGGGCAGTGCGAAAACAACGGACCGACCGGGGAGGCGCTGCACCGCCTCCCCGGTCATCTTGTGTTCGCCTTCCCTTCCGGTGCGCTACAATGGGTTATAGCGACATAAGAGCAACACAGCGACAGATGACACACCGGATACTGGTAGTCGAGGATGATGTCAATACGGCCCGACTGGTGAAGCTCTATCTTCAGAGGGACGGCCACACGGTCATAGTCGCGCAGGATGGCGCGAAAGCGCTAGAGGTCGCCCGTGAGAAACGGCCCGACCTCATCGTCCTCGATCTCATGTTGCCGCTCGTGGACGGGATTGACGTGTGCCGCACATTGCGACAAGAGTCAGACGTACCAATCATAATGCTGACGGCGCGCACTACGGATACGGACAAGCTGACAGGACTTGATATCGGCGCGGACGATTACGTCACCAAGCCATTCAGTCCGAGTGAGCTGGCAGCACGAGTTCGCGCAGTATTGCGGCGACTTCCGGGGGAGCGCGGTCCCGAGGTACTGCACAGGGGCGATCTCACTCTCGACTTCAGGAAGCGTGAGGGGTTCCGCAACGGGGAACCACTGGGGCTTACCAGGGCGGAGTTCCGCCTGCTGGGGGTGCTCGCGCTGCAGCCCGGCCGGGTGTTCAGCAGGGAGCGTCTCATAGACAGGGCGCTGGGCGACGACTTCGATGGATACGAGCGCACCATCGATGCGCACATACGCAACCTTCGCCGCAAGCTGGAGCCGGACCCCGCTCACCCGCGTTTCATCAAGACCGTATACGGCGCCGGCTACGTGTTCTCGGAGGTGGATGGTGAAGAATCGTAGTCTGCTGTTTCGGCTGATTGCTTCGTTCTCCGTCGTCATAATGGTCGCGCTGCTCGCGGTATTCGTCTTCACCAGCTGGTCTACGGCAGCGGAATTCGAGCGCTTCACGGAGCATGTGGATGCTCAGCGCGCAGATGACCTCCGCTCGGCGCTCACGCGCTATTACGCCAGTGCAGGGGACTGGACAGGGGTCCAGCCTTATGTCAAGCATATAAGCCACATGTGGGACTGGCACATTATCGTTACCGATGCCGAAGGCACGGTGGTGGCCGACTCCGCAGAGGAGCTGCTGGGCAAGCGTTATGGCGCCGCTCGCGAGCCGGGCTCAATCGTATCCTCCTTCGGCGACCGGCAGCCGTTCGGGGTGATCTACATCGAGCCACAGTCGCCGCCCGGAACTGAACGTGCGCTGCTGGCCGTGACACTGGATCGCATCGGCTACTTCCTGCTCTTTGGCCTGCTGGTCGCGTTAGCCGCGTCAGTGGCACTCGCCTGGTTCTTATCCCGGCGCATCCTCGCTCCAGTGGACAGTCTTCGAAATGCGGTACAACGCCTCGGTGCCGGAGACCTGACACAACGTGTGGAGGTGCAAGATCGAAGCGAGTTGGGAGAGCTCGCCGTGGCCTTCAACGCCATGGCGAGCGCGCTGCAGCACGCAAACCACGTGCAGCGCCAGATGATCGCCGACATCGCCCACGAGCTGCGCACTCCGCTGTCCAATATCCGCGGCTACATAGAGGCCGTCCGCGACAGGGTAATCGAGCCGGACGAGGAGACTGTGGCCACGCTCGATGCAGAGGCACTCCTCCTCTCGCGGCTGGTCGACGACCTGCAGGAGCTCAGCATCGTCGAGACCGGACAGATGGCATTCGATACCCAGCCGGAAGACCTCTCGGAACTCCTGAGGCACGGGCTGGATGCCACTGCAGCCGGAGCAGATGCCTGCGGCATACATCTGAAGCTGCAGATCCCCGATGCACTTCCGCTGGTAGCGATCGACTATCACCGCATAAGCCAGGTGCTCCGTAACCTCCTGGACAACGCGCTCGCCCACACCGGAAAAGGCGGCTCCATCACCGTGGCGGCGGCCGCGCGAGGCAATTTCATCGAGGTGTCGGTCTCGGATACGGGACAGGGGATTGATGCGGACGACCTTCCATACATATTCGATCGTTTCTACCGGGCAGACAGGTCGCGTACCAGGGCGACTGGCGGCAGCGGCCTGGGGCTCACTGTCTCCAAGGGACTGGTTGAGGCACATGGGGGGACCATCAGCGTGAAGAGCACTGTGGGGCAGGGGAGCCGTTTCTTCTTCACAGTCCCGATATTCAGGGAAGAGGATTCCCCTCACAAGTCTGAGGCTTAGCGGTGGGCGGTGCTGAGTACCAGCACGATCAGGCCCGACATCAGCAGCACCGCCAGCCCGAACAACGTCCAGACCAGATAGTCGGCAACCACAGCAGGCGGATCCGGCACTACTAACACCATGCCGGCTGGCGCGGGTGCCGCTTCCTCAACCGCCGGGGCGGTGGTAAACGCGCTTCCCACCCACGGGCTGCGCGCCTCTCCACTCACACTTCTCACCCGCCAGAAGTAGTTGGCCTCCGCCGCCAGTTCCACGTCACAAGCCCACCAGGTCGCATCCAGGGCCGACGCGCCGGTAAACGATACCACCAGGTTCACGAACTCAGGGTCGGTCGCCAGCACGAACTCGTAGGCTTCGGCCGTCCCCGGTCCAGCCCACATAAACAAAGGCCGCGTATCCACATGCGTCGCGCCGGGCGCCGGGAGTAAGTCCGTGACCTCGAGCAGCAGCGGGTAGAACCGCCACATCTCTGACCACGGACTTAACAGCGGCGCAGTGGTGCGGACCCGCCAGCCATAGGTCACTCCGCTGTAGAAGTCGGTCGTGTCTCCCCGCGGAGATATCACGATCCCGGCATAGTCGCTGAACTCGCTCCAAAGTCGGTTGGCGACCGCCGCATCGTAGTAGAACCCGATCTCGTACTCGTCCACCCGCTCGAGCCTCTCCCAGTCGAAGGTGACCACTGCAGCCCTGTGACACGCACACGGGTTCTCGTCAAGGTGTGCCCCATCAGCAGGGCAGTCGAGAAACGGCCCACGCTTGCACAGCGTATCCCGGTACAGCAATATCTGCTGCCCTTCACTGTCGATCGCAAATATGTCGTTCCTGGCATCGTCGCCACCGAGAGTGCCGACAGGATAGCCGGTCACGAACACTGGAGCGGCTTCGAAGGAGGCTCCGGCAGGCAGTCCGGCGATTACATGGTCATACTCGTGATCCACACACGGCTCGCATGAGGGACAGAGCCACCGGGTCATGCCACCAACGGAGCCGTCCACAGGCTCCACGCGCAACGCGTAGAGCGTCCCCTCCGGTCCACTGATGAGTCCGCCGATCCTCTGTCCTTCGCCTGCGCGCGTTATGTCATCATCAAGCTGCTGCCAGCACATTGAGACTCCCACCTTCCAGCGCCGGAGACCTTCGTCGGGACCGGATGCTGCTGCATAGATCCACCCATTCTGCTCGAACCCAACGTCCGGCAGCACCTGTACGTCGCCCGTTCCCACGGGTTCCTTGATGACCAGAAAACTCTCTCCGTCATCTTCCGAATACGCAACGTAACCGTCGCGCCCGCCGGCGAACAGCGTGCCGTCGTCAGCACGCGACAGCATGTTGATATCGTCGAGGTGTGTATCGACCGGATCGTGCCAGCTCCTGCCGCGGTTGACGCTCTTCATCACCCGGCCATCGGGAATCGCCGCGTACAGGGTCTCCGCATCAATCACGACGAGATCCAGAATCGGCTCCCGCGACTCCCTGCACCACTCCCAGGTAAGCCCTCGATTATGTGACACTGCAAGCTGGTGGCCGTTGTGCTCTGCGACATAGATAGTGCCGTCATTCTCATAGTCGGCGCTGAGCTTGATAATGACGGCATCGGTGTCGGAGTCCACGGTAAGCACACGCTCCCATTGCTGTCCCAATGGATGGCTGTAGCTCTGCCAGACAGACTCCGGTCCCCATTCATTCGACGTCGTGAGAAAGAGCTTTGCTCCATCCGGCGTCACGGCAAGATCGGTCAGCGTGAGCTGCGTATCGATGAGACCCATCTGGCGCCAGTGATTGCCATCGATGCTGGCAGAGAAGGCGCTCTCGTCGAGAGCGACCCCGGGCCGACTTGAGGTACCGCAGTATGCCAGCGAGACGCCGGGCGCCCAGGCCAGAACGGCATGCCCCGGGCCGGTGGGCGGGACAACAGATTCTTTCCACAGCAGCGTGCCGGCAAACGGAGCCTCACAGCGCCACACCTGCACATTAAGTGCACCCGGCGTTACCGGCTCTCGCTCACCCGCGAGCAACACACCGGCGGTCCGCGTCCCCCGGTAGGCTATGCTCCATATTGCGATGTCATCGCCGCCATCAACATTCATCCGCTCCACTGCGTCGGATTCGATGCGATACACGTCGTCGTCAACATCGAAAGCATCGGGGATGCGGTCGACGCCGACGAACAGATTCCGTGTCATGGAAATCACGCCGCTGAAGTCCGATGGCAGGGCAAGCGAGGTACGGATCTGCTCCAGGCCCACCGCGTCGCCCGCGCCGATAATCTTCAACGGGTAGCTGGCAACGTCATTCCAGGCGGTTGTTCCGACATCTTTGCTACGCTGTCCGATGCAGAGCCACGTGCCGTCCTTGTAGTCGTCATCGACATCCGCCCCTGTCGCGGCCACCACCACCAGCGTGTGGTCGCGATGGTAGGCAGGCGAGTACTCGAGTGCGCTGACGTCCGCTCCGACATGGTCCGGGTCGACCCTTATCTCCTGATCGCGCCAGCACGACCACACACGCCCTCCCTGCAGCATCAGCACCCGTCCATTGCTGTCGCCATCTCCCCACAGGGCGGTGCCCACCGCAATCTCGCGGTACTCCAGATCACGGGACGTGTACACGGGTGACAGCGCCAGCGCCGTCACCACCTCATCGTTCAGAAGAGCCGGTAGCTGTGTGTCCTGCCACCCATAACCACCGTCCATGGACAGGTAGAGAGCCGTGCCACCGTCAGTGATGACCGCGACGATGGCCTCGTTGTCAGGGGCGACCGCGATCATGGTCGCCGGCAACGTGGCTCCCGCACGGTGCAGGCGTCTCGTGATATCCTCCCAGGCAAGTCCGTAGTTGAGCGACCGGTACATGCGTCCATTCTCTCCGTCGATGACGTACACGACGCCGTTTCTCCCCGCCGCAACGCCGGTCACCTCGGATGGCGTGACGACGAGAAGATCCTTATCACCGGGCACGTCGACACGCGTCCACCGAAGAACGGGAAACGAGGCGAGAACCGGGTGGAAGGCGGACAGAAGGAGGGTCGACACGAAAGCCAGCACCATGACCGTGCGCCCGAAACGGATGCCCATGGCGTACCAGTGTATGGATCGAATGTGAATTTCCGGTGAAGGCAGGTGGGTACGACGGGAGTGCACTGAACCAGGAGCTTCACCGGTTCTTAACATTCGTCTGCCATACTCACAGAACGCAGGATGCCCTATACTATGCGATATCTGTGTGATTCTACGATAGGTAAACGTATATGACAAAGGCTGGATGGGCAACACTTCTGCTCTGCGGGATCCTGGTGGTTTCGATCGCAGGCTGCGGGCCACAACCCGATGCTGTTGATACCACGGATGCCGGCACCGCAGTGGTGACACGCGGCTCGCTCACGGTCGAGGTAACCGCATCAGGCAATCTCGCGTTCTCACGTGAAGAGAACCTCGCCTTCGAGATGGCGGGCACCGTGGAGGAGGTGCTGGTCAAGACAGGCGATTCCGTCACGGAAGGCCAGGTAGTAGCAACGCTCGATACCTCCCAGTGGGAGCGGCAGATACGGAATCTGAGAATAGCGCTCCTGCAGGCACAGATCGGCCTGGACCAGGCAGACTATGCCCTCGAGCAGGCAAAGACCACGACTTCGGTGAGTATTACGGGAGATGTTGTCATTCGCCAGGAGAGAGACGACAGGGACATCGCCATCAAGGAAATGCAGGTGGAGGTAGCGCAGGAGCGCGTGAAAGACGCCGAGGTTGCGCTCGATGATGCCCTGGCGCTCAGCCCTACGCTGGTGGCGCCATTCGACGGCTTCATCACACGCGTCAATGCAGAGGGTGGCGATGAGGTTATGAAGGGACATGTCGCCGCCACCATCGCAGATGCCACCCGCTTCGAGGCACTGATCCTTGTCAATGAGAACGATATCTCAGACGTCGCTGCGGGTACGCCGGCCACGGTGGCCATCGACGCACAGCCCGGTGTCGTCCTGCCTGCTGAAGTCATCGATGTCTCGCCAACAGCAACGATCCAGGCGGGCGTGGTGAACTACCAGGTGAAGGTTGAGCTAACCCCGCTTGAAGAGATGGCAGGGTCCGGACAGACCGGTTCTCTTCGTGAGGGCCTGAGCGTGTCCGTGACGCTCATCACCGCGGAGAAATCCGACATCCTGCTCGTCCCCAACTCCGCCATCAGCGGTTCCCCCGGACGATTCACCGTGACCGTCATCGGTGAAGACGGCACCGGGGAAATGAGGCAGGTCGCCACCGGCATCAGCAACTGGCAGTTCACCGAGGTGCTCAGCGGATTGGAGGAAGGTGAGGTCGTCGAGACGGTCGGTGCCGCACCTGGTGCGACAGCTCCCTCACTACCGGGCGGCACGATATTCCCCGGAAGGACAGCCGTCCAGCCGGCGAGGTAACAGGTGGCATGATCCTTCTGGACCGGATAGTCAAGAGTTACCCGATGGGACACCGCGAGCTCGTGGTGCTCCAGGGCCTGAGCTTCGAGATACAGAAGGGCGAGATGGTCGCAATCATGGGGCCATCGGGCTCGGGAAAATCCACCACGCTTAACGTCCTGGGCTGCCTCGATACTCCCACGAGCGGCCGGTATCTGCTGGACGGACGGGACGTGAGCCGCCTGAACCGACGGGAGCTTGCTCACGTACGCGCAAAGAAGATTGGCTTCGTTTTCCAGTCCTATAACCTCTTGCCACGCATCAGCGCCCTCGACAACGTGAAGCTGGGGCTGAAGTACGCAGGGGTGCGCGACATGAGGCTCGCCCGGGAGGCGCTGGCGCGCGTGGGCCTTGCCGACCGGGTCAGCCACAAGCCGGTCGAGCTCTCAGGGGGTGAGCAGCAGCGCGTCGCCATCGCAAGGGCGCTGGCCAAGAAGCCGCCGCTGATACTGGCCGACGAGCCCACCGGAAACCTCGACAGCCGTTCCAGCGCAGACCTCATGACCATTCTCACTGAACTCCACAGCGAACAGGGCAACACGCTGGTGATGATCACCCACGAACCCGAGATGGCGCAATACTGCGAGCGCATCATTCACCTGATGGATGGACAGGTGATGAGGGAGGAGCGAATCAGATGAGGGTCCTCGACCCGCTGATATCTGCATGGTCCAGCGTGGTTGCCCACAAGCTGCGCAGTTTCCTCACCGTCCTAGGCATCGTTATCGGCGTCGCGGCAGTCATCGCGCTGCTCGCAATTGGGCGTGGCGCGCAGGACGAGATTGTCGCGACCATCGAGTCGCTCGGCGCCAACCTCGTACAGATACAGCCGCGCGCAGGTGCAGGCACAGGCCTGGCCGCACACACATTAACGCTCGAGGACGCCGAAGCCATCAAGCAGCAGGTTCCTCACATCGCGGCTGTGGCTCCGGTCTACCAGACCGCCGGACAGATCATTGCCGGACAGGAGAACACGTCGGCGATGGTTCTTGGAACCAACTCCGATTACCGCATCGCCTACAGCTTCGACGTCGCCTCCGGTGCGTTCTTCTCCGACTACGACTACACCCGGGCATCCAGGGTAATTGTCCTGGGATCGAGCGTTGCGGAAGACCTGTTCGGCGAAACCGACCCTGTCGGCCAGACAATCAGGTTGAACGGCACCATCATGCGCGTCATCGGTGTTCTGCAGGAGAAAGGCGCCACGTTCAACAGTCCGGACAACTCCGTGTTCATCCCCCTGACCGCCATGCAGCAGACCGCTTACCAGCAACGCACTCCCCGGGGAGAACACATCGTCAACATGATTGCCGTCAGCGTCGCAGAGAAAGGATACGCAGCGCAGGTCACCGGGGAAATCACCGATCTGCTGCGCACCCGGCACCGGCTGGCGCCTGACGCGGCGGACGATTTCCGCATTATGTCCACCGAGCAGATCGCTGCCCAGGTGTCCGAGGCGATGACCATCATGACCATGTTTCTTGGCGCTATCGCCGCGATCTCCCTCCTTGTAGGCGGCATCGGCGTCATGAACATCATGCTCGTGTCGGTGCTGGAGCGGACCAGGGAGATAGGCATTCGCAAGGCGCTCGGTGCGAAGGAGCGCGACATCTGGACACAGTTCCTCATCGAGGCCGCCCTCCTGGCGCTCACAGGGGGAGCCATCGGCATTGCCGTGGGGTATGGCATTGCCTCGGGGGTCGGTTACTTCGTGGAGGAGATTACCCCGGTAGTCACTCCCGACGTCGTCATGCTGGCCGTGACCGTGTCCGTGAGCATCGGCCTGTTCTTCGGCTTCTATCCTGCATGGCAGGCATCCCGCCTCAACCCCATTGATGCGCTGCGCGCGGAGTAGCCCCATTCGCCGGCACCAGAGCTCTCTTCCTGCCGGACCGCATGTCAAGATGATCACCGCGCATTCGCGTGACACCGTGCGGGGAACAGAAGAGGAGAGTCCCCGGTCCGGGCTATGCCCTTCGCCTCCGACGCACCTGGTAGGCCGCTTCGACGACGATCGCCACCAGCGCAGCCGCAACCACAATGAACAGGTTGTACATGCCGGCCATCATGGTCGGCTCGAGAGGATCCCTGGTGGCAGTCACCACACAGTCCACGATCCACCCCGCGGAGGCGCCCGCCAGGAATATGAGCCCCAGTCTATAGAGTTGAAGCAGCACCGGGATGCCCCCCAGCAGGGCCAGGACAACGAAGTACGACCGAATCAGTCTGGCATCGGGGTACGATGCATACGTGAGGTAGTAGCCGGCCACGAAGATGCATCCGAACACAAGCACTGCCCCGATGGCAGTGAGTATCGATTTCCTGTTGACGCTCACGATCCCTATCCCGTACCTGTGGCAGCCCTCAGACTACGGCTGCTTCAGGGATATGCACACTATGTACACGCTGGCGACTATCGCGATGACAATCAGCGCCGTGAGATTGGCCCTGAAGAAACCGTGCCAGTACGCGCCCACAGCAGCACCGAACGCCAGCAGGGCGAGCTTGAATATGCCTATCTGCCACCAGGAGAACGTGTACGACTTGAACGGATTCAAGGTTCCTCCTTCTGAAACACGTGTTGCCCTATATTACCTGATAGTCCTGTGCCACACTAGCCGGTCGACGCACCACCGGTACCACCAGCTTCAGGTGCATCCGTCGGTCATCCACGCATCATTCTCTCGCCTGGCATGACTCGGAACGCGCGCCGCATGGGTGAATTGCGCACCACTTGACGTGCCGGGCATATGCCTCTACAATACAATCCTATCTCCGAGGGCCAATCATGATAGTACTGATCGCGATGAGGCCGGTTGCAGGAGCCATGATGATGCGCCCCATGCTGACGCACGGGAGGACGCTGCTGCACTCGAAGTGATATAGACCCGATAGAACAAATAGAGAAAGCTAAGGAGGCCTCCCGGAAGGGAGGCTTCTTCTTTTTTGCGGACGCAGGACGCTCCCCGGCCGGGAACGGGCCGGAGATCAGCCAGCAGGTCTTGCGGAAGAGGAGAATAAGGCACTCGATCACCGAATACGAAAGGAGGACAACGCCATGCCGGAGCCCGTCGCATTTTTCAGAGGCCACTATATGAACCCGAAGGATGCCAGGATCGGCGTGATGACACACGCATTCCACTACGGTACGGCCACATTTGGCGGCATCAACGCCACCTGGGATGAAGAGAAGCAAAGGTTCTGTCTCTTCAGAGTACGGGAACACTATTGCCGGCAGCTTGCCGCCTGCAAGATGCTCCACATGCAGCTCCCGTATACGGCGGATGACATGGTGAACATCACCCTTGAGGCCGTGAGGCGCACCGGTTTCCGGCAGAACGTATACTGCCGGCCCGTGGCATACAAGTCCTCCGAATTCATCGGGGTGAAGCTCCATGATCTTGAAGACGACTGGCTCGTTATCGCGACTGTACTGCCGCCATTCTCCACCAGCGGCGGCCTTCGCTGCTGCACCTCTTCCTGGACGAGGATCAGCGACAACCAGATCCCGACGCACGGGAAGATATGCGGCGGCTACGTGAACGGCGCGCTCGCCAAGACGGAGGCGCAGCTCGCCGGCTTCGACGACGGCATCATGCTGACGCCGGATGGACACGTGTCCGAGGGCGCCGTGACCAACACGTTCGTGGTGCTCAAGGGGAACCTCGTCACACCTCCCCCGTGTGACAGCATACTGCTTGGCATGACTCGCGACACGGTGATGCAGCTAGCCAGGAACGAGCTCGGTATTGATACCATCGAGCGTTCCATCGTACGCAGCGAGCTGTACGAGGCCGAGGAGGCGTTCTTCACCGGAACCTACGCGGGCGTGGTGCCCATTGTCGAGGTCGACCACAGACCGGTCGGCACCGGCGCTCCCGGACCGTTGACAGCCAGCCTGCAACAGATGTACCGCCAGGTAGCCATGGGCAGGAACCCGAAGTACGCCGGGTGGTGCACCTTCCTCGTTCCCGACCAGGACGTCACGCGCGATGACGGCACCTTGACCGCGGTGAAGGAGCTGTCACAGAGCTGAACGGCACAGCCTGTCCTCACCCCCGCAGGCGGCAGCCGCGGCCGCAGGCACCTGCAGCTTCGATTTGACGCTGCATGCGCGCAGGTAGTAGCCTGCAGGACGTGACGCAGCAGTCCGCTCTATCCGGCCGGAGAGCTGCGGCGCCGGCGGTGTCCAGGAGATACAGGCGGCCATGAAACGATGCAAGATCGGCATTCTCACCGGTGGGGGCGACTGTGCCGGCCTCAACCCCGCAGTCAAGTGGGCGGTCAAGACGGCCCTCGACGCGCGCCTCGCCGCGGAGAGAGAAACACGGTACGAAATCCTGGGCATTCGAAACGGGTGGGAGGGTCTCATGTACATGGACCCTGCATTCCCCATGGACCCACACCACGTCGTGCCGCTGAACGAGGAACTGGTCCGGACCTGGGACAGGTACGGTGGAACAAACCTCGGCACATCTCGAGCAAATCCGTACAACCCGAAGCACGATCTCTCCCGGACGGTGCTGCAGAACATCGAGAGCCTGGGACTGGACTCGCTGATAGTCATCGGCGGCGAGGATACCCTTGGAGTTGCCTCCAGGCTGTCAAGAGAAGGAGTATCCGTGGTCGGCATCCCCAAGACTATCGATAAGGATCTCCCGGGAACAGACTACACGCTGGGGTTCGAGACCGCACTGAACGTAATCGTGGAGTGCGTTGACCGCCTGAGAACCACCGCGGGCTCTCATCGAAGAATCTTCGTCGTGGAGACCATGGGCAGATACGCGGGGTGGCTTGCGCTTGAGGGAGGAGAATCCAGCGGGGCCTACATCATCCTGATACCGGAATACGACTTCTCCATCGAACGGGTCAACGATCTCATCCTCGAGGGAAACCGGTCGGGAGCCCGCTACGAGATCGTCATAGTTGCCGAAGGGGCCAAGCCGGCCGGAGGCGCCGAGTTCATACGCGACAACCGTGTCGACAGTTTCGGCCATCACGCCCTCGGCGGCGTCGGCGAGTTTGTCGCCAGATCAATCCAGGATGCGACGGGGCTGGAGACACGAAGCATGACCTTGAGCCATCTGCAACGCGGCGGCGTTCCCTGCGCGTATGATCGCCGGATGGGCCGGTACTTCGGCATCGCCGCAGTGGACCTGGTCGTGCAAGAGGAGTTCGGGAAAATGGTGGCCTACCGGTCCGGCCGGATCACTGCCATCCCGATCGAAGAGGCCCTGGGCTCGCCACACCTCGTGGATATCGAGACCCAGTACGACACAGCCAGATACAATGGACGCCGGACTATCCTCAGCCACTGCCGGTGATGCCCGTGCTCCCGGGCCCCCTCTGCACGGATTCACCGTTATGCCGGCCGTGGGCGGACGCGGCGCGCGAGAGTCCCGCCGCCTGTATTCCAGCCTGCCGGGAAGGGTCGATCGGCGTTGGACGTGGCGCGCTCTGCGGGTGGAAACAGGGGCAGCCTGCAGTGTAGCATGCATGCCAAGGAGGCTTTCCCATGCGTTTCTGGGTACTGGAGAACCCGGCCGGCAACTACGTGCAAGTCCACAGGGCTGAATGTGAGCGCTGTCTCGACGGCAAGAAGGAACAGCCGGGAACCTGGACGGGCTTCGACGACTACCAGTCGACGATGGAGTGCGCGTCACAATCGAACCGACCGATCCTGCAGTGCCACCTGTGCCACCCCGAACGATTCGGCTAGAGCTCGCACTCGTGGTCGCCGCAGCCTCGCTCAACCTTTACGTTCAGCAGAGACAGGGTATGGCACGCGGGTGGCGAGTGCCGGCGGTGTGATACTGCGGGTCCCGGAACGTATACTCATGGTGAGCGGCTGGCCGCTGGCAGGCTGGTTCGCCGCCATCCTTCCCCGGGAGGTGAATGCATGAGAGGCAGGACAGTACAGTTTGGACTGCTGACAGCTGTGGCAATCCTGCTGGCAGCGGCAGCGTGCGTACCGCGCACGCCGGGAGTGCCAGACCCACCAGCCATCCAGCCGCCCCTCGCCGATACCTCGTGGGTCCTGGAGCAGTACGGAGAACCGGAGAACCTCTCCCCGGTGCTCCCCAACACCGAGCTGACCGTCTCCTTCGATGGAGCCACCGAGGTCACGGGCCTTGCAGGCTGCAACTCGTATGGCGGAACCTACACATCGGCAGTGGACGGTACGCTCGAGTTCGGTATGCTGCACCAGACGGAGATGTACTGCGAGTTGCCCGGGGTAATGGAGCAGGAGCAGGCCTTCATGGGTGCGCTGCACCTGGCCGACCGGTACCAGTACGTGGATGGCTATCTGCACATATCGGGAGGCGGGAAGCTCCTGGTATTCTCGCGCAGCTAGTGGCCTTATGCGCACCGCAGCAGGCGTCCGCGGCGACTGTCGCTCTTGCGGAATGCCATCGTCCGCCGGACACCGGCATCCTCACAGTCCGCTGCGGACACCGGCTGCCGGAGCCCGCGGGGGAGCACGCACCGCCCTCGCGCCCACCCCCCGCCTCGTGGCATACTATGTTCTGCCGGACGGGGCAAACGTTCGGGTAACGCACCGGAGCCATACTTGCGACAAGGAGCAGCGCACATGGAAGAGAGCACCCCCAGGATCCTGGTGGCGGAGGCAATCGCGGAGGACGCGATCGAGATACTGAAGACGGGCGGCCAGGTAGATATCAGGAAAGGTCTGCCACCCGGGGAGTTGAAGGCAATCCTCGGTGAGTACGATGCGCTGGTAGTCCGCTCGCAGACCAAAGTCACCGCCGATGTGCTGTCCAGCCCCGGCAGGCTGCGCATCATCGGTCGGCCCGGCGTGGGAGTGGACAACATCGACGTCGAGGCCGCATCGAAGCACGGCATCGTTGTGGTCAACTCTCCCCTCGGCAACAGCGTCTCCACCGCGGAGCACACCATCGCCCTCATGCTGTCGCTCGTGCGCCAGATTCCCAGGGCCCACGGCGATCTCAAGGGCGGCACCTGGAACCGCTCGCTCAAGGGCATCGAGGTCCGCGGCAAGACGCTCGGCGTGGTCGGCCTCGGCAAGATAGGCACGCAGGTAGCCGAGATGGCACGCGGCCTCAAGATGCACGTGGTTGCCTACGACCCGTTCATTGCACAGGACTGGGCCGACAGGATAGGCGTCACCATGGTGGAGCTCGACGACCTTCTCAGGCAGTCCGACTTCGTGACGCTGCACCTGCCCCTCACTCCTAATACCGACAGGCTCATCGATGCGTCGAAGCTGGCGCGCATGAAGCCCACGGCGATGCTCATCAACTGCGCGCGGGGAAAGCTCGTTGACGAGCAGGCCCTCTACGAAGCGCTGGAGTCGGGCAGGATAGCCGGCGCCGCACTGGACGTCTACAGCGTGGAACCGGCCACAGACAACATCCTTGTCGGGAGCGACCGCGTAGTCGTCACCCCTCACCTGGCCGCATCCACGGTAGAGGCGGAGCGCAGTGCCGGCACGGACGTCGCCCAGCAGGTCGTCGACGTCCTGCGCGGGCTGCCACCCACCTCACCGGTCAACGCGCCCATCATACCCGCAGAGCACATGGCGCTGCTCAATCCGTTCATGGATGTCGCGGTGAAGCTCGGCAAGATAGCCGCAGGCATCATGGAGGGACAGGCAAAGGAGCTCATCGTACGCGCGCAGGGGGAGATTGCGACCGTTGCCATCGATCCCGTAAAGGCGGAGGTGCTCCGGGCCTTGCTCGGCACCGCTATCGAAGAGCGGATCACCATCACCAACGCGGACGCGGTCGCCAAAGGGCGCGGCCTCCGTTTCAGGGAAGAGAAGGACACCAACGCGGGCAACTACGCCAGCTCGCTGATTCTCGAGGTGGTGACCCAGAAGGGCAAGACGATGGTATCGGGCACCTCGTTCCAGGGCCGCACCTACCTTACCGGAGTCAACGACTACGTCCTGCAGATAGAGCCACAGGACATCTCGATGCTCTTCACCGAGCATGTCGACAAGCCGGGCATGATCGGCGCCGTCGGCACCGTCATGGGCCAGAACGGAATCAACATCTCGCAGATGCAGGTGAGCCTCGGCGCGCATGCAGGCGGCACCGCCATGATGGCCCTGTGCCTGAGCCAGCAGCTCCCCGATGATGTCTTCAAGCAGGTTCTCGCTATCGACGGAATGCTCAAGGCAAAGGTGGTCAACCTGAGCTAGCACACCATGCGCAATCTGTGGGTCTACGACGAGCGGAGACAGGTCGGCACCGACTACACCGATGAGGCGCGCGTCAGGGAGTACGATGCAGGCATGCAGCGCCTGCGCAACGTACCGCAGGAAGTCGACAGAGCTGCGCAGGCGCTGTCTCTTTCCTCCGTGGCCACCGTGTGGGAGATAGGCTGCGGCACCGGCGAGCTGGCGCTGGGACTGGCTGCACGGTGCGGGCACGTCTACGCCACCGATGTGAGCCCTGCGATGATCGGGCTCGCACGCCGCAACGCCGCGGAGCGCAGCGTCGAGAACATCACCTTCGAGGAGGGCGGGTTCCTCTCCGGCTATACTCCACCCGGGCCCGTGCACGGGGCGGTCAGCCAGCTCACGCTGCACCACCTCCCCGACCTGTGGAAGCTTACCGCGTTGCGGCGCACCGCGCGCCACCTCAGGCCCAACGGACGACTGTTCCTCCGGGATATCGTGTATCCGTCCGGCGTGCCGGACTACGACGCATACTTTGCGGGGCTTATCGCGGCCGTGCGCAGCGCCGCAGGCGACGAGCTGGCCGAAGAGACCGTCGCCCACATCCGGGAGGAGTACTCCACGTTCGCCTGGGTCCTCGAGGAGATGCTGAAACAGGCCGGCTTCGGCATCGTGGACAGGGTAACCGACCGCTTCACCACCTCCTACACCTGCATCCGGCAGGAGGGGTAGGGAGGGGCGGACACAGCACTGCACGTGCCCGCACCGTTGGGGGGGCGGGGAGGTCGCGGCCGTCCGTGTCCGTCCGTGTGTCCAGGCGGAGTGGGGCCCCACCCCTTGACACCAGCCCCCTGGAACGTCCAGAGTTCCCCCTGTTCACCAACAACACGTCCCGCTTAGGAGATGTATCACATGGATAACCAGGGTCAGCGCCGCAACAGGGGTCACCGGTCAGATTTCCGGCCGGACAGCGAGGTTCTCATTCCGCGCCACGGCGGTTACCGCAATCTGAAAACCTTCCGGATGGCACAGCTTATCTATGATGTCACCGCATCCTTCTGTGACCGCCACATCGACCGGCGCAGCAGAACCCACGACCAGATGGTGCAGGCGGCACGCAGCGGAGTTCAGAACATCGCGGAGGGCAGCCAGGCAAGCGGCACCTCCAGAAAGGGTGAGATGAAGCTCACCGGTGTTGCACGCGCAAGCCTTGAAGAACTCCGGCTGGATTATGAGGATTTCCTCAGGCAGCACAACCTGGAGCAATGGCCGCCGCAACACCCTGCGCTGCAGCGCTTCAAGACAATGCGCTGCAGCACCATGAGTGACGTCCAGCGTTGGCTGAATGAGGAACCGGCGCAGACGGCCCACCAGCCACCACGTATGCCGCGCACGGACCTGCACGGACAATCACGGACCCACGCCGACACCGGGCGAAACAGGGACGGCGCAGGTTCCCCGGCAGAGCTTGAGGCAAACGCGGCGCTGTCCCTGCTGAACCTGTGCTGCCACCTGCTTGACCGTCAGCTCAACGCACAGGCAGCCGCCTTTCTCAAGGATGGCGGCTTCACCGAACGCCTGTACCGCACCCGCCAGGACCACCGCGGCTTCTGATCCTGCGCTCACACAGATACACGGGCTGGCACGCTGCCGCGTGCCCGTATC
>PWUU01000001.1 GCA_003562475.1 Dehalococcoidia bacterium | reverse complement strand
CTGGCCGATCACTGTGGAGCGGAATGTTCCCTATAAGCTCTGGGGGAATATCCCCGGTACACACTCGGTGGAAATTACGGTAACTCCCAGTGATGTGTACCAGGTGGGCGCGAGCACAATTGTCCTCGAAGGCGCGGTTTCGGAATGGCCCTTCGGGCAGAGTGAGTGCATCGACCTGGTGCTGATCGGGGAAATCGTAGCCCTGGAAAAAGGTACGCTGGAAGGCGTCACCCGTCTTGAAGGAACCTTCGGTGAATATGCTCACGGGATATACTGGTGGGCTTTCCTCGACCTTCCTTGGGGCACCGATGCCGAGATGGATATTTTATCCCCATGGTTTGATGTTGATTTTGCTGATGTGTGCGGATACTTTGAAAACGTAGATGTCGTCGGTTTGTTCACCGGAACGATTGGGGCAGGAGAACTCGCAGGGTACCACGAGGGCCAGTTTATTGTCCTTTCCAACTACACCGGCGATATTTGCGGCTATTTCCACTGGGGTGAATTTAGGCCTGCTGACGGGGATTACTTCTCTTTCGTAGGAACCATCGAAACCGATGAGGGTAGCCATTTTTATGTGGAAGAATGCATCTGCACCTATCAGAGGTTGATGGTTTATTGCGAAGATTTTGTCGCCCCTATTCCAGTTGATGGTACTGAAACAAATCTAACAGCGGGTCCAACAGTTATTGACGGTGTATATTGCGAAGTCTTTTGGCAGGATATCGAGGGATTTGTTGAAGTTGACTGCATCCCCGAGGCTGATTGGGAAGATGATATAGGGCCTTGGGTAATTCGTGAGAAAGTGGTTTACTGCGAGGATGTACAGTTAGAAAAATATCCTGCCTTCCACGGCAAAATCTTCGGTTACGTTACAATTACCCAAATGTTGGGCTGGAGACTTGAGTTCGATGGCACATACGAAGGTGTCATTGAGGGTATCCTCATCGTCGAAGACGAGATCTGCCCGGTGAAGTTCTATGGTCTGCTCTGTGACGAGGATGGCTACATAAAGTACTTCAAGTCCTTCCTGGCTGACCCGGATGACCCCATGTGGTTCATTTACAACCAGAAATTCATGATGAGCGACATCTACGCAGACCTGGTAAGCTGGGAGTACACAGGAACACAATTCCCCATCGGTGATCCTGATGGTCAACCCTGCGACCTGTGTGATCTTGACGGCGAGGCCTGCTGCTACGTGCCCTGCCCGGAAGATCCCGATCCTCCTGTATGCCCGGTGGATTAAGGACGCACCAGCTACCACACAATACGGTAGGTAGGATCTACAAAAGCCCGGGGGGTTTCCCCCGGGCTTTTTTTATTTTCACGAAACCTCTCCCTTCCCCAACCGTATTAACAATTAGCCCTCCTGTTTAGGGGGGAGGCCATAACACACATTTTCACTGCCCGGGTATTCCCGGCGGGAAGGGGGAAAACAGGTGTTCATGAAAACGGTGAGTTCCGTGGGGGTCATGGCATTCGTACTGATCACGTTCTTTATGCTTTCTGCCTGCGGAACTACCCCGGATACCCCCCCACCTCCTCCGCCCACCCCCACCCCCGCGCCTCCCCAGGTCCCAGAAACCACCCTCCCCTCCCCCACCGACCCCTGCCCGGACATGCTGGAGACCCGCATCGTCTCGGTCGTCTCGGGTCTTGATGATACGGAAGAGGCCCACTTCAAGGTGTTCATTACCTTCAACCAGGCGATCAGCATCCTCGATGATACCCCCGAGCACTGGCCGGTCACCGTGACGCGCACCGTCCCCTACCTGCTGTGGGGAAACATCCCCGAGCTCCACGAGACCGAGATCGAGCTCATCCCCCTTGATGTCTCCCAGCAGGGTACGAACACCATCGTGCTCGAGGTATCAGCGCGTGAGTGGCCCTTCGGTGAGGACGCCTGTGCTGAGGTGGAAATGAGCGGGGAGATCATCTCCCTGCAGCAGGGCACCCTGCGGGGCGATGTTTACCTCGAGGGCACCTTCGGGGAGTACGCCGAGGGGCAATACTTCTGGGCTTTCCTCGAGCTTCCCGGGGGCACCGACGCCACACTCGACATCCGGAGCCCGGAATTCGAGGTGGAACATTCCCGGGTGTGCGGCACCTTCGAAAACGTGGATATCGACGGGGTGTTCAGCGGCACCATCGCCGGCCACGGCGAGTACACGGGCCAGCCCGTATCCCTTACCAATTACAGCGGCCAGATCTGCGGCTCTTTCCGCTGGGG
The DNA here is from genome assembly GCA_003562475.1 of Dehalococcoidia bacterium. Taxonomy (GTDB): domain Bacteria; phylum Chloroflexota; class Dehalococcoidia; order GIF9; family AB-539-J10; genus SKVJ01. The sequence continues at coordinate 4,525 of PWUU01000001.1, read as the reverse complement.
CGTGTTCAAGGGTGCAGGAAACGACGGTTCCTTCACCTTCGAGGGCACTCTCGAGACGGACTCGGCAGAGTGTGCGCCCGCCGAGGACGCGCTCCCTGAAGAGGCGGCACAGGACACCGACCCAGTGTGCATGGAAGGGTGGTTCAAGGGCAAGCTCTACGGTGAAGTGACCCTGACCCGCATGCAGGGCTTGACAATGGCCTTCGACGGTCTCTACCAGGGAGTCCTCACCGGGACGCTCCTTTTCGAAGACGAGCTCTGCCCGGTCGAATTTTCCGGGCTGCTCTGTGATGCGGATGACTACCATGACTACTTCACGGCCTTGCTGGCCGATCCTGACCATCCCCGCTGGTTCGTCTACGGACAGAAATACGTGATGGACCCCGAGCGGATGTACACCGACGAGGTAGCCTGGGAGTACACCGGTGAAGAGTATGCAATCGGTGACGTGTTCGGGGAGTACTGCCCCTTCTGCGAGCTCCAGGGTGAAGCCTGTTGTGAGGTGCCCTGCCCGACCCCGCTCACCCCGGAGTGCCCGGTGGAGTGAGGTTTTTTCCGTATTTTTCACGGCCTCTTGAATATTCCGAAATGTCCTGTACGCACACGGCATAAGGCAAAATGTGCGGGGTGTCTTTCAACCTGATGATTCCTCGTGTACAATAAGATGGTATGGTAAGAAGTAAGAGGTGAGAGGTGAGAGGCCAAGAAGGAGAAATACTGAAAACCGTCACTGCGAGGAGCGAAGCGACGAAGCAGTCTATGCTTGGGGGAAGTCCACTTTGAGAAGTGGGGCCTTTTACTCCTTACCCCTCACGGCATTTAAACCTACTCCCTACTCACTGCATTGAGAGAGGAGGAGCCTTGTTATGCGTACGTCCGCCGTGTTGTGCCTTACCCTGGGGGTATTACTGGTGCTGCAGCTCGCTGTGGGTGGGTGTGTGAGCAGACCAGATCCGGAAACGTCTCCGGAAATTTCTCCTACACCCTCTCCCACCCCCACAGGTTCTTACGTCCTCTGCGAACATGCGTGTTATCCGTGCGACCCGTATTGTTACGAGGAGGAACTCTGCGATGATAAATGTTACCCCTGCCACCCGGTGTGTTATCCCTGTGCACCGGTATGCCCCACGCCGACGCCATCACCGACACCGACGGTCTGTCCGACACCGACACCGCCACATTGCCCTGTATAGGGGAACAGCACTGAATGGAACAGGGAAAAACAGCCTGCGAAGCTGTGAACATGCTTTTCAGGCGGAGGGGGGATTCTGCATCTCGGTAACGGGAAAAGCTGTGCGAGGGGAAGATGCTGGAAGGTGAGAATCCCCCCTGTAGAGTATGGAGGTGAGTTCCTCCACAGGGGGGTTGTTCTCCAAAGGAATATTCTCTATTCAATTCGCAGGGGGATAACCGCCATCCCGTCCGGCGGCACGGTGGGAGCCCGGGTGGGAACATACGCATACCCGATGGGCAGCCGATACAGTGCCTGCAGCATATTTCTCACCGTAGGGGTTACGGTCCTGCTGCCGTTAGCCACCGCGTCCATCACCCCGCCGTCATTCGTGTGGCCGCCGAAGCCCACCACGTGGCCCAACTCGTGCTTGTAGAGCTCGTACGCCGGGCAGAGCCTGCGGTTCCCGTACCATGTCCCGCAGGGAAGGATGGCCACTTCCGCTTTCACGAGCTCGTAATTTCGCCACCACACCGTGGTCACTCCCCAGGTACCCGAACCGTAGGAGGTGACCTTCGCCGCATCGTAATAAATGGTGATGGGACTCTGCGTATTTCTGCTCAACCGGAATGTGGTGGAACCGTTGATCGTACCGTTCCAGGTAGTAAGGATCGCCCCTACATTGATCGAGGGATCGTTGGTGGTGTCATAGACATCCACCACCCCGTCCTTCCAGCGTATTACGTTGTTGTGCCCCCAGCCGTACCGAGTCAAAAGATCGATGGGGATGTTGTTTGTAGAAGGAGAGGGGGTGGCTGTTTGCGCTGGTTGGGGGTTCTGCGTGGGTGAGGGAGCCGGGGTTGGCGCCGGTGTGTTCGAGGCGAGCGGAGACAGGCTGAAGTTGGCTAGGCTGGTCCGGCCGTCCCGGACGGTCACGGTGCTATTTCCCTCCCGGTAACCGGCATATGAAGCGGTGATATTTGCGCGCAATGCTGCGGGGACGTTTTTCAGGCTGTATCTCCCCCACCGGTCGGTGACCGTCGAGAGTGCGGTCCCCTCCACCTGCAATTCGGCCTCGGGCAGGGGCCTGCCGGTACGTGCATCGCTCACCCGTCCGGTGACGGTCCCGCCGTTGCCGTTGTTATCCGTATCAGCCGGCGGATCGCCCCCGGGCGAATTTTCACCCGTCTCATGGAGCTCATAGTGCTCGGTAGTCACCTGTGTTCTGACGACAATTGTTCTTTCTTCGAGGCTTCGGTATCCTTCATGGCTCACCGTGACGGTGTGGATTCCCTGCGGGATGTTGACGAGCGTGTACAATCCCTCCTGGTCCGTATGTGCGCTCAGGTCGATTTCCCGGATGGAGACGGTCGCTCCCTCGAGGGCGTGGCCAGCCGCCGCGTCGGTCACCCTTCCGCCCAGGGCGCCTCCTTCGGTCCACTCAGCTTTCGCTCTTTCTCCAGCGGAGAGTGCATCACTCTCCGCTGGAGGGGAGTAGCGAGGTGTGGTGATGCCTCCCGTGCATCCGGAGAGGACAAAGGTGAGGATGATGAGGGGGGTGAAAAAGAGCATCAAACGTCTCACGGAGTTTCTCCTTTCCGGGCAAACTCCACTGGCAAGACGCATGGCCCTTGTGGCATTCCAACGAATACTTCGAGCGGTGGCAGCCCGACCACCCTGGCACCCGGGGTGCTGTAGGTTCTCGGCTTTGCGTCCTCCCCTTTCGGGAAGTTTGCCCTTTCATTACTCGATAGATTGATGACGTATTCCGTATAACCTAATTATCGGCAGATCGTTACAAAACTTGAGGGGATTATCATTTATGATTTGAGATTGCTGATTTCTGATCTGAATTGTGGGAGCAGGGAATCGGCGGTCGAGTCTAAAAAATCTTTCAATGTCGGAATAGGGAGAATGTTCAGTGTTCTCAAATGAAGACCTTTCAAGGAAGAGCAGATGTGAGAATATTGTATGATTTTTATCTGTATACAATTAATAATTTTTAAAACATTTACAATAGTTACACGTATTTATATAAAAATGAAATTACATTGATTATCGCATTGTAAAATAGTAAATGATAAGTTAGTATATAAAAAAGCTTTTGTGATGCAGTGAAGTCTCGAACCAGCGAGCAGGAAAACCTGGAAAGCAATTCACACAAACTACATGTTTTATCGTATCCGGAGCATACGCATACAGCCGTAACACACAACATCTCATTTACACTTGTGGTCAATGATCAAAAAAATCCCATGCAATGTGTTCAAAAATTTATGTCAAGTGTTCTTCCTTTTGCATGAAGATTGAGTGTTACGCCCGGTTATGATGAATATTTCCAGGTCTATACCAAACCTGCAAAAGAGTAGGTTGAAAGAAATGTTTCATGTTCGTCACGTTATAATTGCCGTGATATTCTTACTTTCAGTGTTTCTGCTCACCGGCTGTGTTCCCGCACCGCCGCCGGTCCCTACGACATACACCGTCACCGCCACTGCCGGAGAGGGCGGCAGCATTACTCCTTCCGGGGAGGTCACCGTCACCGAGGGTGAAAGCCAGACCTTCGAGATCACCCCGGATGCCAACTACCAGGTAGACGATGTCCTGGTAGACGGCGCCTCGGTGGGGGCGCAGAGCTCCTACACCTTCGAAAATGTCAGCGCAGATCACACCATCCACGCCACCTTCACCCCTATTCCCGAAGTAGCGTGGTCCCCCACCTACCGCTTCATCACCGCCACTACCGGTCTGGTGGTGGCCGATTTCGTACCGCACAACCTGGAAGGGCTCTGTTCCGTCCTCGGGTCGGCTGAAGAGGCCGGACGAAGAGGCGGCAGCATCGAGCCGGAAGGCAGGGTCAGGGTGGGGTGGCAGCGGAGACAGGACTTCACCATCACCCCGCATGAGGGCTACGAGATACTCGATGTCACAGTGGACGGTGAATCGGTAGGTGCAGTTGAAACATACACCTTTGAAAGCGTGAAGCGAAACCACACCATCCATGCCACCTTCAAGGAGATTCCCAGATTCAAAGAGCTTCCCCCTCCTCCAACTGATGAGCCAGCTTGTTTCGGATTATGTGGAGCTAAGTCAACGTATGATATTCACTGGTTTTTTAACCACATAATAGTTGTAGCGCGAGACGCGGATGGTAATGCAATCCCAACATTAAGCCTGGCTAAGGAAGACTGGGAAGTAACATTCAGCTCAGCCATTTCCGATGGCACGATTACAAGAAATATTACATATCATGGTGACGGAGCATATTGGCTTTTAGTTGAATGGATTAGCGATAGCAGCAAAAACGACTCAGAAGCAGTCAGATATGTTCCTTGCAATGTAATAATCACAGAT
>PWUU01000110.1 GCA_003562475.1 Dehalococcoidia bacterium | reverse complement strand
TTAAGCTCCTGGCCTATGTACTCGCCGTGATTCGTAGCATGAGGAAAGCGAAGACGAGACGATTCGCCATAACCATCGATGGACAGACCAGCGACATAGATGCGGCCGAGCTATTGGTCGACAACGCGGGAGCAATCTGGGCGCCACGCTACCGAACATCGGACGCACGTATCGACGACGGCAAAGCGGAGGTGTGCTATGTGCGCAAGGGGACCCCGCCCGAACTCGGCAACGCCATCCTCGATGTCCTGCTGGTAAGAAAGAGGCGACACAGCATCCAGTTCATTGGCAGTGCCACAACCGTGTCGGTAGACTGCGCCGAGCGGATACCCGTGCAGGCGGACGGTGACGCCATCGGGCATACTCCGATGGACGTTTCCGTCATACCCGCAGCTACACGGTTCATCGTCCCTGACGTGCAACAGAATACGTCACAGTAACCAGCTGCGTCCCTGCTACCGCCTGCAAACCGGGGCGAGACTAACGCCTATCCGGCAATATGGAGTTGCTTTGCCCTCCGCCTTTTCATCTTGATTGTCGGTCCGTACCGGGTACGTCAAACCACAGAGCAAGGGGGGCAATTGGTGCGACCGCCCGCTACCTGACGACGGGTCGGCACCCGTCTAGTTGTCATCCGCTTTCTCCCCCTGTGTGTGCTCCGGAACACAATAGACTCCCTCGCCTGAACGCGCCGGACCAAAACAGAGATTGCAGTGTATGCACGTGGCCTCGCTGGTATCGCCCTCACGCCACCGGCGCACCAGGTACGGCTCGCGGATCAACGGACGGCTGAACGCAACGAAGTCCGCGATCTCATCCTCAACAAGTTTCTGCGCGACGCCGTAGGTGCGTATGCCACCCACAAGCACCAGTGGCACCGAAACAGCCTGTTTGTACAGGCGCGCTGCGTCAAGGTAGTAGACCTCCTCATCCGGAGGCTGAATCCCCGGGCGGGCGAAACCGCGGTCAACCGGACTCAGAAGTGTGCCGCCGCTTATCTCAATCGCGCTAATGCCCTCGACTTCCAGCATCTTCGCCACCTCGACCATCTCCTTCCTCGTGAACCCCCCGTCGATGAAATCGTCGGAGTTCATCTTGATCAGCACCGGCACGTCGTCGCCGATCACACTACGAACAGCATTCAGTATCTCACGGTGGATGCGCGAACGGTTGACCAGGCTTCCGCCGTACTCGTCGCCACGTCGATTGAAGTACGGTGACAGAAACTGGCTCAGCAGGTACGCGTGCGCCGAGTGGATCTGCACACCATCGAATCCCGCCTGCATTGCTCGCTCAGCGCCGTGACGGAACGCCTGTACGATATCCGCTATGTCGCGCCTGGTGAGTTCGCGACACGAGTGTCCATCCGGAAGCGTTATCTCCGAAGGTCCTACAAACTCGCCGTCAGGCTCCACTGCCGTGCAGCCGGCGTGGGCGATCTGAAGCACGATCTTCGCTCCGTGTTCATGCGCCGCCGCGGCCATGCGTGTCAGCCCTGGCACCATCTCATCACGGTGCACACCAAGCTGCGGAGGACGAACCCGGCCACGTGGCTCGACATACGCATGACTGCTGATGATGAGCCCGACCTCTCCCTTTGCCAGTTCGGCGGTCAACTCGATGACAGCGTCTTTGCAGGAACCATCCGGGTTTCCCATCCCCTCATAGGTTGCCGACCTCACCAAGCGGTTTCGAACGGTCATGCTGCCTACAGAAACCTGGTCGAATAGCGTTCGCATAAGACCTCCTTGACCGCGTAGTATCTACCAGTCCGGTACGGACGGTCAACACGATCGCGCACGCCATGCCCGCGAATCATGCGGCGTGGTACTATTCAGAGGCCTGATGTCACCCCAGACACTGTCTCGACAAGAACAGCAGCAACTGAAAGAAGTTGTGGACTGCTACATGAAGCCCTGCGGCGGGCTTCGCACCCACTGCGAGCGCTGTCTGCAAACACGCCGCTGGGGAGGCAATGTAACCCTGATGCTGGTCGACGCGGCGTTCATGTCTATCGGCCTCAACTACTTCACCTCCGTGGTGCCAGCAGTCGCCAGATACGAGGAATGGATGTACAAAGGACATGCCCCCGCCAGCCTGGCGGAGCTATCGTGTCTCTCGTACAAGTCTCTGGCGCCACTCTGGAAGAACCGCCGTTCCTGGCAGATGGCGCGAGACGTGGCAGCCTGTCTTGCGGACGACCATGTGGACGACCCCACCGCGCTCAGAAGGTGGGCCGGCGATGCGCCGCTTGAGACATGGGAAACCGATCCCGTGGGTGCGGTCAAAGGCGTCGGCATCAACACATATCAGTATCTCCGGATGATGGGAGGAGTGGACACGTCCATGCCGGATAAGATAGTCCGGCGCGTCATCGCGGATGTCGTAAGCAGGGCGGGCATTACGCTGGCGATCAATGGCGACCTGGAACTCATCGAGACGATCGATCTTATCGGCAAACTCACGGGCTACCGCCCCATCGAGTTGTGCTGGATGACATGGATGGTGCAATCGGAGGGGAAGATCATGCGCATGGCCAGGTATCGGGAGTTGTTGCCACGCATCTAGCCACTCTGCTGCGGGACCAGGTCGGCACAAAGAAGAGAGAAGGGGGCTAAGCCCCCTTCTCGATAGTCTCCGGTGCGATCCTTCTCTACCAGGGCAGAACGTCCGGAGCGAACTTGCTGATCATGCCCACTACCAGCACCACAAAAATGATGATCGGGAGGATTACACCACAGTAGAAGCGCAGTCCCTCGGGGAAGCGCATACCCTCGCCGCTGTTCGCCTCCTGCAGGAAGTTGTTCCAGCCCCAGCCAAAACGATGCGAACAGAACAGTGCAAAGATCAGCGCGCCGACCGGCAGCAGTGTGTAGCTTACAATGAAGTCCCAGAGATCGATGAAGATCGACCCCGGCACCCCAGGTAGCGTCTGAATATGACTCCATGGTCCAAAGCCCAGCACACAGGGGATAGACAGAGCAAACACAGCGATACCTTCGACTGCGATCGTCTTGGTTCGCGACCAGCCCCATTGATCCATGGCGTAGGCGGTCAGGTTCTCAAAGACTGCAACGACGGTCGTCATTGCCGCCAGCACCACCAGCAGGAAGAACAGCACCGACCATATCTGACCGGCCGGCATGGCATTGAAGATATTCGGCAGGGTGATAAACACAAGTCCGGCACCTGCACCAGGATCGACACCGAACGCGAACGCAGTCGCGAAGATGATCAAGCCCGCCATCAATGCAACGCCTGAATCGATTCCTATAACACGAACCGACTCGCCCGCAAGGGCCCGTTGCTTGGTGATATAGCTGCCGAAAATTGCCATACTGCCGATACCCAGACTCAGCGTGAAGAATGCCTGCGACATCGCGGCATACACACCGCCCAGGGTCAGGCTGGCGAAATCGGGGCGGAGATAGAACTCGAGGCCGGCCCCCGCGCCAGGCAGCGTCACCGCTCTGACCGCCAACACAATGAGGATGACGAATAGTCCGCCCATCATGGTCTTGCCAATCCGCTCGACGCCCCGTCTAAGACCCAGGGCACAGACAAGGTACCCGATAAGGACAACCACGAACATCCACATCATAAGCTGAGCTGTGTTCTCAAGCAGGCCACCAAAGACCCCGCCAAGCTGCTCGGGCGTCTTACCTATCAGATCGCCTGCCGCCGAGTAGTACAGATACGCCAGGGTCCAGCCAGCAACCGTTGTGTAGAACATCATCAGGATGAGGTTGCCGAGGATGCCTATGTGGCCGTACACATGCCATTTGCTGCCTTGTGGCTCGAGCGTAGTCATCGCACCCGCAAGGTTCTTCTGGGCGGCACGACCCATGGCGAACTCCATGGTCATGATCGGAAAACCAAGGATAGCCAGGAAGATTAGATAGATGATGACGAAGGCCGCTCCGCCATGCTCGCCGACGACGTAGCCAAAGCGCCAGATATTGCCGAGACCGACCGCACATCCTGCGGAGATCAGCAGGAAGCCCAATCTGGTCGCCATTTGTTCTCGTTGCTGCATAGTTACCTCCTTAACTGCAAGACGCAAGCCAGCCGACGTATCGACCTACCCATTGGATACGAGAAAGGGCCGATGCTCCTTCGGAATATGCGAAACACCGGCCACAATCATGAATCCATCGGACGTCCGGCACTGCTTCAGTAACCGACAGGCACTCCCTGAAGGCTGATGCCTTCTGCTAACTATAGGGGGACCCATTTTTAAATGTCAATACTTCTGCGCGCATGTTGTGCAGTTTACGTACCGCATGTGTTTCTGCCCGCGCCAGGCGCCTATCGCGCAGCAACTGCAGACGGCTGGCCTCACGTCTGATCTCTGGACTGACTGCGGTGATTTGACCTGATCTCATTGATGGGGGATAGTTAACTAAGATGATGTATTTAGTTATCTATCGATTTCCAGAGACTAAAGGGTAACTGCTGTGAAGTTCACCTTGAGCCAGTATCAAGAACAACTGCAGTCGACGACCTCGTTCTTAATATGCACGCGAGTCGCGACTCCTCGTGAATGGCGTTCGAGAGTGGAAATGCATCATCCATCCTTCGCCACAGGTATGGCGCCGGCTCCGCAGCGGAGACAGCCGTTGCTGTTCACGTGGTCCCCAGGCATGCAAGAACAGCCTGCGAGGGCTCTCGGAGTATCACCTGCCTCGTACGCATCTGCCTTGCGTCTTTCTCACCCTGAGACGCGGCCGGGAAACACCGACTTCGCTCCCGGCCTCGTCCCAGCGCCTTTCCTCAAGTACGAACCTCCTCCTCACTGTTGCCCTGGTCACGACTCAGAGTGCTCGAACCGTCCCTGCATGGACTGTTGATGCGCTCAGGAGCAGGGTCTACGTCACTTCCCCGCCGATCAGAGTCGCTGCGACGCAGCGCGCCGGTTGGCATCTACGAACAGACGGCACACGCGAGCACTGTGGAGGTCGTTAGTAGAAAGGATGGGAGATGCCAATCATGACAACGCAGATTGAAAGACTTACGTACAAGACAATGGATATAGCGAAGCTGACCCGAGGCATTGCCAGGGGCTCAACGGAACTCATCGGCAATACGCCACTTGTCACACTCAACCGGATAACAGGGGGGCACCGGCAAGGGTGATCGCCACGCTCGACTCCTTCAACCCGGCGTCAAGCGTCAAAGACCGACTCGGCCTGACGATGATCGTGAGCGCCGAGGACAGCGGTGTTGTCACGAAGGACACGGTATCCGTAGAACTTGCGAGCGGCAACACTGGAATAGCCCTCTCATTTGTCTGCGCAGCACGTGGCCACAGGCTCATCCTCACCATGCCGGACACCATGTCGGTGGAACGCAGACAGCTCCTTTCGAACTTCGGAGCAGAACTGGTGCTCACACAAGAGCCAGAGGGCATGACCGGTGCAATACGAAAGGCCGAGCAACTCGTGCAGGAAAATCCTAACTACCTCATGCTGCAGCAGTTCAAGAACGCTGCCAATCCGGAGATTCACCACCTCACCACCACCGAGGAGATATGGCGTGACACCGGCGGAGAGGTCGACATCCTGGCAAGCGGTGTGGGTACCGGGGGCACCATCACAGGAATAGCCCGGGTACTCAAGGAGAGAAAGCCGGGATTCACAGCAAGCAGGAAGTGGAGGCGCTATCAGGCACGATACAATGGGTGTGCGCACGATTTCACGGTGGAGGGGGCATATGACATCGCTGCATTCCATTCACTTCTGCCCCGAGCACTGAAAAGGTGTAGAATGTGGCGTGAACACGAGCCATTCGGCGGACAGCGCAAGCAGCGCGGCTGGGGGCGAGCCGGTATGAATGGACACGCCGGTTCCTGGTAGACCTGCTTTCTGCTTCAGCCGGCTGAGCGAAGCGTCCGGAGGTCAGGTGAAACGAAAATACCTTGATTATGCAGCCACGACTCCGACACATCCTGACGTGGTAACGGCCATGATGCCGTTTTTCAGCGAAGCGTTTGGCAACCCTTCCAGCATCTACTCCTACGGACAAGAGGCAAGGACCGAGGTGATCGCCGCCAGGGCAAGTGTGGCCAGCCTGATTGGTGCTCAAGAGGAGGAGATTGTGTTTACGAGCGGAGGGACCGAGGCGGACAATGCGGCGATCAAGGGCGTTGTCTTTGCCCGCGATAGAGGTTCCTCTCATATCATCACCACGGCCATCGAGCACCACGCGGTCCTTGAGTCGTGCACCTTCCTTCAGAGACAAGGCATTAAGGTGACCGTTCTACCGGTGGATGGACAGGGCATAGTTAACCCGGATGATGTACGCAAAGCAATCACGCCGGATACCGTGCTCGTGTCTGTGATGCACGCGAACAACGAAGTCGGCTCCATCCAGCCTATCGCCGAGATCGGGAGGATAGCCAGGGAAGCCGGAGTATCCTTCCACACCGACGCAGTGCAGACAGTTGGACACGTCCCTGTCAGCGTCGATGAGCTCGGAGTGGATCTGCTCTCAATGTCCGCACACAAGCTGTACGGCCCGAAGGGGGTGGGAGCGCTCTACGTAAGACGAGGCACGAAACTCAGTCCTCTCATTCACGGAGGAGGACAAGAGCGCAACCGGCGGGCTGGGACCGAGAACGTCCCCGGAATCGTTGGCTTCGGAAAAGCTACAGAGCTGGCCGTCGTTGAAGGCGCCCCGGAGGCCGAGAGACTCACCCAGCTCCGCAACACATTGATCGGTGGTCTGCTCGACCGAATCAGCGATGCACGGCTCAACGGACATCCGACAAGCAGGCTGCCCAACAACGTCAACATGAGCTTCGACTTCGTTGAAGGCGAGTCCTTGCTCCTGCACCTGGATATGGAGGGCATCTGCGCCTCCACCGGTTCCGCCTGCAGCTCCGGGAGCCTCGAACCGTCACACGTACTCCTCGCACTGGGTCTGTCACACCAACTGGCGCACGGATCGCTGCGTTTCAGCCTTGGCAAGTGGACCATGCACGAGGATATCGATCGCGTCCTTGAGGTACTCCCGGGGATCGTAACGAGGCTCCGAGCAATGTCACCCCTTGGTGGGACACCGGGAGGATCGGGAAATGAGTGAAGCGCAGTCTCTCTATAGTGAGAAGGTGATGGAACACTTCAGAAACCCCAGAAACGTAGGGGAAATGGAGAACCCTGATGGCGTTGGACACATCGGCAACCCTGTATGCGGCGACATAATGGAGCTCTACATCAGGGTTTCCGATGGGGTCATCACAGACGCCAAGTTCAAGACCTTCGGCTGCGGAGCCGCCATCGCGACGAGCTCCATGGTGACTGAACTCGTCAAAGGAAAGACCATCGAGGAGGCACTCTCGCTGTCCAACACCGCAGTGACCGAGGCTCTGGGCGGACTGCCCCCGGTCAAGAGACACTGCTCTGTGCTCGCAGAGGAGGCACTAAAATCTGCCATAGCCGACTACGTCAGCAGGTCGAAGGGCGATAGCTCTGCCTCCCGGTGACACCGTCCATCGCCGCTCAACCCCGGCAGCGTGAGCTTTGGCGCCAGTCGGACAGTGATCTCCCAAACAACATCGTGCGGGGTTAGCCACCTCCGTCACAGCAAACCGGAATATCCAACTGACCGCTCGATCACTGACCTTCCTTAGCGTATTTCTGGGGCACGTACGGGTTCCTGGCGATACCCTGTTGTTCCACCAGATCTTCGATCGTCGTGTCGTCCAGTACCTGGTCAACTGCCAACTTGATCCTGCACCAAACGCCGCGGGAGACACAGTTCATATTGCGCTCGCAAGCGGCTGGATCGTCCACACATGCGACGGGCGCCGTGGATCCCTGGAGCGCCCTGACAACCATTCCCAGCTTGATGTCACTGGCCGGCCGTGCCAGTAAGACTCCGCCCTTGTTGCCTCTCTCCGTCCTCACAAGATCCGCAGCAACAAGGGGACCAATCAACTGTTTCAGATAGTTGACTGACACCTGCTGTCGGTCGGCGATCTCTCTCAGTGGCAGAGGAGCACAGTCCGCACGAGAGGCAATATCAATCAGCATCCTTGTTGCGTAGCGCACCCGGGTGGTTATTCTCACTATGAGACCCCTCACACATCATGGTCAATGATACGGTTCGCCGTTAGTATCGCCACGCATCCTCACGTTGTCAAACCGGCGCAGCACACGCGGCGACGAAAGGGAGGGGTGACGCTGCCGGATGCGGCAAGTTTGCGACACGTCAACGACGGATTGCGATGAGCACGGGCTCAGTTCCACGCTGTGTATCCATAGCGGCTGCCAGAGTATGACCAGCAGGCGGTGCGTCAGTCCTTCACAAGCACTCTCGCTCGCGATGTTCTACCGCAGTGGCGACGCCGCAGGTAATCTCAACTCCTGTCTCTCCCGATTCCATGGGAGGCTGGTGAAATCGATGAACGACGCGGCTGCGAACAGTACCCTCCTGTCAATAGGCATTGCCTATCACTGCACCCGGAGAGCCACACCTGTGACTTCTCCATCTGCCATATCATCAGCCCAGTTTCTGCGCTGACACGATGAAGGTGAAATGGAAGCGAGAGAGAGAAACAGCGCCTACTCTGTAGTCCCGCGCCAGTTTCGCCAGCACCATGTATCTAAGCCAGAGGGCAGTGGGAAGCGTCTCAGCCAGCACGATGGTGCCACCCGTCCTGAGCGCACGTAGCATCTCCAGCACCGTCTTCTGTCTGTCCTTGCGCGTATTACTGATGCCATAGCGTGTGCCAGCCACGGTGAAATGCCCGGACTTGAACGGCAAGTTGAGCGGGTCGGCATTCCGCACCTGAACCACATCGTCGACGCCCTCAATCCGGATGTTGTCGCGAGTTCGCTTCGACGGATCGGGCAGTCGTTTCGTCGGTTTCCACCGGTCCACGGCCCACACCTCAGCAGGTCGCAACACCTTGGCGAAAGACACAGCCAACGAACCGGTACCGCATATTGCATTTAGAACACGGCATCCACGCCCGGCGCGGGACAACTCGATGAGACGCCTATCGAGTCCGGTGCGGTACCAGGCGGTCGAGCCCACGATAAACGTAACACTGCTCCATACAAGGCAGAGAGCAATAAGGCCGATGAGCGGAATCGCATACCACAACTGGCCGCGACTCACCAGCAGGGGCACCAAACCAAGTAATGCGGGGAGTACAGCCAGCAACTCCCGTGGTGCCTCAAATTCGTAGTGGGGCTTGGCCTGAGCACCTACAGATTCGTCTGTTGTGCGTGTCAAAAACACCGCGCATAGTATACCTCGGCGGCACGTCAACAGGAACAGACATGTCTTCCCCCAGTAGCGGGACGAGAGAGTTCGCTCGACGAGACAGGCACAGCCGCACGCCGCCCGTACCGTATCCCGATTGAACTCCTGCTCTCACAGCACCTTTGAGAGCGGGATGGCCTGGCCACTTCGACCACAGGCGCCCATCGTTGCCACTCTAGGCTCAGCAAAGGCCGCCGCCATGAGGTGCAAGGATATGGCCGGCGCTTCTATGCTGCGCGAGCCCCCTCACCATGCACAAGAGCCGCAATGACGTTGACAGGAATGTCGATTGCCGACTATCCTCTAGTGACAGGCGGGCCACGGGAGCAGGGCCATCCGCAGGGTGCCGGGAATCGTCCGCAATCGTCGCAGGCCTCTGCAGGGCAAGTCGTCCGCTTGTGTGCCTCTAGGAGATTCGCCGCAATTCGGCGTAAGAAGCAATTGGGGGGCGGGGGGAGAACAGGATGCAGGTCCCCACGACATATCATCAGGCCCTGGCCTTCCCCAATCGTTGTCATGGCACGAAAGGAGGATGTGAATGAAAGCAAGCGAAACTGCAATCGTCTTCATCGAGTTCCAGAACGATTTCTGCAAGGAGGGTGGTGCCCTCCACGAGGGCGTAAAGGGACAGATCCAGAGTCAGAACACAATTGCGAACGCCAAAGACTGTATCGAGCAGGCACGGGGAAAGTGCCTTACGCTGCTCGTGCCCATCGTGTTCGAGCAAAGCTATGCCGACATGGGGTGCGAGGGTGTCCTCGGTCCGATTCACGCGAACGTGGTAGGGACCAAGGCGTTCCAGAAGGACACGTGGGGTGGAGCGATTATCGACGAGTTGAAGCCGACCGCTCAGGACATTGTTGTCGAAGGTAAGAGGACTCTGGATGCGTTCCATTCGAGCAACATCGATTTCATTCTGAGGGTGAACTGCATCAGAAACGTGGCTTTCTGCGGCTTCCTCACCAACGTCTGCGTGGAGGGGACTGCCAGGTCCGCATACGACAAGGGCTATAAGGTCTTCCTTCTGAAGGACTGCTGCGCTGCGCTGTCGGCTGAGGAGCAGACGTACGTCGAGGAGCGGCTCTTCCCCTACATGGGCGAGGTCCTGTCCCACAAGGAGTTCCTGGCGCGACTGGAGTAGCATCCCTCGGACGTCGTGGGGACAGCAGGCACGTCCGATGCGCCTCCCGTGCCAGGGACTGCACACGGGAGGCGTGTTCCACGCCCATAGAGTGTCCCGACTGCGACACGCCGAATTCGTCCGGGGAAGCATCTAACTGACACTCTGGCAGCTTCAACGCCCGGAACAAACGGAAACACAAGCAACAGGTTGTCCCGCACTCCGTAAAGCTCATGTTGCCACACCAAAGTGGATCACCGGACTGCTGACAGCAGTCGTCCGGAAGACCGCCCGTGCATTTGAAGGAGGCGCGTCAACCTGCGGGGTACGATCCGACTATAACCAGCCTTCTTCGACTGGTACCACGCACAGTTAGCGGCACAGGAACGATTCGTTACACGCAGTAGATGATGTAGCCACGGTGAGCACAGGAGGAGAAGACAGCGAAACAAGAGGACGAGGTTCCGGACCGGGTCCTTGAGAGGAAGCTTCGCGGAAGACATCCCCATTGGAACGGCGCACCAACCTCCGCGTGACTCCTACCCTACCCGATTTCCCCCTAGCGCCACAGAGTTGGCCGTCCTCGGTCGGAGTTTTCGCGTTGATTGCTGCGCCGTAGACTCATGCTCTCACATCATGGCGTGGATGTCAACTGAATTCGTCAGACTTTGAAGAGGAGCCATGCCCCCAGGACGTCAATAGAGAAGCACAAGACCGCCATAATCACGGGAGCAGAGCCAACCACCACCGGGTACACGCACACCGTATGGAGGCTCAGGTGTTCACGCCTCCAGCGTGGCGCCTGTAGACCGTCACACGGATCAGGAGAACTAATGCGAGACCAATTTGATGACCGGCGACCTGACAGGACTCGTCCGATCGGGGAAGGCTGACATAGTGAGGGCCGCGGATGTACTGTAACAGGCATTCCGCAACTACCCGATTCTCGAGTACACGATACCTGATGAGACCCCAAGCGAACGGCCACGGTCCAGTTCCGCTGGTGAATTCCCCACCACGGCATTCGCCACCGAGAGGCCTGTGCACTACCACCACGCATGGAAACAGTTGACGTGAGGATGCTGTCCAGACCGTTTCCCTGCAACGATGCCGACATGCCGCGAGAGTCCAGGCGAGCGTCACCTGTCCCAGCGACGTCTTCCATCAGCGAAATCTTCGTCGTGCTGGGGGAGCACGTCGCCGATATCCAACTGGTCTGAGCGGTGGGGAACAGGTCCTATAGCAGCGGAGCTTGCAGTTGAGTAACCCGGACCAAAGATCGTCGTCCGGGACTGATTTCGAACAGGCCAGTTTGGCCAACGGGGGTACGGATGAGAATCGGGCTTTTCACCGATACCTTCGAACCGGAGGCGAACGGGTTGCTTCCAGCCGACCGACACCATCGTCTTCATACACACAGGTGGTGTTCCCGCCCTGTTCGGTTACTACAGGGAAATGGCCCGTTGACATAGCACCAGCGAATACGCCGCCCTTGCTCCGCTAATCACAACACTTCCGTGCGGGAGTGAGTCTATCTCTCCGCACAGACCGTCGCTGTCTCGTGTGCTACACTCTCACACCGTAGTCTATGCTCACCGCCAGATCGATATCGAAGTCGTTCGGCGATCAGGTCCTTTTCGGGAACGCCACCTTCACGATAGGACCACGCGACCGTATTGCGCTCATCGGCCCGAACGGCTCCGGCAAAACAACCCTCTTCAACATACTGGCCGGCCGGGCTGAGCCGGACTCCGGCGAGATCAGCCTCCGCAGGGATGCCACTGTCGGCTTCCTCGAACAGGACGTAAACTCCACCTCATCTACACGTCTGCTCGATCACGTCCTGCACGGCGCCACGCGAGTGTCCGGCCTCGGGCACCGTATACATCTGCTGCAGGAAGAGCTGGCAGAGGCAAACCCCGGTGATGTGGACGTGCTTCTCAGGCAACTCGGCGACCTGCAGCAACAGTTCGAGGCCGCCGGGGGGTACGATCTCGAGCACGAGGCCAGGATGGTGCTGAGCGGGCTCGGGTTCGCTGAAGAGGAGTTGACCCGCCCGATCTCAGAGCTCAGCGGTGGCTGGCTGATGCGGGCGGAGCTTGCCAAGCTGCTGCTCCTCAATCCCGACATGCTGCTTCTTGACGAGCCGACCAACCACCTGGACCTCGATACCTGTATCTGGTTCGAGGATTACCTCAAGACATATCAGGGAGCCATCCTCGTCACTTCACACGACCGGGCGTTCCTCAACCGCGTGGTGAGCAAGGTGTTCGCCCTTGAGCAGGAGACGCTGTTGCTACACCACGGCGACTACGATAGCTATGTGGCGGCAAGACAGCGAGAACTGGAGGTGCTCGAAGCCACGGCTGAGCGTCAGGAACGCAAGATTCAACAAGAGATGCGATTCATCGAGCGCTTTCGCGCCAAGAATACGAAGGCCACTCAGGTGCAGAGCCGGATCAAGAAGCTCGAGAAGATGGAGCGGGTTACGGTCCCACGTTCAAGCGCGAGGATACACTTCTCGTTCCCCTCGCCACCACGCTCGGCAGAGGAGGTCATCAAGCTATCGCGCGTGCGAAAGGCTTACGGCAACCACGTCGTTTACCACGACCTCAATCTTACCCTGCGGCGTGGCGACCGCGTAGCGCTGCTGGGGCGCAATGGCGCCGGAAAAACCACCCTTCTGCGAATCCTTGCCGGCGTTCTGCCATTCGAGCGCGGCGAACGCATTCTTGGCTTGAACGTTCGCCCGGCGTACTACGCGCAGCACCAGCTCGAGCTGCTCGACCCGACCAACCCGGTCATCGACGAATTACGCAGTGTTGCAGCGGACCAGAGCGACACCGGCCTCCGCACTATGCTGGCAGGGTTTCTCTTTCGCGGTGACGACATCTACAAGCGGGTGGCAGTCCTGTCCGGTGGCGAGAAGAGCCGACTGGCGCTCGCCAAAATGCTCACGCAGCGGTCCAACCTCCTGCTGATGGACGAGCCAACCAACCACCTCGACATCCCTTCTAGGGAGATACTGTCTGACGCGCTTGAAGCATACAGGGGTACCCTGTGCTTCATCACCCATGACCGCACGCTCATTCGCGAGATTGCCAACAAGATGATTGACGTGCGCGAGGGTAAGCCAGTGGTGTATGAAGGAGACTACGACAGTTATCTGCGGTGGCTGGAGACACATTCTGTGGCCATTCAAACTGCAGAGAAGAAGGCTGCGGCGAACACTACCCCACACAAGTCGCTGCGCGACCTCGCCAAGGAGCGTAAGCGCCGGGATGGCGAGTTGCGCAATTGGTTCTATCGCAGGCGTGCCCCTCTCGAGAAACGTATCGCTGAGATAGAGGCCGAATTGCCACAGTGCGAGCAGGAGCTACACGTGGCGAACCTCCTCCTGGCCGACCCGGAGCACTACAGCAATGCTACACTCGTCATGGAGACGGTGGACCGAAAGAAGGCTCTGGAGCAGCACGTGGAGGTGCTTACGCAGGAATGGGAGCAGCTATTCAAGCAACTCGATACTGTGCGAACCGAATACGAGCGCGAGCGCTCACTGTTGACAGAGTCATGATACCGCCTCCGCCGAACCGGTCCGTTGCGCCCGACTGTCAAGGAATTCAATGAGTGATCCACACGCAGGGAGGATAGACTCCACCTGCAACTTTGGCGCGCAGGTAGAAACGCCATACGCAGGCCCGATGGGAGGACTGGCCCAGGTGATTATCGCGCTGGCGCGTCTCGTTCGTATCGAGTACTCCGTTCTCGGAGCCGCTGGCGTCGTCTTCGGGGCGTTGCTCGGCACTACCGCCATGCCGGGAGTGCCGGTCTTCGTCTCCGCCATTGCAGTCTTCTTCGTCGCTACGGGCTGCTACACGTTCGATGATCTCTCCGACCTGGAGTGTGATCGAGCCAATGAACGGACGGATAGGCCGCTCCTCACACACGCGCTCAGCCCACGCACTGCACGCATCACCGGTACCGTGTCTTTCATCCTCGCAGCAATTGCTGCACTCCTCGCAAGCACACCCGCCAGCGTTCTCATCGCCCTGGGAGCTGTAGTCGCCATTGCCTACAACAAGTGGCTGCAGGGTCTGTTTCCTCTGAAGAACGTGTTCTTTGCCAGCGTCTTCCCCGTCCCACTGTTCATCGGCTGGCTCTCCGGCGGGGGCAATCCTGAACCGCTGTTCATCTACTGTGCCGCTCTCGCATTCGTCTTTGGACTGGGGTTCGAGACGATGATCGATGCGGCCGATGCAAGGGGCGACCGCGGCAGCGGTGTGATCACCTTCGCAACACGCTACGGCACGCGCGCTTCAGCTCGCCTCGCGACAGCACTTTATGGCGTAGCCGCCATGCTGATTGTCCTCCCATTCTTTCTGCCAGTGGATGTGCGCCTGCAGTGGAATCTCCTCTTTCTGGCACTGGCCACGGTAGCCGCCGTCTCCACGGGATTGATTGGTCGCACACTGATGCAAGACCTCTCCGCCACGAGGATACTTGCGCTCAAACGGCGCGCGTTTCTCACAATCAACGCAGGCTTGTTGGCCATTCTTCTCGGCCTGCTCGTCACTGTGTCGTAGGCATACCACACTGATTCCACACAGAGCTTCTGTATTATGATGTCAATCACACCGCCGACAAGATTGCCGCCACCAGAAGTCATAGAGCAGTTTCGCAACACGGTGTACACCCACTACACCAAACGCGGGCGCGACTTCCCCTGGCGTCGCACGATCGATGCGTACCACATCCTGGTCTCCGAAGTCATGTTGCAGCAGACTCAGACAGGCCGTGTGGTCAACAAGTACCACGAGTTCTTAGAACGCTTCCCGGATATCAAGACCCTCGCGCAATCCAGTGCAGCCGATGTCCTGAGTTCGTGGCAAGGACTGGGCTACAACCGACGTGCGCTGGCACTCCATGCCACGGCGCGCGCGGTTTGTCTGCGCCTCGGTGGACATCTTCCACAAGAGAAGGAGCAGCTTCTCGCGCTTCCGGGGATCGGCCCATATACTGCGGCGGCCATAAGGACGTTTGCATTCAATCTGCCGGAGGTATTGATAGAGACGAACATTCGGACTGTGTATCTCCACGAGTTCTTTGCCGGCATCAACCGGGTGCGTGACCGCGACGTGCTACCTGTCATTGAAGTCACACTCGACCGTGTACAACCGCGCCGTTGGTACCAGGCGCTGATGGACTACGGCGCGAGGTTGAAGGAAACCGAGAATGCTTCGCGCCGCAGTGCACATCATCGTCCTCAGAATCCATTCCGCGGCTCCCGTCGCGAGGCACGGGGCATCATCCTGCAGACACTGTTGCGAACAGGTCCCATCGCGCGTTCGATGCTGGTGGCAGAAATCGAAGGGTGGGATGCGCGTTTCGAGGATGCGCTCCAGGCGCTACAGAACGACAGCCTGGTGGTGGTGACAGATTCCGTCCTCTCTGTGCCGGCCTGACTGCTTCAGAGGTTGACACTCAGGCAGGCGCCAACTACCATTCCTCACCTACCAATAGAGGTGCCCTTCATGCCGGAATACTCCTGCAATATGTATGTCGATAGGAGGGACCAACTGGAGAAGGTAGAGGCAATCTGTCTTCCCGATGAGTTGATACGCGCTGTGTTCGACCTCAAAGGACGCAGCACGGGGTTTCTCGGCATTACGGACAAGCGGATCATCTACTACGACAAGGAGTTCCTCAAGAACCGTAAGGCTATGGTGAGCATACCTTTCAGTCGCATTGCTTCGGTTGCGAGCGAGGACAGCTCGGGCTTCCTGATCTCAAAGGGATTCCTGGTGAGTGATACACTCGCGATCACCATTGCAGGCGAGGGTGTCAAGACGTTTGAATTTCGCGGTGGAGAGAAGGCGCATCTGGCCCATATGATGATTATGGACCATCTGCTGTAATGAGATCGCCGGCCCCACCAGGGAGGAGCCATGCCTCAAGGTTACGAGATAAACGACCTCGCCAAGGAAGACGCCTGGCGGATGTTCCGCATCATCGGTGAGATGGTCAGCGGCTTCGACCGCCTCTCAGGCATCGAGCCGGCTGTCACGATATACGGCTCGGCCCGAACGAAGCCAGGCGACCCACTCTACGAGACGACCGTGGAGATCGCACGTCAACTGGGCAGACTCGGCTTCGCTATCGTAACTGGTGGCGGCCCCGGCTTGATGGAGGCGGCAAACAAGGGAGCCTACGAGGCGGACGCGACGTCTGTGGGACTGAACATCGAGCTACCTGAAGAACAAGAGCCCAACCGCTACTCTACGCTCTCCATCACGTTCAACCACTTCTTCGCGAGAAAAGTGATGCTGGCCAAGTACGCCACCGCATTTATCGCCATGCCCGGAGGAATTGGCACACTGGACGAACTGACCGAGATCGTGTGTCTGATCCAGACACATAAGATGAGGCCGTTTCCTGTCATCCTGTACGACAGGGTCTTCTGGACGGGGCTGCTCGAATGGCTCAGGACGACCACCCTTGGGGGTGGATTCATATCCGAAGAAGACCTCGGGCTCCTTGTGGTCTGCGACAGGGTCGAAGACGTGGTCACCACGGTTAGAGAGTGGTACGAGCGACAACGGCTCGCTCTTGAGCGCGCCATAAGCGCGACGCCTCGACCGCGCCACAGAAGGACCCCCAGGTTAGCGACGTCAGAAGGTCATGGAAATGAAGAAGGCCCCAAGTAACCTCACCACCACACCTGCCCGGCTTGCGCCGGGGCTCTTACCCGGCTCAGCTCGATTACTTGGGGCAGGACCAACGCTACCATAGTCGCATACGAATGTCAACAACTACGATGGTCCTGCACCACCGACCCCGGACTCATCTGTTCTAATGCCGACAAGTTTGAAGGGGGATGAAATGCCGATACGCGCAGTGTTCTTCGACTGGATGAACACCCTGGTGCGAATGGAGCCGAATCGCCACGTCCTCTCAGCGGAAGTGTGCCAGGAGTTCGGCGTCAATCTTAGCGAACGTGACGCGCTACGTGGCATCTACGCGGCCGAGGAGGAGATGCTCGGTGGGCGTCCGCTTGAGTGGTCGCCCGAGGAAAACCAGGAGGTTTATCTGCGGTACAATCACCGCGTTCTTGCCGAAGCAGGCATTCCGCCTCCCGACAGGAAGACTTCTCTCGCTATGCTGCGGCGTTTCGCCGAGCGGTTTAAAGAGGTCAGATTCGTAGTGTTCGATGATGTCAGCCCGACGCTGCAATGGTTGAGGCAACGCGGCTTCGCTATTGGTCTCATCTCGAATATGCCGCAACCCATGGAGCCGGTGCTTGACAAGCTCGGACTGAACAATCTGCTGGATTTCGCGGTATCCCCTCTGGATGTGAACGGTAAAGGCAAGCCAGAAGCGCCCATCTTTCTGGAGGCGCTACGCCGGTCGGGTGTGAAGCCTGAAGAGGCGCTCCACGTGGGAGATGAGCACTTCTCGGATGGCACCGGTGCGAGGAGCGTCGGCATCACACCGGTCATCATCGACCGCTATGAGCTGTTCGCCTCGCTCCGTGAATACCACAGGATCACCTCGCTCGCGGAGTTGCCTGCCCTGGTCGACACTCTATCCTGAGCGGTGGCGACACGGCGATCTGTTTCACGCGGTCGTCCCCGGCATACTCAACGCCACGGTTCATTCATGGGGCTTCTTACGATCCCCGACCTGGTGCCAGCGAACCATGGATTCCATGGCGCCGATGTTCGGCGTACGTTCTGACGTCAGAGAGCACCGCCCAGAGCGTCTGGCGGCCCCGGTCGGGCGGCGTAGCCACCACGAAAGCCCGGCAGGACTACAACCGCTATGGTCGGATACAATATGAGCGACTGAGTAACAAGAGAGAATACAAGCCTTGTCTGAGACATTAAGGGACTTTCACGAGGCGCTGCGCGCCCGGGACGCCATCCGTGAGCGGGTGCAAAGCCTGCGGGATCAAAGGCCAACCGAAGACTCGCGAGACCGTAAGCTGGAGGCCAAACTCCAGAGGCAGACGGACAGACTATCTGCTCTTGAGCAGCACGTCGCGCAGCTGAGACATACTCTTGCACGAGAGACCGACCAGGCACGAGCGGCTGTTGCCACAGCCGAGGAAGCACAGCGCGCACTGGCACAGCGTCATCGTGCCGGCGAGGTTTCGGGAGAGGCCTACCGGGCACAAGAGAGTGCACTGCGTGAGCAGCTTGAGAATGCCGAAGCCCGCCTCGCACAGCTCGGGAGGGCTGTCACCGCCGAATCGGCAAGCGAGCTCGACAGGCTTAATGCAGAGCTAGCCACGGAGACTGAGACAACCCTGCTGCAGAAGCGGGATGCGATGATGCAGCGTTATAGCCAGTCGCGCTTCGCGGACTGGCCCGGCGCACCGGTCCCTGAACGTCTTGCGATGCTGTGGCGTGAGGGCAAGAAGCCGCAGGCAAAGCGACCCATCCTCATCAGTGCCGCAGTCGTCGGTGCACTCGCGCTGATCATCATCGGCACCGTCCTCGTGGCGGGTGCCTCTCGCGAGCGGGATATCACCGACTTTCTCGGGCACGGCGAGGTGCTTGTGCCGGTGCTCGTGGATCAGGCAGAGGGCGTGCGGGATCTGAGGTTCACCATCGAATATGATGCCGACCTGCTGACAGGCATCTCAGTCATCCAGGGTGACGTGGGCCGCCTGGCCGTCATGCAGTACGACATCGATCATGCCGGAATCATGACGGTCACCATACGTGATGTGGGCGGCGTTTCAGGCAGCGGTCCAATTATTGTTGCCAGGTTCAGAGCAAAGGAAAGTGTCGACCGGCAGACGCCTCTTACCTTCACATCCGTATCGGCGACGGATGTTCGTACGTCGACGGATATGCTGGTTCATGGTGAGAACGGCTGGATTAACACCAACACGCTCGATGTGCAATCGCCGGTCCTGGACTTCACCCCACCATAGAACCTCCCCGAACCCGGGTAGTATCCACAACGAAACACCGCCGTTCTAGGCAGTCGGCGGACTTCCGCGAGGAGCCAACCCTCCACGCAGAAAAGCGACTGCGATGCCAAAGAGCATCAGGACACCACCCGCTATCTCGATCACGCTCGGAATTTCTGCAAGCACCAGCGCTGCGAGTACTGAGGCCCCCACCGGTTCGCCAAGCACCGCCACCGTCACCATCGTCGCTGGCACGAAGCGCAGTGCCCAATTCAAAGACATATGGCCCATTATCTGCGGCACAAGTGCCAGCGCCACCATGGCGACATAGGTCGCTCTTGAATAGCCAACGAAAGGCGTGCCGGAAACGAGGGCCACGACTACCAACACGAGCGCCGCGACAGAAAAGACAACGGTCGAATATGCCAGTAAGCCAGCCGTCCTTCGGATACGCCTTCCGATGAGCAGATACCCGGCCATTGCCATCGCAGCAAGCAGCGCAAGCGCATTACCCGAAGGGACCAGACCACCATATTGCCAGCCCGCCTGTCCAATGAGCACAGCGCCGACTGCCGAGATAGCTATGCCGCCAAATGTGGCTCGCCGCAGACGCTCGTGAAAGAGAAACCAGGAGGCGACCGCGACAAAGAGAGGGGTCGCTGTCACCAGAACGACCGAGCTGGCAACCGTCGTATAGGAGAGTGATGCAATCCACAGGGCGAAGTGGAGGGCCAAGAGCACACCGGCAACTGCAAGGAGCCTCCACTCGCCCTGCATCAGGCGGGTCATCTCACTGCGGGCGTATAAGAACCCCACCGGAAGTAGCACAACGGAGGCGAAGACTAACCTGAAAGCGGCAACCGCGATCGGCGGAGCTTCGGCGAGCCGGACCAGTACAGCCGCGCACGATATTGCAGCCACGCCGAGTCCAAGCACCACGAGTCGTCTGAACACCCTATGCCTGCCGCCTGCTCACCGAACCGTTCAGGAGCTGTACCTGTGCTTGCCAGCCACGGGCTATGGAAGAGGTTTGCTACGCAACGTCGGCATTCTCACGCGAATCGACACGCGCCCCATGATATGCCTTCAACTTGCCCGCCATTGCATGTAGCTGCGCAATAACGCGGCCGTTGATGGAGCGCGGCGGATAGGTCCCGTCCTTCCTCCTCCTGCCAACCGGTATTTCGCTCAGTATCTCGAGTCCCTGATCGACAGAATCGACTGCATAGACGTGGAATTCCCCTGTCTCCACTGCCTGTACAACTTCATCGCGAAGTGTAAGGTTTCGCAGATTGCGTGAGGGAATTATCACTCCCTGCGTTCCGGTGAGTCCCTGTGCCTGGCATACCCGGAAGAAGCCTTCGATCTTCTGGTTCACACCTCCGATGGGCTGCACCTCACCTCGCTGATTGATCGATCCTGTCACCGCGAGATCCTGTCTCAGCGGTACATCAGCCAGGCTGGACAGCAATGCATACAACTCCGCACATGAGGCACTATCACCATCTACGCCACCATACGATTGCTCGAAACAGAGGCTTGCAGAGAGCGACAGTGGGGCATCCTGCGCATACCTCCAGCCGAGGTATCCGCTCATGATAAGCACGCCCTTGTCGTGAGTGCTGCCGCTCAAGTTCGCTTCACGCTCGATATTGATGACTCCATCGCGTCCAAGGTAGGTCCTGCAGGTAATGCGGGAAGGCTTTCCGAATGTTATGTCGCCCATGCTGTAGACACTGAGCCCGTTGACCTGGCCGACCACGGCTCCGCGCGTGTCGATGAGTATGCTGCCCTCCGCAACCATCTCGCGCAGACGCTCGTCCGGCAGATTGTGGCGGAAACGACGCTCCTCAATCGCGCGCCGCACGTGCTCCTCGCTCACAAGCTTGGCGCCTCCTTCGCGTGCCCAGTACTCAGCCTCTTCGACCAGTTCCTTGATGAAGGCAAAACGCGAGGAGAGCTTCTCCTGGTTCGCTACCAGGCGCGAGGAGTACTCCATGACCGTAGCCACAGCCATTCTATCGAAGTGCTTCAACTCGCATTCGACGCATAAACTGGCAATGAACGCAGCATACGACTGCATGTTGTCAGTCGTGCGGGAGACTTCAAAGTTGAAGTCGGCTTTTACCTTGAATATCTCCCAGAAGTCCTCATCGTACATTGAGAGAAGCTGGTAGAGCATCGCATCACCGATGAGGATTACCTTGACATGAATCGGAATAGGCAGAGGCCGTAGACCCTGGGGAGTGACAAGACCCAGTTGCTCGAACGGCTCCTCGATACCGAGCTCCCTCGTCTTGAGCGCACGTTTGAGCGCAGGCCAAACCGCCGGACTCGTCAGCACATCAGCCGCACTGAGCAGCAGGTAGCCTCCATTCGCAGTGTGGAGAGCTCCCGGTTTCAGCATGGTATGGTCACTCACATACCCACCAAAGACGAACTTCCGCTCCACCTTGCCAAATAGGTTGACGTAGTTCGGGTTAGTCTCAGTCACAATCGGTGGGCCTTCCGTCGCGCTGTTGTCAACGAACACATTCACCTGAAATGGCACGAACAGGTCAACACCGAAGCGCGAGCCATCAATCAGCAGCCCTGGTATGCCACTGGGGCGTTCTTCCTCGGCATTCTTGAAGCTTTCGACCTTGTCCAGAGTGTAGGACCTCAGTTCCGTAAGGTACTGCGTTATAGCCGGAGATTCAGCATACTTCTTCATAAGACTATCGTAAAGACGGCCAATGACGTATTCGGCGACATTGCGATCCGCCTGCTGCAGTCGCTCTCCCGTAGTACGGTCGATATCCTGAACCTCCTCAAACATCGCCTCAAGGTCTTTGCGCAACTTGTTGCGCGTCTTCTCGATCTCTTTCTTCTCGCGCTCATCCAGCGCCATGAACTCTTCTTGGGACAGGGCCTTTCCGTCTTTTGCCGGGACCAGGACAACACCCATCTGGGTTGTCTGGATGGCAAAGCCCCTCTTGTTAGCCTCAGCGCGCAGCTGATTGAACATCTCCTGCTGACGAGTCTGGCTCTCCTCAACAATCGCTTTGCGCTGCGCCTTGTAGTCCTCAGTCGAGAATGCCTTTTGCAGATCTGCCGTCAGGCGCTGTAGCAGCACCCCAATGTCATCGCGAAGCTCCCGGCCCTTGCCCTTCGGCAACTCGACGACACGGGGCCGGTCGGAATAAGAGAAGTTGTGAATGTAGCACCAGTCGCTCACGTGATACGTCTCGTCTCTCTTCCTCCGCTCTTCAATCAGCTTCGCAATATACGTTCTAACGGCAGATGTCTTGCCGGTGCCCGTGAGTCCCGCGAGGTAGATGTTGTAGCCATCTCTATCCATCGACAGGCCGAACTCGATGGCACGTATTGCCCTGTCCTGCCCGATGAACTCGTGCAACGGCACCAGGTCTTCGGTGCTCTCAAAGTCAAACTGGTCAGGGTCACAATGCCAGCGCAGCCTTTCGGACGAGACTTCGTAGGTATGGATATCCACCATGATCCTCCTTCCCTAACTACCGCGCACGTTGTGCCGGTGCTCCCACTAGACGATATCGTCGGATGAAGGCGGCACAGGCGTGACGCGCAATGCGGCCTCGCTGTAGTTCTTCGAAATGGACAGATTCACACCTTTGAGCGAGATGCGGCCTGCAGAAACGATCATCTTCAGCGCCTCATCCACCGAGATATCCGTTCGAAGGACATCCTCTTCCCGCACAATCATCAAATAGCCGGACGTGGGGTTTGGCGAGGTCGGTATGAACACATTCAGCAGTTTCTGGCCGGCTGCATCATACTCCTCGTTCGTAAGGAATCCCAGCGTGCGCATGCCTTTCCGTGGAAATTCCACAAGCACCACCTGCATGAATCCAGTCTCACGAGGTGCGGCAAAACTCTCAAGTATCTGTTTGATTCCGTTGTACATCGGCCGCACAATCGGAACCCTCGCGATAAGCGACTCGACAACCCTGAGCAGGCGCTGGCCGCCAAAGTAGCTGGTAGCGACCCCAGCCATGTAGATTATCACCAGGGTGATGGCGAAGCCAAGGCCATACAAGGGCCGTCCGGCAAAGCTGCGGATGAATGGCTGCAGCAGCTCGTCTACCCACTCGAACAGCCACTTGAGTATCAAAATGGTGGCCAGGAGCGGCACCACCACCAGGATGCCGGTAACAAAATGGCCGCGTATCTTCAGAAGGATGCGCACCCAGAACCTGGATTGCGCGATCCGGTTCAGGCCCTTGGAGAAAGGGTTCTCACGGCGTCCACGCGTCTGGGACATGTGCATGTCATCGTCCGAATTCGCTCCCGCCACACGCGTCGGGTTGCGACTACAGGAACCTTCACTCTTGCGTCACAGCAGCCAACATCTAGCAGGGCGACCTGCGAAGCTCAAACACAACCGGGTTATCCGGGTCGGGGCACGCAACACGCGCAACGTCTGCATCCGGCTCCCAGGGCAGACATCCTCCAAACTGAAGCACCTGCGCAAAGGGGTACAAAGCCTGAAAAGCCCAGGAACACATGCCTGCCGGCGTCACCTGGTCAATCACGAACTCGTCACCAACACAGTGTGCCGCCTCACAGCAACCCTGTTGAGAAATGACCCTCGCAACTACCTTGTTCACAATCACCTGGACCGGGCGCGTGATATGGCATCGAATGCCGGATATCGACATTTCCTGCCATTCCAACACCTGCACATATCAGCCAGTCTTTCGGGCCGTCGTCTGGCACGGCACCCGACCGTATCCAAGTATATGCCTGCACGCATCAACGCGTCTAGCGGTGGAGCACGGGCGACCGGCTTTTACGAACGGTGTGGCGGCACATGACCAGAACCGGCACAACCGACACCAGCAGCCTCATACGATCCTCTCATACGCGGAGATGCCCGGCGAGCCCATGAAGATTCGCAGCCAATGCCCATCCGTTGACTTCATTGGCGTACTCCTTCACTAGTGGTAGAATCAGCCTCACACGTAACGTGCGAAGCCAGTGATTCCGGCGTAACGACAGGTACCTCCAGTGCTCTGTCTTGAGCGTCCACGCGATCAAGCGGGGGTTCCATGAACGTCAAACTCAAGTTTCTCGGCGCTGCGGAAAACGTGACCGGTTCACGTTTTCTGGTTGACGCAAACGGACACCGGATCCTCGTCGACTGCGGACTGCACCAGGAGCGCCAGCTTCGTGCCAGGGACTGGGATCCTTTTCCGGTCGACCCGTCCTCGATTGATACCGTGCTCATCACCCATGCACACCTGGACCACTGCGGATACTTCCCAAAGCTTGCCCGCGAGGGGTTCACCGGCCCTGTCTTCTGTACCCCCGCCACCAGCGAGATTGTCAAGATCTCACTGCTCGACTCAGCACACATTCAGGAATCCGATGCGGAGATCAAGCGGCGGCGTCATGAGCGCGAGGGACGCAGGGGAGCCTATCCCGAGGTGCCACTCTACACAGTCCACGATGCGGAGAACTGTCTGCCCCGGTTGCAGTCCATCCCCTGCCAGCAGACTATCGATCTGGCGGAGGGGGTTTCGGCAACCTTCTTCAACGCCGGTCACATCCTGGGATCGGTGATGGTCGTCCTCGACGTGCGCTTGAACGGAGAGAAGAGGCGCATCATCTTCACTGGAGACCTCGGCCGCTGGGACCGCCCCATCGTGCGCAATCCGACAACGTTCGAGAAGGCCGACTACATCATCATTGAGTCGACCTATGGAAATCGGACTCACGAGACTGGCGACGCAATCGATGACCAGCTTGAGCAGGTTATCAGGGATACGGTACAGGCAGGAGGCAACATCATCGTCCCCAGCTTCGCCATTGAGCGCGCACAGGAGCTGCTCTACCACATGGGTCAACTGCTTGCAGCAGATAGGATTCCTCATATACTCGTGTTCCTCGACAGCCCCATGGCGATCAAGGTGACGGAAGTGTTCCGGAACTACCCGGAACTGTACGATGAGGATGCAACCAGGATACTGAACGAAACAGGCTCACCATTCGATTTCTCCGGCCTCGTGGCAGTGGCGTCGGCCGATCAGTCGAAGGCCTTGAATTACCTTGGCGGTTCGGCCATGATCATCGCAGGCTCCGGAATGGTCACCGGGGGGCGCATTAAGCACCACATCGCGAACAACATCAACCGTCCTGAGTCGACGATTCTCTTCGTCGGATACCAGGCCATAGGCACGCTCGGGCGCCAGATAGTCGAGAAGCCCGGACAGGTGCGCATTTTCGGTCAAATGCACCCCGTGCATGCCCGCATCGAGGAGATCCAGGGGTTCTCGTCACACGCCGACCGGGACGAGATGCTACGCTGGCTATCCACCATCGAGAACACTCCCCGAAAAGTCTTCGTGGTGCACGGCGAAAAGGAGGGATCCCACCACTTTGCCCATCTTCTCGCCGAACGGCGGAACTGGGAGGTCGCCATTCCCAGTTACCTCGATGAAGTCTTGATAGACTAGACAAGCCGCACGCCGGAAATGCACGCACCCGGCGTCCGACAGCGACAGGAGGTTGACGTGAGATACCCCATCAAGAAGATCCTTACGCAGAGCAAGAAGATCGCAATCGTCGGGCTATCGGCGAAGCCCTGGCAGGACAGCTACCGCGTCGCATCCTACCTGCTAGATCACGGGTATGAGATTATACCGGTGAATCCTGGAGCCACAGAGATCCTGGGCAGGAAGTCCTACTCCAGCCTGCGCGACCTGCCCGAGCCGCCGGATGTGGTGGACATCTTTCGCCCCGCAGAGTTCGTGCCCGAGATTGTAGAGGACGCCATTGCTATCGGCGCCAGGGCGGTATGGATGCAACTGGGTATCGTGCACCATGCCGCAGCCAGGCGTGCACGTGCAGCCGGCCTCATGGCAGTGATGAACCACTGCATAAAGAAGGAGCACCAGCGACTCAGCAAGAACATGGCCCCCACCGTGCCTGATGCCCCACAACGGCAGCTCTAGTCATGCCGATCGAGTGGCTCGTAGAAGGCGCGTGCCTTTATCTCCATATCCCGGCCACCCCACGTGTCCTTCATCTCCTTGCGCGCGTCAACCAGGACCTCGCTCGCAAGCCAGTCCTTGAACGTCGCGACATCCCGGAATTGATACACGGCAAGATAGGGAGGCTGGTCAGACTCAATCTCGCCTGAGAGCTTATAGCGCCTGACGGAGATGATATGACCGCCCTTCGCCAGCAGCGGGATGTGCACTTCGTCGTACCACCGGTTGAACTCGGCCTCGAGCTCGGATGCACATCGGGTCCACACGAGCCACAGATACGTGTTATCTTTGGTCACAATTCCTCCTTGCTCCACCCGCCGGTCGCCACCGGCAGCCTGATCACAAATGCACGCACTATACCACAACAGATGACGCCGACCGTGCCCGGCGGCTATTACCAGACGGCAACTCAGGAACACTGCCACCGACTGTGGAGGCCGGTGGATGCTACAATAGCTGCTCGGTAATCGTAGGCTACGCCCCCTGCGGCAGTCCGGATGGAGGTACGCATTGAGCCAGCGTGAACGTCGTTTTCAACTCGCGGGGTGGATACTGTTCCTCGTTTGTGCGCTGTTTTTCATGAGCTCGGCCGCATTGAACGGCGACATCCTCTATCTCGTGGGGAGCATTATCTTCTTCGTCGGGTGCATCGTGTTCGTCATCCCGCTGATATCGAACGACACCAGGTACATCATGACACGACAGGATAGGAAGCAAGACGAACGGGACAACGGAACCGTGGCGTAGGTTGCTACGTCATCTCTATCAAGCCAACCCCCGCCACAATCATCACGGTCGCGATAATGCGAACGGTCACCAGCCTCCGCCCACCGCTCCAGAACAGGAAACCTGGCGCACAACAGCTCAGTCCAAGCGCGAAAACCAGCACGAACAAGGGCCGTGTGCTCAAGAGCGTCGACACCAGTGACACCGGGCCGTGCTGCAACGCCCAGTAGGAGATAACGATGCCTATTGGGGCGATAACCTCGTTCAACGCGAGCAGGCCCAACGCCTTGCCACGCTCGCGCAGCGCCACGATCCCCCGGATCACGCTGCGGCGAAGTGAAATGGACAGAAATACACCGCCCATCACACTGGCGCCTATCCAGAACAGGTTCCAGAAGGTGATCTGCGTGAGCGCCACCTTCGCGGTCACGTCGGCAGTGGCGAACAGCAGGCTTGACAGGAAGATCAGGGCAAAGCGTGGCCTCGCCATCTGAATACGCGACGGCTCACGGTTGAGTGATATCAGTACCGCTCCTGATGCGACGATGACAACCGCCATCCACTGCTGCCACACGAGCTGTTCCCCCAGCATAAAGAATGCGATCGCCGCCACGAACATGGGGTATGTGTACACAATTGGAACGACTGTGGACACCTCGCGATGGCGCAATCCATCTAGTAGGATGATGATACCGCCGGTCCGCAAGAAAGCCGAGAGCACGCCGAGCGACACGTGGAACGTATCGGCTCCGGCAGGAAGCGGCACAAGCCTCGACAGCACCACGCCGTAGCCGAGGTGGATGAGTCCCACTGTCAGCATGAAAGAACGAATGCCCGGGAAACGTTTCGATACGAGATGGCTATCAAGGACATTGACGACCGCCAGGATGGCGGCGCTCAAGAGCGCTGCGTGTATCCAGGTCACGCCGGGGAACTCCCAGTCTCAGGCCGAATGCCGCACCGTTCTATCCACATGGTAACCACACACGGAGACTCATCCGTTCGCTCGAAGGAACCTCTACCGGCCACCTTCAGATGTCGTCCGAGCGGGAAGTCTCCTGCGCATCAACGCGTCCTATTCTACCAGCCAGAGGAGCAAGGCACTTGACGACCCTCCGACACGAGTGAGAGTATAGCGGCACGTGCCGCCACGCGGCGAAGTTCAAAGGGGAACGTACTATGACGACGCTCCGGGCATGGTTCAAGACTGCGTGTGACATCGTCCGACAGCACAAGCGCCCGTATCTGATAATCAACCTGGCTTACTACGGAATCGTAGCGGCCTCCATGGTATTCGTCTCTTTCTACCCGGAGATTCAGGCAGCGCTTATCCAGAGCGTCGCAGCCTCTTTCGCAGAGGGATCCCTGGCGGTAGTCGCCGAAGCCTACCTCGGCGGGCACGTGGTACAAGCCGCTGCGCTCACCTTCCTTTTCAACTTCTTCATGGGCAGCGTCCTCGTGCTGCTCGCCCCATCCATGATCATACCGTTTGCAGGATTGCTCGTCGGATTAGTGCGCGCGATCCTCTGGGGACTGGTGCTCGCACCAACTACCCCGGAGCTCCTGATAACGATGATCCCTCATTCCGGAACACTCATACTGGAGGGACAGGGTTACATTCTCGCACTGCTGGCCGTCTGGGTGCTGGGACGCGCCTTTATCTCTCCCTCAAGCGTTGGGGCTACCTCATGGCGATCAGGATACGCCCGAGGCCTCAAGAACGCTGCGTGGCTATTCCTGCTGGTAGCAGCGGTCCTGCTTGTTGCAGCAATCTATGAGGCAGTGACGCTCATCTACCTGGTGCCCCGTCTCCTCCCCTGATTTCCCCGCTCACATGAGTCGAGATCTTCCTCAGCGCACTAACCCTGCCGCCTGTTCCAGCGTTATATACACAGGAAGCGCAATCAGGTGTGGGAGCGTGAACCCGGCCGGGCAGCGGAGCTAAGGAGGCACCCTGTGTTGAACGAACGGCGCGTTACAATAACGACCCTCCTCGGGACTGGATGCGGCCTCGCATCGTGGGCCATATGCGCGAGGGGCATGGGACTGGACGTACTCTGGTCCCAGAGCGTGCTCCTGGTTCTGATTAACACGCTGATGGGATTCACCATCGGCATCAGCTCATTGAGGATTCACTGGATGCTGCACGGGGCCTTCATCGGACTCATCTACGGCGTAGTGCTCGCCATCTTCACCCAGAGCCATGGGCTGGGATTCTGGTGGCCACTGGTGCTGGGCCCGGTGTTCGGATTCATGGTTGAGTTGTGCGCCACCGTGTTCTTTCGCGCAGACATCGATGCGTGGTAGACACCGGTGAGGCACCGGCAGCCACAGCACTTCCTGCATTGCTGCGGCATTCCGTCTTGCTACGTCCGCTCGAACCTTACCTTCTCTCCAGACCGTACAGGACGAAACACGCCACTGTCACCTTCTACGTGCCCGAATACGGTCACCTCACCTGCGGCACGGGGTTCGTCCCCGCTGCTGGTCGGCGTAGGGCCGAAGAAGATGCACAGCGCATGACCCGGCGGCCAATAGGCCAGGTCGCCGCGCTTCACCACTTCCTGCGGCGACTCGAGGGGGAGATCGAGCGGCACCGCACCGTAGAGCTCCTCGCCCCACGTCTGCATCCTCACATCGAGGGGCAGTGCGTTCCAGACCTCATCGGCGACCCGCGTGTTGTTAAGGGTGGCGTAGGCGGCTACCGCCCCGGCCGTGATCCGTATTCTCCGCTCCTCACTCATGTCTGACCTCCTGCTGACAGATGCCTCACGTTCGCCCCAGTCTATTGACCAGAGCTTCTGCCGTCAACTCACTACTCCTTCACCTGCTTCATGGTCCGATTACGATAGGCCTCGATCCCGGGCACGCCGTCAATGTCCCGGAAACACGGTCCAGCCGCCTCCACCAGCCCATTTGCGATCAGGCAGGCGACCGGCAGCAACACGTACGGCCCGGTTCGGGTAGTGACGATGGCGACGGACTCCACGAAGCTGATCCCCTGCAGGAGCCATGACACACCGACCATCATCCCCAGCGCACCTGCGGCGGCGAACGCACCGAATTCGAAGACCGCCGTCGCAGCCGCGTACAGAAAGAAGCCACGCCCTTTCCCCTGCCCCACAATCAGCCCTGCGAGTCCTCCCGTTCCCGCAGCCAGTAGTGGCGAGAGGAGGACAAGTCCCACCACGTACTGCATCACCACCATCGGCAGATTGAACGCCATGACCAGCAGCGAGGCAGTGAGGTATCTCTTCTCCTGCATCGCGCCGAAGAGATGGCGAAACTGGGGTAGCGCGTGCCACGCACGTATCCTGGAGTTCCACGTGTACACCTCAAGCCTGCGGCCAATGCGGGTGCAGGACCTCACCACCATAACGCCCACCAGCAGGCAGCTCCAGTAGACTCCATAGACAATCAGGAAGCCGTGCGCCAGACTGATCATGTGAACCTGCCCCGGTATCAGGCAGCCGGAATCCTCACCCTTGCTCCTCAGGGCCCCCCGCCTCCTCGACGATCAGGAGGAGACTCTCCATGCGCAGCACCTTCACCTCCTGTCCTTCAGTCAGCGGCTCTCCTTCGCTTTTCGCCGCCCAGAGCTCGTTCCCGATGCGAACGTAACCTCTCGGATCGAGCGCTTTCACCACGCGTCCATGTACACCGACATCGGGAGAATGCGAGCCTTTCAGCGCCAGCGTCCGCAGGTTCAACCGGGTGAGAACCACCGATACCGTGGCAAGTATGACTACCGCCAGGATCACACCCCATACGGGCACCACGATACCCGCCGCAGGCAGAATGAGAAGCAGGACGACCAGCAGTATGGCCTGCTCCACCAGGGATACCGAAATCGCATAAACCAGAAAAGACCGGCCCTTCATGTCTGCCACCCAGGTGCATCCTGCTCTAGCCTACCATGTCCTGTTCCAATCGGCACATCACTCCGAACGCCTCGCTACGGGGACGGCAGCAGAGGATAGAGCCAACCGATACGGGTTCTATGCGGCAACCCCGCGGCGCGCCAGTTGCTCGTCGATGGTCTGGATTCGCCGCGCAACAGGAGGATGCGAGTAGTTCACGAACACATGGAACCCGTGCGGATTGGGATGCGCCAGGTTGGTTACGTACAGCTTCTTCAAAGCTTCCGCGAGACCTTCAGGCGATGGCGCGGTGTCGACTGCGAACCGGTCGGCTTCGTACTCATGCCGGCGCGATATCACGTTTGCCAGTATCGACAGCACCGTCTCCACCGGCGTGTACAACAGCCCGAAACAGACGAACCCCGTGTAGAGCGCCGTCTGGCTGAGGTAGAACGCCTCGTACAGGCCGGGGCGTCCCAGGAAAAAGTCCAGCAGGAAGAACGCGATTCCTGTATGTACGGCTCCCAGCACCAGTCTCCTGGTCACGTGCCGCATACGGTAGTGTCCTACCTCATGGGCAAGGATGGCGACTATCTCATCTCTGGTGTGATGCTGCAGCAGCGTGTCGAACAGCGCGATGCGGCGCTGACGCCCGAGGCCGGTGAAATATGCGTTTGCCTTCGAAGAGCGTCGTGATCCGTCCATGACGTACACGTTCTGCAATGGAAAGCGGACCGAGCGTGCGTACCGGAGAATCGTCTCACGCAACTCGCCATCCGGCATCGGGTCGAAACGGTTGAACAGCGGTAGTATGAGCACCGGCCCGAGCCACTGCGTCACGAGCGAGAACGCCACCACGGTGATCCAGCACAGGAGCCAGGCAATGCTGCCTGCATGCAGGAACAGTAACAGCACACCTGCGAGCAACAGTCCCCCAATCGCCACCGCAATCCCCAGGCTCTTGATCCTGTCCAGAATGAACGTCCGCGGTGTCGTGAGGTTGAATCCGAACCGGTTCTCGGTCACAAACGTGCGATAGATGTCGAATGGCAGGCTTATCACCACGTACCCGAGAGCGAGAAGGCCGATGTACGCGAGCCCACGAACCAGCTCGCCGGCAAACCACTGGCGAACCAGCCCATCGAGCCAGTCGAAACCACCGGCGAACCAGAACACCAGGAGGGCGAGAAGTACGACCGACCTCTCCGCCAGGCTCTCTGCAGTCGCCGCCCGAACATAGTGCTTCGCACGGTCAAGCTCGTCCCTGCCATACAGCGAGGCGATCGACGCCGGGACGCGTCGATCAAGCGCTCTCAGGTTCAGGGTTTCGGAGACCGTGTGCAGGGCGTAGTCAGCCAGTAGAGCCACGAGAATGACCACGCCATAGATGTTCATGCCGTTCGCCGGTAGCATAGCATGTGAACACTTTCACCCTCACAGCCATCCGGCACAGGTACACCCCACCGGCAGACAACAGGGCACGGCAGCCGGGTCTTGAACACCACGCCCCGGTCCACTACTATAAGTGCAAAGAGGTGGCAGCATCCCCCGCAGCACACGGGAGTGAGTGACATGCTGAGTACGGTATTGCTGCTTGCGGTGCTGGCATTCTGTTTCGGCGCATGTCCCTTCTCGCTCTGGATCGGCCGGAGGTTCCTCAAACGTGACATCAGGGAATACGGCGAGGGGAATCCCGGGGCGACCAACGTCTTCCGGGCCGGAGGACGGCTCACCGGCGCGTTGGCGGTCGCAATGGACATGGCAAAGGGTGCTCCTTTCGTGGCAATCGCTCACTATGGATATGCTCTGCCGGAGCGGGTAGTGCTTGGCATCGGCATGTGCGCCATCCTTGGGAGCGCGTTCTCCCCGCTACTGAGGTTCAAAGGAGGGAAATCTCTCGGGGTAACCGGCGGCGTGCTGCTGGCGATACCCGACCGCGATATATTCCTGGTGGCAGTACTCTTGCTGGGCGTGGGATTCCTGGTCCTGGACCGGGCCGCATGGATGGTGATGTTCGCCACAGCGGGCGCGATAGGCTACCTTCTGGTGATCGCCCGCAGCGTTGCCCAGGTCTGGTTCATGGTGGGCGTGATGGTCGTGCTCGCCTACAAGCACCTGCACGCCCTCCGTCATCCTCCGGCAATCATCAACCGTCCTGACAGGTGGCGGCACCCGTGAGACAGGCGGGTATAGGGAGCCATCTGTCCCTGTAGTCA
This sequence comes from Dehalococcoidia bacterium, assembly GCA_003562475.1. GTDB lineage: Bacteria > Chloroflexota > Dehalococcoidia > GIF9 > AB-539-J10 > SKVJ01. The sequence continues at coordinate 85,293 of PWUU01000110.1, read as the reverse complement.
TGATTTACCAGCTGATTCTCCTCACCATCATCGGTCTCGCCGCCATCAACCTCGCCGCCAATCTGCGCACGATACGCATTCCTCACAAGCACATGCCGCCGCTGCACGGCAGCCCCTTTGTCTCTATCCTCGTTCCGGCTCGAAACGAGGAAGCGAACATCGCCCGCTGCATCAATACGCTGCGCGCCCAGGATTACGCTCACTACGAGATACTGGTACTGGATGACGAGTCGAGCGACCGCACCGGCGAGATAGTCACCGCCATTGCCACCGAGGATCCGCGGGTGCGTCTGCTGCGGGGAGCACCTTTGCGGGAAGGGTGGGCGGGCAAGCCACACGCGTGCCACCAGCTCTCGCAGAGCGCACGAGGCGACTACCTGCTGTTCACCGATGCAGATACGGCCCATGCGCCACACATGCTCAGCACAGTGCTGCCTCTCGCACAGCACTCCGGGGCAAGCATCGTCTCTGGTTTTCCCCGCCAGATTGTCCGGACACTCCGGGAGAAGGCAGCCATACCCATCGTCTACTTCCTGCTGATCTCAGTTCTGCCCCTGTCGTTGACCAGGCTCGGAAGAAGCCTCCCCCGCTCGTTCATGAACGGGCAGTTTATTCTGTTCCCTCGCCCCGAGTACGACCGCATCGGCGGTCACGAGTCGGTGAAGGCACGAATCCTGGAGGACATGTTCCTGGGCTTTGAGGTTAGAAAGAGGGGTGGACTCCAGCTCACGCTCAACCTCTCGTCGGTGGTCTGCTGCCGGATGTACCGCGACCGCTCGTCGCTATGGGAGGGGTTCGTGAAGTGGGGTTACTCCTTCTCGGCGGTATGGCCAAAAGCCACACCTGTAGCGGGAATCTGCCTCCTGGTTGTCTTCTCGAGTCCCTTCATCTCACTCGCCATGGTTGCATTCCTGGCGCTGGAACAGGGCGCGCGCCTGCTCCTGATCACGCTGCTCCAGGCGCTCATCATACTGAGCGGCCGTCTGGCGTGCGACCGTGCCCTTCGTGAACCTGCGGTATCCTCTCTCCTCACACCAATCGGCATCGCCTTCTTCCTGCTGGCCATGCTCTACGGCACGGTGCTTCGGCTCACAGGACAGGAGGTCCGGTGGAAACAACGCAGGTACGGCGGGCATAGCGCCGTCAGGTGATTAATCCGCGGGAATCTCTCCCGGCAATCGCGCGTACCGGTCCGCCGGCTCACAGCTCCCGCAACCATGCCGCTCCTGCCGCGATGAGCCGATCGATTTCCCGCGCACAGGCAATGTACATATCGTAGTCGCCGCCATAAGGATCTTCTACGTCGCCGTGCTCGCCCGCCAGTTCTCGCATCGTTACCACACGGTCGCGGGGGAAATCCGAAGACATCCACCCCTCAGCCACAACCACCAGGTCCGCCTCCGCCACTATCCGGCTGTTCCAGCTCCTGGCAATATGATCTGCCAGAAGGTCTGAACCGCACAACTCGACCACCGCCCGCCTCGCATACGGATGAGCTTCACGTGCGAACGGTTCCCACTCGTAGTAGCCCGCGGATGAAGTGGTGACCGACAGGCCGTCGGTAGCTCTCCCGACACGGTGCCGCAGCAACGCCATCGCCATGGGCGAGCGGCAGAGGTTTCCACGGCAGATGAAGAGTACGTGAGGCTGCGATGTGTCGCGGTTCATATGCTGTTGGTCTTCTCCCATGTCCGATCGGTCGGCGTTACTTTCGCGCTTCGCCGCTCTCCGCCCGTTCTTTCTTCTGCTCGCCTGCACTGTCGCTCACCCGGACGATGCCACGCAGCAGGCGGCCGAGAATGTCCGCCCCGGTGATGATGCGCTTCTCCTTGGGAGTCCAGAGCAGTATCAGGTCCTCGTCGATGACGTCGTCGCCTTTTCGCTCGGGGCGCACCGTCAAGCGTCCCAGCACGCGGCCCAGTGGCCGCGCACGATCCTCAATCACAAGCGGCCGGTGGCAATGCCTCCCGGGATCGAACGCGTCACCCCCGAAGAGCGCATCGCGCAGGAACTCGTGTGCATCCATCACATATCGCGGCGCACCTCCCTCATCCACAATGACAACCCACTTCTTTCCCGATGACTCCAGTTGCCGCAGAAACTCGTCATCCGCGGACCGCTCGAAGTCGGGAAACTGCGGCGCACCACCGGAGAACGGCAGCGTGACGATGCTTTGCGGATCGAGCGGCTCTCCCTCGGCGCCCACTGGCACGTCATCAAGCACGAGGAAGTTGATGGCGCCCGTGGCCTCCACTCCGCTCACCTCTGTCCCGGCATTCCGCGCATGGTGACGCAGGACATCCCGGATCTCTTTCTCACGCAACCAGTTGATTCCCTCGGGTCCAACCCACTTGTCCAGCAGCTTGCCCACCGGCCTGGCCACGGGCCAGAGAAGCACCTGGTACGCGCGCAGCAGGGGAGATAAGCGCGAGGCCACGCGCAATGCGTGGCGTGAGAAGTAGGCCTGCGGCATGATTTCCCCCACCAGCGTGATGACCACCGTAGAGAACAGGAACGCGATGACCCCGGCCATGACGGATTCGGCAAGCAGCGCGAGCAGCACGTTGACGGCAACGTTCGCCCACAGTATGGTGGCCAGCGTGAAGTTGGCGTCCTTGCGCAGCCTGAGCACGCGCCTGGCATCCGCATCTCCGGCCTCGGCCGCAGTCTCAAGCCGCAGGCGGCTGACTGTAAATACCGCCAGGTTTAGTCCGGAGAGCGTCGCCGACTGCGATAGACAGGCGGCTATCCCCAGCCAGGTCAGCGCATCACTCACCTGCCCGGCCTCCCCCATGCGCTCCCCGATTGCACGTTAGCTCGCCTCCGTCACGGTTCCAGGATCTCCCCTTTCACCCCGATTATCGCCACATCGACGGGGATATCCTTGCCGCTTCGCCTCACCGCCTCGGTCACCACCCCCACAAGCGCAGAGCAGCACGGCACCTCCATGCGGACCACGGTGATGCGCCGCACCGCCGATTGGTCCAGGATGGCCGACAGCTTCGCCAGGTGCGACTCGATATCGTCAAGCTTCGGACATGCGATGATCAGCACCCTCCCTTTCGCCAGGTCCTGCAGCCCGCCGTGCGCATAGGCCGTGCAGTCGGCTGCCAGTAGCAGGTCCGCATCCTGCAGAAACGGTGCGGCAGGAGGCACCAGCCCGAGTTGAATCGGCCAGTTGGAGAGCACGGGCCCGCCGCTCACCGACACCCCGGGACAGCCCATCGACGACTTCTCCAGGCCGGCCGCCATGGACGGACAGCCCGGGGCAGCCGCCGCGGGAGCCGGTCGCTTCGTGCGGGCCGATTCCTCCACGTGACGCTGCGCGGCCTCCTCGTCAAACTGCTCGGCCTCGCGCTCCTCGATGCGAATTGCTCCCCGTGGACACTCCCCAAGGCAGGCGCCAAGACCGTCGCAGTACACCTCGCTGATCAGTCGCGCCTTGCCGTCGATAATCTGGAGCGCCCCTTCCGCGCACGCCGGCACACACGCGCCGCATCCGTCGCACTTCTTCTCATCAATGGTAATTATCTCTCTCCGTATTTTGCTCATCACAACTCCCCGGGGACCGGCCCATTTCCACACGCACCACCACACATGCCCGAAGCCGGTCCCTGCTGCTCATAGTATCGAGGACAAGTATAGCTGGCCGGCGGCATCGAGCGGGAGCGGACCGGCCGGCCCGTGGACTTCTCTCCCTTTGGGGAAGCGTACGCTATGGCATAGCCCTGGATCCTCCGATGAAGGCAATCGCCGCCACTATGGCCACGCTGGCCATCGAGGCGTAGTACATGCCCGTGAAGTCGATCAGGAACCCGAACAACACCGGCATCGCGAGCGGGCCGACGTTTCCCAGCGAGGAGATGAGTCCAACCACCGTGCCGGCATAGGGCGACAATCGTTCGTGTTCCACGGGCACGGTCAGGCTGATCACGAGGCACCCGGTGGTAGCGAATCCGGCCAGGATGAGGGAGGGCAACAGGAGCGGCAGCGGCGCAAACGTGATGGAGGCGACGGAAATCACGGCGATTGCCCCGAGAAGGGCCACCAGCGCCCGCCTGCTGGGAAACCGGTCGGCGATGATCCCCACGGCTGGACCGGCCAGGAAGAAACCCACGGGGAGCAGGAAGGATAGCGAGGTATTCATGTACTTCATCTCGAGCACCCGCGGCATCCAGTTTGCGAGTGTGTCGTAGCAGCCCATCGAGGCTGCCAGGAAGAGGAGTAACAGCCAGACATGCCGGTCGCGCAGGACCATGCGGACATCCTCGAGACGCACACCGAAGTCGACCCTTCCTTCGCTCCTGCCCAGCAACCACCAGGTCAACGTCACGAGGCCGCTGAAACACGCGTAGATGAGAAAGATCTGTCGCCACTCGACAGCCCTGAGCAGCAGTGGGGTGATACCAAGTGCCGTGGCATTACCCACGGCGAAACCCGCGACGTACGTCCCTGTGCCCAGGCCGGGACGCCCCAGCGCCCATTCCTTCACCATGAGGGAGAGGCCGGGGAGGGTGGCGGCCAGGCCGAAGCCCAGCAGAAACTGGCTCAGCAGCAGACCGGTGTAGTCCTGGGCCAGTGCCCTCAACAGGGCGGCGGTCGTCGCCAGCAGCAGCGAGACACGCACCACCGCGACGTATCCCTTCCTGTCCGCGAGCAGTCCCCACGGCAATCGGAAGATGATGAGGCTGACCATGGACATGGAGAACACGAGCCCGAACTGGGTATGATTGAGGCTCATCTCGCGCATCACCGGAGTCACCATCGGCGCGATGCTGAACAGCAGGAGATGCATGAGGAAGGCGATCACGAACGCCTGGCCAAACATGATGCGCCGGTTTCTCTCGCTTGCCATCACGTAGTGTTCCCTCTGGCGGATTCACGGCGGAATGATGCCGCGGAAAGCGTGATTATCGCACGAGCGCCCGGCAAGGACAACGCAGCGGAGCATCGGCGGCAATGGGCAATCGCTCCCTCTGTTCACGTTGAGCGGCTTTGAAACCCGTCCACCCCGGCGGTGGCGGGGGGAGGGGCGGGGTGGTCCGTTGTAGGGGTCGTTTCCCACATCGACCCAAGGTGGTGTGGCACGGGCTAATGTAGGGTGCCGGTTCCCACACCGGCCCGACGGAGGCCGGGGGCATACGCAGGGGCCGGATACATCCGGCCCGCCCGCAGGACGGGTGGCCGGTAAGGGGCCGGGTGGTCCGCCGTAGGGGTCGATTCCCACATCGACCCACAGGTGGTCCGTTGTAGGGGTCGTTTCCCACATCGACCCAAAGTGGTGTGGCACGGGGTAATGTAGGGTGCCGGTTCCCACACCGGCCCGACGGTGGCCAGGGGTATATGCAGGGGCCGGATACATCCGGCCCGCCCGCAGGACGGGTGGCCAGGGGAGGGGCGGGGCGGTCCGTTGTAGGGGTCGATTCCCACATCGACCCGCAGGACGGGTGGCGGGGGGAGGGGCGGCCCGCCCGTCGATTCGCCCGATGACCGACCCTGCGAATCCCGCAGACGATCCCCCATGTCGTTCTTATATGCTCGATGCACACGATAATCACTATGGCGCTCCCCGTACTTCTGCAACCTGACGTCGCACATTCGCTGGCCACATATGTCATACTGTTGCGAGACCACGGCGCCTCCTCCTCATTGCAGGGTTGGACGTGGCGTGCAGGACGATCTACCATATGAACACCCCCCGAGACCCACTGGAACCTCAGGACGAATCGGCCAGGTCAGCTGGCGACGGCTATGCCGGCGAGGCTGAAGAGGCAGTTAAGCCGACCTACGGTGAACTCACTGCCGATGCCGGGCAGGCGCTCACCGCTGATGATGTGACGACTACCCTCCCTTTCGACGGGTATGAGCCAAGTGACGACTCTGTCGGGACGTATCTCCGCGAGATAGCCCAGGTGCCACTGCTCACCGCTGCAGAGGAGCGAGCGCTGTCCAGGCGCATCGAACGAGGCCGGCACATCAGGCACCTTCAGGATGCGCATTTCCAGAAGTACGAGACACCGCTCAGTGCGGTCGCGCTGACTGCGGACCTCGTCGGAAGGGTCCTGAGGTCCTACCCCATCCTGGAGGTTGTCAGGCGGCAACTGGACATTGAAGATGGTCTCAGCCTCGGACAGCTTGTACGTACCGACGCTCTCAGGGCCGCCATCGACAATGCCATTAGGCGAGAACTCATTGCCGCGGTTGCAGAGAAGACGAATCGAGCCGCCGCCGCCTGTGATGACGCGATCGTGAACCTGTCCGTGAACAGCAGCCTGCTGCCGCCGCGAGCCGTGACGCTTCTGGAGACAGAATCCGTCGAACGGCTGCGTACCCTGACAGCCGAAGGTGGACTGCAGCCGTTGTTCGAGCCCTATGAGAATGAGTTGCATCAGCACTATGACGAGGTGAAGCATGCGGCGGCGGACGCAGAGAAGTACATAACGCAGGCGAATCTGCGGCTTGTTGTCAGCATCGCCAAGAAGTACATGTCCCATGGTATGGTGCTCCTGGACCTTATCCAGGAGGGAAACATCGGCCTGATGCGCGCCGTGGAGAAATACCAGCATCGGAGGGGTTTCAAGTTCAGTACGTACGCCACCTGGTGGATACGGCAGGGCGTCACAAGGGCGATCGCCGACCAGTCACGCACGATACGCATTCCGGTGCACATGGTTGAGACCATGAATCGGCTGTCGCGCACCACACGCCAGTTGAGACAGGAACTGAATTGCGAGCCAAGCTATGAGGACATCGGGCTTCGCCTCAACATGACCTCAGACCGTGTGGAAGAAGTTATAGCCCTCTTCTACCATGAACCCATCTCGCTTGAGACGCCTGTAGGAGACGAGGGCGACAGCCTGCTGGGTGACTTCCTGGCGGATAAGTCGAGCCCTGCCCCGGCGGAGGTCGCCACCACCGAACTCCTGAAAGAGCAGATTGACCGTGCCCTCGACCAGCTGACTCCACGCGAGAAGAGTGTGCTTCAGCTACGCTTCGGGCTCAAAGACGGACACCCACGCACCCTTGAGGAAGTGGGACTGGAGTTCAAGGTCACCCGGGAACGCATACGCCAGATCGAGGCCAAGGCCCTCCGCAAGCTGCGGCATCCCAGTATCAGCCGACACCTCAAGGACTACCTGGATTGACAGAACGCCACCGAAGGCCGGATATCTGCCGTCGCAGCGGGTTTGAAACCCGTCCACCACGGCGGCGGTGGGGGGAGGGGCGGGGTAGTCCGCTGTAGGGGTCGATTCCCACATCGACCCGCAGGACGGGTGGCCGGGGGAGGGGCGGGGTGGTCCGTTGTAGGGGTCGATTCCCACATCGACCCGCAGGACGGCTGAGCAGAGGTATCCGCAGGGGCCGGATACATCCGGCCCGCCCATCGATTCGCCCGGTGACCAACCCTGCGAATCCCGCAGTCAATCCTCGTGCATCTCTATTATATGATCACTACATACGGTAATTAGTATGGTGTCCCCGAATTACCGCCGGGCAGTGCGCCGTAGGGGTCGATTCCCACATCGACCCGAGGTGGTGTGGCACGGGGTGATGTAGGGTGCCGGTTCCCACATCGACCCGAGGTGGTGTGGCACGGGGTGATGTAGGGTGCCGGTTCCCACATCGGCCCGCAGGACGGGTGGCCAAGGGTATACGCAGGGGCCGGATACATCCGGCCCGCCCGTGGGCGCGCTCAATGACCGACCCTGCGAATCCCGCAGACGATTTCCCGCGTTGTTTTCGTATGCTCAGTGCCTACCATGAATAGTATGGCGTCCCCGAATCTAAGGTCTCTGCGTCTGATATGAAAGTAGGGGATTGTGGCATCACGGAGGCTTCTGATCGATCAGTTTGTTCGCTCCAGTGCGTGTCTGCTGGGGGAGCGTAGATCCTTCAGCCATGATCGTATAGCTTGAACTTGCGATCGATCCACACGACATGGAATACCGTTCCGTCCTTATAGCCCGCCAATGGGACTCGCCCGGACGCATGTACCACGTAGATCGGCACCTCCTCGGTGATGTGTCTCGGAATGGCTGCCTTCAACTGCTTCTGTTCGATCTTTTCAGCGCCCATGCCCTTTGCAGAAGCCTGCATTACTTCCATCCACTTCATCCTGCTGAGCTTATGAAGATGATCGAGTATGCCGGCACGCAGCCTTTGGTCGCACCGGCCGAGGCAATAGTCATCGTGGTCGACGGTATGTCGGAACGAGAAGGAAACGTATTCTTGCGTGGGGGCGGCGCTTGTGGAGACTGGTGGCCTAATGCGTGAGTCTGGTCGTCGTTTACCACCATGCTTCTTCGGGCGCGACATAACCGCCAGGCCAACCTAATTCTCTTCGAGGAGAGTTCCAAAATGCTCGCGAAGAGATGCGTGAGTGATTACCGAATTCTGCCCCTTCTTGCGAGCCATGAGCCATGGGGGATCTGCGTGCGTCATCTCGCTGAGTCTCCAGGCCGAGAACTGTCCAAGTTCACAGTATATCTCGTCTAGAAACTCGCGTGTGCCCTCGTCGAGGTCCGAGAAATCCGCGTCCCTGGGACGGGGAATCGGGCCCGGACCGTACATCTTATACGCGTCGTATACCTCTCTGACAACCGGTCCCAGAGTCCATGCCTCAATCGGTTCGGAGAACAAGGGGCGACCGAACATGGCGAGGTGATAGCCCTGTGCATAGTACAAGAGCTTCTGCAGCTTCAGGTTGGACATCAATTCTCCAGCATCATCATCGACGAGCGACAGGAAGTATTGAGCAATCTTGATGCTGCTGAGTGCGGACTTGGACTGTACTTGGTTGGCCACTGTATGCGATCTCCTCGTCACCAACATCCTATCACGAATCCTGACCTGTGAACACCTCCGATCGACGCGTTTGATTGCCCGTGTGTGCCCTTCGGATGACGCCAATGTGTGACACGCTGACGATTACACTCTGCTTTAATACTGGGACAGCGGTGCGACTCCGCCGCAATGAAGGTGCGGTCACAGTCTCACACGTGTGATGCGTCAGTGCTCCCCTGTCGAGCGGGTCCTCTTGACCTCTGCACATGGGAGGTTTACAGTAGAACCGGGTTGCTTGGCTCCCCGCCGGTCGCTGTAAGGCTGGCATCGGTGGTGGTGAATGGTGAGGTTGAACACATACAGTGTGCGAGGGTGCGGCGGCATTGACACACACCCACGCAAGTCCACGGGATACGCACGTTTGGGTTATCCGGCGTCATTAGCCTCGTTGCGTGACATCGCCATAACCGCGTGAGTATGATTAGATGGTGAAAGACGGGCAGTGAGCGATCATTCCTCAGAAGCGGATGCCAGGATAGTCATCGACGGATTGCTGCGCAGTGCCGGTTGGGATCCTGCGGACAAGTCGCAGGTTCGCACGGAAGTCCCTGTTCACGAAGCCTACCGCATTGTGTCGGAGCCGCTTTCCGGTATCGGTGACGTGCCGTCCGAACGCATCATTGGCGGCGATGGCGATTACTCGGGCAGAATCGATTACCTGCTCCTCGACCAGCGCGGACGTGCTTTGGCGGTGATCGAGGCCAAGCGCGCATCGATGGAGCCATATGTCGCGCGTCATCAGGCCCTGCCGTATGCGCAGCGCACAGGAGCACCCTTCGTCTTCCTTACCAACGGCGAGGTGATCTACTTCTGGGACTACACGAATCACGATGCCCGCCCGGTGGACTCATTCTTCTCCCGTCGCGACCTGGAGCGCCTGGTGGAGATGCGGTCGACGCGCGTGCCTCTGTCCAGCGTTGAGATTCCGGAGTACTACCTCCGCCAGGGCGAGACCCGAAGGGTACGACCGTACCAGCAGGACGCAATGCGTGCGCTCGACCGTACCATCGCACTTGGCAAACTCCGATTCCTGATGGAGCTTCCAACAGGTACCGGCAAGACGGACCTCATTTGCCTGTACCTGAAGAGGTTATTCAAGGCCGGGCATGCCGAGCGGGTCTTATTCCTGGTTGACCGGGAAGAGCTGGCCAAGCAGGCTATCGATGCGATGCAGCAGATACTTGGACAGTACGGCAGCTACTGGCTGCGCCCGGCTATGGCGCGCCAGGAGCAGCAGATAACGGTGTGCCTGTTGCAGACGATGATCGGACGGTATAGTGAATTCACCAGTGGCTACTTCGATGTGGTGGTTGCTGACGAGTGCCACCGTTCGATCTACGGGGAGTGGAAGCACGCGTTGACGCATTTCGATGCGCTCCATATTGGATTGACTGCCACTCCTGCCGACTTCGTCGAGCGCAACACGTTCCAGTTCTACCAGTGCCCTGATGGCCAGCCGGACTTCTTGTACTCAATTATCGATGCCTTTCACAGCGGGTATCTGGTCCCTTACCGCTTTGCGAGTGGCATTACGGTCATGCTGTCCGAGGGAGCCGAGGTTGACGATGAGACGTATGACCCGGCCGAGTTCGAGCGCAGATGGACGAACGAGGATACGAATCGGAAAATGATGGAGGAGTTTGATCGTCTGGCGTGGGAGAACTACCGTGATCTGGCTCCCGGGCAGAAGACTCCTCCGGGCAAGGCGGTCGTGTATGCAATCACCAAGCATCACGCCGCCCGACTTGCGCACTACCTGAATGAGTTGCATCCGGAAGACAAAGGACGCTACGCGGAGGTCATCACGAGCGATGTGCCTGGCGCTCTTGACCTCATACGCAGGTTCAAGCGGGAGGAGTACCCTCAGGTTGCGGTAACCGTGGATATGCTCACCACCGGCTTTGATCTCCGGGAACTGCTGCACCTCGTACTGTGTCGGCGCATACGCAGTCCCATTCTGTACCAGCAGATACGTGGCCGTGGCACCAGGGTGGCCGATCACATACAGAAACAGAGGTTCGTCATCTACGACTTCTTCGGCAACCACGAGTACTTCAACGATAGTGATACGGACATCTTCACCGGGATTGGTCGGGGCGCCGCACCACGCGACGTTGTACGGCCACCGCGCCGGCCGCCCACGCTTGTTGAGCTTGGCCTCGAGGATGAGTGGCTTCACGCGGTCAGCTACGTAGAGGTGGGGCCTGATGGAGAGCGCGTCGACAAGCGTGAATACGTATCGAGTTGGGAGTCCGCCGTTCGGTCTGAGGCTGAGGACGACCCTGTCCTCAGCAAGCTGCGGCGCGGTGAGCTGCTGACTGAAGAGGAACAGGAAGCGCTGGCGGCGCGCCTTAACCGTCCTGAGATGTACTTCAACGAGGACAATCTGCGGCGCGCGTACCGGCGACCGGGTGGCAGTCTCGTCGACTTCGTACGCGCTGCATTGGGTGGTGTGGAAGTGAAGCCCCGGGAGCAGGAGATCGCGGAGAACTTCCAGTCATGGCTCGCTGCCAGGAGGTTCACTCCCGAGGAGGCCCGGTTCCTGACGATGCTGAAGAACCGCGGAGTGGTTCGTGAACGAATCGACCTTGAGGACCTTTTCGAACCTCCGCTGTCCATCCATGGTGCCCCCGAGGAGGGAATCCGGTTGTTCGATGAACAGGGACTCCGCAACGTAATCAGTGAAATGAACGAGGCCGTATTCGGGAAGTCCGTGGAATAGGAGATTGTATGAATCAGGACCTGCGCAGGAAGCTGGACCGTATCACTGACATCCTATGGGCAGGTGGCGTGACGAACCCTGTAACGTACATTGAGCAGATCTCCTACCTCATCTACCTGAAGCTGTTGGACGAGGAAGAGGCCACGCGTGAATTGAGGGCGCGCCTCATCCCTGGAGGAAATGGCAACGACCAACTCCTGTACCCGGGCGAGAACGAGAGGTACCGCTGGTCCAAGTGGAGGTTCAGGAGCGGGCCTGAGCTTCGGGACTTCGTTCGGGACAGCGTGTTCCCGTATATGGGAACCCTGGTGGAGACGGAGCCGCAGATCGCGGAGTACTTTCGTGATGCGGTGCTAGAGATTGTCGACCCCAATGTACTGAAGCAGGTGGTCGATGAGATCGACGGCATCAATTTCGCCAGGCTGGGAACAGATGTCAAAGGCGATATCTTCGAGTATCTGCTCACCCACCTGGGACAGGCGGCGTTGAACGGTCAGTTCCGCACGCCACGCCAGATCAGGACGATGATGGTGCAGATGGTGGACCCGGACATTGGGGACACGATATACGACCCCGCATGTGGCACGGGAGGGTTCCTGATCGACGCGGTGGCGCACATCCTGGCGAAGTACTCGGGAGAGCCAACCGAAGTGCCCATCTACGGCGAGGAGTGGCTGGACAAGCGTGGTCAGTCGATTGAAGAGGCAAAGGCGGCTATACCCACGCTGCAGACATATCGGAAGGGGACGGGCGAGAAGATCCCTGACTGGATCCTGCTGGAAGAATCGATCTACGGCATCGATGTATCCCGACAGATGATGCGGATTGCCATGATGAACCTTGTGCTGCACGGCTTGCGGCACACTAACGTGAAGCGTGCGAACACACTGTCTGACATGGGCGGGCTCACCGAGGACGATCTCACACGCCGCTACAGGGTGATCCTGTCCAATCCTCCGTTTGCGGGAACGCTGCCGCGGGAGTCCATTCGAAAGGACCTCCCCACCAACTCGAAGAAGAGTGAGCTCCTGTTCCTCTCGGTGATGATGGAGGCGCTGGCTGCCGGAGGATGGTGCGCGGTGATTGTGCCGGAGGGCCTGTTGTTCGGCTCCACCTCGGCTCATGTACAGCTTCGCCGCAAGCTGATTCAGGACTACGACCTGCTGGCGGTCGTATCTCTGCCCGCCGGCATCTTTAAGCCGTATGCGGGGGTGAAGACAGGCGTACTCGTGTTCCGTCGTCCGCTTGAGACCGGCAGGAAGAATGACGATGGGAAGGTGTGGTTCTACGAGGTGCGTGCCGACGGCTTTGATCCTGACAAGATACAGGGAGGGGGGCGGCCTGAGACGCCGGAGCGGAACGACATTCCGGACCTGCTTGTGCAGTGGGCTGCTTACAAAGGCTCCAGGTTTGCGCAGCCTCCCGGTGTTGAAACGGGGACCGTCATGCCGTCGGGCAGTGAGGAGCCGAGATGCTGGTGGGCCCCGGTTCGTACGATTGCTGAGAATGACTACAACCTCGCTGCCGGCCGCTACAAGCCGCAGGTGGCACAGGAAGTCATGGATGAGGATCCTGTAACACTTATACGCGAGACGCTGGCGCTCGAGAGGGAGATTGTGGAGGGGCTGGAGAAGCTGCTGCGGGATGTGGAGTTAGGGTCGTGAATTGGCGCACAGTACAACTTGGTGCGTTGGCTGACGTCGTAATGGGACAGTCACCACCTGGTAGCACGTACAACCAAGAAGCGGTGGGACTGCCATTCTTTCAAGGCAAGGCGGAATTTGGCGACCAGTTTCCCACAGTGAAGAAGTGGTGTTCGGCGCCGTCACGAGTAGCGTATGAAGGCGACATCCTGTTGTCCGTTCGGGCACCAGTTGGTCCCACGAACTTGGCTCCTGGTGATTGCTGCATAGGACGGGGTCTTGCGGCCATTCGGGCGAAGCCCAGTGTGCTGTCTCAGGGGTTCCTGTGGTTCTTCCTTAAGTATGTCGAACCGGTTTTGGCTGAGTCAGGACAAGGGAGCACATTTGGTGCGGTGAATCGGTCTGACATTGAGACGCTTCGCATTCCTGTTCCACCGCTTTCCGAGCAGCGCCGGATCGCAGAGATACTTGACCAGGCGGACGCACTCCGCAGGAAACGCGCCGAGGCTGACGCCAAAGCTGCGCGTATCTTGCCTGCCCTGTTCTACAAGATGTTCGGCGACCCGGCGACGAACCCAATGGGGTGGCCAGTTCACAGGCTTGGGGACTTGTGCAGAGTGATTCGGGGTGCCTCGCCCCGCCCCAAAGGTGATCCGCGGTTCTTCGGCGGTCGAATACCGTGGATCATGATCTCCGACGTGACGCGCGACCCTGGAAAGTACCTGGAATACACTAGGGAGACACTCACCGACGAAGGCAGAAAACGTAGTGTGTTCTTGGAGAGGAACACTCTAATTCTGACGAACAGCGCCACCGTTGGTGTACCGAAGATACTTGGAATTCCGGGCTGCATTCACGATGGGTTCCTTGCGTTCCTTGACTTGGACGACAGTCTGGATCAAGACTACCTCTTTCACTTCTTCGCGCTTATTCGCAGTCGACTTGGCGCGATTGCACCTAGCGGGACGCAGAAGAACCTTAACACGGGCATCGCCAAGTCGATTACGCTGCCTTTGCCTCTTCTGGAATTGCAGCGTCGATTTGCTGAGCGTGCTGAGTCGCTGCATTCCTTGCAGAGCAAGCAATCTGGCTGTGCAGATCGAATCGCGCAGCTTAACGAAATGCTTCTCAATCGTGCATTTTCCGGAGAGTTGACAGCAAAATGGCGCGAAGCACGCATGAAGGAGTTGTTGGAGGAGATGGAGATTCAGGCCAGAACACTGCTGCAGGATGGCTGAGAGTGGTATCCGTTTCAGAAGTTGGTTCGCCAGCAACACGCTATTGTGTACAAGAATGATTAACTAGATTGTCGGTGGCTAGATGAACTCTGTGAGGTTTCGTTCGCCGGTTGGTCACTCTGCGTTACGAGTCTCTCGGACGTCTGAGTGTCATGTGGGGTTAGGAGGTGACAGTGATAAGTGAGTCCAGTGAGCACAAGAGAGTATCGGGTGATCATCCGATTGAACATCCCGACCAGGATCTTCTGGGACGAGCATCACTAGCACAAGGATTTGCAGGACAACTCCTGTCACTGGATGCCTCGCGCGGTGCTGTAGTTGGAGTACTTGGTCCCTGGGGCTGTGGAAAGACCTCGTTCGTCAATCTCACTCGCGGCTTCCTCAAAGCGCAGGGGTTGGATGTCTTGGATTTCAATCCGTGGATGTTCAGCGGAGCTGAGCATCTGGTCCAGTTATTCCTCCTCGAGCTAGCGGGTCAATTTAAGCTGCGGCCGACACTGCGCGACATCGCTTCGGGTGTGGAGGAGTATGGCGAAGCACTATCCGCCTTCTCCCGGCTTCCGGCTGTTGGCCACTTCATTGGCTGTACTTTGGGCGTGGTGCAGATTCAGAGGAAGATGTCGGCAAAAGAAATCGGTGGCGTCCTCCGGCGGCGCGAGAAGGTCAAAGAAGCCTTGGAGTCTCTCGATCAGCCGTTGGTGGTGATACTTGATGATATTGACCGATTGTCTACTTCGGAAATCAAGGACACATTCAGACTTGTACGGCTTACAGCAAGCTTTCCGAACATAATCTACTTGTTGGCGTTCGACAGAGTTCGCGTAGAGAGTGCACTTGCAGGAGAAGGCATTCAAGGAAGAGACTATCTGGAGAAGATACTCTTTCTAACTCTTGATCTTCCAGCGATGCCGTCGGAAACCTTGCAATCCGAGGTTCTCAGCTCCATTGACGATGCATTATCGGGAACTGGGGTAACCGGTATCAGCAAGGAATGGACCGATATCTTTCTGGAAATCGTATGGCCTTTGATCCGCAGCATACGCGATATCCGTCGGTACTCGGCTTCGTTGCGCGGAACTGTCCAGTCGCTAAATGGGCAAGTCGAAGTAGCTGATGTACTTGCATTAGAAGCAGTTCGTATATTTATGCCGGACGTATTCGGTCGAATCCACGGCATGACTGAGAGTCTCACCGAGGTCTCGAGGCAATCAGAAGACGCGGTTTTTCAGATGAGTATCAATGAGCTATTGACGGTCGCAGGCGAACGTGAACAAATAGTCAGTTCACTGATTCGGCGTTTATTTCCCGCCGCTGAGCGCTTTGTAGGTGGAGCCTACTATGGATCTGACTTCAGGCATCGCTGGCTCCGCGAGCGACGAGTCGCTCACGAGGACGTCTTGCGCCTGTACCTCGAACGTGTTGTAGGCAACAGACTGTCAACCTTCTTTGACGCTGAGAAGGCATGGGCTTCCATGCACGACAAGATGGCGTTTGAGGCTGTTCTCAAAGGAATCGGTTTGGATCGACTTCCGAATGTTATTGCCCTATTGGAGGCCTATGAAAAGGAGTTCTCACGAGAGCATGTCCTAGCAGGTGTGCCTGTATTGCTGAATCTCCTTCCAGTTCTTCCGAAACGAAAGAGAGGAGTGTTTGACCTGGGTGGTGACATCGCGGTTGGTCGCGTGACTTACCGTCTTCTTCGCTCCTTGCGTGACTCAGATGAAGTTGAGACGGCGGTGGAGTTGATATTGCCCAACCTGTGTTCATTTATGGCGAAGTACGAATTGATCAGTCAGGTGGGTCACCGCGAACACATAGGTCATCGTCTGGCATCCGAGGCAACTGCGGGCAGGCTAGAGAGACATTGGCGTTCTGAGGTTCGTTCAGCGACAGCTGAGGAATTGGTGCGGGAGAGTGACCTCTTGAAGGTGCTCCTGAGTGCGAAGTCGACCCTCGAATGGGATGAGCCGCCGCTGATAATTCCTGACACACCCGAGGTCACACTGGCACTACTCCGCAGTGCGCAAAGCGAAGTGGTTAGCCAACACCTCGGGAGTAGTGTGGTCACTCGCTCACCACGGCTCGCGTGGGACGCGTTGGTGATGCTACTTGATAGTGAAGAGGAATTGAAGAACCGGATTGCCGGGCTACCCGAAAGTGCATTCGCACACGACCATGAGCTGCAGACCCTTGTCACGAGGTATGTCGAGGGGTGGAGACCTAAAGATGAGAACGACTGGGGGTGAGGGCAGACACGCTCGTGTGGATGCGTAGTCCGTAATTCCAGTGAAGCCACACTTATTTCGCCACACGTTCAGTTCTTGAGGTGGAAGGAGGTGTATTGTGAGTGGTCGCCATGGTCGTGGCCTCAAGAGGGACTTGTGGCCGTTCTGTACACAAGAGCTTACTTCTAACCAAGAGAGGAACCAGAATCTCTGTGACGACTGTTATGAACTGAGGAGGGTTGTGCGATGCATGGAGTGGCGACGAGCTGCACGTTGGGTTAGCTGAAGGTTGCGGGATTCCGGAGACACCATGCTTGATTCGCTTTCACGTTCTGAATTACGGGGACACCATACTGATTGCCATATGAACCGAGGATACAGAAAGGATGCGATGATCCATCCGTCAATTCCGGTAATTCCGGGACACGACACTCATGTCGGCGGTGTTGCCCGGCCAAACCCAGCAGCGCACCGGGATACCCTCACGGGTCACCGCCAGCCCAATAACTGCCTGGGGCAGGTCCGGACGGCGATCCCGGGAATACCCCCTTCGCCTCAGCCCGCCATCGTCGCTTCAGCTTCGTCATCACAGGCAACAGAGCCGTGGATGAATGGCTCGGCCTGTTCGACAACGCCATCCTCGGCAACAGCGCACTCGACCGGCTGGCCAACGCCAGCTACCAGATCACTATCGAGGGCACGAGTTACCGCGAGCGGCTGTCACCGCACAAGAGGAGGAATTGACGCCATGACCTGACGATGAGTAAAGTCTCCCTGTCCCGGGTGGGTCAAAGATCCTGGTTAATGACACAGGGGACGATCAATGAAGCTAAGCGTGCTCCATATTTCAGACCTGCATCGCGATCCAGCCAATCCGGTTCGTAATGATGTTCTCTTGGACTCACTTGAAAACGACAGGCGGCATTACTCGGCTGAAGAAACACCGGCGGTACGTTCACCCGACTTGATTATCATCAGCGGAGATATCATTCAAGGCATCAGGCCTGATGCGCAGGATCCTGATGCAAGGTTGCGTGAGCAATATCATGAAGCGTTCGATTTTCTGGCCGCGCTTACGGACCGTTTTGTGGGAGGTGACCGCAATCGTGTGATTATCGTGCCCGGCAACCACGACAATAGTGCTTACCATTTCGCAAGGAGTCTTTGCCGCGTTGACATCCTCCCGGATCGTAAGAAGGATTTGGTCTCTGAACTTTTCCAACCTGGTTCGCGCTTCCGCTGGTCATGGTCCGATTTCGAGCTTTACAAAATCACTGATCAAACCCTCTACACACAGCGGCTTTCCGCCTTTGCTGATTTCTATACTGAGTTTTACAACGGTACACGTACCTACGATCTCGACCCGGCAAAGCAGATCGACATATTCGATTTTCCAGCACTTGGTCTGACCATTGCGGGATTCTCAAGCTGCTACAACAACGATCTTTTCAACAAGCAGGGAGCAATCCATCCAGGCTGCATCGCTTCTGCAGGAACACGGATGCGTGATCCTTCCTTGCAGAACCGGCTGCGTATTGCTGTCTGGCATCACAGTGCCGAAGGACTACCCGAGCATTCGGACTTCATGGATCCTGACTTTCTCCAAAACATGATAGATCGCGGATTCAGCCTGGGATTTCACGGTCACCAGCACCGGCCGCAATTTCTCGATACAAGGTTCCGGCATGGAATAGACCGAAAGATCAAAGTCATCAGCGCGGGAACACTAGGAAAAGGCATATCGTTCCAGCATCGCCGTGCTTACAATGTCGTCGAACTCAATACTGAGAACAGGACCGGCCGTCTTTATGTCCGAGAAATGAAGAACGACAACCTCAATCTTCCTATCTGGGGCCAGTGCGCGCTTCCTCCAAACAACAGCACTTACTACGATTTCGAGTTTGATCCACCGCCCGAACCGCAGTACTACTTCAATGCTAATACGGCAGCGCTGATTGAGGCTCAGCGCTGCCACGATTCGGGTAACTATCGCAAGGCTGCCGATCTCCTTATCCCTGTTGCGCCGTCCGATGCCCTTGCAAGACCGCTCCTCCTTGATTGTCTTATGAGGCTAAAGGACACATGTGCTTTAATTGTTAATTTTGATCCTCCGACAAGCAATGATGAGGCAATTCACGTTATGGATGCGCTCTGGGCAGAGGGGAGGCATGACCGGCTGAGGGAGGTGTTGAGGATTCCGCTAATTGCAGAGTCCTCCGATCTTTCTGTCATTGAGATGCGAAAAAAATGCTTCGCGAGGCTGACTAAATGAAAGAGCGCATTGCATTTGATGTCGAAACGGAGCGAATTTTAAAAATTCTTTCGGAAGAAATCTACGATTCGCCCAAGGCGTTTCTCCGTGAGAATGTGCAGAACGCTTATGATGCCATATTGATGCGATGCACTGCAACAGGGCTTTCGATAGCAGGCCGGAAGATAGAGATCACAATTGAAAAGGAACGGCTATCCGTCCAAGACGATGGCATCGGCATGACTGAAGACGTGCTCAAGAACAACTTCTGGAAGGCAGGTTCCAGCGGCAAGAAATCTGAACTTGCTCAACTCTCTGGAGTCATCGGCACCTTTGGCATCGGAGCTATGGCGAATTTTGGGGTTTGTACTGCCCTTGAAGTCGAAACTCGCCACATAGACTCTAGTGTTACACTAGTCAGCTCGGTAAGGCGGTCCGATTTACGTATTGCGCAAGATTGTATCGATCTTGAACGCGTGGCTGATGACCGTAGCCCTGGAACGATAATCAGAGCCGAGCTAGATCCGTCCTTTGCAATTGATGAAACCTCTGCGTCAGAATATCTCAGTCACTATGTACGGTTTGTCCCCGTTCCCATTTACGTAAATGGGCGCCTTATCAGCCAGCAGCTGTTTGAGGAAACGCTCGGGAGTAGGGCAGCAGGCTTCGAAGAAATCTCATGCAGATCCGTGTCGCGTGACCAGTTTTCAGCTACACTTCGGACTTTCACAGATGCGCAGGCACGTGTCCTTGCCCGTGTTGAGGGTATTTCGCTTAACAACAATCCGTTATCTGGTGAGGCATTCTTCGTTCAGAATGGCGGGCAGACCATGGGCTTCCGCAAGCTGTTCGGGCTTGCTCCGATTCCGGCCTCTGGCCTTTACGCGTTTGGAGGGTTTGTAAACCTTGACATTCTTTGTCCTACCGCTGGGCGTGAAGCGCTGAGCCGCGAAAGCATCCAACACGTCGCCAATATTGTGGCTATGATAGAGGCAGAAGTATCGAGGGATATGGCTGAAACACACAGTGCTGACCAGAACCAGCAATTCCAGCAATACATTCTTTCTCAGGGTCTAATCCCGCTGGCAAAAAATGTTAAGATCACAGTTCTACCCACCCGCGGTAAAGAGGTAACGCTGGGCGATGTCAAAGGCTATGAACCATCAAAGACAAAGCTCTTCTATGCTGGGCAGGACGCAACTATCCTTCAGCGCTTCGCGAGCGAACAAGCGAACGTTTTCCACGTCAGTCAGGTAAACCCGAGGCGTAAGCTTCAGCTACGCTATCTCAGAGAAATATCAGGCATCGATGAGGCTCCTGAAAAGGTCATCGTCGATCCCATTCCTCCAGCTCAGCTTGCTCTGGATGAAGCGATGTTTCTAGTACAGGTGCGAGGCATCCTGCTTAATGACTATTTTATGCCAGACATTGAGGTAGGCTTTGCGCAGATTAGCCACGGTGTAGACCTGTACATCGAAAAGAAGGATGACGTCTTACATATAGCGATCAACCGCAACATGTCGGCTGCACGTATGGTGGTTGAATCATACAAGGCAGCCCACGAGGTCTTCTCGGGCTTTGTAAAAGACTTCGTTAGGGAGCACGTATATCTGCAAATACGCGATCACGTTCCATCTTCTACAAGACAGGGCCGGGATGCTTTGTACCGCCGCCTTAAGGAGAATGAGGAGCTTTTCCGGTACGAATTGTCCGATTTCGGGGAGATTGAGTTGCTTCTAGCGGACTATCTCGCGGGTAAGGCTGATCTTGAGCAGGTTTTGAGATCATCCGGTGGGCGTGGCGTAGGGCAACGCCAGGAGGTCCTCAAGGAACAGGTAGGCAGTGTTGAGGAAGAACTGCCAAGTGTCTTCGGACCATCCGACGAGCCTTCGCAGGTCAATGAATTTGAAGCCAGTCCACCCATTATGCGTCCTGAGATAACAAGCGCCATGAAAGTGCTAACCGTAGCATCCAATTACGCCAAACTCAATGGCTTTCAGATGTTTCTCGCGGTGTCTGACCGGATGGCAAAGAGCGAGGGTGAGTTTCTGCGCCAGCCCCACATGACCAAGCTAATGTGGGGTTCTCACCGTGTGATATACGTCTTCACCAATGCCACAGGCGACCTGAATCTCTACTACGACATTAAACTCAAGGAACCGCTGGAAACACAGACGACGGGCGGAGCGATGTTTCCGACAACGACCATAGTGACAAAAGACCGGATTTACGTTCCCGTTCCAAAGGTAGTTGAGCCGGCGTTCAAAATTACCGATGGCACGAAGGAGTTTTACGTTCGCTTTGACACGATCCCGTAGCGTATCCACATTTAAACAATATCCAATGCCCTTCGGTACTGAGATTGCAAAGTGTCAGTATACCGCGATGAGATGTGTTTGGTAATTCGGAGACACCATACTAATTACCGTATGACCAGTGCATACAGGAACGATGGAATGATTGATGGAAGGGGTTTATAGCGTCGACCACCGAGTGTGTCGGTGTGCGGGCGGGATGTATCCCGCCCCTTCCTATACCCCTCCCCCCACCACTGCCGGGCCGGTGTGGGAACCGGCACCCTACACCAACCCAAGCCACCCGTCCCGCGGGTCGGTGCGGGAATCGACCCCTACGACGGACCGCCCGACGCCACCCATCCCGGTATTTCGGGGACACCATGCGCGCAAGGCGCGAATTCCGGGGGCACCTTACGCATCCCGACCTGCGCAAAGAAAAAGAGCGTTGGCGAAACGTACGCCCGGGACACGACCTGATGCTGCCTGTATGTGCGACGAGAAGGAAAATGAAGATCGCGCCCCAGGAACGCACGCAACCTTATGCTCCCGACTGTGTCACACTCGGATAGCTTCTGCTCAAGGAGACATTGAATTGCGGCAAGGGAGTCGGCTATACTGATGTTGTCATGATTGAATGAAATCATGAGGAGGTGAGACGTGGACGATCTCCGTCAGCGTCTTGGGAAGCGAATCCGTGCCGCCCGCACCACTCTTTCCCTCACCCAGCAGGAGCTTGCGAAGGAAGCATCTCTGCCGGCCCCTCAGGTCGTCTCCCAGATAGAGAAAGGCGAACGTGAGGTGAAGGCATGGGAGCTTGTGAATATTGCCAAGGCCCTCCGGGTGGAAGTCGGCGAGTTGCTCAGGATCGAGGACCCGGTCCCGCGATCTATTGTGCTCTGGCGTGAGGTTCCCGCGGAGAACCGCGAAGTTCGCGAGGCTGAATTCCTGCGCGACTGTGAGCGATACGCGCTGCTTGAGCGACTGTGTGGCCAGTGCGCAGAGGCGCAGTTGCCGCTGTGGCTTGAGAACCCTTCGGACCTGACCTATGAGCAGGTCAGTGCCCGTGCCGAGCAGGCAAGGAAGGAGTTCGATTTCGGGAGCCGTCCGGCTCGTGCGCTCGCTGGGGTGCTCGAAGACAGATATGGAGTCAAGATCTGGTATCGGTCCCTCGGGCGGAAAGGATCGGCAGCAAGCATCCGCGGCCCCTTCGGCCCCGCCATTCTGATTAATGCAGATGAAGTTCCATGGAGACGGAACTTCAACATCGCGCATGAACTGTTTCACCTGCTGACCTGGTCGGAGACTGCCACAGATTCACCTGAACCCGATGACCCTCCCGAACACCGGTTAGAGGAGCTTGCCAATGTCTTTGCCTCTGCGTTGCTTCTGCCTGAGGAAGCTGTTCGCAAGGCGCTCGCTCGCAGGAAGAGTGACGGCCGTCTGGTCATGGCGGACCTGGTTGAGCTGGCCCGTGAGTTCGACGTCTCCGCGCAGGCCATGGTGTATCGATTAATCAACCTCAAGGAGCTCGGGCGGGACGAGGGCACGTCCATTCTCGCCAGTGATGCTTTCCGTGCCCTTGACCGCTCTACGCAGCCTGCCGTATGGGCCCGGCCCCCTGACTTCCCTGAGCGGTATGTCCGCCTTGCGTTCACGGCGTATCACAAGGGCAAACTGTCAAAGGCCCGTCTCGCCGAATTGTTGGACGTGCGCCTCGCGGACCTGAACAGCAAACTCGAGGAATACGGTCTTGACGAGACACAGGACTACACGACCGAGCTGCGTACTGCTTGACACTGACGTCATCATCGCTGCCCATGAGCTCGGCATATGGGGGTGGCTTGTCCGGAGCAATCGAATCCTCATCCCGTCTGTAGTGGTGCACGAGGCTCACTACTACTACACTGAGGCAGGGCGGAAGGTGGAGATCAATCTGCCAGCGCTCGTGCAAACCGGAGAAGTCGAAGAACTTGCTGCAACCGACGTCGAGCTCGCCCAGGTCTACTCGTACTTTGATGCGTGGTTTGTCGACACCATTCACACTGGTGAGGCTGAAGCACTTGCTCTCGTTCTAGCAGACAAGGTCTCCGGGGCAGTGTACTGCTGCGGAGACAGGCGAGCAATCCAGGCCCTCGCAATGCTTGGCCTCGGAGACCGTGGCGTTTCTTTGGAGGCGCTCCTTGCCGGCAAGAAGCCCATTGGCAGACTCGCAAAGCACTTCAAAGAAGACTACTTCAAGACGAACGTTCGGATTGGCCAGAACAACAGGATCATCGGAACAGGCCTCAACAAGGGGATCCTTGATTGACGTGGGCAGCGCCAGCGACTGAAGGTGTGCCCGACACACACTTGCAGACCGCGGCGCGACTCGCTTCGGACTGCCCGGGCTGAAATCCCCATAAGGAACTTGACACCTGTATAGGTTGCATGACTAGCGCCCGCGGCAGTGACCTTGGCAATGGGGGATACCTCAATTGACGCCCAGCCGTAATAACACGTGATTCAGGTGCCGCGCAGTTCAGGCCACGGCGGGACAATTGAGGGAGACACGGATGTCGCGATGTGTAGATGCCATCCACCCAGACGAAACGGGTCGACCTGTACAGCCGTGGGCGTGTCATCGAAGGAAGGCGGGCCGGATATATCCGGCCCCTACACATAGTTGGTGGCTGTGTTCACGCGGGTTTGAGGGCACAAGCGGGTGCGTGTAGCAAATGGATGGCGGGCGACATATATGTCGCCCCTGCGGATACCCTGCCACCCGACCGTGAACGGCGGGCACGAGGCATCATGCCCCTGCAATCACCCGGTTCCGTGGCATGTGGGTCGGTGTGGGAACCGACCCCTACATTCGCCGCCCCGCACGTCCCCGGGGCGTTCGCAAACGCCCCCTACGGGGATATGGTCGTGTGGCCGAAAATGGTAGCCGACACCACCGTGGGCGTTCATCGAAGGAAGGCGGGCCGGATATATCCGGCCCCTACACATAGTTGGTGGCTGTGTTCACGCGGGTTTGAGGGCACAAGCGGGTGCGTGCAACAAATGGATGGCGGGCGACAGAGGCATCTCACAGGCGCACATTCTTGCTGAACAGTCCGGGGAGGACAGCACCGTTGACCGTGTACACCGCTTATCCCCCATGTTCTTGACGGAAGGTAACTAAATAGTTACAATAATGGTACGACGCTGCTGGGGAATGTAACACCAAAGGAGTGAAGAGATGGATATGGCAACGATTGGAAATCGGCTGAAGGAGGTGAGGGTAGCGGCGGGCTTCACTCAGGAACAGGTGGCCCGGTTTCTGGACGTGAAACGCGAGGCGATCTCCTACATCGAGAATGGTCGGAGGCCTGTGAGCACCGTGATGCTGCGGAAGCTGGCCGACCTGTACGGCTATCGGATGTCCTACTTTCTGGACGAAGCGGCGAAGGACACGGGACCGCAGGTGGCTATCGCGTTCAGAGTGTCGGATCTGGGGCCCGACGATGTGTCGGTCATTGCCGAGACGCGCAGGATCGCGTCGAATCTGGACAGCCTGTACCGGCTACTGGGGAGTAACGAATGCGTAACGTGATGCGTGCTCGCCAGCTTGCCATCGATACGAGGATGACGCTCGGCCTCCAGTCCATTGAGTATTGCGACGTTGATCGTGCATTGGTGTCGCTGGGCGTCACGTGCGTCAAGCGTCCGCTCCAGAGCAGCATGTCCGGCGCTACGCTCAAGACCGAGCGGGTGCGGCTCATACTGGTGAATACTGCCAAGTCGCTTGGCCACCAGCATTTCACGGTGGCGCATGAGCTGTACCACGTCCTGCACGACGAGAATCTGACCACCACCGCGTGCAAGGTCGAGATGTTCGAGGGTGTGGCCGACAGCGAGAGGACCGCGGATGCGTTTGCGGCGCATCTGCTCCTGCCCGAGGACGCCGTGATCCACCAGCTCAGGTTGCGCAAGCATGAAGGAAGGGAGTTAACGGTCGCCGATGTGGTCCACCTTGAGCAGTACTTCGGAGTGAGCCGTAAGGCGATGTGCTGGCGGCTCGAGGATCTGGGACTCATCACCCGTGAGCAGGAGGAGACCCTGTGCCGGGACGTGATCCGGAGCGCGAAGACATATGGCAAGAGCATTGCGCTGTATCAGGCGACGAACGATTGCGTTCTGATCTCGGACTACGCGGAGAAGGCCGCGGAAGCCTTGGAGAAGGGCCTGATCACGGAGTCGCGCTATGAGGAATTGCTTGCTGACGCGAGTCTGCTGGAAGACGTGATGGGAGGTGCAGAGGGAGCTGCGGCTGATGAATGAGCCGCCGATTTTGCTGGACACGGACTTCGTATCCAGCTTCGCATGTGTGGACCGGTTGGATATTATCGAGGGCTCTTATTCCAGGCGGATGATCGTGCTGGAGGAAGTTGCGGAGGAACTGAAGAGAGTGCGGTACCTGGATGACCGTGTGTGCTTCTCCATAATGCATGGGCATATCAGGAGAGTGCAGATGATGGCCGGCTCGGCTGAAGCTCTGGAGTACGCCAGACTGTGCGAGAGTTATCGGTATGGCTCCGGGGAAGCAGCATGTATGGCCTACGCCCACTGTTGCGGTGGAATCGTCGCCAGCAACAACCTTAGAGACGTCCGACGGTACTGCAATGAGCGGAAGATTCAACTGCTGACTACGGCGGATGTGCTCGTTCATGTGTACGATGAAGAACGGCTCGACCTGGCTCAGATAGATTCGATATGGCGGCGTATGGTTGAGAAACGTAACAGACTCCCGGCGGCGGCGTTCGCGGAATATCTGGAGAAGCGTGGAGGGCTGGGTGGATAGAGACAGGAGTAAGATGATTCGCGAGTTCCAGAAGGCGGCAGGGGGAGTACCGGTTCTCCGTGGCTACACATGGAGCACCAATAGGAAGCTCTTTCTGTTCACCTTAGCATCGGCCGGTGTGCTCGTCCTCGCCGATCGTTTCTGGACAATACTATTCGTAGCCATGGTGCTGTCTATCTCATGTGGCCTGGTCAGCGTGCCATTGCTTCAGGCCGTTCTTGGATTGCCGAAGCTTGTGAGGCAGTATCTGACGGTAAGTCGAGCACTACCGGCGCCGTCACCCGTTCTGTTGCAGGAATGCCGTGACCTCGCAATGGCCATGAAAGCACCGCTCAGGGGCCGACAACCTGTGAAGGTGGCAGCAGGATGGAGGAACCGCTTGTGCCAGGAACGGGAGCATCGTTGTAGGTCAACCAATCGCTGAGGAGTTCGACGCTAAGGCGCGCACCGGCGTGCTCGCACGCAAAGTGGCGCACATCGGGGCGCAGCACAGCTCGAAGCAGATCATTGTGTGTGTACTGGCCTGTTTTCTACTTGCGCGATTCGTGTCCTCTGCGGGATTGCCGTGGATCGTTGATGTTCTGGTCCTCTTCTCTGGCATGGCGCTTACCATGTCTACAGCGAGCCGGGCGTGTGAGTTCGATGCCGATGCGAGAGCAGCAAGATGCGTAGGCACTGATGCGATGAGCTCGGCACTCAGAGCCCTTTGCGCCGATGGTGACAAAGCATATCGGCTTGACACATGGTCGCATCCGTCGTTTGCCCGGCGCATCGCTCGACTTCAGAAATTGGAGTCCTGATTGTGGCTATTCGCACCCTTGGCATAGTCCCCAACCCAACACGCGTACCCAGCTCGGAGGGCCCTGCACGGCATCATGACGCTGTCGCGGACCTTAAAGGCACGGAGCGGACGGCTGCGTGAACTTGCAGACGCAATCATGAGCTTGAGTACAACAGCGGAACATACGATCTCTCCCGCATCACCGGGTCCCAGTTGAAAGCGTTCACACCGAGGAATTCATCGCGTGCGGGGTATTCCGGTGATACCTTGAGTGATTCCTATTCGTATGAACACGTGATTCAGGTGGCGCGCAGGGTGGCTGCGCCGGAGCGATCGCGGGCGACATATGTGTCGCCCCTGCGAATACCCAGCCACCCGACCGTACAGGGCGGGCACGGGCCATGTGCCCCGACCGATCGCCCAGCTCCGTGGCATGCGGGTCGGTGTGGGAACCGGCACCCTAGGCCAACCCAGTCCACCCGTCCTGCGGGTCGATGTGGGAATCGACCCCTACATTCGCCGCCCAGCACGTCCCCGGGGCGCTCGCGAACACCCCCTACGGCGATACGGTCGTGTGGCCGAAAATGGTAGCCGACACCACCGTGGGCGTGTTATCGAAGGAAGGCGGGCCGGATATATCCGGCCCCTGCATACAGGTTGTGGCTGTGTTCACGCGGGTTTGATGGCACAAGCGCGGGCGTGTAACAAGTGGATGGCGGGCGACATATATGTCGCCCCTTACAGGTACCCCGCCACCCGACCAGTTGGGTCGGCCTGGAGGAATCGCGGCCCGCCACCGGACAAGACGTGTTGGTGCGTACGTCCGATCAATCCTGGAACAGGTACGAGTACTCACCGTAGCCCTGCTCAACCAGTTCCTCGACAGGAATGAACCGCAGCGCGGCGGAGTTTATGCAGTAACGCCTGCCCGTCGGCTCTGGCCCGTCCTCAAAGACATGGCCAAGGTGCGAGTCGGCGTATCTGCTTCTCACCTCGACCCTGGTCATACCGTAGCTGTGGTCCGTGACCTCCACGATGAAGTGGGGATCTATGGGTTGCATGTAGCTGGGCCATCCGGTGCCCGACTGGTATTTGTCGGTGGAACTGAACAGGGGCTCTCCGGAGACGACGTCCACGTAAATCCCGACTCCCTTGTAGTCCCAGTATTCGTTCTGGAACGCCATCTCGGTTCCGTCCCGCTGTGTGACCTGGAACTGCATGTGCGTCAGCGCCTCCCGAAGCTCTTCTTCCGACGGCTTCTCGAACGCAGTGTACTTGTTCACCGGATCCGCCCAGTTATCCTGCAGAAATGCTTCTCTGCCAGAGCCGCGCTTGTAAGAATCGTACGAGTACGGATTCTTCAGGTAGTAATCCTGGTGGTACTCCTCCGCCATGTAGAATGACGTGTACGGCAGGATCTCGGTTACTATTGGCTTGTCGAACCTGCCTGAGTTCTCAAGTTCCTGTCTCGACTGCTCGGCGAGCGCCTTCTGCGTCTCGTCATGATAGAAAATGACGGTCTTGTAGTGGTGGCCCCTGTCGGCAAACTGGCCTCCACTGTCGGTTGGGTCTATCTGCCGCCAGAAGACGTCGAGCAGTTCCTCGTAGCTGACCTTCGCCGGGTCATACGTGATCTGAACCGCCTCGTAGTGGCCGGTGCCTCCCGAAATCACCTGCATGTATGAGGGGTTCTCTACGTGCCCTCCTGAGAAGCCTACGACTACCGACTCAATGCCGTCGGTCAACCTGTCATAGGGGGGCTGCATGCACCAGAAGCAGCCACCCGCAAACGTGGCCAGTGCCAGTCCCTCTGGAACAGTGTCATCGGCCTTGACGAGTGTGTCGTCGCGAGTGGGTGTGCACGACGAAATCAGCAGTACCCCGGTGACGAGTGCTGCGAGAATGAGTGCGCGTATGCGTGTAGTTGCCTTGAATGAGTATTCCATGCAGGCAGTCTAGCGCAGTTTTCGCTGCGGACATAATCAGCCTGCAGCAGGAGTATTCATCGGGAATAGATGTATGGTCGACGAAGTCGCAGCGCGATTGACGGGCGAGCGGCCTGCTGAATCCACCAGTGGAATTCCGGGGACACCTTACCTACCTCCTGGCACGCGGGTGGGAATAGGTTCGCTATCCACTGCGTGACAAGAATCCTTAGAGCCATCCATCGGTGAGATTGTCACGCTGCTCCGCCAAGAACACGGCGGTCGTCCCGCGATGCCGTCTTCATCGAGTAGGTTGAACAGATCCTCGGCTGCCGCCTGAGACGCAACCATCTCTTGACCTTCCGCCAGGAATCAGCAATCAGGCAGTATTGACGCGATGCAGCCCTTAAGTGCAGTATGACGGTTGGAGGCGCGGACCGCAGGTGCGGTTCGTAACCGTTCGACGTTTGGAGAGGTGCTCCGGGGGGATTGACCGGATGACTGATAGCAACCAGGCATCGGATCTCAAGCTACCAAGCACGCATGTTGCCTTGCGTGATGTGGTGGTCGCGAGCTTCATGTTCCATTCGCTTACTAACTACAACCAGTCACTTCATTCTCTGCGGAAGAACACAAGGGGGGCGCCCGATTTCACGAGCCACGACCATCGTGGTTATCTACTGACATGGCTCAACGCATGGGGTTGCAGACATCTGGCTAAGAACGAGCATGGGACGGCATCAGCCAGCATTCGTGAATGGTACGAGGAGATGGCGTCGCTTCTGCCGCCTGCTGATGCGTTGCTGTGGGAACTCGGCGAGCAGGACTTGAAGCAGGCAGCATCAGCCTATAGCTCGCTGCGCAAGCGTGCCGGCGCGCGGGGGACAGGAAAGAGAAATGGCCAGGTCATTCCAATCGGTGCGACCGCCGCATCGAAGGTGCTGTTCGCGCTGAGGCCGAACGCTCTGGCGCCGTGGGATGAGAAGATGCGTAGGAAACTAGGGTATGGGGCTGGCGGAAAGGGCTATCTTGACTTTCTGAAGTTGATTCGGGCTAGAGCGAAATCGCTTGAAGATCAGTGCCGCAAGAATGGTTTTGACATTGCCGAACTCCCCAGGGTACTGGGACGAGATAAGTCGTATACCGTCCTGGCGCTTCTCAATGAGCACATGTGGATCACTGTATCAGCGGGGGTCAAGTTGCCGTCTCAGGAAACGCTGGCAAGCTGGTCTACTTGGTAGCCACGAACAGAGGCCGTGGTCGCACAACGTGGGCTGACGCCACTTGGCTGGCATTGGCAGTTCCTGTGCTATTGTGGATTGGGTTGCTGAGATTCAGACGAGAACTCACAGATCAGCCTTGAAGCGAGTAGGTGAGCGGCCACTGGACGACGAATGTGCTGCGGAACAGCTTCTCGACGAGACCTTTGGAGTCATTCCCGAACCTGACTTGTGATTATGCGATGAGTGGAGGAGGTGTTGACATGGAGACACGGGCGATCAAACGACTCACCACCTACCAGCTGGCGTGGGCGAAACAACAAGGTATCGCGGCTGAAGGTGGCTATACCACGAGGGTGGAGGACAACGTCTTCGGCGGGCAACTGCATCCTGACACACGGAGCGAATACGAGAGGGGAAAGGGGAAGGAGTTGGAAGGCCATATGAAGGCGCTTCACTCTTCCTCGGCTCTTGTTGTCAGTGTGTTCGACTACTGGCGACACACGAACAGGATTCAAGACATAGCCCGGTGTTGTGGCGCCACAGGTTCTGTCGTTGGCATGGAGTTTGAGAAGACTCACCCCATTAGGGGAGTCACCCGGACACCACCGCATCTCGACGTCGAGTTCGGCGGAATGTCGCCGCTGGCTGTCGAGTCGAAATACACCGAGACCTATCGCCGGAAGACCCGAAGGCCAATT
Organism: Dehalococcoidia bacterium; assembly: GCA_003562475.1. Taxonomy (GTDB): domain Bacteria; phylum Chloroflexota; class Dehalococcoidia; order GIF9; family AB-539-J10; genus SKVJ01. The sequence goes on along the minus strand of PWUU01000110.1, from coordinate 54,624 downwards.
GCGAACACTCACCTGGACAAGTACCTCGACTGCGGTGACATATGGACTGGGCTTCCGAAGCTGAGGGCCGTAGCGGAGGGTATCGTCGAAGAGTCTGGTGGCATGACCCAGTGGGAGTACCTGGATGCTCCGCAACTCATCAAACATGTGCTGGGACTGAACTGCCGTTATCAGGATGAGTTCTCGCTTCTGTACCTCTGGTACCGGATCGACTCACCCGAGGCAACGCGGCACGAACGTGAGCTTGGCGATTTCCATGCGACGCTGAGCGGCGAGGTCCGGTTTCGAACGATGACCTACCAGGAGTTGTTCGACTGCATCAGGGGTGTGCCGGGTGTCGATTCTGGATACCTGTCTTATCTGGAAGAGCGCTACTTCACCGGGGTCTAGCAGCGGTTTCGGCAGTTCCGGAGACACCGAGTGTGTGGGTGTGCGGGCGGGATGTATCCCGCCCCTTCCTATACCCCTCCCCCCACCACTGCCGGGCCGGTGTGGGAACCGGCACCCTACACCAACCCAGGCCACCCGTCCCGCGGGTCGGTGTGGGAACCGACCCCTACATTCGCCGCTCCGCACGTCCCCGGGGCGTTCGTAAACGCCCCTACGGGGATACGGTCGTGTGGCCGAAAATGGTAGCCGACACCACCGTGGGGGTGTCATCGAAGGAAGGCGGGCCGGATATGTCCGGCCCCTACATATAGATTGTGGCTGTGTTCACGCGGGTTTGACGGCGCAAGCGCGGGCGTGTGATCCGGGCGATGGCGGGCGACACAGGTGTCGTGCCCTACAAATACCCAGCCACCCTTCCGTAAGCGGCGGGCACGAGACATCGTCCCCATACACATCAGCGCCAAAATGGATTAATGGCGGATTAGCCTGTCCAGTCAGGCTGTTTCGATCTCGAGACTGATATCCAGTGCTTTCACCGAATGCGTCAGCGCCCCTATCGAAATGAAGTCCACTCCGCTTTCCGCCACCGCCCGTACGTTCGTCAGGGTGATGCCACCTGAAGCTTCCACCAGTGCCCGCTTGTCGATCAATTCTACCGCCTGCTGCATCAGCCCGGGACTCATGTTGTCCAGCAGGACGATGTCGGCTCCGGCTTCAGCGGCCAGACGGGCTTCATCCAGTGTTCTCGCTTCTACCTCTATCTTCACGTGCGCCGGAGTATGCTGCCGCGCCTTCGCAATGATATCGTTCAGGCTTAACCCCTGTTCGTACAGCGCCTCCAGGTGATTGTCCTTGATCAAAACGCCATCGCCGAGGTGCATCCGATGGTTGTGACCACCCCCCATCCATACCGCATACTTCGCCAGCGCTCTCAAACCAGGCAGAGTCTTCCTGGTATCCAGTATCTTCACCGACAAACCTTCGACGGCGGCAACATAGAGGGCGGTTGCCGAGGCGATGCCGCTGAGGTGCTGCAGGAGATTCAGGGCTGTCCGCTCAGCCTTGAGGATACTGGCAAGCTTCCCGGTGACGACTCCGATGACATCGCCGGGTGTCAGCACGGCACTGTCCTTAAGAAAGATCTCGAGACGTGTGCCTGAGTCTACCCTGTGAAAGACCCGCCCCGCGATTTCGATGCCAGCAAGGACGCCCTCGGCCTTGGCCACAAACGACGCACGTCCTGACCAGGCCTCCCGGATCAGAGCGTCGGTGGTGAGGTCGCCGGCACCCAGGTCCTCCGCCAATGCGATATCGATAATCTCATCTGTGGTCCTGGCTGTCAGGTTCATGTTCTCTCCTGAAGGTAATGTGTCGCTGCCACTGTGGCTCGACCCACGGGAAATCAGTACGGAAGTGAGTGCCGCGGCTCTCCTCCCGCAGCAATGCGGCCTCGGTCATCAACTGACCGGTAGTCACCAGGCTGGCCAATTCCCAGGAATCTCTGTCGACAGGCTTCTGCAGAACCGTCTGCCATGCGGCCAGGATTCCGGCCATCTCCTCCAGATTCTCCCTCGATCGAATGATGCCCACCTTATCCCACATCAGTGACTGTAGCGTCGAGAGGCTCAAAGGCGGTGCGGCGCTCGACGGCTCGCGCTTTCCGATCGACCGTATTTCTGACTTCGATGCGGTGTGCTCGTCGCCCTGCAACTCCGGATTACGCGTCCTTTCGACAATTCGCTTTCCAAAGACGAGGCCTTCCAGAAGGGAATTGGACGCCAGGCGGTTCGCCCCATGAACTCCGGTGCAGGCTGCTTCACCTACGGCGAAGAGACCCGAAATTCTGGTCTCACCCCACAGGTTCACCCTTATACCCCCCATGAGGTAATGGGCCGCCGGCGCTACCGGTATCATCTGTCGGGTCATATCAAGCCCATGAGCGAGGCAGAACCGGTAGATGCTTGGGAAGCGGCTTGTCACCATCGAGGGCGTGAGGTGCGTCACGTCAAGGTACACGTGGTCGCTCTGCGTCTTCCGCATCTCGTAGAGAATGCTTCGGGCAACCACGTCGCGAGTCGCCAGTTCCGCCTCCGGCGCGTAGTCATGCATGAAGGCGTAATATCCTGTATTGCGCAGAATGCCACCCTCCCCCCTCACGGCCTCCGAGATCAGAAATGGCGCCACGCCGGGCAACCATAAGGCCGTGGGGTGGAACTGGAAGAACTCCATGTCCGTAATCTCCGCACCGGCAAGGAAGGCGAGGGCGATACCATCGCCTGTGGCGACGTCTGCGTTTGTGCTGTACCTGAACAGGCGTCCGGCACCGCCCGTTGCCAGGATGAGATAGCGGCAGTTGTACTCTTCCACCGAACCGTCGTTCGTGTTCAGGGCTCTGATGCCCTGTACGTTGTCCGCCGCCAGCACTATCTGCGTGGCCAGCCGGTGTTCGCGTATTTCTATACCCGCTTCCTGGACACGTCGGCTGAGTGTGGTTTCTATGTTCTCACCGGTCGCGTCCCCGCCGGCATGGAGGATGCGAGCTACACTATGTGCCGCTTCCCTCGTCAGGGCAATGTGACCGTTCACCGTATCGAACGGCACACCCAATCGGATGAGATCGGTGATGCGGCCGGTTGCCTCTTCCACCAGGATTCTGACGGCCTCCGGGTCGCAAAGGCCGGCTCCGGCCGCGATGGTATCCTGCAAGTGGAGGGCAGGCGAGTCTCCTTCGCCGATGGGGGCCGTGATTCCGCCTTGGGCGTACCTGGTGTTGCAGTCCGCAATGCTGCCTTTGGTCAGGATGAGGACGCTGCCTTTCTCTGTCGCCAGCAGGGCTGTAGACAGTCCTGCGATTCCGCTACCCACCATGATGTAGTCGTAGCAGCCGCAGACATTTCCGTCGTTCATCAGACTACCGCCAGCATTCTGTCCAGTGCTCTCTTCGCCTTCAACCTGACTTCTTCCGGCACTGTGATCCGGTTGCTCTTCCGGCTCATTGTATCGATGATGGCGTCCAATGTTGTCTTCTTCATATCGACACAGATCAGGTTCGGTGAGAGCAGGTGGAAGCTCTTCTCCGGATTCTGGACACGAAGCTGGTGAAGGAGCCCCTCTTCCGTACCGATGACGAACCTTTTCGCCGAGCTCTCCCGGGCATAGCGGAGCATCTGAGACGTGCTCAAAGCTGCGTCAGCCAGTTCGATGACCTCCGCCCGGCACTCAGGGTGAACTAGCCCCCTCGCCTCAGGATAATCCCGTCGTGCCTGTCTGACCTCTTCAGCGCTCAGATGCTCGTGTATCGGACAATAACCCGGGTAGAGGATCATCCTTTTCGTCGTCTTCGTGGAGACGTAGTGTCCCAGGTTTCTGTCCGGGACGAACAGTATCTCCTCATTCGGCACAGATTCCACGACCGCAACCGCGTTTGCCGAGGTGCAGCATATGTCGCTGCCGGCCTTTATCGCTGCCGTACTGTTCACGTAGCTCACTACCGCGGCCTGAGGGTAGTTCGCTCTCCACTCATTCAGGGCATCCTCGTCGATCATGGCAGCCATAGGGCAGGAAGCTTCAGCGGCAGCCAGCAGGACGGTGGCTCCCGGGTTGAGGATGAACGCCGTCTCCGCCATGAAATCAACTCCGCAAAAGACGATGGTGTCGCTCTTCAACTCGGCACAAACGAGCGCAAGCTCCAGAGAATCACCGACGAAATCGGCGATGCCCTGCACCTCGGCACTCTGGTAGTTGTGGGCGACAATTACCGCACGCAGTTCCTCTTTGAGCCGGAAGACCTCCTCTCTCAGGTGGGCCAGCTCCGCCTCCGACCTTTGGGGACTGCACGCATCATGTAGTGTCATCGCTGTCTCCTCGATCCGGGATCTGAACCATTGCTGTCCGGGGCCGCTCAGGCAGTTCCATTACCTAGTGTATTCCGGGTGAGTCAGTACAGTGAAACTCAAAGAGCCTCGAGACGTGCAACTGACAGCTCTGTGCCGACACGCCGCGCCGCTGTATGGCGCATGAAGCCGCTCTCAGTTGGTTGTGCCGCCCATTATGCCATGATCGCGCACAGTTCTGCATTGACTGTTGATGATCATTGACCCCAGGCACTGTGAGGCCAGAGCAGGTTTTCGCCCTTGGTCCCGAGTATCGATGGTGCGAGCCCGTGATGTACCCGTCCCTTGACTGGACCATGCCTCGACCAGGCACACTGGTGATACACAGATCTGCGTACCCCCGGCGCTGTATCATGCAATCTCCTATTGCGACTGGCAAATGTCCCGGGTGCGAGAAGAAACTTCGCAGAAGCGGTTCCCTGGGGCCCCCTTACAATCCCGGATTCTCCCGGGGCAATTCCGGGCACCCAACACGTAACACACGTGGTCCCGTGCTATTATGCTCACATATCACTGTCACTCATGAGGGAGACAACAGTGAAAGCAACGCAGGGCAGGATAGGACGTGTGTTTGTACTGAGGCTGGATGACGGCGATGTGGTGCCGGATTGCATTGAACGATTCGCCGCGGAACAGCGCATCCGCGTCGGACAGGTCATTCTACTGGGGGGCTTCGGACAGGGCGAGGTGGTGGCCGGGCCGCGCACATCGAGCAGGTCGCCGGTGGAGCCGCTGCTCTTACCTGTCGACGGCGTACATGAGACCCTCGGCGTGGGGCTGATCGCACCGGATGACAGAGGAGTACCGAGGCTGCACGTGCACGGCGCACTTGGACGCGCCGGAAATACGCTCACCGGTTGTCTGCGACGCGGGGTCGAGACGTGGCTCGTAGCCGAGGCTGTCATCACCGAGATACTGACCGATACTGCGAGGCGTCATCCCGATCCCGAGAGCGGGCTCATGCTGCTGAACGTGTAGATTACGGTGACTCATGTGGGCAGCGTTCGCAGTATGCGAAGCTGCGAATTCATCGTGCGCCGACATGCAGATGCCGCGGTCGGTTTCCGTCATCAGGACGTCATGGCTCGTACACTCCAGGTATTATTCCGAAGCATGGAGCAAGACTTGAGCAGCTGCACGCCGGCCAGGCCTGCTTCGTACGAGTGGTGGGGAGTCAGCCGCGCTGCTCCGCCGGGAGCACGGCGGCAGTCCCGCGATGCCGTCGTCATCGAGAAGGCGCAACAGCTCCCCGGCTGCCGCCTGAGCCACACCGGTCCCGGACAGGGCTTGGAATTCGGCAAGGTTTTTACGAGATTCTGTCAGGCTGTACACCTGGACGCTGGCGAGTCGAGTAAGCAAGGGGGAAATATCGTATCCTCCCATGTAGCGAGCTACTTCTGGGTTGCCAAACACGTGTTTTGGGTGCCGGAACTGATCTCCCGGGATGCTATCGGTTGTCCGGGAGGTTGTGAACAGGTTTGACAAGCGGATGTGCCGTGCATAACATCGGTATCGAGATCAAAGAGGGACGAGGATCGGTTCACTGCAGGTTGATATGGGAGATCCCAGGTGAACTGCGCTTTGCCCTTCTTCCAAAGTGAGAGCGGTCCTCTGTACAAGTCAGAGGCTGTTCACACGCATTGCTATCTAATCCAAATAGTCGGCCAGGCTCGGATTTCGCCGAGGCGATTACGGAGACGCGGGGGTGAAACATGCAGAAAATAGCCATCTTGAGGGCACAACCCTATATGAGAATTGCGTTGGTCTTCTTTCTGCTGACAACCTTTGTTGCGGGGATGATGGCTTGTAAGCCTGCTCCCGTCGATCGGTACAGCCTGACGATAGACAGCACTGAAGGTGGGACGGTCACCTCACCCGGAGAGGGGACCCACATGTACGACGCCGGCGAGGTGGTGGACCTGATGGCACGCCCGGACAGCGGCTACAAGTTTGTCAGATGGGCCGGCGATGTGGACACCGTTGCTGATGTCAATCGCATCTCAACCACCGTTACTATGAACGGGAACTACTCCATCACTGCACTGTTTGAAGAGGAAGAGGTTGACGATGTATCCCCTGGCCCACCCCCAGTGCCGGAATGGGAACCGCAGAAACAGGCTCTCCTTCCGGATAGGGAATTCGATACCAATTGGACGATTGTCAGCAACTGGTATCCGGCCGTGCACCGTGGATTATCCGCCATATGGGGATACGAACCTGCCATGATTTCCTCACCGGATGACGCTAACGAATCCACAATGCTTGGCCTGAGTGAGGGGCATCCCCCGGGTGACGGACCCAGGGTGCTGCGCATCGTCTTCGCCAAGAATCTCTCCGGCGGTGCTGCGCTCGATCTTGTCGTAGAACTCTATGATGGTGATACGCTCGTGGAAGAATGGATCGAGGAGGATATGCCAGCCGAATGGACGGTACGTGAGTACGAGCTGGATAGTGACCCAGAGAACTGGGACGACCTTCGGGTAGTCCTGACCCGTCAGGGTGACCTGACTGCCCCTGAATCCGACTTGCGACACGTTCTTGTCTCGCTTGTCGAGATGGAGCTGCCGTATCCTGAGGTGTTCATCTTCCCGTATCTCAACCCCGGAACAACTACCCACGCGCCCCTGAGTGACACGGTGCAACGCCCGCCCGGAGTGCAGGAAGGTGATGTGATATTCGTTGCCACTGTCAACGGCGAGGCGGCCGATGGTTTCAGCCTGATCTACTCCCAGCCCAGCATCGACGATGCCTCTCCTCCGTACAGCTTGCGCACATGGTGGAAACGTGCCGGCGCCAATGAACCTGCGTCTTACACGTTCCCCAATGCAAACGGGGTCTGGGCGGCGAGAATATCAGGGGCGGCCGACCTCCCAGCTGCGGAGGATGGCCATGTTGAGCCGGAACCTGATGCATTCACAATGCCGCTTGGCATCTCGACACCCTCTGTCGATGCACCTGTTGAGAATTGTTTGGTCATACGCATTTCCGCCAATAATCTCTACATCACATGGACAGAACCACATCAGTGGATTGCCTGGGATGAGTGGCCATGTTTTGCAGCTTCCTGGCGATTTCAGAGAGAAGCCGGACCAACAGGTGAAGAGTTCCACGGGACAGGCTCGTTTATTCACTGGGTTGCTCAGACTATTGTAGTTGCGCCAGAATGACCGCCAACAATCCTTCAGGGACAAATGGTAGCAGGGCCGCGCGCGTCAAGCCGGTCGCCGGTTGAGCCGTTGCTGCTGCCCGTCGACGGCGTCCATGAAACCCTGGGCGTGGGGTTGATTGCGCCGGATGAAGAGGGGGTGCCGCGTTTGTACGTGCACAGCGCGCTCGGCTGCGCCGGAAGCACACCCACCGGATGCCTGCGACAGGGAGTCACGAGTGAATTAAGGGGGGACACTGGAATACTGTCCCAATAATTCACCATAATTCAATGTCTTACTAAGAGGAGGAGGGATATGAGTCTTAAGGTCCTTTCGAGAGACGAGATCTTTGCACAGGAACCTGAATGGCGGGAGCCGGGCGGTTCCACTTACCTTGCCATGTACTCCAGTGTGTTTGGTGGCGTGGTCACCGATCCGGCCCTGATGGTCATGCCTCTGGATGACCACGTGATAAATCGTGGCGATGGGATCTTCGAGTATTTCCCGGTCGTCAATGGTCATGCCTACTGCTTCGATGCACACATGACGAGACTGAAGAGATCGGCAGAGATAATCTCATTGGACCTGCCGTTTGATATGGACGCCATGAGGCAGATCATTCTGGAGACAGTCGCAATATCAGGCAGCAAAGACTGTGGTGTGCGTATTTTTGTTACTCGTGGACTGGGGGACTTCGCCTGCAATCCGACAACGCCCGAGAGGAGCCTCCTCTACGTTATCGTCCTGGGCAAGACAGTTCGGCAGACCTTCCCCGACCGTATGCGTACGGAAGGAGCTTCCGCGATAACGAGTCATGTGCCGCTTAAGATGGGCTTCTACGCTCAGGTCAAATCAACCTGCTATCTGCTCAATGCACTGATGGCCCTTGAGGCACATCGGAACAACGCTGATTTTGGTGTCTGGTTTGACGAGGGAGGACACCTGACCGAGTCTTCAACTGAAAATGTGGGTATCGTCAGCCAAGAAGGAATACTCAAGTATCCCTCGTTCGCGCGAATGCTGAGGGGCACCGGACTGGTCCGGGCCAGCCAGCTCGCCACAGAGTTGGTCAGCAGCGGAGAATTGGAGGGGATATGTCAGACAGATATCACGCAACATGACGTCTATGAGAGTGCGGAGATGCTCATACTCACGAGCGGGAATGTGGTGCCCATAGTCAGGTTTGATGGAAGGACCATCGGCAACGGAAGACCCGGCCCGATCTTCGCTCGCCTCTGGGAACTCTCCCAGAGAGACATGCTGGAAGGTCCGGGCGAGGTTCGCACTCCCGTAAGCTACCGATAGGCTGTAATTACGGGGACACCACCTTTAATTCGTCCCACATTCAAGAGTGGCAGGCATCGGGCGCGTTCACCCTTAATCATCGCGGACTTGGCCTCTTTGTGGCGGAGATAAGTATGGTGTCCCCTTCATTTCCGTGTGCGGCAAGACGACACGTCAGTCATGTGCCTGACCGAGAACGATCGGTCCGCCTGACGATCTTCCTTTCCGCCTGAGCAACATGGCAGTAACGATGGCCGCCGCGAGCACTATGGCCGCAGAGACTATCCACCACTGAACAGCCATGATGGGAGTGCCAAAGGCTACTTGCACATGCGCCGGCACCTTTACGCCAGCACCAAGGCGCAACTCCGAGTCAGGCGGCAGTGTCAGCACGCAGATAGATAGTTCGCAGCTCTGAGGTCTTACCGTAACAGGCGGGGTGACGGCGATTTCCACGCCGATAATCTCGCCGGCATCCAGTATGAATTCGCCCGGGGTGACTGTGAACCACTCCGCGTGTTGTCCTTCAACATAGACCTCAAATCGCGACGGGCCGTTTGACTGGTTGATAACCCGCAGCGTTTGTACTTCCGTTCCTCCTGGACGTACGGTGAAGTCCATACGCCCTGGCGTCACTCCCAGCCCTACGGCTCGTACCGAAGCGGGAATAACAGCGGCGAGCATTACCACCAGTACTGCTGCCGCAACGCACCCCGGAAGCCTCAACAAGAGGTGATTACCTCCTCTCCCGACTTGCCATGCGGAGGGCGTCACACCCCTTTCCACCGTCCCCTGCTGGAGAGTTCACCCTATCGCCCATCGGAAGCCCAGAAGATGAGTGTGCCGTCCTGTCTACCTACCAATGGATAGGTTTCGGGAACACTGAGGACGGCGTCACATTCGATCGCGTCCTGCCTCGCGACAACTGCGCTGAATTCGTCCCATCCGACACCGTCAAGGATCAGGCCATCGACATAGAGATTCTGCGCGGCGTCTGTGACCTGCGCGGTGATAAGAAGTTGCCATGCACCTGTGTTCGTCACGGTTACGGGCACCGGTGCACTGCTGTCGCCGGGAGCAAGGTCATCACCAAAATCGATAGCATCGATATTGACGGAAAAGCTGATCGCCGGCATGATCGTGGCGCTCATTGAGACTTCCTTGGAGTAACTGCCTGTACCCACGGTAACCGTGACACGGTTGCTCCTGATGTGTCCATCCTTCTCCGCGCGCACCTCAAGGGTCCAGTCGGTATCGATTGTGATGTCCACTGTGCCGTCCGGACCGGTCACGTAGTGCTGATTCGCGTAGACGGTGGCGTTCTCAGTTGGAGACCAGTCGCCAGTGTCGTCGTCAAACGTGTTGACTGTGACCGTGAAGGTCTCACCCACGTCCGGCGTTGTGTTGTCCACCTCCAGTCTGAGAGGAGGCTCTCCCCATTGGGAATACGCAAATAGGATTTCCCGGTGCGGAGGATCAGGGGGAGTTGTCTGGTTGAGGATGAAGTCAGCGGCGCCCACCATAGGGCTGTAGTAGTCCACCCGAAAGAACCATCCCGCCGAGCCTTCCGGCTCCTCTCCGGCAATTGAATATACGTACAGTCCGAAAGAGGTGTCTTGCACCACGTATGTGAAATCGCCGGTGAGTGACGCTTCGTGCAGGGCGCCAAGCGCCGTCGGCTGGTCGAAGTGATGCGATACGCCCTCGTCGTCGACGATAGTCGACTCCTCCACGGTCACCGAACCGCTCCAGATGGTGCGGTCAAGGCCCTCTACCCGTACGTGGTACGTGAAATCTTGTATTGGCTCCTGTATGGCCACCGGGTAGGGTCTTCCCACGAGCGCGTTGATTGCGTAGGCGGTCATTTGAGCCGAAGGGTCGTCCGAACTCCAGTTGAATGAGCCATCTGCATTCTGGAAGGTGAGCAGGTCATCGACGGGGTCATTGCCTGCGTTGTTGGTCCATTCCGGACCTGTGGGGTCCTGTCCGGCGGCTGCGATGGCATCGATAGCCCAGGAATTGGTGGCTGAGTTTGTGGCGCCCCACGACTCGAAGCCACCGTTATCCATCTGTGTCGATTTGATGTAGGACAGCGCTTCCTCTATTGGATTCGAACTGACAGATTGCCCCGCAGCGATGAGCGCCATGAGCGCAGCAGCGGTGCTGTCAACGTCACTGTCCTGTCCCACCCCCCAACTCCAGCCGCCGTCTGCGTTCTGGTGCTCCAGGATGAATGACACGCTGTCATGTATGGCATCAGACGTTGTTGTGTCGTAGCCGGCCGCTACCAGTGCCATGACACCCCAGAAATCGTCGTTGAGCAATGAGCTGTCGCCTATCTGGGTACCATCGTACGTAGCCTTGAGCAGCGAGACGAAGTCCCTACCTCCAAAGTCGGCTGGATCATGTCCGGCGGCGACAATGGCGAGGATCATTCGCGAGTAATCATTCGTCGCATTGGCGCTCCCGGCACTTGTGGCGAGGTAGTCCACCACTGAGGGGTTGGAATTCACTCTCCAGTCGTTGGGATCTTCTCCGGCAGCAGCGATTGCCATTACTGCCCAAGCAGAGGTGGAGAAGTCTGAGATCTTGCCATCAGACATCTGCTGGTCACTCAGGTAATCAAGCGCCGCGGAGACCTCGATACTGTCGGACTCGAACGGATAGGGACCTGCTGCCATAACAGCGGAAACCAGCACGCAGGGCAGCATCACCGAGACAATCAGCAGTGCGCTCAGGACTCTCGCTCTATGAGTATCGCGTACCAAGGCAAGAACCTCCCCTCTGGTATCCCGTGTGCGTTGCTTCAGTGCACAGGGACTCGAATCAATACGTATAACCCTGCGAGAAACTAAGGAACATTGGACTTAAGACAAGCACTCTTGATTATTATGGCGGTCCGGTGTTACTTTGTCAATAGTGCCGGCCGAGGTCACGGGGGAGAGAATAGGCCAACACCGGATGTTGTTGAGGAATAGGAGTATCCGTCAACGGCGGGGGCAGCCAACTGATTCGTCTCACGTTCGGAATCACGACTCACTGAACGGTCATGGCGCAAAATCCGGCGATTCCAGCTTCGGCAGGACTACGGGGACACCATAGTCATTTCGTACGTGAACCCGAGACGGACAGGTATTCCACGGACGCCGTGTCTTCACTTCACGTTTGGGACTGACGTGCAGCCAGCGGCGTTGTCCCCAATCCTGCGGGATTAGCTTTGACATCCAGGTGACAGACATGCTGTCTCCGTCGTCACACCTGCCTTTGCACAACACGTCCCTGCATGCCACTATGACGTGGCGGCTCCCGGCAAAGACCGACAGGGGCCGCGCGACAGGAAAGGAGGAGGAGCACATGAAAGCACTCGGCATCTCCGGCAGCCCGCGGCCGGACGGCAACAGCGTACTCATCACCAACCACGCGCTCAAAGCCATGGCAGAAGAGGGTATTGAGACCGAGCTCATCTCGCTGTCAGGCCTGACCATCCTTGGCTGCAACGCGTGTATGGCGTGTACGAAGGAGGAGCGCTGCACCATCGAGGACGACCTCATGCCCATCTATGAGAAGATGAAGGCAGCGGACGGCATCATCATCGCCACTCCGGTGTACTTCGGCTCGGCAACCGCCCTCGTGAAGGGACTCCTCGAGCGGACGGGCTACATCGTCAGAAACAGTGGGGGCACCTTCAGGGGCAAGGTCGGCGGGCCCCTGGTGGTAGCGAGAAGAGGAGGCTTGACCTTCACCCTGGCACAGATGAACTACTGGTTCCAGACCCTCGATTTCTACATGGCCGGAGTCGCCCGCTGGAACATCGCCGTCGGCAGGGAAAGGGGCGAGGTGGCCGCCGACAAGGAAGGGATGGACGCTGCGTGGAACTTCGCCAAGAGCCTCTCCTTCCTCATGAAAGCGGTGCATGCCTCGGGAGGCGCCTGGACACACTGGGGATCCCGCGCGTGACAATGTGGGAAATGCGGGGACACCATACTCATTTCGTAGGTGAACGCCGGACAGGCAGGGATTCCGCGGGCACCGGGCTCTTGCTTCATGTGCGGAATCGACGCACGGTGAGCCGTTACCTCCCTGAATCCTGCAGCATCAGTCCTGGAAGTCCGAAGACAGGCAAGGTGTCCTGCTGATTCGGAATCCTTCGGACCCCCCGGGATCCGGGGCGCAGTCTCATGCCGGCTGGCGTGCACCAGGTCCGGACATCTCACACTGTACACCGGCTGGGCCGCGGTATTCAAGCCGCCTCGATAACGTGCCGGAGAGTCTGATACTATCATGATAGCCTGAGGACGGCAGCGCCCCTCCCGAGTCCTGGCCCCTTTTCTGAAGCGAGGGTCACATCGAATCCGGCGCAATCTGTCTGTAGCAGGTCAATCGAGCCCGCAAGCGATGATCTACGAAAATGCCAGGGGCCTATATGAGACCGGTCGATGGCTGCTCCAGAGACTCTTGAGATGAAGGCTCCACAGTCGCGATCATCTGCCCGCCCGGATTGTGCAGCCCGCTACCGGCGACTGCGGGACGCTGAAACCGGATGCAGGTAACCAAGGAGGTGACTCAATTGGCAGCAGAGGCCAGCAACACCGACAGCAAGAACGTGGTCTATGACCGCTCCCTGGGAGGGGTGGTAAGGGATGCGACGCAGGCCTTCATACCGCTCAAGGTATTCTACACACCCGAGGACATTGAGGATGTGGACTACGAGCGTGATCTCGCCGACCCCGGGTGCTATCCCTTCACCAGGGGTATCTACCCGCGAATGTTCCGGGACAGGCTGTGGATAAAGTCGTTCATTGTGAGCTACAGCACACCCGAGGAAACGAACGCGGCGTTCAAGGACTACCTTGCCAGCGGACAGACAGGGCTCCGGCTGCTGTGTGACCTGCCCACCCAGACCGGCATCGATCCCGACCATCCCTCAGCATGGAACAGCATGCTCTGCGGCGGCATCTCATCGTATGCCCTGGAGACCTACGAGAGGATGCTCGACGGGCTGCCGTTGGAGAACGTCGACTACGAACTCGCGCACATGGGAATTTCCAGTTTCCTGTGCTTCTACTCGTATCTGGTCGCGATGATGGAAAAGAGAGGTCTGGACGTATCCTCCCTTCGGGGAGCCGCCATCAACGACCCGTTCAGGGCGAAGATAGTCTACGCGTGTCCTGATTTCCCCACCGAAATTGCCCGCCGGCTCTGTCTCGACCTGATCGAGTTCAGCGTGAGGAACACGCCGAAGTGGAAGGCGTACGCTCCCAACGGAGTCGATCCCCAGCAGTCGGGAATGACAGCCGTGCAGGAGACCGCCCACGTGCTGGGGGTGGCCACCGCTATCTACACCGACATGATAAACGAACGCAAGATCACTCTCGACGAGATAGGGCCCACGGTGTTCTCAATGGATGCCGAGTCCGATTTCTTCGAAACCATCTGCAAGTTCAGAGCGGCCCGACGGATGTGGGCGAAGATAGCAAAGGAGAAGCTGGGGGCCACAACGGCTCGCGCCCAGAGCCTGCGAATCGGTATCAGGACATCGGGGTTATCGCTGCAGACCCAGAAACCCCTCAACAACGCAGCGCGTGTCACGCTGCAAATCCTGAGCTGCGTACTGGGAGGAGTCAACTCCGTCGACGCTTCCAGTATCGATGAGGCGATCGGCCTGCCGTCGAAAGAAGCGCGGACGTTCAACCTGGATGCACAGCACATAGTCACCCATGAGGCGAATGTACCGCTGGTGGCCGACCCGCTGGGAGGCTCCTACTACGTCGAGTGGCTGACCAACCAGATAGAAGAGGGAGCAAACGAGATACTCCGCACCATTGAAGAAAACGGTGGCATGTGGGCATGCCTGGAGTCGGGCTGGCTGCGACAGCAGATCGATTCGAGCCGGATGAGGGTGCAGGCAGAGATCAACGAAGGCAAACGGCTGATCGTCGGTGTCAACGCGTTCGAGGGAGAAGAGGGGCCAATCAACAGGGCGATCGAGGATTGCGCCTACAAGGTACCCTCGAAGAAACTCCGGGACCGCACGATAGCTGACATCAAGAAACTGAGAGCAACCCGCGACCAGGAGAGGGTGAACGCGACCATCAAGGAGTTGTACAGGGCAACCAGGGAAGGCAGAAATGTTGTACGTGCTACTATCGAGGCCTCAAAGGCAGGGGTCACCGTAGGAGAGGTAGTGGGTGTCATCCGTATGGCCTACGGGTATGGCTACGACCCGCTCAACCAGATAGACGCACCCGCTTTCATCGCCAATCTGTCGGGAGGCAACTGATGGCAGTCAAACAGAAGACCATAAGGGTCGTCATCGGCAAAGTTGGGTGTGACATCCACGAGAGGGGTGCCCTCGTGCTGGCGCGCGCCTTGAGGGACGCCGGCATGGAGGTCATCTACCTGGGGAGGTTCCAGACCGCCGAGGCAGTTGCCAGGACGGCGGTGGACGAAGATGCGAGCGTGATTGCGCTCAGTGACCACACGGGAAGCATGCGCTACATCGCGGCAGACGTCATAGCAGCCCTCAAGAAGCACGGTGGAACCGATATTCCAGTCGTCGCCGGCGGCCTGATCGCAAGAAGGGATTTGCCCTATCTGGACAAGCTGGGTGTTTCCGGCAACTACGGCCCCGGCACACCGCTGCCGGTAGTGATCGACCACATCAGGAAGACTGTGGAGAAGAGGTGAGCCTGAAGGATCGACACTGAAACGGGCTGACGGCTGGAATCCAACGGCCGGAGCCGGGTGAGGATGCCAATGGAACAGCAACAACCTGAAGGCATGAGCGATATGGCACGCGATGAGCGGGCACATCTGGTGAAGGGCTGCGCGCAGGTCTACACGGGGAACTGCAAGGGCAAGACCACCGCCGCACTGGGACTGGCCTTTCGAGCCATGGGCAGCGGCCTGAAGACCTACATCGGGCAGTTCATGAAGGGACAGCAGTATGGTGAGCTTGAAGCAGCCAATCGTGTGAAGCCCTATATCACCATCGAGCAGTACGGCAGAAAGGACCTCGTGCATGTCAAGACCACCCCGCTGCCGGAGGACCTCCGGATGGCGGAGGACGGTTTGTCCAGAGCGCGACGCGCCATGCTGTCAGGCGACTACGACATCATCGTGTTCGACGAGATTCTTACCGCACACGATTTCCACCTCATCTCCCTTGAGAGTATGCTGGAACTCGTGAGGATCAAGCCCGACAACGTGGAGATTGTGTTCACCGGACGCCATGCACCACAGGAGCTCATCGATGTAGTCGACCTCGTGACGGAAATGGTGGAAGTGAAACACTACTACAGGAAAGGGATCAGCGCTCGCAAGGGAATCGAGTTCTGATGGACGGTGTGACATTTCCAGTCCCTGTGCCCGGCCGGGAGGCCATAACAAATCAGGGCACGGAAAGAGAGAGCTGATAGTGGCGACAGAAAGAGCACTTGACCGGGAGACGGCGAGCCTGATCGACGATATGCTGCAGGGCAACGCGCGAGCCCTGGCAAGGCTGATTACCATCGTTGAGGAGGATGATGAGGAGAGTCACCGGGTGCTACGGCACATCAGCCCTTCGTTCAGGGCGCATCGTGTCGGCGTGACCGGACCCCCGGGCGCCGGTAAGAGCACACTGGTCAACAGGTTGACTACATTCGCCAGACAAAATGAACTGCGGGTTGGCATCATCTGTGCCGATCCGAGCAGTCCATTCAGCGGTGGGGCAGTGCTGGGCGATCGGGTAAGGATGACGCAGCACTATATGGACGAGGGTGTGCATATCCGAAGCATGTCCACTCGCGGAAGCCTTGGCGGCCTGCCATCGACGGTCCATGGCGTAGTCAGACTAATGGATGCGTCCGGCAAGGACCTCATCCTGGTGGAAACGGTAGGCGTCGGCCAGATGGAGCTCGATGTCATGGAGAACGTGGATACGGTAGTGGTCGCCCTTGTTCCGGAAGCGGGAGATGACGTACAGGCAATGAAAGCGGGCCTGATGGAGATAGCAGACATCTTCGTCGTCAATAAGGCCGACCGGCCGGGAGCTGACAGCCTGGTGGTGGGGATCAGGAGCATGCTCGATCTCGTGTGCCGGGACAACGGCTGGACGATACCCGTGCTGTCCACCCAGGCAGAGCACAATATCGGGGTTGGCGAGCTGTACGAACAGATCTGGCATCACCGCAAGACCAGTATCGACACCGGCCTCTTCGCAGAAAGAAGAGCCAGGCAACGGCGTGACGAATTCACCGCGGTGCTGCAGAAGCTCGTCACCCAGGAGTTCATGAACGCGATCTCCTCGGATCATGATCTCGCAGCATGCGTCGCGCAGATGAACGAAGGAGAGATCAGTCCATACGAAGCTGCCGAAGAGGTATTCCGCATTATGTCACGGAAGCTGCACTGACAGCATGAATGGACTCAACGCCGATCAGATTAGATGAGCCCTCTCGCTCTAAGACACCAGAGAATGCCAGGCACCCCGAGGTCGAGCTCTATACCTTCCGGTAGACGCAACATAAACTCATCGGCCTGACCCAACGGCACCTCCAGCACCTCCTCTGTGCCTTCGGCGTCCGTGCCGGCAGGTTTCCCCACGTATTCCACGCCAGGTGCGAAGAAGTGCATGGCCCGGGTGCCGGTCACGTCTGGCGACAGGGGCGACAGCAGCACAGGGATCAGTTCTACTGCGGCGTAGCCGGTCTCTTCGAGAAGCTCTCTTCTCGCCGCTTCCTCATCGCTCTCCCCATCAACGTCCATAAGGCCTGCCGGAAACTGAATTACGTGCGACTCGATTGCAGCCCTCCAGTTTTTCTCGAAGACCAGGTTGCCATCTCTTGTCAGCGCAACGATGACAACGGCTCCATTTCCGTAAATGTTCCTTCTCTCGACAGTCTCCCAGACTCTGCTCACACCATCCCCGACGGTGACAATCTTCTCCACGATTCTCAAGTAGCGTCCTTCAAAGACGGTTCTCTTACCCGTTATTCGCATGCGGTCTCTCCATCGCTATCACTTATCGTACGTCCAGGCCACTGTAATCTCGTGATTGCGATGCCCACCACCACTGTGGTATCAGCATCATCCACGCTGTCGATCCGCCTGTTGACTGAGGCATCACCATAGGCAATTCAGTCGGCGCTCAAAACCGGCACACAGCCGATCACCCCCGGAAAGGATTCCTCAACCTCTACCTGCCGCGCCGGGCTGGCGATTGTGGCTTCGTGATGCGCTTATAGGCAAGAAACGCCGAAACGGCAAGGTAGAGAAACACGGACAGAGCTATCGGCCTCTTCGTGACCATGTCGCTTTCCTCAATACCCCACAAGTCGACAACTGCGGTAATGGTAACACCGGTGCAGGACAGGGTGTAGCCTTCCATCTCGCCGATAGCATCACCACTCCCTTTCTCCATTGACTCCGCTGTGGCGGAAACATTCATGAGGGTCACGCTCTGAGGCCGGTTGGGAAAGTCGGCGACGACAGGTAATATACATGTGGCACGGAAACGTGCCGGAAACCGGGAGGTACAGATGGAACGCAAGGAGCCCTATGCGACTCAGGCAGAGATCGATGCGAAAGTCATGCATATCGGCTACGGCCACGCCGTCGACCTGGGCAGCCACGGAGACGCGAACATCCTTCTTGGCGAGAGGATCATGCTAAGCTTCGTAAACATGCCGGCGAACAGCTATGCCGATCCTCATCGCCACAAGGACACAGAGCAGGTAATGATAGTGCTCAAAGGCGACGCCGAATTCATCATCGATGGGAAGATCTACCCGGTCCGTGAGGGTGATGTGCTGGTCTTCGGTCCCGACGTGGAGCACGGGGCTTACGTGGGACCGAATGGCGCGAGAGTGCTGGATGTCTTCACCCCACCGAGATCTGACCTGCTCGAGAAGATACGCGCCTGACACCTCATTGACCGCATCCGGACGTTTCCGATGACCGGTCAGGCCGGCGTTGTCGCCGGACGGCAACGCACCACGTTACGAGTATTGACCTATTGAGTGGCCCGTGAGAAGATGTGCCATCGAACGATGCACGCGGGCGGCGGGATACGCACGCGTTCTCGACGACAGAGGGGTACGTCGTGATGTCACCGCAAGGCAGAGACAGCCTCGATCCACAACAGGCCAGCACGAAGCCGATGTCAATGCTGATGCTTGCCCTCGCCTTCCTCCCGTGGATTGCCTACTGGCTGTTTGCCGGCACGCAACGGTCTGAAGGCATCCTGATCGCGCTCGGCATCTCATGCGCGCTGCTCGCACAGCAAGTCTGGACCAGGTTCTACAGGCTGCTGGATATCGCCACCTTCGTGTACTTCGCCATCGCCACCCTCGCCACATTCGTATTTGGTGCGACGCTGTTCGTGGTACACGCAGGGCCCGTCAGCTTCGGCACCCTGCTTGCAATCGCCCTCATTTCCCTCGTGCTGCGCCGCCCTTTCACCGCCTACGCCGCGCGGCACATGTATCCCCGGAAGTACTGGAGCAATCCGGCGTTTGTCATGCTGCACAGCATCATCACCGCCGTGTGGGTGGGGGTGTTCTTCCTGTGCAGCGCCATCATTATCCTGGTGCAGGTCTCCCTTACCAGCCCTGTACCAATTGGCCTGCTGGTTACAGGATTCCTCTTCACCGTCATCTTTCAGTCCAAAGGACCGGCGTTTCTGGTCAGACAGCGCTACAAGCCATTTGAGTGGCACATTCCATTAACACCTTCCACGGTTCGCCAGCAGGACGAGTACGACGTCGCCGTCATTGGTGCGGGCATCGGCGGCCTCTCTTGTGCCGCACTCCTCGCGAAGCGAGGTTGCAAGGTCCTCGTAATGGAACAGCAGGCACAGGTCGGCGGCTACTGCCGCTCTCTTGAGAGAGGCGAGTACGCCTTCAGCGCCGGCGTCACCGGCATCTCGGGCCTCTGGAGCAAGGGCCCGGTCAGCCGACTGCTCAACGAACTTGGTATCGCGATCGACGGTCGGTTCGTGCGCCACAATCGCTCCTTCGTCTATAAAGGGGAAATTCTGAACACAGGCAGCACCATCAGGTCGATGCAGGACTCACTCGCCTCAGCCTTCCCACAGGAGAGGGAACACATCGCCACGTTCTTCCAGGAGGGCGCAGAGGCCTTCTACCAGCTCCACGAGTACAGCAGCAGGTTCAACACCCCGCTGCCGGAGCACCTTGTCGTCCGACTGATGGGAGACGAGGCAGCCGCTGAGCTGCCCCGCAAATACGCCACGCTCTACGACTGGCTGGGCAAGACCCTCAAGCAGAAGCTCGACGAGCACTTCCAGAGCGAGGACCTCAAGATGATTATGGCAGCTACATCCGCACAGAACGGCACAACTCCCGAGAACACTCCCGGGTTGAGGGCCCTCATAGGATGCGCGGGGCCGCTGGTCGAGGGGACCTATTGCCCGATAGCAGGGCCGGGCGCCTTCGCAGAGGCACTGGCCGACGCCATCGAGTCACGCGGCGGCACCGTCCTGCTGAACTACCATGTCGATCGTATCCTCACGGACAAACGGAGAGTACGCGGAATCAGGACTGGCGAGAAGATATTGCAGGCACACGTTGTCGTCGCAAACGTGAACCCGCGCACATGCGTCCTCCAGATGGTGGAGGCCAGGGAGATCGGCGGATTGTACATCGACTACATCAAGAGCCTTCCCATGTCACGTTCAGCCTTCATTGTGTACGCGGGCATTGAGGACGACCTGTCTTCGTACCCCTCGCTCATCGAGAACATCGACGGCGACTTCACAATACTCATCAACTCCAACATTGACCCCCGCTTTGCGCCGGGCGGCCGGTCCAGCCTGACACTTGTTGCACCGATGGGCTATCGCGATTTCCCATCTCGCGACGAGCGCAACTACGACGACCGGAAACGGCAGTTCGCCGCACTGCTGGTACGAAAGGCCGCAGAGGTTATTCCAGGGCTGAGCGATCATGTCGCCGTCCTGGACGCCGCAACTCCACGAACCCTGGAGGGCTACACCTCTATGCACGAGGGAGCAGTGTACGGCTTCGACCAATCGCTGGGGAGCCGTCTGCCTCATTTCCGGGCACCCATAAAGGGCCTCTATTTCGTGGGGGCGTCCACATTCCCGGGCGCCGGCGTAGAGTCGGCCGTTATGTCCGGCACCATCTGTGCACAGGACATCGTCGGTTGGACCCGGGCTAACACACCGTGACGCCGGCTCCACTGCAGGTTACGCACCGCGAGGAATCTGCAATGCACGAGGACCCTCTCTCACTGAAGTCCCTCACCATCCTTATCAGGGACGCCGTGAGCTTCAGCCCGCACAACCGGCTCACGCATATCGACGGGAGTCCTATCTTCGATACGCCGCTTATAGATGTGGCCGACGGGGACGACCCACTCTTCGAACGGTATCGGAGCCTCGTTGGGCCACATCACCTCACACCACGCGACATCCTGGCGCGTACGGCGAAGCAACAGGACGCCTCCACGCCTGCCACAGTGCGCGTGCTCTGCTGGGCGCTGCCGATCGCGGAGGCGACCAAGCGCAGCAACGCGGTAATGAGAACCGAGCCTTCATGGCGCTGGGCGCACACCCGGCACTACGGCGAAGTCTTCAACAACCAGCTTCGTTCCATGGTCGAGCGCTACATCAACGACCGGGGAGGGCACGCTGTAGCTCCGGCAACCTCAACCCACTTCACGCTGGTGCGTGAGGTGTCACACGCGCCATCATCCAACTGGTCCGAGCGCCACGCGCTCTACGCCGCCGGATTGGGCACCTTCGGATTGTGCGACAGCTTTATCACGCCGATAGGAAAGGCCATGCGCTGTGGGACTGTGGTGACGGACCTGCCACTGCCGGTGACGCCGCGCCTCCACGCGTCCCACACCGCCGCATGTATCTATCTGTCGCGTGGCGGGTGTGGCGACTGCATTGCACGGTGCCCTGCGGGCGCCATCAGCCGGTCCGGACACGATAAGCGGGCGTGCGAACGTTACCTCGAGGAGACGCTGCGGCCGATTCGCAACGCCTACAGCGTTACGATGGCCGGATGCGGCCTGTGCCAGACGGGCGTGCCCTGCGAGTCAGCTTTCCCTTCCTGATCAGCGACGAGGACATCCGCCGGACGGCACACGGCGACGCTCCCACGGTGCCTTAACCCTACCAGTAGATTCGCACGCGCTCCACTATCCCGAGCGGCTTCCACCGGCAAGGGCCGAGTATCTCCTGCTGCATCTCGATAGTCACGCGCCACTCCTCAAGCTCGCGATAGAGATGCTGCGCACGCCGGGCCTCTGCACTGCCGGCGATGAGCGAACGGCCACTCACAAGCTCGTTGTACTCCGCCGCCAGGCGGTTGTATTCCTCAAGATTCGCCAGGAAGTCGTCCCAAGCATGACTGTACGTGATATAGAACTCGTACGCCGGCGATGCCGCCCTGTCCAACGAGATGAGCCCATACTCGCTTCCCGGTTTGATGTAAGCCACCTTATCGTGGTCGCAGCCCGCTACATCAATCTCAGGCGACGCGACAGCGGAGGGGTCCTCTCCGGTGCAGTCCACAAACACCAGCCCCTTGTCCGATGTGAAAAACGCATTGAGAGCGTGCCCTACGTTGCTGCCACGTATATCGATCGACACCCACGCTGCGCGAATACCTGCTGCCTCTGCGTTATTGTGCAACTGTTCGGCAAACACGCCGCACATGCGCAGGTCCTCTATATACGGACTCTCATCGGTCGGATCCTCCTGGAGGAACACGACAAGCTCGTCCCAGGTGACATCGACAGCATTCTCATTTCTCACCAGCTCGATAGGGACACCGAGAGGACCGGACACGTAGGGTGGCTGCACCCCGTAGTAGACTTCGACATGATCGCCAAGCAGATCCCTGATCGCCCTGGCCTCAGGCAGGGCAGTCAGGTGCACCTGTACGCTCACCAGCTGGGGAGAGTTGTGCGCCCCCGAGGCGACAATCATGCAGGTAGCGAAGTGCGTGCCCTCGGATAGCGCCAGGATGTCAGGAGTGACCGTGACAACCTGGAGGTCCTGCTCAATACTGCCGGTGCTCGGCTCCAGGAGGAGCCACGGCGCATCGCTCGATACCTCCCAGTCGAGGCGACCCCGACCCTGATTCTGGATGGCGACGGCCTGGGGCATCACCCCCGTGCCGGTACCATCAGTGAACGTGAGTGTGGTCGGTGACACGTGCAGGGACGGCCGCTGCGGCCAAAGCAGCGGCGAGAGGACCATCGCGACGACCGCCGCGATTGTCGCCAGCACAACGAGGCCAAAGAACAGCCGCCGGCCACGCCGTGGCGGTTCCTGTTCCCACTCATCCTTATCCACAAACTGGCGTCCGGGGGCGTGGTTCCCTGTCTCTCTCTTCAGCACCACTCCACACTCCTGGTCGGGACACCACCACCATCCCGTGGACACGTCGCTGCGCAGCTCTCTGCGGCAACGGGGACAACGAAAACGTGCGTCATACATACGATCTCACCCCTGCGTCACGGGGGAACACGAGATGCGCGTAGGGAGAGGGCAGCCTTCCTTTCCCACTATTATTATATGCCGTACCCTCGATCCCGCCGAGAGTTCAGATGATACCGCCCCACTGCTGCCAGGCCATCAATCCAGCCTGATCGCCGGCTCAACCGTGCAAAGGTAAGACCTCCGGGGCCACGGCTGTCACCACAGCATAGCCACATGCCGTAATCAGGAGCCGATCACGTCGCGACAGATCTTGAGGAACTGCGCATCGGTAAGCAACGTGTGCTGCACGCGCCCCTGCCACTTGACCCTGTCGGTAATCTCCTTCACCTGCTCCTCAGCAGCCTTGATGCCATGCACATCGAGGTAGTACTCGATGGTCGCCGCACCGCTGTTCTTGCCCATAACAAGCCGGTATGGCTCCATTCCCACCACCTCGGGCACAAAGGCCTGTATCGTGACGTCGAATCCCGCATCCTTGAACTTGCGGTGCAGGTCCGCAGCAATGCCCGTCTCCAGCTTGTTCAGATCGCGACCCACAATAGGCTTGTTGCCCGCAAGCGTGCGCCTCGAGATGTTCTCAACGGTGAGCGACACGTTGGTAATGCCATCGAGCTGAATGCCCGTCTTGATGCCGGCCAGCAACTCGAGCATCATGACGACCTCCTCTGTCGCCACATTGCCGGTCCTGTCGCCAAGCCCGTTGAACGCCGTGTGGATGACGCTCGCGCCGTTGGCGATAGCTTCGAGCACGCCGGCGTTGGCAAGCCCGAACTCATTGTGCGTGTGGAACTCCAGGGGCACATCCGGCACCCACTCACGCAGCTTGCGGAACAGGTAGCCGACGGCGCGCGGCGACGCCACGCCCACGGTGTCAACAGCGACGAGTCCCGCCAGCTTGGCCTCTCGCGCAATTGTCGAATATATGTCTTTCACGAAGTCCCAATCATCGCCACGGGTAAGATCCCAGCCCATGAAGATGGTCTTGAGGTTGTTATCGTTTGCATACTGGGTGGTGGTAATGAGACGCTCAAGGACATCTTCCTTGCACAGGCCATAGGCGGCATCGCAGGCATAGGGGTTCATGATGTGCTCGAGGATCGCTGTCTTGACGCCGGAATCAATGGCCAGATCGATGTCTTTCTTAATGGTGCGCACGAAGGCAACCATCTCGGACTTGAGATTGCGGTTCACGATACGTTTCATACCTTCAAGGATCTCTGGAGACGCGGGCGGCATTCCTATCTCAAGGCGATGGATGCCAATATCGCTGAGCGCTTCGGCGATCGCAACCCTCTCCTCCGGAGAGAAGGCGACCCCCACGGTCTGCTCACCGTCCCTCAGCGTCACGTCATGAATCTGAACCGTCTTTCCGCGCAAGTCCGAGATAACCTCCGGCTCGAAGTTCAGTGGCGACACCCACCACTTCCCGTTCTCGAAATGCTCTTTGCCCTTGAGCCGCTCGACGTTGTAAGCCATAACACTCCTCCTTACCTGATAACACGGTCGACGCTTATTATACGCGGAATCACTCTCGCCTTCGCCGCCACGGGGTGCGGGGCATGGTTCCCGCGTCGAATTCCTGCGGTCCAGCTACCCGTCGCCCAGCACCTTTCTGCAGACAGCAAGGAACTGGGCATCGGTCAGAAGCGCGTGCTGCACACGACCCTGCCACTTGACCCTGTCGGTGATGTCCTTCACCTGGTCAGCTGTGGCCTCGAAACCATGCTTTTCCAGCAAGAACTCCACGGCAGCCGTGCCGCTGTTCTTGCCAAGAACAAGCTGAACCGGCTCCTGGCCGACAAGCGACGGATGGAACGCCTGCATGGTGATATCGAAGGATGCATCGGCGAACTTGCGGTGCAGGTCAACATCAATTCCTGTCTCGAGGTCGAAGAGACCGCGGCCCACGATAGGCTTATTGGGAGGGACCACGCGCCGGCTTATGTTCTCCACCATAAGGGATACGTGCATGAGCCGATCGAGTTGAATGCCGGTAGCGACCCCATGGCCCAGCTCGAGCATGATGGCCACTTCCTCGGTTGCCGCGTTTCCGGTGCGGTCGCCCAGGCCGTTACATGCAGTGTGAACGACGCTGCATCCTGCCGCCACTGCCTCGATAATACCAGCATTCGCCATGCACATGTCGTTATGCGTGTGGAACTCCAGGGGCATGCCCGGCAGCAACGCAGACAGCTTACGAAAGAGAAACCCCACCGCGCGCGGATTGGCAACACCAAACGTATCGACCACCACAAGGCCGTCGGGCGTAGCGTCACGGTGCAGCGTCCCGTAGATGTCCTCGACGAAATCCCAGTCGTCACCCCTCGTCAGATCCCACCCGAGAAACACGGTCTCGAGCCCTTTCTCCTTAGCATAGGCCACACCCTTCACCACCCTGTCCTTCACCTTCTGCCGGTCCAATCCGTATCCGCTCTGGCACGCATATGGATTCATGATGTGCTGCAGCACAACGCAGTTAAGTCCGCAGTCGATCACCATGTCCACATCCGACTTGAGGGTTCGTGCAAAACCGTACAACTCTGCATCGAGTCCGAGCGCCGCGATGCGGCGCATGCCCTTCCGGACTTCCTCCGAAACAGGCGGCATGCCCAGCTCAATGCGCGGCACACGAAGCTCATCGAGCGCAACCGCGATCTCGACCCGTTCCTCCGGAGAGTACGCCACGCCAACCGTCTGCTCACCGTCGCGAAGCGTCACGTCATGCAGTGTGACTGCACGGCCCACGAAGGGAGCGGCCACCTCACGCTCGAGGTTGAAGGGGGACATCCACCACTTGCCGGCACGATAGTTCGGCTTCGCCCTTAGTCGCTCAATGTCATACACTCAACTACCCTCGCACACAATGGATTTTGCCCACACAGCAACGGCCGCCGAGGTTCCATCGGACGCAGACCGATGACGCCGATCATCAAGCGCAGCCGGCTGAGACAGGAGGGGTTGGTGATGCAGCTCAGCCCCGACCTCGCTTGCTGAGCTTGTACCACGGGTGGAAGCTGATTATACAGTCGCGGCAATCATCGTGCCGGAACAGCCCCCTCCTTCCCAGTTGCATACTTTGCAGGCAATCAGCCGCTCTCGTTGGAATAAGGAAGTGCTCGCGCACGTACTCCCGGCCGTGTTGACCGACAACTCTACCTACTCCCGGATTCCGAAGCAGGGAGACGAGCCGCTGCGCTGTATTCGCAGCACCTCCATACATGAAGCCGGTGACACCACTTCGAATCTGCAGGGGGATTGCGCCCACATCTGCACCGATCACCGGTTTGCCTTTCCACAACCCTTCGGTGATAACGAGGCCGAAGCCCTCCCGTGTCGACGGCTGCATTAGCACCGATGCCGCACGTTGCAGCGCGTTCACTTCATGCCAGTTAGACAGACGGTCATCAAGCGGCAGGTTGAGTACATGGATGTCTTCATCATCTTGAGTAGACTCAAGCACCTGGTCCAGGACACGTGCGCCTTCCGGGTCGTCTGTCGCCAGTCCACCTGCGACTATTAGCTGGCACCTCTCCTCCTGACGCGCGAGCCGGAACGTCTTGATCGTGCGATCGATTCCCTTCCAGGGGTCGAACCTGCCGACCTGCGCCACTATCGGGATCGTCGGGTCGAGTCCATACTTGTCGAGGACACGCCCGATCTCCTCCTGTGTCAGCTCGCGGTTCTTTTCGGACAACGGATCGATGAACGGAGGGCTTATCACTTTCGGAATAGGCCAGCGAGATACGACGTAGTGCGCGGCCGAGAATATGGCGGCGTCGTAGTACTCAGTCCAGCGTGTCATGAAGTCCCACAGGCGCGGATTGCGCCTGATGGTATCCTCATCGATATCGATGTGACAGCGCCAGAGCCAGGCCTGGCCATCCGACCTGAGGTGACGGCCCAAACCGAATGGCTGCGGGTCGTGAATGACTACGATATCGTGTCCGCAACTGTCCGCGTGCTCCCGCGCGCACTGCTCAATGGAACCGAGGTAGGTGGACTCCATCGCCCTGGTGAACGGACCCCGCTTTCCCTGCAACAGGTTGTGCAGCATCTTCGTGGCCTCGAAGTACTCCGGCGAACCACCGATGACCCTCCACTCGACATCCAGGCCAAGCTGGTCCATCAGGGGGATGTAGCTGAACAGCATCTCGGCGACACCACCACCTTTTGCACTGGAATTCATCTCCAGTACCGAAGATCCCTCGAGTGCGTCTGCGACACGGCGAAGGCGGTCGATCTCCTGTGTTCCAACGACAGGGATGTACTCCTCAACCGGAGCACACGAGAATGGCCTGTGCCCCATACGCGCACTGTAGACGGTGCCGTCGGAGAGGGGAAACTGACACGCGTTCTCGTTGTTCATAGCACCTCCCCAAGAAGTGGTCGACAGCCGGCAAGTCCCGCATAATCGTTCAGCTCGGGCGCACCTCAATGCTGCTATCGCTATCCAGGAAGAGTCGCAACACTTCGTTCCCGCCCTGGCCTGTAATGACCGAACGGGAGCCCACGATACTGTCCTCAATGACTAGCGGTCCGATGATCTGTACGCCCTCCATCACGATGGAGTTTGTTACCGTTGACCCGGTGATCTTGACGCCCGGCCCGAGACTGACGTTCGGCCCGATTCGGGAATTATCGAGCACGCATTTCTCCGCGACCGATACCGGCTCCACTACGTCGCAAGCTGCGAGCGCTGCGTCAGCGTCGACTCCGCCCTGGCACGCCTCAAGGCCGGACACCTGCCCCTGTCCCTCGCCGGCATAATTGGAACCTAGTAGCACGCGGTTCGCTTCGAGGATGTCTTCCTTCGTGCCGGTATCGAGCCACCAGCCTTTCAACTCATGACTGACCACAGCCTTACCGGCGTCCAGCAGTGTCTGAATAGCATCGGTGATCTCCAGCTCGCCTCGCCACGAAGGACCAATCCTGTCGATCGCGTCGTGCACCTCCCGGGTGAACACGTAGGCGCCCACCAGCGCCAGATTGCTCTTCGGTTCCTTCGGCTTCTCAACCAACCTCACGACATGCCCCTGATCGTCCAGTTCTGCCACACCAAAACGTCGCGGGTCGGCGACAGCCTTGAGCAGCACCAGGCCATGCGGCCTGGTCGCGGCAAACTCTTCCAGCAGCGAAGAAACGCCGCCCTCGATCAGATTGTCGCCAAGGAACATCAGGAAATCGGAGCTGCCCAGGAAGCCACGCGACATCTTGACCGCGTGAGCCAGGCCACCCGGCACCTCCTGGGTGATGTACTGCACCTCCAGTCCCCATTGCTCGCCAGCTCCTATCGCCTCACGAATGTGTGCTCCCGAGTCGGGCGATATGATAATCCCTACCTCACGTATACCAGCGTCGGCAATCTGTGACAGTACGTAAGACAGAATCGCCCTGTTGCCCACAGGGATGAGATGCTTTGGAGTTGAATGCGTGAGCGGACGCAACCTGGTACCTTTTCCTGCGCACAGCACGATTGCCTTCATGTTCGACTCCTATATTGAGATACTCCGACGTTCAACCGGCAGCCGCGCGAGAACCGGGCAATATATCAGCCGGAGTTGCGTCCAACAAGTCTATGCAATCAGGCTTGGAGGGTCAATTACAGAAGGACCCACATCGGCGAATGACATGTGGCGAATTGGTCATCGGGTGCCGCCACGGGTATAATCGGGGGACAGACTCCGCGGCAGTTCCGCGAACAGGGAGGTACAGGACGTATGGGACGACTGCTGATAGTCTCGAACAGGCTCCCGGTCACCGTGCACCGGAAACGCGGACAGCTCCACTTCGAGCCAAGCGCGGGTGGACTGGCAACAGGACTCTCCTCCTTCTATCGCAGCTACAATGCGCTTTGGATAGGCTGGCCGGGGGTCGACCGCAAGGACAGCGTTGCGACCAAGGACGAGGTGAAGGAGAAGCTCCTCAAAGA
Organism: Dehalococcoidia bacterium; assembly: GCA_003562475.1. Taxonomy (GTDB): domain Bacteria; phylum Chloroflexota; class Dehalococcoidia; order GIF9; family AB-539-J10; genus SKVJ01. Next base: position 25,500 of record PWUU01000110.1, on the reverse strand, counting down.
CAACTGCTACCCGGTATTTCTCTCCCAGAAAGAGGTGGACGAGTACTACGGCAAGTTCTGCAGCACCACTATATGGCCGCTTTTCCACTACTTCCCCCAGTACGCATCATATTCGCAGTCGTCCTGGCACGCCTACGAGAGCGCGAACCGCACGTTCTGCGACGCGATAGTCGAGGTCTGGGAGCAGGGCGACACCATCTGGGTACACGACTTCCACCTCATGCTTCTGCCACAGATGCTGCGCGAACGCCTTCCCGACCCTACGATAGGATTCTTCCTTCACATTCCGTTTCCGTCTATCGAGCTGTTTCGCCTGTTGCCGTGGCGAACCGAGATCGTGAATGGCCTTCTCGGCTCCGATCTGATCGGGTTTCACACGTGGGAGTACGCGGGACACTTCCTCGCCAGTGTACGCTTCCTCCTCGGATACGATTCATGGATGGGGAAGATAGTTGCGGGCGACAGAATATCGAGAGTAGACGCCTTTCCTATGGGAATCGACTACGAGCGATTCGCAGGGACCGCAATCAAGCCCGAGGTCGAGAAAGAGGTCGACAAGCTCGACCGCAGCTTCAAGGACCGAAGAGTAGTTCTCTCGGTGGACCGGCTCGACTACACCAAAGGCATTCTGCGCCGGCTGCAGGCCTTCGGCCAGTTCCTCGAGAAGAACCCGCAGTATCGCCAGAACCTCACCTTCGTCCTGGTCGTCGTTCCGTCCCGGACGATGGTGGCGCGCTACGCGCTGCTCAAGCGACAGATCGATGAGATGGTCGGCGCCATCAATGGCAAGCATGGCGCCATCGGGTGGACCCCTATCTGGTACATGTACCGCTCCGTTCCTTTCCCGTCACTTGTCGCCCTCTATCGGCGTGCCGATGTGGCGCTGATCACTCCAGTGCGCGACGGAATGAACCTGGTTGCCAAAGAGTACCTCGCGTCAAGAATCGACGGGCGCGGCGTGCTGATTCTCAGTGAGACAGCTGGCGCGGCCAAGGAGCTTGGAGAGGCGCTCACCATCAATGTGAACAACGACGATGACATTGTCAACGCACTCAAGCACGCGCTGGAGATGCCCGAGGGGGAACAGGCAGAGCGACTCCGCATCATGCAGCGAAGGCTACGGCGTTACAACGTGCAGCGCTGGGCTGAGGACTTCATCGAGACGCTAATGGCCACTTCCAGGCTGCAGGAAGATATGGGAGTGAAGACTCTGGGCACACAGACTCGGCGGAAGCTTGTGAAATGCTACCAGCAGGCGCACCGCCGACTCCTGTTCCTGGACTACGATGGGACGCTGGTATCGTTTGTCTCCAGGCCGGAGAAGGCCGTCCCGCCACAGGAGGTGCTCGACTTGCTGTCCACGCTTGCCAGCGAACCCGGCAACGAGATCGTGTTGACCAGCGGAAGAGACAAAGAGACACTCGATAACTGGTTTGGACACCTCCCTGTCAGCAAGATCGCGGAGCACGGAGTCTGGTTGAGACCACGAGGTACCGAGCAGTGGGAGATGATCGGGCCACTCACAGCCGAATGGAAGGACGAGGTCCGCCCCATCCTCGAACTGTACGCCGACAGGACTCCCGGATCGTTCGTCGAGGAGAAGGACTTCTCCCTCGTATGGCAGTACCGCCGCTCGGATTCACGGCTGGGTGAACTCCGCGCACGCGAACTCGTCCTCCACCTCGAAGGACTTACGACCAACCTGGATCTTCAGGTTCTGGAGGGCAACAAAGTCGTAGAGGTGAAGAACTCCGGCGTCAATAAGGGCCGTGCTGCACTGAGATGGCTCGCCGCAGAGGAACACGACTTCATCCTCGCTATTGGCGATGACTGGACAGATGAGGACACCTTCAAGGGGCTTCCTGACAGTGCCTGGACCATCAGGGTGGGCCTAACCAGCACTGCAGCGAAGTACAACATCAGTTCACACAACAAAGTGCTGGCACTGCTGCACGAACTGCAGGCACCGGAAGACTAGTCCACGGTCGCTCGGGTCCCTGCAGCAGCACACAAAGATGTGCCTGACATGGCCGCCATGCGAGAGGGCGAGCCTTCAGACGAGAAGGCCCGCACAGGTTTCATCCCGCCCTGGTCCAGAGAAGACGTGCCTCAGGCTCAGAAGAGCCGAATCCGTCCGATGATCGCGAGAAGCCCCAGGAGGATGAGCATGAGGCCCACGACCACCTGTAAGAAGGCAGGGACCAATAGCACGAGGAAGCCCAGAACAAGCACCACCACGCCGAAAACCGTATTCCTCTCCATGTGCAACCTCGAGACCTCCGTACCGCATATCCGCGCCCGAAGGTGCATATCAACACCCCCCAGGCTTCGTGCAGAGGCATACCTGCTGGTGTCACGGGACACAAGCGGAGCGATTAGAGCAACCGCGGGCAGAGTCCATGTTCCTCGGACTGTGCTGTCTCATCCTGGTACACCACACCCCAGAAGTCCCACCGTACCCCGAATGGCATGGGCTCAATGGAGGATCGCTCCACTACTTCCGGCTCCTGAAGCGCTATTTCGCGCCGCAGCGCATCCGTTGCTATATCACGGCCAACTGATGTGACAATCGACTGGTCGCCTTCACTCTCAGCTACCTCAGCAGCATCAGCAAGTCTCGTCATATCCGAGACGAGGAGGCTGGTGAAGACTATGTATATGGAGTCCACAACTTCATATCTCACCCGGAGACGTCGAACCGCATCCCTCGTCTCCTGTCGAAGCACGGCGAAGTAACCCCTCACAGACTCCCCTGAAGACGACAGACGGCAGGCCGCATAGGCCAGCTGTAGAAAGTAGCGCTCCAGGTGCTGCTCGTGGAAGGCGCCAATCTCAGCATAGGGAAACGCGACGCCAAGAACGTGCCTCTTGATCGACTTCCGCCCCGTTTCAGGTCGCCACGTCTCCCCGCTTTCTGTCGACACTACACGCTCGCGTAATTCCACCGACCCTGTTCCCAATGGAGTGAGTACGACTACAGTGCTGCTCTGCATACGAGGGACGGCACGAGAAGTACTGGTACAGGCGCACTCCTGACCATTTTATCCGCCACACTGCCGAGGTACCACCTGGATACACCAGATCTCCCGTGAGAACTCATGACAACAAGGTCGGGGCCATTTTTCTCTACGTAGTCGATTATCTCCTCCGCAGGCTTTCCGGACCGCACAACAGTGGTCACTTCTGACTTGGTCAGCCCAAGCGAGTTCTTGGTTCGTTCGAGGTATTCAGATGCGTACTCTATCGCCTGTTCATCGGCCTGCTTGACGACCTGTTCTCCAAGAAATGAATCTGCCGGAACATACGTTGGTTCGGCGACAACAAGAAGAACCACCTCGGGTATCGCCCAAGCTGTAGCAATCTCCTTCACGTGGTTAAGTACACACTCCGCATAGTCCGATGTGTCAAGGGGTACCAGCATCTTCTTGTACAATCCATACCTCCTCTATTCGTTTCCTCGTCCGGGCAGATGCCCCACTTCTCATGGGAGACCGAACGGAACCATCCGCAAACGAATACTCCCAGCTGATAGCACTAATAATAGCAGCAACTGCCGATCCGGCGAGCTTGGATCCGACCTGCTGACCGAATCCCTTATACGCAATACCGGCACTCCTGCGGTGCGCTGGGGCTCCATACGAGCAGTCGAGCCACACTTGGTGCCTCGTGCGATGACCGCTCACTGGGCGTCAGCAACCGCTGACGTGCTCCACCAACACGCACCATCGCGCGCCCTGCGATCCCGACACTCAAATCAGGACCGGTGTGTCAGCAGAGAACGCGATACCATCCCTGCCCGCTCGTGGGGGTCGTGCAAAATCACCCACCACGGCACATGAGCGACGGCACCAGAACCACGGGAACCGGCGACCTCCTCAATACCTTATCGGCCGCACTTCCCAAATACCACCTGGAGACACCGCCTCTCCCATGCGAGCTCATCACCACAAGGTCGACTCCGTTCGCCTCTATATACTGCAGTATCTTTTCTGCGGCATCGCCAACATGAACCGCCGTTGTAACCGTGGAATTCGTAAGTCCAAGCGTGGCTCTTGTCTTCTCAAGATACTCAAACGAACTTGTGACGGCCCTCTCTTCAGCTTCCTGGACACGTTGCGCACCGAGGTAGACATACGCGGACGGGTTTGGCGGCTCCACCACTGTGAGTAACACAACCTCGGGTATAACTCGTGCAGATGCAATTTCCTTGACGTGGTCGAACACGCATTCTGCGAAACTCGATGTGTCAAGGGGTACCAGCATCTTCTTGTACATACTCTACCTCCTCATTGCTTCTCGTGACTCCTAACCCTGTAAGGGTAGATGCGAAGTCAGGCAGTGCGGTGATGCCGAATCACCTGCAGAGGGATAATGATACCAATAAGTTGTGACAAACAGGAGTGCGTCTGTGCCACTTGTGTGCCGCGGATCCCATGAGGCCCGGGTTGCAGCGGCATGCGGCCTGTAGTACCTTGTGCCTCACGATACATCCTGCGACAACTGAGCCGCACCGCACATCACGGTAGCGCGGCGTGTGATCGAAAGGAGCACCATGGCAACACGAGAAGAGGCTGACATACTGGTGCGCCTGGCACGCGAGTACTATGTGTCGGGGTTTGGCCGCAGCGAGTCCTTCTACGGCAGACCCGGTTCCATCGTGGAGTTCGCCGAAGGCCACTACGCGGTTGACATCCACGGCTCTCGCCTGTTCGATACGGAGACGTGCGCATCTGCATGCTATCTCGGATTTGGCAGACCCGAGGTAATGAAGGCTTTGCAAGCCGAGATGGCGCGTCTTCCATCCACAACCCCGCTGTTCGTCCCAACAGCGCCGCTCCTAAAGCTCGGAGAAAAGCTCGCTGCGATATCTCCCGGCAACCTGAAGTACAGCGTGTTCGGTGCCAATGGCACAGACGCCACCGAGGGTGCCCTCAAGATTTCACGTCAGTACTGGAAGGCCCTCGGCAAAGCCGGCAAGTACAAGGTCTTACACCGTATCCCCGGCGATTACCACGGCATGAGTCTCGCGACGGTGAGCGCGAGCGGTCACACGTTTCGTCGTACGCCTTACGAGCCCCTCATGGCTGGATTCGTGTCTTTCAACGCGCCGAACTGCTACCGCTGTCCCTTCGAGAAGGCCCTGCCCGACTGCCATCTGTTATGCGCCCGGGAACTGGAGAAGGTGATTCAATTCGAGGATCCGGACACCATCGCATGTGTCATCACCGAGAATACCAACACCGGGCTGGGCATCGTACCACCGCCACCCGGCTACATGCAGGCGATAAGGGAGACATGCAGCAAGTACGACGTCTTGCTTATTGCGGACGAGATCATTACCGGCATCGCGAAAACCGGCGCGTGGTTTGAATCGGAGAAACACGGGATCGTGCCGGATATGCTCTGCATCGGAAAGGCCATCTCCGCCGGGTGCGGCGCACTGGCAGTCACCCACGTAAGTGAGGAGATTGGCAAAGTGCTTGCTGAGACCGGGAACCTGCACCACGGATTCACCTACGGCGGACTCGGGTATCTCGCAGCCGCAGGACTCGCCGGCATCGCCTATGTTGAGGAACACGACTTGCTCGCGCGGGCACGGGAGATCGAGGCGATAATGGGGAAACGACTCAAGTCGCTGATGACGCAGTCGCCGGTCGTCGGTGACGTGAGAATGAGTGGCGCAGTCCAGGGCATCGAGCTCGTGAGTGACAAGTCGGCGAAGTCGATTTTCGCCGACCCCTGGGAGGTAGCCTCCTTTATCAGCGAGGTCGGTCGCGAACACGGTGTACTGCTCAACTGCCAGTTCCCACACTACGGCAATGTCATCACGATGTACCTGCCTCTGACCAGCACAAACGCCGAGCTTGCCATGGTATGTGCTGCAATCGAAGACGTCGTGGACCGTGTTGCGCGCCGCTACCTGTAGCGCTTGATCTTCGGGCACGGCCACCGGGGCGCCGGATACGCGACGCGGTGCACCTGCATCGCTACCTCGCCCGTTCAGCGGGTTATCCGCACCGTTGCACTTCACCCGGATGGTCCGGGAGAGCCCGCACCGGCCTTGTGCTTGAATTCACGCAATTGCGGCGCGATGAGCAGAAACACCAGGAGAAACGACAGTGCGTCAGCAATCGGAAACGCGAGCCAGATGCCATCGGTCCCGATGAATCGCGGCAGGACAACCACGAGAGGAACAAGGAACAGCACCTGGCGCGATGTGGACGTCACAAACGTCTTCGTAACCTTTCCCAGGGCCTGGAATACAGTAGAGCCTACAATCTGAAACCCCACCAGGAAGAACACGAAGAACACTCGCCGCGCCGCATGGACTCCTTCAGAAATCAGGGCAGCATCGGTCGTGAAGACACTCATGACGGGAGCAGTAAACACCATGAGCCCCAGAAACGCGCCCAGAGACAATAGCGAAGCGGCCTTCAGAGCGAGCACCGTCACCCCAAGCGCACGGTCGTATCTGCCGGAACCATAGCTGAAACCCAGTATCGGCTGCAGTCCCTGCGCAATAGCCAGGAGTGGCATCGCGACGAACACCATCGACCGGTTCACAATGCCGAAAGCTGCGATCGATAAGTCTCCACCGAATACGCCAAGCGTCCGATTGATGATGAGCACCAGTATGCTTGCAGAACCCATTCGAACCAGGGAAGGAAAGCCAACCGAGAGCACTTCTCCCGCAACAGGCAATTCAAGCCTCAGGTACTTCATTCGAAAGTGCAGCGTACTCTTGCCAGAAACGAAGTACCGGGTCACATACACCGTCGTCACCACTTGCGAAACCACAGTGGCAATCGCCGCTCCTCTCACGCCGAGCTGCAACCCGAAGATAAACAGTGGATCGAGTACGATGTTCAATACCGCTCCCAGTATCATGTTCTTCATAGCGACATTGGCGTTCCCCTCAGCACGTGCGAGGTTATTCACCACCATCGGGTAGATGGCGAACACTGCCCCGAGAATGATTATGTCGGCATACTCGCGCGCATACGGCAGAATGGTGGGAGACGCGCCAAACAGCCTCAACAGTCCAGCACTGTTGGGCACACATACGACTATCACCACAAGCCCCAGGAGCACGGAGAGGGTGATTGCGTTACCAAGGATCCGCTCAGCGCGTACGACATCGCCTGCGCCAAGATTTCGCGACACTGCCGATGCAGCGCCGGTTCCGATCATCAGGCCGAGCGCCATCATCAGCATGATGAGTGGAAAGACAATCGTCACGCCCGCAATGGCCGTGGAGCCGACTCCCCGGCCGATGAAGATCGTGTCCACGACGTAGTAGAGCGACATGGTCATCATGCCCGCCATAGCAGGGAGGGTCAGTTTCCACAGCAGCTTTGCCACCGGCATCCTGGCAAGCATCTCCTGACGGGCTTGCCCAAGAGTGGGCGTGGGTCCGATGTCCATGTTGACCTGCCAGTGTAGCAGGGTGCACGCCCCCGGCGCATGGGCCCTTCTGGTTGTCCTCCCGGAGAGCCGGAACCTCCGCGTGCGGCTCTTCAGAGGGCAGCGGAACATACACGCATCATTCTCCCACAGACACCGGTTCGCGCGCGGGACCGCCCGTAGTCGCACGACAACCACCACAAGCACAAGGCCGCCTGTTTCTCACGATGATCCCGGTGCAAGCGTGCCCGAAGCTGCCGGTGTCGCTGCTGAGCGTAACGATGAACGGACGCGTCGAACATCGCCGGATGCATTCATTCGCACCATCAGGCCGACGAGCATTTGAAAGACGTCAACAAATGGTTGTAGATTCCCGACTCAGGATGGATTCTGAACGATGGAGCGACTAGTTTGAAGAGAGCGAGAGCTCTGTCGAAGCCCCCATCTACAATCACAAGACATTGACTGCTCGCTTCGCAGAGGAAGATGCTGCACCTGAAGTGCAGCATCAGGACGCACACATAGCATCTGTCGCCATACCTGATGGAACGGTAGCTCTCGACCCAACAGGAGCCACACTGACCGAAGTGCTCATCGAGCTTGGCCATCCACCCGCCCTGCCGACGGAAGGAATCCTTCTCGGTGACGTGTACGACCTTAAGCCGGACGGAGCCACATTTGACCCACCGCTTCCTATCTCACTCCCATACGACCCCTCAAGTCTTCCAGCTGGTATCGACGAGAGAGAGCTACGCATCGCCGAGTTCGACCCATCGACCGGGGACTGGACTACGCTTCCCTCCGAGGCGAACCTGGACAATCGCACCGTAATCGCTGAAGTGAGCTATCTGAGCAAGTTCTCCGTGATTGCTCCGGGCGTGGCCGGGAATACACCCCTGAACGCTTCCGGCTTCAGTTTCAGCTCGCTGATCGTCGATCCATCCCGCCCATACGCAGGACAGGCCGTCACTATCAGTGTTGTAGCCACCTACGGTGGGAGCAATGCCAACGTGCGCTCACAAGTCTACATGACGGTCAACGACCAAACGGAGGGAGAGCAGGAAATCTCTCTGTCGCCGGGTGACCGCCTCGTGCTCACCTTCGACTATGAACCTCCCGAGGAAGGCACCTACGAAGTTGAAGTACATGGACTATCTGCGGTATTTACGTCGACCGGGCACCCATCAACGCTGGAGCCGAGTCAGACAATCGGTCTTTCGGAACACGACGTTTTCCAGCCCATGACACTCGATTCGCCGTCACTACTGTCCAGGTGGAGATGGGTCGCTTACCCGACAGGTGCCATGCTGCTCCTATTGCTTGTGGGGCCCCTCATCAGCGCCCTCCAGCGCAGGATTCTTCGTCTCCGCTACGATCTTTAAGCCGCACGAACGGTTGGGCTTGCCACACTACCACCGACACCGTCGGTTGACATGCAACACGGCGCCTACCTACCGATGAGGTCTTGCGTAGACTCCCACATGGAGCATCGATTCTCATCCCGAAGCGAAAGCACCAGCGAGGGATCAGCATCACAGGCTTCGCACAGCGCAGTCACCACGTCGTCTTCGGCAGGGGGACATCCAGGAGCCATCGGCCCGTATCCTTCATAGGTCTCACTGCATTCGCCGACGACAGCTACTTTGCCCGAAACCTCGAATTCTTCGGGCGCACCGACCACTATGCTGAGGCCCTTCATGCGCTCGCCATACCCTGCATCATGCACATAGCGAATCGCAGTAACGAGCTCTGCCACGCAACCACCACAGAAGAATGGGCCTCTTGCCACGCGGACGTCGCCGTACCGCTCCATGAAAGCGTCAAACGCCGGCCGAAACCTCTGGGCATGTGCGTCAATAGATTCACCAACAACGTCAATGTCAGCGAGTCCTCGCACCTCGTTCTCACGCGAGGTCAACTCGCTCAGGTAGAACACTGAACCGGGATCCAGGCCCATCAGGGCGCAGCCGACGAGATCCGTGGCGAGCGCATCGCTTCCCGCAACGATCAGTTGCATGATGCGGGCGTCCTCAGGAGAGCGCCACAGGCCCTCCATCCCGACAAGACCATCGATCACGGTATAGGAGGGCCGCACGACAGATATGAGGTCAATGAGAGAGTTGTTGATTCCAAGCATATGACCAGCCCTCTTCTCCGCGCCGGGAAGTACACCGTACATGTTTTTCAGGGAGATCGTCGCATTGGTTCGGATGTGCGTCTTGAGCACCGGAACACTGACGACCACATCGCTCTCAAGGATTGTCTTCGCCACCAGGATCCGATCCATCGATCGCGGTTGGGCCACTTCCACAGCAACCGGCTTATCGATGTTCAGATTGACACAGGGTACTCCCATCATCTGGGCGACCGCCCGTGTGCCGCTCATGTCGAACACGTGCTCGGTGCTAAGGGCGCCATCGTCATAGCCAACCGCTGTCCCTTCTGCAATCACCAGCGATGCAGGATTGAGGTCCAGCATCAGTTTGGTGACAGCTTCGGTAACACGCGCATCAGTTACGACACCACTCCCCGAAGGTGCCAACCGGGCAAGGTTCGGCTTCACTACTACCTTTGAATCTCTCGAGACAAGGTTTGACAAGCCGCCCGCCATCTCAACCGCGTCCCGAACCGCCTTGTCGATCTCACAATTCTCGATTCTGACGATGCTTACTCTTTGCCTCATGGTGTTCTCCTCTGTCACGGTCCACCGCCTCACAATCTGCGTCTCAGCACCGCGTACTAAGAGCTTCTCTCACTACTCACCAATCGCTTTCATTACTACCCGCTTTCTCCTTCTGCCATCGAACTCCGCATAGTAGATCTGCTGCCAGGGTCCAAGATCCAGCTTCCCGCCCGTGATAGGAACGATGACCTCGTGGTGCAGGAGTAGGCTCTTCAGGTGGGCGTCCGCGTTCATCTCTCCTGTTCGGTGGTGGCGGTAATCAGGCCGAAACGGAGCCAACCCCTCAAGCCATTCCTCGATGTCCGCAATGAGGCCTGATTCGGCGTCATTTACGTACACGGCAGCCGTGATATGCATGGCAGACACAAGGACAAAGCCTTCCTGAATGCCGCTTGCCCCGACCATCCCTTCGACATCTCTCGTGATGTTGACATACTCATGTTCGTGTTCAGTGTTGAACCACAGATACTCAGTGTGTGATTTCACAGCACCTCCCGACCTCCATTTGTTACGTTGCACACATGATATCTGTCTCACAAGACCAGTGTCGACACATTGCGTGTATTAGCGGCAACCTGAGGTACGATATAGTATCGGCAAAGGTCAACTCCACGTGGTGCGCAGGAGGATGATCGAATGAGCGTCTTTGTTGTGGCCATATCGGATTCGCATGCCATTTCCATAAGCGAGTTGCCCTTCCGGGTCCGCGACGCGTTGCGGCAGGCGGACATCATTGTTCATGCGGGCGACCACACAGAGCTTTCGCTCTTCGATGAACTGCGAGCGTTGAACACCACGGTGATTGCAGTCTCGGGGAACATGGACTCTACCGCACTCAAGGCCCAGCTGCCCCGAAGGCAACTCGTCAGCCTGAACGGCAAGACGTTGGGGGTAGCTCACGGCTCAGGAGCGCCGGGAGGCATCGCTGAGAGGATCAGAGCGCTGTTCCCGGAGAATCCCGACCTCATTGTCTTCGGCCATTCACACCAACCATTCAGCGCTATTGTGGATGGCGTGCTGATGGTGAATCCCGGGCCAGCAAGGAAGGGCTACGCGACAATAACCATCGATCAGGCGATCCAGGCCAACCTCATTGCCGTGTAATGCGGGGCCGGACCAGGTTTCCGAACAGCAGCGAGACCTCACCAACCCTGTGCGCCCGATCACAGACTGATGCACGTACCCGCATTGTTGAACACAAACGAGTCGCCAAACTCTCGCTCAAGGATGCAGGCCGCTCTCAAGCCCGTGCAGTGCGACGCCGCCACGAACTCCACGCCCATCCGTCTGAGTTCCGCGACCGTCCTCTCAATGCGATCGTCCGAGGCTCGCATCAAGTGAGTGCCACCGATGACAGCGTGCACACGGTCAAGCCCGGTCAGTTCCTGACCACGCAGCAAATGGTTCACAACGCCACGATGTGCACAACCAAGAACCGCAACGAGACCCTTCCCCGTCTTGATGTAGATGGATTGATCGTCGAGCAGCGGATCTGGCTCAAACTTTCCTTCTTCCAGCACCTTCAGCATCGGATCAACGACCTCGTACTCCATTCGCATAGGCACCTCTCCGCTGGTAACCACCGCCTCGCTCAACCACACGGGTTCAGTTCCAAGCACGAAGCGTGCACCCCACTTCTCGGCCTCCTCCCGCACATACGGAATGCCGATGTACTCGTACTCAACACCCGTGTTGTACTGGCACACCTTGCGACCCGGGTGGTAAGCATACTTGCGATCCCATATCCCCGGGTGGCCCATCACATCCACAGGTTTGTGAATCAGCGGCAGCAGGTAAGGCAACCCGCCCGTATGATCGAAGTGCCCATGACTGAACACCACCGCATCAACAGCGGTCAGAGAAACGGAGAGCGCCCGTGCGTTACGCGCCACGGCCTCGCTGGTGCCTGCGTCAGAGAGCACCACACAATCGTCGGTCTCTACCAGCATGGAGAGTCCCCACTCTCCAACCACGTTCACCCAACCGGCAGTATTCTCCGCCAGTGTCGTGATGCGAATTGCCATAACACACCCCTCCTCGTGCCAGCTGCCAGAGAGCTGTGCATCCAGATTCGGAAGCGTGGCACGCCACACAGCATAAGGAGAGAGTAACTTCTATGTCAACGACCCCGAGACTCATCTCTGTTGGCTCCTGACACAATTCCATGTGCAGCAGAAAACACGTAGTATACTCACCGGGGGCGCACGAGAGCCTCTTGCAAGAGGGAGACCTGTGTGACACACGCGAGGCCATCGCGGGGACCGACAACCGGATCGACATCATAATGGCACAGGATCGACGCCAATTATTCTGATGATACATTGAACACCATGCAGGACCTTGCCTGGCTGGAAGACCTGAATCCACATCAACGGGATGCCGTGACGCACGGAGAGGGCCCGCTGCTGGTGGTTGCGGGCGCGGGAAGCGGCAAGACCAGGACGCTCGCCTGTCGCGTCGCCTACCTGATTTCGCAGGGAGTCACGCCAGAGCGAATCCTGCTCTTAACCTTCACGCGTCGGGCGGCCGCCGAGATGCTGAAACGGGCTTCGGCACACATTGGCACGGCGGCCGGGGCAACTGGGCGCGTCTGGGGCGGCACGTTTCACTCTTTTGCCAATCGAGTGCTGCGCATCTATGGCCGATCCGCCGGGCTCGGGCTTGACTTCTCAGTTATCGATCGGACCGATGCTGAAGACTTTCTCAACGTCATACGCAACGAGATGGGGCTTTCGCGAACAGGCAAGCGCTTCCCTCAGAAGGCTAGCTGTATGGACATTTACTCCCGCAAAGTGAACTCTGCGGTCGACCTCAGGGAGGTGCTGGCCGGCCACTACCCATGGTGCCTTGAGTGGGAGACCGAACTGGCATCGCTTTTCAGGTCTTACGTTGATCGCAAGCAGAAACGGAGCGTGCTGGATTACGATGACCTGCTCCTGTACTTGTTCTACCTCCTCGAGGATCCCCGCATGGAGCGAGCCATGGGTGGACGGTTTGACCACATACTGGTGGATGAATACCAGGACACCAACCGAATCCAGGCAGGCATGCTGAGACGACTCAGGAGCAGCAACCGCAACATCATGGTCGTGGGAGATGATGCACAAAGCATCTACGGTTTTCGCTCTGCGACTGTACGGAACATGCTCGACTTCCCTCAGGAGTTCTTGGGGACTACCATCGTAACGCTCGACCAGAACTACCGGTCGCTACAGCCGATACTCGCGACCACGAACCGTGTTATCGCACAGGCACATGAACGATTCTCCAAAGAGCTATGGGCAACGCGTGGTGACGGTCAGAGACCACAGCTCATCACGTGCGGCGACGAGAGCGATGAGGACGAGGAGGTCATCAGGCTTGTTCTCGAACACTTCGAGCAGGGCATCCCGCTCCGGCGCCAGGCAGTGTTGTGCCGGGCCGCCTCCCACACGGCCTCTCTCGAACTCGCATTGACCAGGAAGAACATCCCGTTCCGGAAGTACGGAGGCCTTCGTTTTCTCGAGGCGTCGCACGTGAAGGATCTCGTCAGCCTGCTTCGTCTTATCGCGAACCCGCGCGATGAAATCGCCTGGTTTCGCGTGCTTCAGCTTATCAGCGGTGTCGGTCCTGTCACGGCAGGTCAGGCCATCGCGCACATTGCTTCCCACGGCTTCGATGCCGCCGCACTCGACACGTTCCGAGCACCACCGGCGGCCGGCACCAGCGTAGCGAGACTCAGGGCACTGCTCGCAGACGCTGCTCCAATCCGAACCGGCGAACCCGCCGTGCTCATCGAGCGCGTGGCGTTCTTCTACACACCGCTTCTGCAACAGAACTACGAAAACCCGGAGCCACGCCACGAGGATCTGCGACACCTGGCGCAACTCGCTACCAGGTATGACTCACTCCAGACGTTTCTGGACGACCTCATCCTTGACCCTCCTCTTTCCAGCGCGGACCTCGCAGGTGAACCGCTCAAGGACGATGACTGGCTGGTGCTCTCAACGATCCACTCTGCCAAAGGCCTCGAATGGGATGTCGTGTACCTCATCCACGCGGCGGATGGTTGCCTGCCATCGGATATGTCAACCGGCAACAAGGACGAGATCGATGAAGAACTGCGTCTTACATACGTGGCAATGACCCGTGCCCGTGATTTCCTGTACGTACTCTGGCCGTTGCGCTTCTACGGCAGGACGCCGGGGGTCACAGACAGGCACATCTATGCCCAGTGCTCACGATTTCTGAGCGATGATGTAGTCGCCACAATGGTGCAGCGCGCGACCCACCGGACAACAGAGGTGTCAGCGGATGAGCTTACACCCCACTTCACGAGCGACATCGGTGCGCGTATTCGTGACATATGGCAGTAGCGTGTACACTCATCCCCAATCTGTTTCGCTGGATACGAACCGTCGACTGCTACACTGCGCTATAATCTCCATCAGTCAATCACGACACGCACCGTTCACCCCGGTGTGGTACATCGGCATCAACGGGAGTAGAAGCAAAATGAAGCACAGGCATATGGTCCCAGGAATGGCTCTGGCACTTGTATTCATTCTGCTTCTGGTGTGTACAACCGGATGCACCCAGGAGGACAAGCCTCTGCCTGTGCCGGAAAACGTCAGGGTTGAACGTGGCCCGTACGAACCCGAAAATGACAGGCTCGGCGATACGATCATCGTGTCGTGGAATCCGACAATGGATCCGCGGGTGGAGGGATACGCGATCTTTCGCGCGGAGCAGGGTATGGGCGCCACACCGGGAGAGAAGACAGAATACGAGCTTCAGGCCGTCACTATTGCCACGCAGTACGTCGACGACGAGTTGCGTACGACCGCGCGTTATCCCACAATCCGGTACTTCTATCAGGTCGCTGCGATCGGGCAGCAAGGAGCAATCGGGCAAATGTCCGAAGAGGTCAGCATCGACCATCAGGCAATGGAACGAAGCCAATCGGGCTAATCCCTCTTGCGCAGTCGCACACAGGCGTCCTCATAGACAGCTTCACTTCCAACGACACGTGGTGCTAATAGAGGAGTCGAACCTCACATGTGTCCATCAGCACATCCGTTCTTGCTTTCGAAGGCCGCAACGAAAGCTCTGCTCCACAAATGAAGGCATGAGGAGCGCATGTTGCGCGTTCGGGTCTTAGCGTGTCCGCTGCAATAAAGCCTGGTAGGCCTCCACGTGGCGCGGCGTAGGAATGCCAAGTTCCTTCCCCTTACGCACCACATATCCGAGCATGGTGTCCAGTTCCACGGGATTCCCTCTCTCCACGTCCAGTTGCATGGAGGTCTTGGTGTCGGGCGGAAACGCCCCGGCCCTCTCGATAGCCTGCTCGACAATGCCGGCAGGCAACCCCACCGTCAACCTGTCGGCGAGGCTTTCCACTTCCCGCATGAGGTCGGCGAGAAGCCCCTTCAGTTCCGGGTTACCAAGAACGATTCCAATGGTAACGCCGTGGAGGCTGGTGACGCCGGAGATGGCATCTATGAAAATGAACTTCGCCCAGACATCACGAACAATACTGCTGCTGAGCTCGGCATCGATGCCGGCGGCCTTGAACATCGCCTCAATAGGCCGATACGGTTCGGTTTCTCCATCCGGACTGCCAAAGATGAACTTGCGGCTCCCGCCCGTCTGTTCGACCACGCCGGGAGCCTCGATATGGGTGGAGATGTAGACACAGCCATTGAGCACACGCCCGGTGCCAATCTCCCGTTTCAGTATCTCGTCGTTGTTGACCCCATTTCCAAGCGGTATGACCACGGTCGACGGTCCAATCGCAGGACGCATAGCTCCGGCCACTTCAGGAAGGCTGTACCCCTTCACCGTGAACATGGCGACGTCCACGATACCCATCTCAGCAGCATTATCGGTGGCCATTGCCGGATATGCCACCACGTCTCCGTCCTTCGCGAAAAGCTTCAGACCGGCGCGCCTGATGGCCTCCATGTGGGTTCCCCGGCAGAAGAACAATATCTCGTGCTCGCTCCCTGGAGGAAACTGGTAAGCCAATCTGCCACCGTAGTATCCGCCAACTCCACCGATGCCAATGATTGCGACTCTCATTCGGGATGCACCTCCTCATCCACAAGTCGCGGTAGTATAGCATCAGCAGTCACGGAGCGGGGGACAAGACACAGATCGGGCACACGATCAGCCGTTTCGGTATCGCACCACGACACCCGGGGTGACAACCGAAGCAGCGGAAGCGCGGTCACCGCCGCTACGAACGCGCTGAAAACTGGAGATTCCGGTGCTCGCGTGATCTTTCACAACGCGAGACTGATTACCTATGCAGCGACAGGAATTGTTGCGTCCCTCGTGACACCACCCACACCGGACCCGAATCACGAATTCTCTCTCTGTTTCTGCTGCGCAAGGGCGACGCAGTACAGGCCTTCTCCGGAACGGACGGGGGCGAAGCACAGATTGCAGGATGTACACGTCGACGGACGTGAGTCGCCGTGATGCCAGCGGTTGACAAGCCCTGGCTCCCGTATGAGCGGTCGACAGAGTGACACGTAATCAGCCAGCCCGGATTTCGCCACGTGTTCGGCGACTCCAAGTGACCGGACACCACCCACGAGCATCAGCGGAACACTGACTTCACATTTGTAGCGCTCCGCCGCCTCTTTGAAGTAGATCTCCTGTTCCCGGGGCACGGTACCAACAGGACGCGAGCAGAAGTATTCTGGGTCGCTGAAATGCGTCCCTCCGCTCACCTCGATGGCATCGATGCCTTCCTTCTCAAGCATGAGACAGAGGGGAACGAAGTCGTCAAGCACGAATCCCCCATCAAGGAAGTCCTCTGAGTTGACCTTGATGAGAACTGGGAAATCCGGGCCGACCGCTGTTCGCACGGCGTGAAGCACTTCCAGCACGAAGCGGGCACGGTTTTCAAGCGACCCACCGTACTCATCATCACGCGCGTTGAAGTACGGTGACAGGAACTGCGACAGCAAGTACGAGTGCGCTCCGTGCAATTGCACAGCGTCGCACCCGGCCCGTTTCGCACGAACTGCAGCCGCAGCAAAGTCAGCCACCGTTTGCGCAATGTCCTCTGTGTGCATTGCACGGCACGACACATCGGTGAGCTGCATAGTGGACGGCCCGAGCGCATAGCCTCTCTCAGGAGGCACGTACATGTTCCCTCCCGCATGAGTGAGTTGCAGCGCAATGCGCGCCCCATGTCGATGCACCACGTCTGCCATCCTCGCAAGGCCGGGTATCGTATCGTCGCTATGAACACCCGTTTGTCCCGGCCTCGACTTGCCCTGTGCACTCACGTACGCATTGCCCGGAATAAGGAGGCCGATCTCCCCTGCCGCAACCTCTTCCTTCAGCCGTATCAGCCGATCGTTAACACACCCATCATCGTCATTCGCCATTCCTTCGTTGGTTGCAGAATGGACGAACCGGTTCCTCAAGACCATTCCGTTGAGCACAGTTCTCTCGAACAATTCTCCCATGTTACCCCCTCGCGTTGCCTACTATAGCGAACCATACGGGAGCATTCCACCAGAACAAGGACATGAGATTCCTCCAGGACTGCGCACCCATACCCGTCCTGTGTCTCTTGTAGGCTCCGCGTGTTTTGGCTAGAAGGGCATGACAGGCGCCACTCCAGCGCGTGTCGGGAGGAGGAAGATGGGTACGACCCGTCAATTCGGCAGTTCACCCGGCGATGTTGCCGGAATACTGTTTGGCATTGCGATCCTCGGCGTGTTGCTCGCGGTACCTGCTGACGCAACGCAATCTATAGAACCGGTCGACACAGAACCCGTCGACCCCGTTATCGAGACACTTGTCGCCTCCCGAGACACGCTGTTCGTCTCCCAGTCCTCGGAATTGGTCTGCATCGCCTCCCATGACCATAACGCGTCGCTCACCTACACCTGGTCATCTGCGTACGGCAGGCTGATCCCTATGAAGCACAAGGCACTGTGGCAGGCACCTGCGAATCCGGGCACGTACGCGGTAAAGGTAGAAGTCGAGGACAGCGATGGCGGCTCTGCATCTGCCGTCACCATCGTACAGGTTCGAGATAACGCTCCACCCGCAATCACTTCGTTGAGTGCGGACCCGGCGGTATTGCTGCCGGGCCAGATAAGCACCCTGCGCTGCGAAGCTTCCGATCCCGATGGACATACCATCTCCTACGAATGGCAGTGCTCGGCGGGCGTCATCAGCGGTTTGGGCCCGATGGTCACCCTCACCGCACCGGAAGAACCGGGAACCCTTTCAGCGACGGTCAGGGTCACCGACGAACTCGGCGCCAGCCGCACCAGAACCGTTACGGTTGACGTTCTGCCCGCTGACCCCCCTATCATCGAGGACCTCCTTGTCTGGCCACTCCTTCCTGACTATACGAAGGAGGACTTCCGCGGAGGTTATCGACTATTGCGCGGCAGCCTGACCCAGTGCGAGATCGAATGCGTCGCCTACGCGGCCGGAAGAGAGCTGACCTACGAGTGGTCCTGCACTGAGGGAACCATCGAAGGGGCCGGGCCCATGGTGCTCTTCACTCCACCAAACGCCACCACAGAGGTTTACGTCAAGGTAACGGTGAGCGACGTCTTCGGCCAGGCCGCCGAGGAAGAGCTATTGTTCAGGATCTTCCAGCGCGAAGAGTACTCAAGAGAGATTGAGAGGTCGTCTGGCGGCTGTGTGGTCTGCCTCAGGCGCTGAACCAGCCTCTTGTTGACGCGGTGGCCGCATTCCAGTAGCCTGATAATCAGGATTCGTGTCAGTGCCGGAGTTGGAGAGAGGAGGGAACCCGGATGTTCAACAGGATACTGGTCTGTCTTGACGGTTCAACTCATTCAGAACAGATGGTCCCCTACGCTGCCGAGATCGCCCATCGCTTTGGCGCACAAGTACTACTGCTCCAGGTCCTCCAGATTCCATCATCGCTTGCAGCCGCCTCCGCACAGGGGGCTGAGAGCGTCATCGAGGAGGAGATGCGACGCCTCGCGTATGAAGCAAAGCAGTACCTCGAGGGTGTCGCCGCAGGATTGAGGGAACGCGGACTCGCCGTGAACACGGTGACCATCGAGGGATCGCCCGGCGATGCCATCGTTGAGTATGCGGCAACGAGTGGAATCGACCTCATCGCAATCGCTACCCACGGTCGCAAGAACATCGGGCGCCTCGTGTTCGGCAGCGTGGCAGATCACGTGATGCGGCACACTCACATACCCGTCCTCTCCATGAAGCCACAGCCAGTGAAGCACTAGCCGCTTATCATAGTCCGCCACACGGGGCGCAGGGGCCCCTGCACATGCTTGAGATTGGAGTTCGGTAGATGAAGGAGCAAGAGAGACAGGGAAAAGAGAGCGGCGCCAGCGACAGCTTGCGTCAGATGTTCACGGCGCTTGGAGAAGCCTTCAGCGAGGTGTTCAACGACCCGGAACTGAAGGCCAAAGCGAGGGAGTTTGGGGACGCGGCGACCGAATCCGCCATTCACCTCGGTCGCCGGTTCAAGGATGACGATGTGCGCGAGCGGTTTCGCCAGGCCGGTGAGGCCGCGGAGGAATTCGGCCGGAGCGTGGCCGACTACTTCAGGTCCGAGCGTCGATCATAGTCGCCCCACGGTTTACCCCTCGTGTGTTTCCCCACGATACACCGGACTGTGAGGCAGCCTGTATGGTTGCGCCGGCCGTAAGGCGGAAGTACGCCATCTTACCTTGACAATTCACCACGGCACCATGGCCGCCCTACACGGCAGCATACAGCAAGTGTCTCGGCCCACCGCACATCGCAGTGCAAGGATCAAGGCTGGTGCACACGCCATCTAACGTGGCGCTGCCGGGTCAATGGTGCACGAGATGGCGCCTGGGACGCCGTTTCGTTCGATCCCGTTGACCTAACGCGAGGTGTGCATGTCACCAACTGCCGCCGCTGCAGGAACACTCCTCTGTCGGTGGCATTAGCATAGAGACCAATCGCGTTGATGTGCGATAGTTCCTCGCGACTATAGTCGAACAGATCAAGCCATGCCTGATTCACACCTACGATTGCGCCTTCAAGCGGAGACCATGTAGACGGCATCTATTGATTGCTCGAAAGCTGCCCGTCTCTGTGGACAAGATCTACCTCGATGGTTCGAGTCCTGTCCGCATCGCAATGCGGCGACTGGTCTCTGGCAATTTCCTCTGCGAGCACCTCCATGGCCGGTTGATATGAATCGGGGGCGAACACATCCTCCGTCCTGACACGCGTAGCTTCTTCCCGCGTATATGCCAGGTGACGTCGCACTGAACTGCTGATGCAGGGAGGGCGCATCTCCATGTCCACAGTCCGGACGATGTTCCCTGCACTCTCCACAAGCAGCCTCAGCCTGACATCCAATGACTCCTCGGGGTGACGATCCAGGAATGAACGGCCTCAAACAATGTGTGCGCACTACCGCGTGTAGCTAACAGTGTTCAGGCACTTGTGCCAATGAAGGAAAGTCGTATGAAGTGACGTTGACGCCGATTGCCCGCCTGGCTGGAAACCCACCATCATCAGCCACGAATGGGGCCAATCGGGCAAACAAAGCACCTTCCGATCGTAATCGTAGCTGCCATAGCCACAAAGCTACTGTCATGACAATGATGCCTGGAAAGCATGAGATTCACCTGGCGCCTCGCAGCTTATCTGCCATGACACTCGTAGCGCCATGTGTTCGTCAGGAGATTCACCACGAGCGCTGCCCAGATGACGTTTGGCAGGATCGATCAACGCGTGGTCGCGCCGCATTGCCAACCGTGTCGCTCTAGAGCGGTCGCACACGTTCATCGCGTTCCAGCTCCCGTACAGCAACGGCCTCAGTAAACTCATGGTCACGGTCAATGAATCCACCCTCTCCTCCACTCTTCGCCATCGAAAGGCGGTAGACACACACAAGGCGGTGGAAGACCATCAGGTTAGTCAGCGAGGCAATGAGCAGCAGGCAGAAATACACCTGCCCGGTGAGCCCCCCGAGCATGACAAGAAACAGGCGGATATCACGCGACGCGAGAGAGGCAAATCCTCTGTCCAGGAAAGGGTGGTACGCAGGGCTCGCACGAGCTCTTGTGTAGCTGACTGCCATAGTGCCAACAGCAGCGGCAAAACCCACGGCCCAGATAGCCGGGTAGCTTTCGTGACCCAGTGACCACAGCGTCATACCCAGCACTATGACAGCATCGGCATAACGGTCCAGGACGGCGTCCAGCAGGCTGCCGAAAGAGGAGCTAAGGTCTTTGAGGCGCGCCAGTCCACCGTCCACTCCATCGGCAATAGAGGCAAGCTGTGCAACGATCCCGCCGGCAACGTTGACCCCCAGGGCAAAGAGGCAACCGGAGGCAATGGCAATAATCAACGCAGCCCACGTTACTTGATTGGGGGTCACCCCGGTTTTTGCGAGCAGTCTCGCCACCGGTTCCGACAACCGGCGATTAACATGCCTGGAGATGAATCCGTCATATGCCGTGCTTATAGCCATCTCTCGGCACCTTGTACCAGGAGCATATCCTCCGCAGTATCTATGTCGGCCCAGAAGAGACCGGTCGTCTCACAAGTGTCGAAGCGGTGGCCGCAATCCACCATGAACCTGACAACATCGCTGATGCCGATGCCTGGGCCACGGGCGAGGCGCAGTTCCCTGATGGCGCTCACGAAGTCCGCCGTTTGCAGAAAGATGCCACAGTCAATGCCGTCCCAACGCGTCAACTCCTTGCCGATATTCCGTACGCACCTGTTGCCGTCGATCCGGACCTTGGTAGCTTCTTCCAACACATGGTGATTTCCAGGCCTGAAGTCAACCGCCAGGGTTTCTCGGCTGGGCATCGCATCCAGAAAACGGAAGATGTAATCCCGGTGCATGATGTGGTCGCCCATGCAGAGAACGAAAGGCTCGTCTCCCGCCCAGCAACCGGCTGCTTCTACTGAGATGGCATTGCCGTACCGGTAGTCCGGGTTGGGAATGTGCTCCACCCTCACTCCGGGAATACGGTTGTGGTGCAGAAACGTGACTACCCTGTCGCCGAGGTGGCCGACGACGATCGCAATCTCAGTGATGCCTGCCCGCACCAGCGCTTCTATTGAATAGCGGATCAGGGGCTTGCCAAGGACCCGCAGCAGCACCTTGGGAGTTCTCGACGTGAGTTGACCGAAACGGCCACCGTCACCGGCTGCGAGCACCACCCCTTTTCTGACAGGTTTGCGCCCCACCTCTCTTCATCCCTCTACTTCGTGCTGACGCTACCGCACCAGCACATAGTTAACTCTCTGTTGAGCTGGATCTCACCGGACAGGGGGTCGGACTCACGTAGAGGCCTACATGACAATACTAACACAAACCTGGATTCGATAACCCACAGTTACGATGCGACCGCAGTCCGAGAACTACCAGTCGGTGGACTCAGATCGGCTTCGACACTCACCGAGGTTACCTCTGCCCTTGATCATCGAGTACAACGGTGCCCGCAAATGCGACCAATGATCCTGTGGCAATTGTTATCACTGGCACACGCACCAAGCTACCGCGGGCGAATGATCAATCAAAGGCACGTAATCTACTTGATACGCACCCTCTACGGGAGGAGATGCGTTTTTGACTAATCATTCACAAGCTACTACCCTGCTTGGTTGAATGGACATCAGCAAGATACTGGTACCGATAAGCGGAACTCAGGAGGATGCAGAGACCATCCGCATGGCGTGTGACTTTGCCGAAGCCAGCGATGCGTCGATCTGCGCAGTATACGTCATTGAGGTGGAGAGGAGCCTGCCTCTGAACGCATCACTGGAAGAACAATGCACGAAGGGCGAGGAGATACTGTCACGTGCCGAGCTTATCGCCCATGAGTATGGCTACGAGATCGATACATGCCTGCTACAAGCTCGAGAGACTGGCCCTGCGATTGTCACTGAAGCGAGCGAGGGGCGAGCTGATCTGATTGTGATGGGAGCCGGGTATCGATATCGACTCGGCATCTTCGATATCAGTGCCACAACGTCGTATGTGCTCCGGCAAGCGCCATGCCCCGTCGTTCTCTATCGTCCGGCTGCACCGTCTCGAGTATAAGGGTGACCAGATAGGGTCCAGGGCCGACCACACCCGATTAATTAGAGCTTCATCAACCTCCCCCTTTTGCCTCGCCATCGACTGTCGTCACCGATGAGGGCACCGGGGCGATGATCGCCGTGAGATACGGCCGGCATCAACGCCGGGCGGAAGCTGTCGCTATCCGGGGATGCGGCAATGCCGGACGCCGACGTCATGTCGAATTGACACTTGAGACGGAAATGACCTAAGTTTAACTGCGGACTACCGCTGGGTGGGGAGGATGCTGTGCCACCACCCGCCTCTGAAGCCTCGGCCTCAGCAGCCTTCCCTGCATCAGCATGAGCGCGGAAGATGAGGCCAACGCATGGTTGTCATTCGAGATGAGCCGGACCTTCCCTGCGACCCGGTTAATGGTGTAACCGGTCACGAGGACGCTGACCAATTCGAGAAAGCCTCCCATGGTGGAGCGGCCCGTGAGGAGGGCCCTGCACTTGTCTTCGACGATACTTCCACGCCTCTCGAACTAGAGGATCATGCATCCACGGATGATTCCGTTGCCATGTACATGCGTGAGATCGTGCAGGTGCCGCTCTTGACAGTGGCGGACGAGCGGGAGTTATCGAAGCAGATCGAACGAGGCCGCCAGATTGAGCAACTTGAGAATAGGTATGCCAGCGAACACGGCCGACGACCCTCCCCCGTAGAACTGACCGTCATCACCCTCGGTCGTGTTGTGAGGAGCCACGTGCTTCTGGATGCGTTAAGGCGACACCTGGGCATTCAGGATGGCATGACGCCGGGCACGCTCCTGCAGGTTCCTGAACTGCGTGCGGCAATCGACCATGAGGTCGGACCTGACCTTGTGTCCGCTATTGCTCGGGCGACAGATCGAACTGTCCCCGTGGTGCGTGAAGCAATCGTGAACCTGTCAGTCAACAGCAGCGTATTGCCTCCACGGGCAAGAGAGCTTCTGGAGAAAGAGCCGATCGACCGGCTGCACGAATTGATAGCGGACCATAGACTAAGACCACTTCTGGAGCCGCATGAAGATGAGTTGCGTCGCCACTACGACGAAGTGAAGCACCTGGCCCGTGACGCAGAGAGCCACCTGACACGGGCGAATCTCAGGCTCGTGGCAAGCATAGCTACGAAGTACACCACCCAGGGAATGACTCTCCTTGACCTGATCCAGGAGGGCAGTATCGGCTTGATGCGCGCAGTCCGAAAGTTCCGCCACCGTAAGGGCTACAAGTTCAGCACGTACGCGACGTGGTGGATCCGACAGGGGATCCAGCGGGCCATCACAGGTCAGGCCCGCACAATCCGCATTCCGTCATACATGGTGGAGAGAATGAACTGGTTGCTGCGCATGACAGGCCAGTTGCGACAGGAACTCCAGTGTGAGCCAAGCTATCAGGACATCGGACATCGAGCGAACATGAACCCTGAACATGTCGAGGAAATCATGTCACTGTTCCGCAATGAACCTGTGTCGCTTGAAACGCCTGTCGGAGAGGATGACAATATGGTCTTAGGAGACCTGGTGACAGATGAGACAAGTCCCACGCCGGCGGACGTGGCCATCCAGGAGCTCGTCAAAGAGCAACTGGACAGGATTCTGGACAAGCTGACGCCCCGTGAGAAGAAGGTGATTCAGCTACGTTTCGGGCTTAACACCGGTTATACGTGCACCCTTGAGGAAGTCGGACAGGAGTTCAATCTAACGAGGGAGCGCATCCGACAGATTGAGGCTAAGGCACTCCGGAAGCTACGGCATCCCTCCATAAGTCGGGAACTGAAGGACTACCTCGACTAGTGGCGAACGCCAACTGTTGATGATTGCAGACAGCTGCCTGACATCCTCACAGCATTTCCAGAAGCATGCCCCAAACGACATGCCTGCCTCTCGTATGCTGGTACTTGTACCGGTTTGAGGTGGCCCCGGAGATTCGGACAGGGATCATAGGTGGAGTTCTGCTCTAGAATAGGGAGCAGGGGAGCGTCCTCTCTCGCACGTTGTTAGACAAGTGGAGGGCACACCCACCTTCGCCTTGTCCGACTCCTGATCCGCGTGCTCACGTTTTCACGCAAACCACAGGATCTGGTTGTCTGCTTTGCGTCGATGAATGTGCCCAGCGATATGGTCGCATAGGATCATGGGGGGTGTCAAATCCAAGGAGCTAAACAAACTAAGCACTTTCTGGCCACTATTGCGCCAATAGCGCATTCTTAATGTCAGGCTATTGATTGCTGCAAAGCGCTTGGAGTGAACCCCTGGAGTTGGACAAGTGGGGTTAGGAGGATTCGGCAGGTTCTCCCGCTTCCAGCTGACGAGAGTCGGCGTCTCGAAGTTGGCGGGTGACAGGTAACCTAACGCCGAGTG
>PWUU01000032.1 GCA_003562475.1 Dehalococcoidia bacterium | reverse complement strand
GGCCCGAGCCAGTTTCAGTGCATAGCGTAGTGAAGAGAGAACACTCTTGCCGGCGCTCTCGTTCACTCGACCGATGGGCACTGGACCGAAGTACGTCTCTGGGAGTTCCATCCAGAACACGTTTCCGCCGGAAGCCGTAGTGCGAATGTCGTTGAGCGTATCGATTGTGACGCTCGTACCTGCAACGCGCTGGCCAGCGTCGAAATACTCTTTGCTGCCCATAACAACCACTGTAGCTTTGCGACCTATCTCGCGGGATGCGATAAGCTTCGCAACGAGTTCCGGGCCGATACCCGCAGGATCACCTAGAAGAAGACCGATCTTTGCGCGACCAGGAGACAGTGGCATCGTATGCAACTCCGTTGACTTGACTCGATACCAAGACTACCGGCACCGGATGAAGCTGTCAATTCCACACGCCGATACAAATGTCAGTTGGCATGGTAGCTATCACCACCAACCGCCAGAATAGCAGAGTGCCCCTTAACGGCACTCCACTTCTGTCAGAATCACCGGGACCACCACTGCTTGTGAGTCAATTGTGACTACCGACCAAAGGCATCTTGAGCAGTGGGGAGCAGGCCTCACAATCGGCCCCACGGCACCGAATGACTCCGGAGAGATCGAAGCAGGAACAGTGCGGTCACGACGAGTCCCACTCCGCCAAACCACGCAATCCGGTAGTCGCCCGTGTGGTCGAACACCAGTCCCGCGACTATGGGACCAGTGATACCCCCGATCATCGTGATTCCCATCAACAGTCCAAATACCGAGCCAAATCCTTCGCGTCCGAAGTACTCTCGCGTCAGTGATGCGCGTAGTGGCACGGTGCCTCCGAAGCCCACACCAACAAGAATGACAAAGCACACGAGTGGCCACGTGTGCGTCCCGGATACGAGAGCAAGACACATCGTACCGAGAGCCAACATGCTGGCAGCGACCACGGCTGAGCGCCGGGAACCGACTCTGTCGCTCAGCCAGCCAAACCCGATCCTGCCAAAGATGCTTATCAGGGGAAGGCTTGTGGCGGCGACAGTACGCATAGCTCCGTACACTCCAACGCTGTGCATGTATGGCATGATGTGTGTGATTATGGCATTCTGAATCATGAGACATAGAGTGAACGTCAAAGCGATCAACCAGAAAGTGCTGCTGGCAAGCACACTGGGTGAATTCCTGCCCGGCTGGCGAAGACCTTTGGGGGAAGTGCCATTCCCCGATGTGGATAGCCAGTCCGAGATACCGCTGCCTTGGCCATGTGCTTCATCGTGTTGCTCCGGTTTGCGCCTCAGGATCGCCGACACAGGGAGAATAACAAGGGCTGCGAGGGCCAGAAATCCCAGGGTAGGTCGCCAGCCGTAGTTGGCGATCAGCCACACGATGAGTGGCACCATTAGCCCACCGAGGCCGAAACCGGAAACGACAATGCCTGTCGCAAGCCCGGCACGTTTTCGAAACCAGGCGACGACACCAGCAATGAGCACTGTACCTGTGCAGCCGCTGGAGCCCAAGGCGACTATCAGGAATGCACCATAGAACGTGACGAGCGACGTTGCACGGGACAGAAGAAGAAGGCCTGCGCTGATCAGTAGTCCCCCAGCGAACACAAGCCGGCTCGGCCCCCACCGGTCCACAAGTCTGCCCGCTAAGGGTGCGAGCAGTCCAACCTCAAGCCCGCGCAGTGAAGCGGCAAGAGAGATCTGCGCGTAGCTCCAGCCTGTCTCGTGAGCAATCGGCTCGATGAAGGCGGTGAATCCGAAGTACAGGATTCCCGATATGAAGAGAGCGACGAAGCCGCTGGCGGCTACAATCCACCATCCGTAGTAGACGCCTGAGTGAGCTTCTCTTGTCAAAGGGACCTCTTGACTATGGAGGAACCGGTGCTGAGGATGTGAGTCTGCCCTGTGGAGCCTTCAAGCATACACGTCGTCTGCCGAGGTGGTCAACGGACGCGCCGGGTACACGCATGGTTCCCCCGGATTCCCTGGATTGTGATGGCGGACAGATACCGTAGCTTGTCAGCAACCCAGTTGCTCTCGGAGTGCTACCCCCTGTCACTATTCCTCGCGCATAGAACAGCATCCCATATTGCGGGAGGAGGGAAGAGTCTACCGAGGCAGGCGCCGTGATGAAGTGCGTGTTGAGAGCCATACTACGGCCGGCGTGCAGCGGTTAGTAGGTGTTCAGTGCCTCTTCGGAGTTGACCGTGAGTGGGAATAGACGCATTGTAGCTATCGTAGCTGTCAGTACTGCACCCGCAACTTGACGGATGTGGTCATGACTGTTGTGGCAAGCGACATCCTCGACACCGCCGTCCACACCGTTTGGGATGTATTGCCACACAGCCACCCACGTAAATAGACTGCAAGTGAAGTATTACGATTGTTGCACGTAATGAGGACAGTAGACATCACGGAGGCACTCCAGTTAGCCCGCGCACAGACTAGAGCGTAAGGCCAGCTGTGTGCCTATTCGCGTGCAGTTCACCTGGACTCTTGGGCGAATTCGTCGTGAAGAGCGAACACGTTCGCTATCCCTCCAGTGTGTAGGAACACCACCGTGTCTCTTGACGTGAGCTGCCCTGTCTTGATAAGCGTAATGAGTCCGGCCATAGCCTTTCCAGTGTGGATAGGATCGAGCACGATTCCCTCTGTCTCAGCCACTAACCTGATGGCGGCAATACCGTCCTTCGTTGCCTGATGGTGGCCGGTTCCTATATAGTCATCATAGACGACTATCTCGTCTGGAGTAGCACTCACCCCTAGATTCAAGAACTCATCCTGCTCTCTGACTAACCCAGCAACCGCCGCTTTCATTTCAGCCTTGTTGCCTCGAAGTACGTCTATCCCAATTATCTTTAGAGGGGCATTAAGGTGCTTCGTCCCGGCCAATAGGCCAGCGTGAGTACCTCCTGATGCATCTGCCAAAAACAAGTGCGCTGAAGCTACGTTGCAGGACTGCAACTGCTGATGGATCTCCTCGGCGCCCCTGACCCACCCGGTGATGAGGAGGGGCATATGGTGATGGCTGGTGACAAAAGGCTTTCTGCCTTTCTCACGGAGTTCGTCGGCTACCTCGTTCATTCTCCTGACCATAGCAGGGCCAAAGGGGTCAGACTCGGGTGGGGGCAGGCTGCCAAGGTATCTGACGTCCAATCCGAAGATGTTCTGTAGAAGAGGATTGCCCTGCACTTCATGCCGCTCTCCCACCAAGAGAAACGTAGCCTGCATACCGAGACGCCGAACCGCTGCAGCCAGTTGAACACAGTGGTTTGACCGGGGGCCGGCATTCGCGACAACTGTATCGAAACCTCGTTGCTTTATGTCAGCCAGCAAGAACTGAAACTTCCGGATCTTGTTACCTCCTAAAGCCAGCCCGCATAGATCCTCCCGCTTCATCAATATACGTGGCCCATACAGCGCCTTTGACAAACGTGCAGCGTCCATTAGTGGAGTGGGGTACCTTCCTAACTCCACGTAGGGTAATTTCGCCACTGGCGATATCATGAGCTACCGCCCGCGATTCCATCCCTATTTGCACGCAGCCTTCTACTCACTATCGGTGCCAACATCTTGTCATCATCTCTTGTGGATTTCCCAAGTATACTCTATTGTACGACGGGTCAGAACCAGAGAGAATTGGCACTCTGCTGTCCTTGGGTCTTGCTCATGCTATCAGACTGGCCCGGGTCCCAGCCATGCCACACCATTGGTACGCTGCGGTCAGTGTGCGGAACACTCCTATGGTATTGGCAACTCAGCTGCACAATCCACATTCAACGCGCAAATGCTGATCAATCACAGCAGCACCATCGGCCATGCTGATGGCATCCATGGGGCAGTGTGCAACACATGCCTCGCAGGCGATGCCCTCTATGGTTCGGACTTAGATCGTCATATTTTCTTGCTCTCAATCACTTTGTCTTGGCTATAAGACCCCGTTCGCCGTTGTCTCGTGCAAGTGTCAGTCATCAGCAGATGGTGGTCCCGCCGTCAACAAATAGCGTCTGCCCGGTCATGAAGTCGGAGACATCCGATGCTAAGTAGACAGCTACAGTGCAGTAGTCCGAAACGTCCCCCAACCGCCCCCGAGGAATTGTGCGGACAATGTCCGCAAGTTCCTCGGGTTGGCTATCGAAGTGCTGACGGTTGAAGTCGGTAATGGTGGTTCCCGGGGCGATTGCGTTGACCCTAATATTGTATTTGCCCCATTCATAGGCCAGCACTCGTGTCATGTTGGACACTCCAGCTTTGGATATGGCGTACACGGATCGGTTTGGTCCCATTTTCTTAGATCGCACCGAGGAAATGTTGATGATGCTCCCTTTGCGTGCGGCTCGCATCTCCCGACCCACTCGCATGCAGCAAAAGAAGGCACCTTTGAGATTGACGTCGATGACACTATCCCAATCTGCCTCGGAGATCTCTTCTACCGGCTTTCGAATCATCGTACCGGCGTTGTTGACCAGCACGTCTATCCTGCCGGACAGCTTAATAACGCTAGATACATGCGCATCAATGGAGTCGAGCGACAACACATCTAGCGGTACGAAGATCGCATCTCCACCCTCGCGCCTGATTGTCTCGGCAGCCAGTCCACCAGCTTCATGTGACCGATTGCCAATGACCACCTTCATGCCTGCACGAGCAAGGCTCCGGGCGATCGCGAACCCGATACCGGTGCTACCGCCTGTCACAATACCCGTCCTCTCTGTAAGATCGAATGGCTCCATCATCTCTTCCTCCCGACTGTTACGTGCGAGCATCGAAAACAGCGGACAGACACCGCATGCCAAGACCAGCCCCCAGGGACATCATATCGGCACCCGTGGAATCCAGTTGCTCACGGTTGCCACCCAGCAGCACACACCGCACGATGACGGCAATTCCACGAGCCGACAAGTTCGAGCAAATGGGTATGAGAGACGCTCCTCCCATACCACCTCGATCTGCTGATGCAGCATCCGCGAACCATCCCTCATAGTGCGTCAGAGTGAAATGCCCGAGTTTGTAACGCCGACAATGATTTCAGAGCGTGCCGTGTGCAGTCAAGTATCTGTATTCGCCCGCATCAGCGAAGTCACTCTTCGCCGCGTTTCGGCTGTGGCGGCACCGCACGCGTCCATTTCTTCCGCATAGAACGAGGGATGTCGGCGGGACCAGCAACTGCCTCTTCCTGTTCGCACCGTCCTGGAGTGGAAGCGGCTATAGCAGCCCAAAGTTGACGAGCGTGTGGATTCCAACAACCACAAGCAGAGACGCGCTGAGACCCACATGAAGCACGCGCCACGACTCCCGGTGCCTGGGACCCAGACCGAACCGCAGCATGAAGCCGAAAGCTACGATGGCGACCATCAGGATGGCCGATGCCAGGCCTGTTCCCGGGGCCGGCGCGTGGCCGCCGAGATGATCGGCGACGTGCACAGATACAAGCAGGAATGCCAGCAGGTTGCCGAATACGTGGACTTTCAGCAGCGTGCCACGGCGTTGAGGGGTGCGACGTTTCAGATAGGAATACACGGGAACAAGGATGAGCAGGTACGCTCCACCGATCACGCCCAGCCAGTGGATGAGGGAAAGAGGGCCAGCGGGTACGTGAAGATTCCACCAGCCCTGATACGTCCCAAGAGATATGAGGACCGTGAGCAGCAGCAGTCCCGTGGCAATCCTGAATTGCGCCTTCATGTCGCTTCCTCCTCATGTCTTGTCGGATTGAGAGACCCTCTGTACGCCGGCACTGCGCTCGGGGAACCAGAGGCCGGACGGATCAGTACGCCACCCGAGACATCACATCCACGGCGGACGCCATCTGGCACCGCCCCCTCGGAGCAGTGCCAGATTGCGCTTCATCGTCGGCGTGGTTGCGGCAACGTAGACGATCACAGTCCAATCATGATACTAATGATTCTGCAACGGATTCAAACGGCCTCCGCCGGTCTCAAGTCTCTCCCCCAGGCTCCACGATGAAGCTCCCGGTCATGGTGAACGGATGCGCATCGCACCGGAAGAAGTAGGTGCCGGGAGTGCCCGGGGCCACGAAGTCGTAATCGATCGTCGCCGGCCCCCTGATTATGTCTCCGATGAAGATGGCGCTGGCAGCTTCCGGACTTTCGTACAGTGCGAAATTATGGGGATCGCGTTCCATGTTGTTGAACGCTATGGTGACGGCGGCCCCAGCGGGAACGGTAATGGTGTCCGTGTCAAAGGCTCCATTGTCGGCGCTAAGGTCTATGGTAACCGGCAACCCGGGAGTGGGCGTCGGAGTCGGAGATGGTGGTGGGGTTGGAGGTGGAGTAGTCTCCGCCGCGCAACCGGCGACCACCAGCAAGACTATAAAGGGTAGAACAAAGAGACCCCTTCTTCGCGTTGTTATCATCTATAACCTCCCACAGCTTCACTAGTGCTCCTCAAGCACACAAGCGCGTCTATCGAACTACAATTGCTCTCCACCTGGAGCAAGCATCGTTTCAACACAATTGCGGGTCGCCGGACTTCCTGCCGATAGCCTGCACCGGCCCACATGTCACTGCGGAGAGGCTCCAGCCGGCGGCGGCCCGCTCAACAGAACAGCACCACCATACTTAGCGGTTGGCTACATGGCGTGCTCTCAGTCAGTTCGTGTCCAGGACGAGTCAGCCAATCGCAATGTCCTTCTCGAACCTCCACAGGCCGTGTATGTTGCACAGAGCGGTGGCGTACAGAGTGCCCGGCCTGGCGGTCTTCATCGACATGGTTACCTCATGGTGCGTATAGACGGTACTCGTGTCCGCTCCTTCCACCGATTCCCCGTGCGCACAGAACTCGAAGTGCCCTACCTGGTAGGGGAACTTCTCTCCCTCGGGATGGAAATAGATGGAGATCCAGCGGATATGATGCGAGGTGGTGTTGGGGTGGGCTACTTCCTTTCCAAGGCTGGCCTTCACCGCGAACATTTCATCTGCACTCACCCGATCCGGGCAGTCGATTGCCGGGACATGCTTCTCCGTCCTCCAGTCAGCAGTCTGAAAGAGCTCTCCAAATGATTTCATGAATCTACCTCCTCTATCTTGATGTGTCGGATTTGTCTTCCCCGGTCGCTCACACTCCGTACTCTTCTGCTCGTGAATCTCCGGCGCAGGCGCATCACCGTGCGCGCTCCGCACCAGTGCTCTACGGCTTCCTCAGCCCCGAGTACTCCCGTTCTCGAAACGCAACCACCCCCTGATGCCGATCACCCTCTGCCTCGATTCCCCTCAATCTGCCCTGTACAGAAGAGAGTGGTTACTCGCCACTGTAAGGATCAGCTAGCGAAACTCCTCCATCAGCGCTTTCGCCCGGATAGGTTCGATATCCTGTGTCACCAGCGGGCCTTTCTGCAGCGCAGGCTGTTGTTCCTCAAATGTGGGCTGCTCATGCCTGTAGAGGATTCCCACCGGTATCCGGTCGCCCCATTCTTCAGCCTTGGCCCACGCCTGGCGTTTGTCCGTCGGGTCATAACCTTCTTCATCCTCCAGTTTGTACACCCTTTCCTGGTACCACCGGAACGTGTTCTTCTTGTTGAAAGATACGCACGGCTGGAGTATGTCGATAAGTGAGAACCCTTTGTGCTCAATGCCGCGCTGAATGACTGTGGAGAGATGGTCGATGTCCCCGGCAAAGCCCCGGGCAACAAACGTGCCGCCGGTCAATATCGCAAGCCCCATCGGATTGATCGCCCGGCCGGCGCCTTCAGGAGTGGTCCTGGTGACAAATCCTTCGTCACTTGTGGGCGATGCCTGCCCCTTGGTCAACCCGTATACCTGGTTGTCGTGCACCAGGTAGGTCACATCGTGGTTGCGGCGCAGGGCGTGAAGGAAATGATTGCCGCCTTCGCCATACCCATCCCCATCACCACCCACCACCAGCACAGTCAGTCCGGGGTTGGCCAGCTTGGCTCCAACGGCCACCGGGAGAGCTCTGCCGTGGAGAGAGTTGAACACGTTCGCCCTGGAGTAGTGGGGCAGCTTGCCCGCCTGGCCGATGCCGGACACCATCAGCACCTCATGTGGCCTCAGCCCCATCTGCACAAGTGC
The DNA here is from genome assembly GCA_003562475.1 of Dehalococcoidia bacterium. Lineage (GTDB taxonomy): Bacteria > Chloroflexota > Dehalococcoidia > GIF9 > AB-539-J10 > SKVJ01. The sequence continues at coordinate 14,525 of PWUU01000032.1, read as the reverse complement.
TTTGTTTACGGATCGCAGAATGCCGAAATTGCCACAGCCCGGACACCAGGCAGGCCTCAGTCCTGCATAATCCTGCATGTTCACCATGGGGACACTTCCTTTCTCTTCACTCTGTCCGCAATATATGCCGGCGTGAACGCGCGACCATCATACTTCAGCATCTTCCCTGCAGGTGCGATACCGGTTTCGGTACGGATGAGACGGGCCATCTGTCCGCTCGCGTTGCCTTCGACAACATAGCTCGTCTGTCCCTGCGACAACGCCGCGGCGACCGTCTCACGGGGGAAGGGCCACAGCTCACTCAGGTGGACCATGTTGACCGGAATGTCTTCACCGTTCAGCAGATCCACAGCTTCACGCACAGCTCCGTATGTGCTCCCCCAGCTCACGAGGGTGATCTCCGGCTCAGGTGCTCCATAGGTAAGCGGCGCAGAGATTTCGTCTCTCAGGCCGCTATTCTTGCGCAACCGCTTGTCCACCTGGCTGGAACGTATCCTGGCGTCCTCGACCAGGTGCCCATCTTCACCGTGTTCATCGGCATCGGTCACCACCAGTGCCTCGCTCAAGCCGGGGAAGGCGCGGGGCGAGATGCCGGAGTCAGTAAGGCGGTGCCTCAGATATTCCTCCGGCCTGTGGTCGTCGCCCGGCTGATACAGGTCTCCCCGATGCACTGTCACCCTCCTGAAATCGAAGACGGGTATCGTCTGATAGGACGTAGCCAAAAGATGGTCCGTCAACAGTATCACCGGCGTCTGATACTTCTCCGCCAGGTTGAATGCCTTGAGCGTCAGGTAGAATGCATCCTCTATCGTTGACGGCGCGAGCACCGCCCGTGGGAAGTCTCCGTGATGGGCGTGGAGTACGAACTGGAGGTCGCCCTGTTCCGTCCTTGTCGGCAAACCCACGGCTGGCCCCGGCCGCTGGCCGTCGACGATTACGATCGGAGTCTCGGTGAGTCCCGCCAGGCCCAGCCCCTCAACCATCAGGCAGAAACCGCTCCCTGAGGTGGCGGTCATCGCTCTCACTCCGGCAAAGCCTGCACCAATCGTCATATTGACTGCCGCTATCTCGTCTTCAGGCTGCATGACCACCAGATCCATGTCTCTTGCTTTGGCTGCCATATACTCGAGTATTGAGCTCGCCGGGGTCATGGGATACGCGGCCATGAACTTGCAGCCCGCGGCAATAGCCCCCAGTGCGAGCGCCTCATGTCCGTTGAGCAATAGGCCGACCTGGCTTCCTCCTGGCTGCAGCTTAAGAGGAGATGCCTGCCCGTAGTTTTCCCGGACATACCTGTACCCGGCATGGAGTGCTGTCACGTTGGCCCCACCGGCCTTGCTGCCGAAGGTCTCTTCCAATAGGACCTCAGCGGCATCAGGCTCATAATCCAGAAGGCCCAGACAAGCTCCCAGCGCAACGGTATTCGCCACTATCCTGTTGCCCGCCGCCTGCTCCGCCAGCTCACCCAGCGGCACAGCAACCAGTCCGTTGCCCTGGACACCTGACACCTTTTCCTGGTCGAAGATGGTCACTCCTCCCGGAACGAGTTCTTCCCGGTGCAGGTCGACGCTCTCCTGGTTGAGAGCCAGCAGCAAGTCCAGTGACTCGTCTATCGCACCTACGTCCGCATCCTTGACGCGAATACGAAAGAAGCTATGTCCACCTCTTATACGAGACTCATAGTCCTGATCGCTGTAAACGTGATAACCGCCGCGGGCGAATACCTTGGAAAGAATGAAGCCAATCGACTGTACGCCCTGTCCGGCTTCACCTGCGACCATAATCCTTGCCTCGGCCATGTATCCTCCTGTGACGTGTCCCCGCCATCCTCGACCTCACGGTCCACAGCCTGTATTGCGGCTTCTCCGGTCCGTAGGCCACCAGTCCGTCCCGTACCGTGTGTCTCCATATATGCTACACCAGGACGCCTTTCCACCGGACATCGTTCAAAGTCCACTTGCAGTACACACCGGCCCCTCGCCAGTATGCTCAACCGGAGGGCCTCCTGCGCCCCGACGCCTTCCTTCCGCCACCGAAACCACCCCGATGCTCTTGCTGTGCGACCGGCACTCTTGCTTGCACACGTAGCCGGCGTTCTGGTGGAAGCACATCCAGTGAAGAGGCAATCCACCAGAACGCCGCATGGCTCACGCCTTCTCTCCCGAAGGAGACCAGCACACAAAGTCGTCGATTATTCGGATTGCAGGTCTACTTGCAGTGCCCCTTGATGAGCTTCTCAAGACCCTCAATGTTGCGTTCTTTCTGCCCCAGCAACTGCTTCCAGAATTCAAGACACTCGTCGCAGCCCGCTGCCTCCTGCTGGTAGTTGGCCTTGATGCGCCACACAGACTGGCTCTCTTCCACCAGCTGCATCATCAGGTTGTACGTATTGTTGTCAAGCATTCCAGGACCTCCTCAATAATTTCGCGTTCATCCCCCACACAGGGATGCTTTGCTCCTTCTACCCGTGGAGCGTCAAGGTGGCGGCGCCCGCATGTGGTGCTCCAAGCCCTCTCACAGAACAGCAGCTACCCGGCTGTCGGCAGGATGACGTAGTGAACCACCCTTCCATCGTAACACTGGACCGTCTCCAGCGTACCGGCAACAGCCCTCAGCTGCTCACGGGCACGTGCGGCGCCTGATCGGCTGCAGCTCGAATTCGCGGAACCGTTCCCATTCGCGCTGACCATCAGCAGCCAGTAGTACTCATTCGCATCCAGCACCACATCCACCCGATGCCCGAAGTCAACTGCGTCGGCGAGTATCTCCTCCGCCACCCGATACAGCATAGTGCACCTGTCTGCATTCAGCGGGTGACGGCCGTTGCTTCGATCTTCAAAGGTGCAGTCCATGCCATTCCCGGCCTTGATTTCACCGAGCCTGCACTCTATCGCCGACGCAACCCCCGGTTGATCCCACACCTGGGGCCAGCACTCAGATCTCAACATAACCGCGTTTGTTGCAGCCTGCTTCAGGCGAGAGGCAACTGTGTCGAGACGGCCCGAGATCGCCGGCCGGTCCGCCCGGCGCAATTCCTGCCGCAGCGAATCCAACTCAAGCCATGCACACTCCAGCTCATCCACCACCCCACGCTGAAGCTCGTGGGCGATGCCTGCGCGCCTGGTTGCAGCCCTGGCGTTCACAACGTTGAGAATCGCCCGAACCTCATTCCAGGAGGGCCGCGACCCGCCACGTCCGGGGTCCGCCTCATCGGCCGGGTGAAGCGCCAGGAAGACCCGATCGATCCGGTGCTTCCGAGAGAAGGCAGGGGCGGCATCAACCCGTACTTCAAACGACGATCCGTCCGACCTGCACAGGACACATCGAATGCCCCTCACGGTCTCTCCTCTCACCAGCCGTCGCGTGATACGGGCGTAGGAGTCCGCAGGGGCAGCATCGTCGATACTGGCAACCGTACACACCGTCGCATGACTCCTCGACTCAGGCACCGCATTCGGGCTCAGCCCGAGGAGTTCCTTTGCCGGTTTGTTCAACCAGGTGATCTCGCCATGGCGATCGACCGAGAGCAGACCAACCGGCACATTTTCGGCGATGCGCTGGAGCGTCTCATGCTCCGCAGTCCTGTGCAACGCCGCCGCAGCACACCGGCTCGCCTCATCACGCATGCGGAGATTCTCGGTCGCCGAGTCGGTGATCAGCTGCGCCACCAGGACGCCGAGTCCAACCGCATTCTCGTAAGCGCATGGAGCCCTCTCCAGGACCTCACAGGCGTGCGTGCGTATCGCTTCTCCCGAGTGCGGCAGGTCGCCGAATGCTTTCGCGTTATCCGTATCCGGATAATCGTCACGCCGGGTGCTCTCCACGTACAGCGCTCCGATTCGCTGTCCCCCGACACGCAGCGGGATCGCCACGCGGGACGGTGCATAGAGATCGTACGCACCCGCACCGATTACGTGTGCTGTGCCCGCTTCACCGATCGATTCACTATCGCTCCCCCACAAGCGTTCAACTGCCGGATCACCGAACACACTCGCCACATCGGGCTGCCCGTGCTCACCGTGACCGTTGACGGGCACGCCGTGGGCATCGACCAGCGTCATCGTTACGCCCAGTGCCTCTTGGAGGCACCCGTTGAGCTTCTGCAGTGTCGTTATGTCAACAATATCCGTAATCCTCATTGTGCTCACCTCCACCCAACTGAAATATTGCAGCCACCGTGTCATATCCTGCCGCTGCAGAGCGGCGCGAGCTTCCATAAACAGGTGTCTGGGAGAATACGCGGCGTCGTTACGCCCGCAGGACAGGGATTACGGCAGCTTCGACTGCCAGACAATTTCCGTGCCCGCCTCACCACTCCCCTGTCCCTCTCTACAGAGAAGGATTGTCACTACATCATCGTCATCGACACGTGCGTCGATCCGGCAATCTCCCATCCGGTCCTTCAGCCACCGGGTGACCACGAGCACAATGCGATTCTTAAAGGCCGCAACGCAGTCGTCCGTCCCGGACTTATCCAGCTCAAGTGAGTAGTCCCCACCCCCGGACGTGAGACGAAAAGACATGGAGCTATCAACCTCTCTTGCTTCGAGAATCTCGAAAAGCAGGAGGCCTGCCAGCCCGGACAATACAACTTCGCACGTCATCCTGATACACTCGAGCAGTGTGCGTATTCAATTCTGGCCGGACGGAGGGCGCCCCCGGGCAAACAATCCTCGCGGACGATTTCCTGCAGACGCCCTCCGCCCTCTTATATCGACAGAGCCGAATTCCTGGTGACCTTCCAGTCTTCCCCTATGCACACCCACGCCGCTCCACTTCGGTCACTGCACCCCTTAACGGGACGGCTCTGTCGTCTTGTAGATCGGGCACGCCTGCACGGCTTCCACATCCCGGCCACCTCACTCCCCCCGGGCCGGCGTCCTGATTCCCCCGATCACGCTGACATTATGGCGCAGAGATTGGCCGCTGTGTATCGCCCGAAAGAGTATTGAGATGTACCGCAAAGAGCTATTACCAGCGGCGGTGGCGGTGATTGACAATTCATGTAGTCTTATGTGACGATACGCTGCGGCCATCCATATCGGCGCGAACGCTGAGGCCGGCATCGGACAGCCGGGGAGCGAAACGGACAGGACTGTGGGGTGGCGACGTCCCTCGAAATCACACCGGGACTCCCGGGATGGCCCCGGGGCACACACCGACACCTCCCCTGGATTGAAAGTCTATGGGTGAACCCAGTGGTGTCAGGTCGGCAGTCGTCGGTTCCCTTCATAGCCTGATGGCCGAGGGTCTGGCGGGCATACTCAGGGATGAGGGGTGCCCGGATGTTCGGATAGCCCTGTCGCCGGAGTCGCTTCTCGAGGCCGCCAACGCGAACAGGCCCGATGTCATCATCATCGATGGCTGCATGTGTGGCGACAGGATGAGCGTTGTAGGGGACATTGTGAAGCAAGGCCACACGGTCGCCCTGGTCGTGAGTTCCGACTGGAGTGGGACCTTCCTGCTTGAAGCCGTTCAGGCCGGCGTCGGGGGGTGCCTGTCCTACGATGAGGACCCCGCCAAATTCATGGCATCCATAGGTCTCATCGCAGAAGGGCTTTTTGTTATGTCCCGGAATATGGCGCAGCTCGTGGCCGACACCACACGCACCATGCGCCATGATGTCCAGCCTGAGGTTCTCAGCCCACGTGAGCAGCAGGTTGCCATCATGGTGGCGCAGGGGGCGACCAACAGAGAGATCGCCGAGGAGCTGTTCATCTCGGAACACACCGTCAAGATTCACCTCGGCCATATCCTGGAGAAGCTGAACCTTCGCAACCGCCAGCAGATTGCCGCGTATGTGGCCGACCAGGGCCTGATCCAGGACATCCGTCTCCAGTAGCAGCCCCACCCCGCAGCGACCATCCCCACCCTGCCCCGTCCAATGGCTGATCCGAACGAGCTAGTACGGTCGTCGACGTAGCCGGATGCTCCTGCGAAACCTGTCCCGCTCCTGATGAGGCAAATAGCTCTTTCGGGTGCGGGGTCATACCCTCGCGGGTGATGCGGCGTGACATGCCGGTGAGTCACACTTTGTGTACGCGAGTCGGGTCGTTAAGGTGGGGTGTTCATCCGCGCAGGATGGTCTCTGCAGACGGATAGGAACAACTGGAGAAAGACCCGATAGCCTGGCGGGATACGCTGGATCGGAGAGTGCGCGGCAGTGCAGAAGACGGGCCGCCGTGACCCGCGGCCCCGCGGTCTCCAGATATGGCTGATCCCGCCAACTGAAGGTGGGAGGCGGCTCAGTTACGGGCCACCTCCCACCGTCTATGCGGTGCGCAACCGGGGAGGAGGAAGCCATGCAGCGCCATAGCGAGTTATCAAGGGACGGCAGTCTCTACGCGCTGTTCTCCAGGATGGTCGAGGTGAACAGGTCCATACAGCATATCGGGGACAGCCGGGGCAAGAGCCGGGAGGTCATGCCGCGCCGGCAGGTGCTCGCGGAGAAGGAAGAGGAGCTTGAGCGGCTGGAGGGCATGATCAGGGCGCGTGCGGACGGCACGCCGGTCGAATCCATCCCGCCTCACAGGGCCTGACAGACGCGGGGCTCAGACCACGCGTGCCCCGGCCTCCCGGGCACTCATTCCACCGCAGCTTCATTGCGGGTTCGAAGAGGAGCTGGAGTACAGCCGCACACGTGTCCCGGCCGATTCACAGCCCCGGTGGGCCGACCGGTCCGGAGCCTTTCCGCGCCGCAATGAGGCTGAGATACAGCCGCTCCATCTGCGCCGCGTTGCGGTTCCAGTCCTCGTATTTCCTGATGAGTGCGGGATTGACGGTGGTGCAGCGCTGCTGCAGCGCGGTGTCGCTCATGGCACGGGCGATGGCCTTCGCGAGCTCGCCGGGGTCATCGCCGTTCACGAACAGTGCGTTTTCCCCGTCAGTGAGGTACTGCCGGTAGGCGGGGAGGCGGGAGACGATGGGCACGGAGCCGCAGGCCATCGCCTCCAGGACGCTCGCGCCGAACTGGTCGTCAACCGGGATGGAGACGGTGGCTACGGCACTGCGGTAGAGGTCCGCCATCTGGTCGGCAGTCAGCTCATGCTCGATGATGACGACGGCATCCTGTAGCCGGGATTGACCAACAAGCTGTTGCAGCCTCGCGAGGTAGGCCCGGTCGGCGCCCGGACCGGCTGCGACTACCAGTCGAACAGTCTGACCGCTGCGGTGAAGTTGAGCGACCGCCCGCACCACCATTTCGATACGGTAGTGCCGTGCGGCGGTCCTTGGACTGAAGATTACCGGGAGTCCGGCTGGTGTCTGGAGAGCATTGTCGGGCTGCTCCGGAGCGGGACCACAGCGACACGAGAATACGGTCGTGTCCACACCCCACGGGAAGCAGTGAAGTTTTTCGTCGGCCACGCCGTACTCACGTCTGAGTATGTCAGCAAGATATGCTGTGGAGGCGGTCACCGCATCCGCGTGTGTGGTGGCAATGCGAATGAGCCTGCGGAGAGGTTGCCGGCAATGCAGCAGACCATGCGGCCCCCATCCAGAGACGATAACCGGGCAGCCACCGTGAATGTAAGTACTGAAACCGGCGAGCACGCCAAAGGTATGGAGATAGTGACCGTGGACAATATCCGGGTGCAGCCTTCTGAGTCGAATGGCAATCTCGGCGAGAGCAGACCAGCGAAACACATAATGCGGAGGAGACAGAATACGCCATATACGAATGTTCTCCAGGAGCGGACTGACAGAGCGAGGAGCACGCCAGGTAACGATGTGGACGTTCCATCCACGACTCGCGAAGTAGTTGGCCCATCGAATCGTGAAGACCGAACGAACATTGGCCAGATAGACCAGACACGGCTTCACCTGTTTGCGACCCGACTCATCCCATCAAAGCAATTGCGCGGTCACGTCACGTAGTCAACCGCCTTCACTTTGCTCTCGACAAACTTCATCTTGCCTCCCTCCGTCCGCGAGAGGGCATCCACAGTCTGGATGCGGACTACCCAGCCAGGACTCAACTCTTTGACCGCCCTCAGTACGAAATCTGGAACCGCGGAATCGAAATCGGTCGTAGGAACAAGCAGTATCGACAGATCGCTTATGCTCTCCTGAATAACACGGAATTCCTGCACGCCCTGACACAACTCGCCGAACAGCGCCATGAAGAACCAACCGTGCACCAGTTTGCCCTCGGGGGTTACAAGGATGTCCGTGCTCCTACCACGGATTGCCTTCAGCAACGGCCGCGGGCGACCGCACGGACAGGGATCCTTGCTGATCTCACCAATGTCACCCGTATCGTACCGAATAAGCGGCATGGCGTGATTCGTTAGCGTCGTAGCGATGATGCGTCCGATCCCATTTTCGAGTGGCATTCCTTGTTCATCGATAACTTCAAGGAGAGCACGCTCAGTATCGATGTGTAGGCCAGCATGCTCTTCACACTCATAGGCACTGACTCCTCCGTCGTTCAATCCATAGCCATCAAACACCGGACAGCCGAACGTGCTCGAGATCCTATCGCGCATGGTTGGCAACAAAGTCTCCGCAGTGGTGAATACTGCTCGGGGTTGCCAGACAGCAGCACACGCACGTTGTATCCTTTCAGCCAGCGCTTGAATCGCCGTCGGATAACCGCGAATGTAGTGTGGCTTGGCTCGGTTGATGTGCGCGACGTAATCATCGAGCGCCTCATCGGTCATATCGAAAGCCGACAGCTTCACCATGTTGCGCACAACATCACCTAGACGATGGTGCCACAGACCGGACACAGATCCTAGCGATCTCCCAGCAAGCACCACGACACTATCGCCGGGACTATAGCCAGCGTAGCCCCACCCGCGGTACAGCAGAGCCAAACCCACCGCACGATCATGCCTTGAGAGGCGATAAGAGAGCGGAGTTCCCGTGGTCCCATGGCTTGCTCCGTTACGATCCCACATACTCCGGCGACCCCTCGGAACGAAATCGGATGGATTCTTCTTCAGATCCTCCCGTCGGACGATGGGGAACAACGCAAGCGCAGGCGGCGCCCAAGTATCGCAGGAAGTAATCTGTGTACATGAGAGAATCCTACGATAGTATGGGACGTTATCGAGGGCGAAGCGCAGCATGAGCACAAGTCGGTCCCGTTGCTGAGCGCGGAGTTCCTCAGTGCTTGCCCACTCTCCTGCTCTCACTGTAGCAAGTGTTGTTCGAAAGCCGGGATACCAGGCTTCCTGCGAAGCTAGAACAATGACTTTGCGCAACCCTTTCGCCACGTCACCACCTGATCACACATGCATCCCCAGACAACACAACGTCTCTGTTGCTTCTAGCGACAATAGTCTTGTCTTCGGCGTATCACTTCTCCTACACGATCTTCTCTAACTACAGACATCACAAAAAGTCTCCAGGAACCGCAGCAACGCATCGGTAACGTCGACGCAGTCTCTTAGTAGAGTCTCTCGTTTTCCACTCCATTCTCCCTTCGCCGTAGGATTAGAGACTAGACCGACAGCACAATTGATAGCCTGCTCGCTATCAACAAAGCACCTCACAAGTCCGTACTGTCCCTCCAGGTATCGAAAGTTGCCGACGAGCGGTCCGACTGTACCGCAGAATACTGAGGGGGTTCCTAGCAACGCAGCCTCGGTCGTCGTGGTACCTGCATCTCCCACATAGACCGATGCAAAAGCGAGCAGATGGTGCAGCGCCGACGCACGGCATCGCATCCGGTGCCGTTCTACTTCGGCTGGAAGCTGCATTTCGGATGACACGACAACCCTTCCATGTTCTGCAAGAGCTTTGACCAGTCGCGATCTGGCCGAGAGGTCGAAACCCGTGTGACCACAGTCGTGCGATGCACTTGCACTGACGAATCGCACCACAGAGAAGATCTCTCCTGGAGCAATCCCCGCTTCACGCAGCATAGCCGCGTCGGGCTCGAAACGATTCGGATGGAGATACGCCAATTCGTGAAACCCGTGATACCGCACCTGCGCAGGTCCTAATTCTATTCCATACCACGCAGGCGTGAGAACGGCCTTTACGAACGGCATATACAGGTGCCGCGCGAGCGTAGCGTGCTCCGTATCATCCATGCCTACACACGCTCGACGCAGTACCCATGCGACGGGTGCAGCCCGAACGGGTGAGACCGCTACGATAACGTCAGGAGAGAACCTGAGTGCGACAATCGACAGTCGCATGGCAGAGATCGCCAGTCGCACACCTTTAGCGCCCAAGGTGCATCCAGATCGCCCGAGCGACACGAACGGAATCCGGTACTGCTGAAGCAAGTCGACTGCGACCTCTCTCTCAGAAGCCGTCACAAGCACCATGTGTCCGCTAGTCTTCAGGGATACAATGGCGTTTCTGAACAAGTGAACATGGGCAGGATGGCCAAGGTCGAAAAGGACTCTCATGCTTCACGTCCCTGTGTCAAAGCTGTCAGCCATGGAACCAAATGCATTACTCAACGACGGCTGTGTCACACGTGGAAAGCAGAATATCCCCACGCTCACGCGAAAGACCTCACCATTCCTATTGTGAATCTCGCCTACTTGCAGCCCTCTCCTTTGCAGGAACACCATATGCTGTGGCACCTTTCCTAACGTCCCGTACTACCACTGATCCAAGACCAATACTGGCTCCATTTCCAATTCTCAGGCCTTCTCTAACGGACACTCCACCAGCAATCCATGCATAGTCATTGACCCTTGCGCTCCCTGAGATCGTCGACAGGGCACATACGCCACAATGATTGCCAATACACACGTTGTGCGATATTTGACAGAGTGGGTCAATCTTTGTGCCACAACCAATCACAGTATCATTCATCGTCCCCCTCGCAATCGTCACTCCGGTCCCCACAAGAACATCATCGCCTATTACAACGCCACCGATGTGCGGAAAGTCCTCGAACTCTCCATTCTCGTTTCTTTCCATTCCAAAGCCACGCGACCCTATGACAGCGCCCGCCTGTATTGTGCACCTCTTCCCTATCCACACCCTGTCGTATATGTGCACGTGCCCATCAATCACCGTGTAGTCTCCAATGATGGCACGACCAATGCAGGTGAAAGGACCAATGTAGACATTCTTGCCGATAGTCGCCTCCGCGTGGATTACAGACGATGTGTGTATACCCATTGGCCGTGAAGGCGCAAAGAATCGGTTCATGACGCGGATGAAAGCGAGACGCGGTTGCCGGCAGAGAATGCACGTCCTAGTTGACGTGTCCAGCAAGTGAAGGGCAATGCCTTTCGAAGCGATTATCACGCCAGCCCCACTGGCATTGATCCGCTCTGCGGCTCCTTCCAGTTGTTTCGCATAGAAGGCGACTGCATCCACACAAGCACTGTCAAGAGAGGCTGGCTTACGCACTGTTCTCTCGGGATCCCCAATGATTTCGTACGGCATGTGAATTGCCTCCACGAGTTGCTTAATTGATATCCAGGGTGCCACTAGACCCTCCTAACCAATTACTCGGACACACAATGGACGCCTGGGCTACAAGATCCCTCTTGGCAGTTCGAATGCCTCCGCATAAGCACTTCCGCACTCGAGGCCTCTAGCGCGCGCCCAGGAATACACAGCTTCTCTCTCGAAATAAAGACGCCCAAGTGATGACTGAGAGGAATACTGTGACAGGGCCTCCCACTTACGCTCAACATCAGCAGCAGTAAGCCTTACAAGCACTTTCGCCACAAATCCACACATGTTCCACGGCAGTTCGTAACCGAGTATGGTCGAGCTGTTCTTGAAGGCCCTCAAACCTTCTTGTGCAACTGTGGCATGATCCTGATGAACGTCATTCAAAGATGGTGCGACCACCAATTCTGGCTGAAACTCCCGGCGTACCTTGACCAGCATCTCCAGTATTTCCTGCCGACGTTCTGGCATGGTTCGAACCGCATAGTCCAGCACGACTACGTCATTCACTCCAAGCAGTTGCGATGCAGATCGAAACTCGCTCTCAATCAGGTCAGGAGACCATTCATCGGGAAGAGACTCCCGACAACTGGAGAAAACAATCCACCGAAATCTATGTCTGCCTGCGGATTGAAGACGAGAGACAAGCCCGCCTGCTCCGATCTCGACATCATCCGTGTGTGGAGAAAGAAGCAGCACCCTCAAGTTCTAGCCTCGTATCTGCATGAACTCAGTCCCGGCGATCTAGACAGTGTGACCCTCAGGCGAAAGACGAGACAATGCGCAAGCAGAGAGAGCATACGAAGGCTATAGGGGACATAGCGGATTTTTGACTTCTGACCCTGGTTGATGACCTGAGCCATGGCAATCTCGACGATGGCAAGCCGTAGGGCAGTTAATCGCGAAATGAGATGATTGCAGTATCCGTAGCCCGGATACACCGCAGACAGGTTCAGTTGATCAAGCGCGCGTCGCGAGATTGCGGTGAAACCATTTTGCGGATCGGTAATGGCCACGTTGCCAGTCGCGGCCGCAGTCAGCCAGCGCAGGAGCCAATTGCCGAACACCCGCCACCAGGACATACCCCGACGGTGCCCCGGAACCAGCATGCGACTACCCTTGGCATAGTCTGCACGCCCATCAACCAGCGGATCCAGTAGCGCAGAGAGAAGCGCCGGATCCATCTGGTTATCACCCGCCATCACAGCCGCGACGTCCATGCCATCCGCAAGACAACACCTGTAACCCGTGACGATAGCTGCCCCCACACCGCGGTTGGATGCATGGGTAACAGGGTGTATGCGCGACTCCGTTGCGGCGTAGTGCTGCACAATCTGCCTGGTGCGGTCGGTGCTCCCATCGTCGACCACGTACACAGCGTCGACGTAGTCCGGCATAAGCTCCAGCACTCCCCCGATATGCAGCTCCTCGTTGTACGCGGGAACCACGACTCCGATCCTGTGTGACCTGTACATCGTCGATGGCCGACCCGCCCGCACCAGGCACCGCTAGAGTTGGCGTTCCGTGACCCGCTTGGAAAAATCACGGAACGCCAGAACTATACGCTCTTGCGGACAATTGCAACAGGTCGTATACGACTATTCACCGCCATACAGCCATGATTCATTGCCTTACCAAAGCTAAATCCGCCCCTAAGTCCCGGTACTATTTTGTGGTCATGATTCGTCGCCCCAGCCTTGCACCACCCTATGCTCCGTCCTCAGCGCAGCTCTTCCCGATGCAACAGTCTCCGATCCCACAGACTGCACAGCTCCACCCCCCCTCATTTGACAGCATCAGCCTCATGGCACTACCATGCCGTGCATTACCGCCGCGGCCGGTGACACCTGAGACAGTCGCACCCGGGAAAGGGCAGGAGGAGGGGCAGACGCCAAATCGAACCGGTCGACCGAAGGAAACCGATCCCGTCACACGTTGTACTCCTCCTGCTATGACCGATGGCAGACGAGCCAGGAAACGGTCTCCACAGACAGCGCGTTCACCTGACAGGGCTGATGAAGCGCGCTCCTGACGGCTCACCTGCCCGCAGACACAACAGGAACGTCGAATGATCGACATACTGCTGGTTATCGGCGCAATCCTGTTGATACTGTGGCTTGCCGGGCTGGTATTCAGGTTCATCGTACGTCCCGTGCCCTGGATACTGCTGGTAGCTGGAGTTATCCTGCTCATCGCCTGGATCCGGCAGCAGGGTATACTGCCCTTCCAGCAGCCTGCGCCGCAGTGAAACACAGCCTGACGACCGACCGCAACGGAAGATGATTAAGGGAGGACGAAGATGACAGAGAAGCGCACCACTGACACAAGAGAGAGAAAGCAGACCCATTTCATTCCCACAAAGCGGCTCAAGCACTATGATGTGATCGACGGCAACGACCTGATGCTGGGCCGGGTGGAGCAGATCATCGTGGACATGTGCTCCGGCCGGGTGGCCTACTACCTCGTGTCCACCGAGGGCATCGCGCGGCTTCACGACAGGTGGCTGGCCATGCCGCCCGAGGTCCTGACGTGGTTTCCCGAGAGGCTCCGCTTCACCACACCCGTCCTGTCCTCAGAACTGGCCGATGCACCCAGCATACCGAAGGCCGACTGGCCCGACACGGTCCTCGCCGAACTGGAGAACGTGGATGAGACGCTTGCGTGGCTGGACAGCATCTGCGCCTACTACAAGGTGACGCCGTACCGGGTGCATCCGCGACGCGACGAGCTGCAGCCGCAGGCGCCCGCACTCGCGGACTTCCTGCCCGTGAGCCACCTGAAATACTACGATGTCATCAACGATGCCGGAGAGGATATGGGCCAGGTGCAGGAGTTCATCCTGGACATGGTGGCGGACCAACTGGCCTACGTAGTAGTGGCGTTCGGCGGCACCCTCGGTTTCACCGACAAGTGGATCGCCATGCCCTTCAGCATCCTCACGTGGCAGCCCGAGACGCACAAGCTGAAGCTGGACGCACCGAGGTCGTCGCTTGAGAACGCACCCGGCATCAACAAGGACGACTGGCCGGACAGGTTCCTCAGCGACCTCGCGGACGAGGAAGAGCACGCCGCGTGGCTTGAGACGGTCTACGCCTGCTTCGACTGCACGCCATACTGGGTCTGCTGACCCTCAGCATGAATGCACCGGCGGG
>PWUU01000064.1 GCA_003562475.1 Dehalococcoidia bacterium | reverse complement strand
CGGAGCGTGTGGTTTAATTCGATGCTACACGAAGAACCTTACCAGGGCTTGACATGTTGGAAGTAGGAACCCGAAAGGGGGACGACCTGTATCCAGTCAGGAGCCTTCACAGGTGCTGCATGGCTGTCGTCAGCTCGTGCCGTGAGGTGTTGGGTTAAGTCCCGCAACGAGCGCAACCCTCGTGCTATGTTGATTTCTCATAGCAGACTGCCTTGTACAGCAAGGAGGAAGGTGGGGATGACGTCAAGTCAGCATGGCCTTTATGCCCTGGGCTACACACACGCTACAATGGATGGGCACAGAGGGTTGCCACGGAGCAATCCGGCGCTAATCCCTTAAAACCATCCTCAGTTCGGATTGCAGGCTGCAATCGCCTGCATGAAGTCGGAGTTGCTAGTAACCGCAGGTCAGCCATACTGCGGTGAATACGTTCTCGGGCCTTGTACACACCGCCCGTCACGCCACGGAAGCCGGAAACACCTGAAGTCGATGGGCCAACCCTCTTCTGGGAGGCAGTTGCCGAGGGTGGAGCTGGTGACTGTGACGAAGTCGTAACAAGGCAGCCGTACGGGAACGTGTGGCTGAATCACCTCCTTTCAGGGAGTCTCGGGTCAATCCCGGATTTCCAGGTCGGTCGATGGGTCTACGACCTGTCGGTAGTTGTTGAAACGCTATTCCTTCCTTCCACTATTCAACTGTTAAAGTGTTTGGCTCTTCTCTATCCTTCTCACTGAACACGATTCCCGAGGTTATGCTGCCCCTCCCTTGTTGACGGTGTGTATGCTAAGGTCGTAATATTCTGTCAAATGGGGTTGACCCGTATGGTTATTCCGATGAGAAGGGAAAATGGGCTATATATATATATTGGTCGGGCTCTCCCTATTGCTGGGTGGGCTCGTTGGATACTACGTTCGTCAGCTTGTAGCGAATCAGCAGATTCTTGGAACTCGCAAAGAGGCAGAGCGGCTCCTTACTGAAGCGACTACTCGACACCGGGAACTACTGCGTGATGCGCGTGAGGAAGCTCGCAAGGTAAGGAATGCCGCGGAAGCGGAGAACAAGGAGCACCGTCTTCAACTGCAGCGACTGGAGAATCGCCTCGATCAGAAAGAAGCGGCGATTGAGCGAAAGCTTGCTGCTATGGGGCGTCGTGAAAAGGAACTCGACGATCGTGCCAGAGAGCTGCAGCAAGGCAGAGACGAGATAGAAGAACTGAAACGCCAGGAAATCCAGAAGCTTGAGCAAGTATCTGGAGTGTCCAGTGAGGAAGCTCGTCAACTTCTCTTAGCCGAGCTGGAAAGCGAGGTTAAAGAAGAAGCCGCACGGCAAGTGCGAATCTGGGAGAGCCAGGTCAAGGAAGACGCAGATCGTACCGCTCAGTACATCCTGGCAACGGCCATCCAGCGCTGTACCGCGGATGTCGTGTCCGAGACAACCGTATCGACCGTCCCCCTGCCTTCTGATGAGATGAAGGGACGTCTCATTGGGCGTGAAGGCAGAAACATCCGTGCCCTGGAACAGGCCACAGGCGTCGATCTCATTATCGACGACACGCCTGAGATGGTCACCATATCAAGCTTTGCCCCCGTCAGGCGTGAGATTGCGCGTGTCGCACTGAGCAAGCTCATTCTGGATGGCCGAATTCACCCTGCTCGCATAGAAGAGATTGTTGAGAAGGCCAAGGCTGAGGTGGACGCCGCCATCAAGCTCGAGGGAGAGAATGCGTGCTTTGAAGCTTCAGTTCCAGGCCTGCATCTCGAACTTGTGAAGCTGATCGGACAACTGAAGTACCGCACCAGCTATGGCCAGAATGTTCTCCAACACAGCCTTGAGGTAGCGTACCTTGCCGGCATGATGGCAGACGAAATCGGGGCGGAAGCCTCAGTCGCACGTAGAGCCGGTCTGCTCCACGACATAGGCAAGGCGGTCGATTTTGAAGTTGAAGGGTCACATGCGCTGATTGGCGCGAATCTCATACGGCAGTGGGAGAAGTCCGAAGAGATCGCACAGGCGGTCTCAGAGCACCATGGCGAAACGCCGACCACAAGCACCTTGGGCTTCATAATCGCCGCTGCCGACGCGATCAGTGGTTCCCGGCCTGGTGCTCGGAGAGAATCGCTGGAACAGTATCTGAAGAGGGTGCGTGAACTTGAAGAGATCGCCACAGGTTTCAGTGGAGTGGATAAAGCGTATGCCATTCAGGCGGGTCGTGAAGTGCGTGTGCTCGTGAAGCCCGAGGAGACGGATGATCTCGGGGCGGTGCGCCTGGCACGCGATATTTCGAAGCGTATTGAGGAGTGTCTTACGTATCCCGGCCAGATACGGGTTGTCGTTGCGCGTCACACGACCGCGGTTGAATATGCCAAGTAGAGGTTGTTGGAAGCACCATTGAGGATTCTTGGCATTGGTGATGTTGTCGGACGACCGGGACGACGTGCCCTTGCGACGCTGCTACCCAGGCTCAGGCAGGAACGTGACATCGATCTTGTTGTAGCCAATGGCGAGAATGTAGCGGGTGGCCTCGGTATCACAATCGACACGTTCAAGGAGCTCCTCGCGACCGGTGTCGATGTGGTAACCACCGGCAACCATGTCTGGCACCATCGGGAGATACTTGACCTGCTTGACAACGATTATCCGATTATCCGCCCCTTGAACTATCCTCCGGCAGCACCTGGTCGCGGTTGGTATTTCTGGAACGGTCTGCTCGTGGTCAACCTAATCGGGCGGACGTTTATGGCGAGCTACGATTGTCCGTTCAGGGCTATGGATGTGCTGCTGGCCGAGCCTCCGGAAGGAACGCTGGCCATCCTGGTGGATTTTCACGCGGAGGCCACATCTGAGAAGGTGGCTCTTGGCCATTATCTCAACGGGAGAGTTGCAGCAGTCCTTGGAACCCATACGCATGTGGGTACCATCGATGCGCGGATCTTGCCTGGAGGCACAGCCTACGTGACGGATATCGGCATGGTAGGACCGGTCGATTCGGTGATAGGCGATGACCCTGACTGTGTGATTCAGAGGTTCCTGACGCTGATTCCCAACAGGCTGGCGGTGGCAAAGGGACCAGTTGAGTTCAACGGACTTCTCGTGTCGATTGATGATTCCACCGGCCTGTGCACGAGCATTGAACGCCTGCAGTGCGTCGTCGACTAGGTGCTATGTCACAGGTGCCGCGTTGGTCGACGCCACCGACCCCCCGGAGCGTTGAATTGCGACCACACGCTGGGCTCCAGCCACATCCGTTGCAGTGGCGATAGATCCCCAATGGGACTGTTGGGCCAGGTTTCGGACGACGTCACCAGCCTGGGTATCACCAACTTCCAGAAGGAGCCAGCCGCCGGCTCGAAGCAGGCCTGGCGCTTGTGTCAAGAGGCGGAAGATGAGCGACAGTCCAGTGGAGCCTCCATCAAGAGCTGTATGTGGCTCGAAACGAGTGATCTCGGGGCTGAGGTGGGGTAGGTGCTTGGAGTGGACATAGGGGAGATTAGCCACGACCATGTCGAACGTTACACCCACCATAGATGCGAGATTGCCCTGCACCAGACTGACTCTTTCTGACACTGAATGGCGTTCGATGTTGGTGCGGGCGACCTGCAAAGCTTCGCGGGAGATATCGATGCCAAGAATGTGTGCGGTCGGTAAGTCACAAGCGAGGGTGACTGCGATTGCCCCGCTACCGGTCCCGATATCGGCCAGGCGCAACGGAGTGCCACTGAGCGGTGGCCAATGGCAGACGTCACGCGCCACTTCTATGAGCACCTCTGATTCTTGACGGGGAATGAGAACACGTGTATCTACTGCAAATCGGCGACCACAGAAGTAGGTGTAGCCGAGAATATACTGGATCGGTTCTCGTTGCGTTCTTCGTGTCAGGCACTCCTCGAGTTGCATCAACTGCTCGCGTGAGGGGCGATGCTGCAGATTGCATAAGAGCTCGGTAAGAGACTGTCGCATCACATGCTGGAGCAACAGGCTGGTTTCCTGACGTGCGGATGCGGCGTCGATTCCAGCGTGTGCGAGCACCCTTATGCTATGCTGCCAGCACGCCTGAATGCTAACACCGTGATCCAGCTTGCTGTAGTGCGGCGGCGTTGAGTGCATCTATGAGATCATCCAGTTCGCCATCGAGCACCCGCTCGATGTTGTGGAAGCTCTGACCTATCCTGTGGTCGGTGATGCGGTCTTGCGGGTAGTTGTAGGTGCGTATCTTCTCTGAACGGTCGCCGGTGCCGACCTGGTTGCGTCTATCCTGCTCGATCCTATCGGATTGCTCGCGGTTCCTGGCGTCGAACAGCCGGGCCGTGAGGACAGCCATTGCCTTGAGGCGGTTCTTGAGTTGCGACCGTTCGTCCTGGCAGATGGCGACAATTCCTGTGGGGAGGTGTGTGAGGCGCACAGCGGTGGCGACTTTGTTCACATGCTGACCGCCTGCTCCACCGGAGTGATAGATGTCTGTGCGTATGTCCTCAGGATTGAGGTCAACGTCGACCTCTTCGGCCTCAGGTAAAATGGCAACCGTTGCTGCTGAAGTGTGAATTCGTCCCGAGGCCTCTGTGCTTGGGACTCGCTGCACGCGGTGCACACCACGCTCATACTTCAGCCGGCTGTAGGCACCGCTTCCCCGTATTTCGAATATGATCTCTTTGAACCCCTTGGTGTCACTCATCGTGCTGTCGATGACGTCGACCTCCCATCCCTTACGTTGCGCGTATCTGCTGTACATGCGAAAGAGATCAGCCGCGAAGAGTGAGGCCTCTTCGCCACCAGTACCTGCGCGAATTTCAACGATCACGTCCTTCTCGTCGTTGGGATCGGCCTCAATCAGATAGCGGGCAAGCAATTCAGCAGTCTCGTCGCGCTTCAGCTGCAACGCTGCAAGTTCCTCTCTTGCCACCCGGCGCATCTCTGCATCGGTTGTCTCGTGGAGAAGGGCCTCCACATCGGCAAGTTCCTGTTCGGTCTCTAAGTATCCCGCGTATGCCATTGCGGCTGGTTCCAGTTGTGCGTGCTCCTTCCCGAGAGCCTGAAGGCTCGCAGGATTCGTAGCAACGGCCGGCTGACTCATCAGTTGCTCGATTTCCTGGAAACGGCGGTAGATGCGGTCTAGTTTCTCGTATTTCACAGGCGAGACTCCTCTGTGCGACGAAATCGATTGTAGTACACGCGCGGTGTCCCCTCCAAGCGAGAGGTCCCGTGACACTGGGGTTCGAACATGCCAGTGGGAGATAGCCCGGGACCAATTCGAATGCCTTGTATTCCTGTAACTGGCGTTGTGATGGGCGCGTGCCTCGTTTGCGATATAATAGGACCAGCATAGCTGTGTACGTAAGGAGGAATACAGCGAATGGCACTCAAGACCGCTCAACAGTACATCGACAGCCTCCGTGACCTGAAATCTGATGTCTGGCTGTTCGGTGAAAGGATCGAGAACTTCGTCGACCATCCGGTCATTCGACCATCCATCAACGCGATTGCGTTGACCTACAAGATGGCACATGAGCCGGAATATGAGGACCTTGCCACTACGACCTCTACCCTTACCGGTGAGAAGATCAACCGTTTCACGTCGCTCTTCATGAGCGTCGATGATCTCGTGAAGAAGGTGAAGTTGCAGCGCATAATGGGGCAGCGCACAGGGTGTTGTTTTCAACGATGCGTCGGCATGGACGCTATCAATGCCGTGTTCAACACGACATATGAGATAGACGAGAAGCATGGCACCGGGTACCACGAACGATTCAAAGAATGGCTGAAGTATGTCCAGCAGAATGATCTGTGTGTGCAGGGTGCAATGACAGATGTGAAAGGTGATCGTGGACTGCGACCGAGTGAGCAAGCTGACCCCGATATGTTCGTTCACGTGGTCGCGCGTCGAGAGGATGGCATCGTCATCCGCGGCGCCAAGGCGCATCAGACTGGCAGTGTGAACTCCCACGAGATGCTCATCATGCCGACGCTTACGATGCGTCCTGGAGATGAGGATTATTCAGTGTGTTGTGCAGTACAATCGGATGCACCTGGCATCCACTTCATCTACGGACGCCAGTCTTGTGACAAGCGAAAGCTTGAGGAAGGCGACATCGACGTAGGCAACTATCTATTTGGTGGCCAGGAAGCTTTGACGGTGCTGGACGACGTGTTCGTGCCGTGGGAACGCGTGTTCATGTGTGGCGAGGTCGACTTCTCCGGCATGGTGGTTGAACGGTTCGCCAGCTATCACCGCCAGAGTTATGGGGGCTGCAAACCCGGCATCGGTGACGTGCTCGTCGGTGCAACCGCCACTATGACCGACTACCATAACGTGGCCAGGGCATCGCATGTGCGTGACAAGATCGCTGAGATGAATCACCTTATCGAGACGCTTCACGCATGTGGACTTGCGGCCTCTACACAGGGCACGAAGACGAAGGCCGGTAATTACCTGCCTGACATCCTGCTCGCCAATGTCTGCAAGATGAACGTGACCCGGTATCCCTACGAGCTCTGCAGAATCGCAGAGGATCTGGCAGGCGGGGCACTGGTCACCATCCCATCGGAATGTGATCTTCGCAGTCCGGCGATAGGCAAGTATGTGGAGAAGTACTTCAAAGCCGCGAACGATGTCTCTGCTGAGGAGCGCCTGCGAATGCTTTCCCTGATTAACAGCATGACCTTCGGGTTGACTGCACCCAGTTATCGAACGGAATCCATGCACGGTGCGGGCTCGCCTCAAGCGCAGAAAGTCATGATTGAGAGACAGTCGCAAATGGACAGCAAGAAGAAGATGGCGCGCAAGCTGGCGGGAATCGACGAGAGGGAGAAGCTCGACGACTAGCGCCTGCCGGATACACACACAGCGCTGTCGTGACTCCAGGTTCTGAGCTACCAATCCGGTGGAGGGGCGGGCGGCGGAGG
>PWUU01000130.1 GCA_003562475.1 Dehalococcoidia bacterium | reverse complement strand
TCTGCGAATTAAGTGTGGTGTCCCCCAAGATTAATCGTGGCGAGTCGCTGGCGCAGCTCCTCTTTCACCTGGATGGGGTGGAGGAATGCCGCGACGTGGTCACAATTGCCACCACGAACTGTGTGGACGTCCTCGATGAGGCTCTCAAAGATAGGCCGTCGCGCTTCGACCGGATCATCTCATTTGAGCCGCCGGACCTTGAGGAGCGGGCGGCCTACATCGAGTACCTCGCCCGGCGCATACCGATACCGGCGCCGATGCGTGAGCGGCTCGCCCGGAGTGCCGAGGGGCTCGCCCCGGCGCAGATACAGGAGGTGGTGCACAGTATCGTGATCGAAGCCTGTACAGCCGAGGACGATTCTCCCGACTCGGAGACGGTCTTCTCAGTGGATGCCAGCGACGCAGCCGTGACCACTGTGAGGCGAAAGACAGGAGCGGGAGAAGTGCAAAGCTGACACACATGATCAGCTTGATGTAGATACAGAAGGAGGTAACTTGTTCCAATGGTCATGAACAGAGCGTGATGTGAAGATTAGGGCCAGCTCCAGCGTTCCCACTCGCATATCCCATGGAAGGGGCCGGTACCCGTTCCGTTGCGTCACCCGCTCCGGTGTCCGTTCCCCGTAGCCGGCTCCCGTCTTCTCTGTCACCTCCACCTCCATGACTACGCGCACCAAGACCGCCACCACCTCCCGCAGAAAACCCACTTTGGCCTCTCCTCTCCACTTGCGTAGAAGCTCGACAGGGCCCATGCTTTCCTGCATCACTGTCGTCACTTCCATCATCGTTGTTCTTCCGGATTCTGATTATGATGATGCAATGACCCCTCTCTTTGCTAGTCTCCTCCTACACTACTCCCTTGGACTCTACTGAGTTGCGTGCGCCTAAGCTGTCTTCATCAAACCCACCGCAATGATCGATGCGCCAGAGGGATTTCTGGGGTAGGCACCGGTTTCACTGCGGTATATTGATTCGCATCGTGGTGCGTCGTACGGCATCCTATCGTTGGGTCGAGGCATACACCGCAGTCATAGGCAGTACCTCCAACGACCGACCCACCAACCTGATGGTGTTCCCGTTCGATCCTCGATTTCCGTTGGTGGGAACCTTCACACGATCAACACTGGCTCTGGCAAGCCGTGTCGTGTCGCAACCCCCAATCCCCGTAGGCGCAACCGTTGGGTCTCACCTCCGTCGCCCAATACATCTGGCGGTAGTCAGCCACGACCACGTCAGCCACTCCGTACCACACGGTGAGGCTATCAAGCCCTGCAGGAGTACAGTAAGCAAGCAGGGAAGCAGTGGCCAGCAAGGACGATTCCGTGAGAAGACTGCTTGTGTTTGTGGCGGTCGTGATGTTGGTCCTGGCTACCGCAGGTGTCTCATTGGCCGAAGGTTCTGGGCCTATGGGACGGAGCCTTGACGCTGGTGATGGCATTTCTGACGGCAGCGACTTGGATGCTCCCAACGGCCCAACGGCAGCAGATGGTCCGAATCCGGGTCGATGGGACCCGCGCCAAACTCCGGTGATGGTATTCCCGATGGGAGCGGGTTGACGGTCCTGATGGACCCAAAGGGCAGTA
This sequence comes from Dehalococcoidia bacterium, assembly GCA_003562475.1. Taxonomy (GTDB): domain Bacteria; phylum Chloroflexota; class Dehalococcoidia; order GIF9; family AB-539-J10; genus SKVJ01. Next base: position 21,214 of record PWUU01000130.1, on the reverse strand, counting down.
GCCTGCGCTTGACCGTGGCTGCTGGCCCCACAGTCACAGATACACACATCGGATAATGGCAGACCTTCCACCATCGCGAAACAGGCATCTCTCTTACGAACCTCCGGCATCTCCCGGTATCTGTGCCCTGTGGACAAGTGAGCCGCGATACGCGTCCTGATTTGTGTTGTGACTTCTCAGCCGCGTGGACACCAAGCGCAAGGACTGGCACGAATAGATATGGCGCGCTGTAAGGCGCTGGGCTCTGAGTACGGCGCGCCATGTGCCGCTCTAACTATACCCGCGGGAGAAGCAACTCACCCGCCGGCACTTCATCAATTCCTGCCGGGCGTGTCATCCGGTTTGCCAGGCGTGTCCGGCTTGCCGGGCGTGTCATCCGGTTTGCCAGGCGTGTCCGGCTTGCCGGGCGTGTCATCCGGTTTGCCAGGCGTGTCCGGCTTGCCGGGCGTGTCCGCTCTGTCCGGTGTGTGGTCGACGCCGTATCGTTCGGTGTGCGTCCAGCGCGCGGGCTCCTCGGGCCGCTCACCTGAATGTATGATTACCTGAAAACCTTGTTCGACTACGACTTCCTGTCCTTCGCCCGTGACTGCGACCGCGCCTTCTTCTACCGCCACACGTGTGACATCCGCACTCTCTACGTCTACAAGGAAGTAAGTCCCTCTGACCGCGCAGTACGCCGACGGAGTCCTTACCTCATAGCTTGAGCGAGAATCAACCAGTGCAACTACACGGTGCCAGGTCCTGCCGCCAATCTGCTGAATCCGGATCGTCTTCTGGTCGGCGCCGCCGGAGCGTAACCGCTCCAGTGCAATCTGTGATGCGGGCAGTAGTTCGATTGTACTGCCGTCAAACAGGGTGATCGTGGCGACCACGCCATCAGGCGTTCGTACCTGGGTTCCTTCCGGCAGCACCGGATCCTCGGGGTCGGTCTGCCATTCCGTGGCACCAGGGTAGAGCACCTCAACTGGCCCGGTGTCTGACCTGATTGTGCCGCTGGCACTGACTGACGCCGGCCCCCAGGGCACCAGTATCCAGGCTCCAATCAACAGAATGGTGGCGACAGAGACTGCTGCCAGATACGCATAGCTGGGCGCGAACCGGAGTTCCTGAACCCTGTTGCGGAGGTTAGCGAGTGGGCTGCTTCCCTTCTTGGCAGGCTTCGCAGTTTGATTCACCAAGTGCATCAGACGCGCACGCTGTCTCGTTCTCGCTCCTTCGTCACGGCTGCCAAGCTCGTGATACGCAGGGACGCAGGTGCTTACGATCAGGAGTGGCGCCAGTTCTTCAGCGAATTCAGGGTAGTCACGCACACACTCGCCCAGTGTCTGTCCCAAGCGCATCCTCTCGATACAGTCATTAAGCGCATCTTCCAGTCTCTTGCCCATGATTGCCTCCCTGCCAGCCTCGTGCACTTGTTTCTTTGTCCGTCAATAACATAGACGGTTCCGGAGTGCGTTTTGTTACGCCACTTGGAAGGAAGAAAGAGAGGTTTGTTGTATCCGACCGCGGTTCCGCGCGCGGGCTGGCACCGTCAACGGGACGGCTCACGCCGTGGCGACGCGAGAGCAGTGGATACTAGATGTGAAGCTCCATGCCCTCGTACGCAACGTCGATGACGACGTCGAGTGCGCGGGCGACTTCAGCGAGTTCGGTCGCAAGTCCGCCGTTTGTGCGAAATACCGGATTCACATGCAGTGCCAGTATGCGCGGCATACCGGCTGAGGCTGATGCAAGACGGCTCAGTTCACGCTTGAGCAATTCTGGAGTGAGGTGTCCCGCCGACAGCGCGAATCCCTGCTGCGCATTCGGCATAGTGACCTCTATCGCCAGCAGGTCTGCGCTGATGCCGTTCCAGAAGTCGGCCGCAAGAGGCCCTGTGTCGGACGTGTAGAACAGGACGCGACCCCGACCATCCTCTATTCGGAAGCCCAGCGAGTTGCTGACGTGATTCGTCCGCACGGGGGTGATCGAGTAACCGGACAACTCGAATGACTCGCCTGGACGGATAGGGGTGAGTTGCAGGGTTGGTCGGTTCATCGGTAGTTGGTGCAATCGGGGATAGATAGCTTCGTTCAGCCAGTGGGACGTCAACGCGTCCAGAACACTGCCATCGCCGCACACAGCGACGTGCCTGCCCTGGCCGAACAGGTTGAGGCCAAGGCCCGGAAGGTCACGTATGTGGTCGTAGTGACTATGCGACACAAGCACCGCTGTGAGGCGTGCCTGTTCGTCGAATGTGAGGCTGGAGGTCAGCGACCCAGCGTCAATCGCCAGCACATCGTCGATGAGGAGCGACGTGTACTTCGTGTGGCGCGATTCGAGGTTATGAGCTCCGAGTATTCTCAGCTTCACCGTCTGCACCTCCGGCATTGCCTCGACACATCACGACATGCGGATGTCTGAGTTCATTAGACTATGTATCGTGCCAGTCCCCGCAGTCAAGTGCGCGGTGCGCGCCGACTGTGACCTTGTGACATGGCGCGCATAGCCTGGTGAATACGGAAAAGCTCTCGGCAACATCAGCGGCCTTCCAGGGTAGCGCGCAGAGTCCGCAGAGCACGCATCTGTGCGATGCGTATTGCGCCCTCACTCTGTCCCGTGATGCGTGAAATCTCCCTGTTGCTCAGTTCTTCGATGAACTTCAGAATCACTACCTGCCGTTGTTGTGGGGGCAGATATCTAAGCAGTCTGAGCACCTCACGACCCATGAGCGAACGTTCAGTGGAATCCTGTGTATCCTCTTCGCCCGGGATGACGTCATCCGTCTGGAATTCGGATAGCAGCAGTACCTCGTCGCGTCGCTGTCGCCGGAGGTAGTCGACCACATGATTGTGTGTTAGGCGGAGCAGCCAGGAAAGGAAAGCGTCCTGCGACCCGCGGAACGAGGGCAGTTTCTGCCACAGCTTGATGAAGATGTCCTCAGTGAGGTCCTCGGCCTCACTACTATTACCGGATAGGTACGCAGCGTACCGGAATACCCGGTCCGCGTACAGATCATAGAGACGTCCGAAGGCCTCGGTATCTCCTCCTGCGCTTCTGCCTATTATCTCCGCCAGCGTCTGGTCACGCGCCGACTTATCCTCGTCATCGAGTGTGTCGAGCCGGTCTCGTGCAGCGCTCCTGACGAACGTTGTCTGGATATGGACTTCGGCAGGTTGTTCCAGGCGACTGTTCAATACGGGAAAGCCGCCTCTATCTTCCCTCGGCTGCACTAGTGCGGGCTGGAATCCAATGCCTCTGTCCACTGTCATGCTAATGCTCCAGTCCGAGCAATTGCTCCGCTGCCCCATCCACGATGTCACTGTGTTTCTGCATGCCGTCGAGAAATACTTCGACGCTGCGGGGGCAGAACTGACTTCCTGAGCACCGGAGAGTCTCCTGGACTGCCTCATCGTACGTCAACGGTTGCCGGTATGGCCTGTCGGTCGTCATAGTGTCAAAGGCATCTGCTATGGCTACAATTCTCGCACCGAGGGGGCTTTCCTCACCCTTCAGGCGATATGGATAGCCTGCTCCATCCCATCTCTCGTGATGGTGCAGAATAATCTTCCGCGCCTCTTTGAGGAACGGAACGTCAGCGACGATGGCGGCTCCGATGAGAGGATGCTGTTCGCTCTTCGACCGTTCCTTGGAGGTCAGTCGCCCTGGCTTGCGCAGGATGTATTCATCCACACCGATCTTGCCGACATCATGAAGCACTGCGCCTTGCTCGAGTGACTCCAACTCAGCCGCATCCAGTCCAAGTGAGACTCCCGTCATCAGGGCATATTGCATGACTCTCGCCGAGTGACCGCGAGTGTAAGGGTCTTTGGCATCTATGGCTGCGGCGAGTGAACGTAACGTGGCCTTGTAGCCATCCTGGAGTTGCTGCTGCAACTGATTGCCCTTGATCGCGAGAGCTGCGGTTGCCGCTATAGCTTCAAGAGTCTCAAGATCCTGTGCCGTAAACCCTGTACCATCGACTTTGTTCAGTACTTCGAGCACGCCTACAAACTCTCCGTGCATAGTCAGCGGCATACACATGACGGAACGTGTCTCGAAACCAATCGAACGGTCTACCTCTCCCGTGAAGCGGGCGTCCATGCTGACATCGTTGACAATCACAGGCTCCATGTGTCGTGCGACCCACCCGACTATACCGCTCTGGAGGTCCAGTGTGACCTCTTTCAGCTCGCGGGACTTGTTCCCCTTCACCACCCCAAAGTGGAGCTTGAAGCCGGACTCGTCCGGCAATAGCAGAGAGGCCGCAGTCGCGCGAACCGTCGTCTGGGTAGTCTCAACTATCTGTTCCACTGTTTCCGCGAGGCCGCAGTCTGAGACGATATGGCGGCTGATGGCATCCATGAGCTGCAGCTTGACTCTCGATGGTCCAGTCTTCCGTGAACCGCTCCGTCTTGCCGGTTCTAGTTGAACCCTAGCTACTGTCATAATCACTTCTCCTCTCGACCTCGTCGACTCGCCCGATAGCGGCCAGGGAGAGCACTCTGTACACCTGTACATCTGACTTCTTGCCCTTCAGGATGTGGCAGCCGACATCTTGGAGCACGCTACCAGCGGGCAATTGTGAAGCGGCCTCTGCCGTGAGCCACACCTCGCCGCCGGGAGTAAGGGCAGTGACGCGTGACGCTACATTCACTGGATCCCCGAGAACCGAGTACTCCAGTCGTTCCTCTGCACCAAATGTGCCTGCGACTACTCTTCCCGTGTTTATGCCGACGCCGAATCCTAGTGGCGGCAGCGACGGGTCGCTTCGGGGTAGCGCTGCCACACGGCGCTGTATCTCCAATCCGGCCTGCACCGCGTGAACGGTGTGACTCGCACAGTCTGTAGGCGCGTTCCACAAGGCCATGACGCTGTCTCCGCCAAACTTGTTCACCATACCGCCGTGTGCGTCGACCGCCTGGATGGCGGCCGAGAGATAGGCATTGATGATTCGCACAAGCTCGCACGGTTGAATCCGGTCCGCGAGCTCAGTGAAGTCGCGGATATCTGCGAACAGTACGCTCACCTGGCGTTCTGTGCCCCCGAGCGTTATCGCACCTGCCTCAATAGCCTCGCACATCTGCCTCGCCACTGGCGCCGAAACGAAACGGCCGAACGTGTAGGCAAGTCGCCTCCTCCGGACCCTCTCTGCCGCTGATGTATATACCGATAAGAGGGAGAATGAAGCCACCAGTGTCCCCGGCGGGTGGAGCATGTTCAGCATTAGACCCCGGTCGAATGCCGCAAAGCTGAGTGCCACATACAGCGTCAGCGTTCCTGCAAGCGCGAATAGGGCTCGCGCAGTGCTCAGGTGTGTGACAAGAGCATATGCTATCAATGCAAGCCCGAACGAGGTAAGAGCCGTTGCCCAATCTGCAACCCGACGCAGTGGCTGCCTCGACACTATGGTCTCAACGACGGCGGCATGGATCTCTACACCACCCATGGTGCGGCCGCATGGTGTCCAGAATCGGTCCTGTAAGCCGGTGGCTGTGACGCCGATCAGAACCGCCTTGCCTGCAAACATCTCATCCCGGTAGATCCCCTCGAGGAGGTCGACGAACGACACGGTTGGCACAGTTCTATCGCCAACTACGGTGGTGTAGTTCACAATCATCACGTCTGTAGAGTCCAGGGGAACCCCGGCGCTGAATTCAGAGCGCTCCGAGTTCGATTGGTAGGTCGCGCCGGTGTCTTCATAGAGCGCCGCCACAGCCACCCCCAGTGCAGGTATCACGCCGGCTGATGACATAAGCCCCGTCGGTACACGCCTGACTACGCCATCTGAGTCGGGATAGACGTTGGCATGACTGATTGAAGCAGCCACTCGCCGCAGGTTGTCGACAGGCCATAGGAAGCACGGCTCGTTTGTTCCGACGGTCGCAGGTTGGATCGCAGGCAACACTACGTTGCCAGCGGCAGCAATCTCGCCTGCGAACAGATTATCGTCCGTTGTCGCATCCGCGAACAGGATGTCGAACGCTATGACACTAGCTCCAGCGTCGCGGAGTCGTTCAGTGGCCGATGCGTAGTAAGACCTCGGCCAGACACCTATCCTGCCGAGACGCTTGAGACTCTCATCATCGATCCCGACGATGACAACGTGACTGTCGTTGGACTCTGAAAGGGCATCGAGCGATGGACTCCTGTCAGCGGCCCGGAAGAAGAAATCGCTCGCCCTGACCTGCGCTCCATGGAACAGACCCAGGTAGGCGGCCGTAAAGGCTATGACACCAACCCCCAGCGCTAGCAGTAGTCCTGCCACGACCGGCGAAGCTCTGTTTGCCTCCGCCTTCTCTGTTGTTCCAGCTTGTGGTCGCTTCATTATGTGATGTCCAATGGGGTGCCGAACCCTTCGACCTCGCACCTGCCGAATCACACCGGTGCTACGGGCTCGCCGAGAACCGTTACCTTCTGCGCACGGTCACACAACCTGTTGACATCGTCTTCTGTGAAGAATCGCCATCCGTGCCTGTCTATCGTGTTCACATCGTCGAACTTGCCGGAGCGTATCCAGCGAAAGAATGTCGTCTTGCTGATACCTGCCAGACGACACGCTTCCGCTGTCCGGTAGTATTCGTTCCCGCGAATTATGGTTGGCATTGCAGTTCTCCCTTACCATGACGTTAGTTGGTCATACCTGATACTAGCTGGCACGACGTGGCACACGCAAGAACCAGAAGTACCGGGAACGGAGGACACTTTCGTAGCAGGACTGTTGGTTCTGGCAGAACGTGAAGTACAGAGAGAGGCCACGGCTGGTGGGTAAGCGCCCGGCCCGCGATAGACAGTTCTACAAGAAGGAGCAGGAGGACTCGGCACAGTGCGCATCGCATACGCGGGGGCGGAATCATCGCTGCGCTGCGCAAAGATAGATTGGTAACGCAGATGGGGGCATGATGACGGGAACTGGCTATCAACGTCCGCACATCTTCACACATGACTGCCATTCCGTGCGACGCACGGCGAGCGGACTGCCGCGGTCCAAGTCACAGCAGAGATCTGCTCTGCAACGAGTGTCGATTGACACTCATGCACTCCCGATCCGTGATGAACCTGACCGCTTGGTGCGTTTGACCGCAACACTGCGTGGCTGCCCTTCCATGACGGGAGAGGAGACATGTGGGGTCGCCTCTCTCGCACCCCTATGATGATCAACCACGGTTGGGTCGCTAAGGCTGGGAGTTGAACATGCCGGTAGAGGTAAGTCTCCACAGCCAGATAGCTGCAAGACCATAGGCCCACACAGTGACGATCGCTCTACGCCACCACACGATTGCCGTAGGTCTCGGGGAGGGAGGGAACGATCACGTTGAGATCTCCATCCTGCGGCAACTTCCTTCCTGTCAGCGCCTTGGCAATTCCAGTTTCGTGCATGTTCATGAAGCGTCTTCTGAAGATTCCGCGGGAGGTAACGGAACAGCCGGAAATTCTTATCAGATGGCGGACTGTAACCACCTCAGCAACGTGCGTGACCACTTAGACGCCCACTTCATCCTCGATGAATCACCTCGACACCGATACTGGCGGATATGCGAGCTTGGCACGGCCAACCGCCGACACCTAGAACACACCAAAGCTGCCGAAATAACGACAGAATAGCGACGAAAACTCCCAGACAGGATGTCACCCCTGACGGCACCACACGAACGAGACGCCAAACCGGACAGCACCAAAACAAACGTAGGGGCCCCTTTCAGCACCCCTACCCTGAGATTTGAAGATTAGCCGAAGAATAACAGAGCGGTTCGCCAAACCTAGTGTGGTACAATTGTTACGGGAAAAGGAGGCAAGCGGGTCCCGCCTTTTCGCTGGCGCGTCTTACACACAGGAGGTCACGGGTTCAAGTCCAGTACCGCCCACTGGACTGGTACGAATCTGTACCAATCGCATCAACCTCGCCGGCTGCGTCAGCCGGCTCAGCTCCAAGCGAGCACACCGGGTAGCCTCCCAGCCCCCTCTCGCCGGGATCCGAGATAAGTAAGGAGTCCCCGCAATCTACTGCCGGTAGGGGCACGATGCCTCGTGCCCGTCGGTGGTGCGGGGAGGGGTATATGAAGGCGCGGGATACATCCCGCCCGCCCGTTGGTTCGTGTGGTGATCGGCGCTGTGAGCACCACCACCCGCGTCTCGTTACTCGCGACATCCGGCCAACGCCAACCACGTCCGTCACTATCTGCGAATTAAGTGTGGTGTCCCCTTAATCAACCGTGGCGGGTCGCTGGCGCAGCTCCTGTTCTCGCTGGATGGGGTGGAGGAATGCCGCGACGTGGTCACAATTGCCACCACGAACTGCGTCGACGTGCTCGATGAGGCACTGAAGGACAGGCCGTTGCGCTTCGACCGCATCATCTCATTCGAGCCGCCGGACCTCGAGCAGCGCAGAGCCTTCATCGAGTACCTCGCCCGGCGCATACCGATACCGGCGGCTATTCGAGAGCGGCTGGCCAGAACTACCGAGGGCCTCACTCCGGCGCACACACAGGAGGTGGTGCACAGTATCGTGATCGAAGCCTGTACAGCCGAGGACGATTCTCCCGACTCGGAGACGGTCTTCTCAGTGGATGCCAGCGACGCAGCCGTGGCCACCGTGAGGCGGAAGGCGGAGAGGCTGGGGTTCATGCAGGAGTCTGCAAACACTTACGTCGAGTAGGGTAGGACAAGGTGCCCATTAGGAGAGAGAACTGCGTGACCCGTCTGCCTCTGATCAATGACCTCTTAAGATGGAGCAGTTCCGACCTTGATATAGACCGGTAGCCAGTTTGAATGTGACGCCGTTGACGCCAAATAGAACGAATGCAGTCACGAGAGTAGCAGTAGCCGGATGATGTGATGCACCACGAACATTGCCCCTGTTGCCGTCGTACGATTACGTCAGCAGAACTGGTCCGCAGCTTTCTCGCACGACCCTCGCAATCTCTGTGCGTTGAGCCCAATGCGTGCAAGAGTTTAGAGCATCCGCCCACACTGTTCCCGGTCGCAAAGCTCCCGTCTCGCATTCCAGTCCACAGTATCCGTACGAACCTATTGCCGCACCAGCAAAACAGCGGTACCCCTACTGGGCTCCACAAAGAACAGCTTGCAGGCTGTCGGCAAGCCGAATGATGTCGTCGTCTCCCAGGTTGATCGAGTGAACGTGCAGTACACCACGGTCGATGAGCATATCCCTTAGCAACACACCTCGGTCCTTAAGCCTTGTGTAGACAGCGGCAGCATCTACGCCGGTGACCGTGGGGTCAATCCTCAGTTCAAGCATTCTATACCCACCCTTGTCGGCCACAATAGCCATTTCGAGACCGTTCACGCCCTTCAGTGTGTCTGCGAGCTGACTCAGCCTTGCAGTCTGAACCTCGACACAGGCAGCAAAGGACTCATCGTCCATACGATCGAGAGCAACGAGAAGTCCAATGATGGCTTCCTTGCTGACCTTCATACTGCGACCAATTCCGTGCAGGGGACGCGAGTGCAGCTTCTCCTTCGGCACGAGAGTGGCGGGAGGAGTCCACCGCTCAAATGACTCACCAGCTTGATCCAGCATCTGAAGCGCGGCAGATGCGATCAAGTCATAACGTCCACAGAGTATCCCAGACGCCTGCGGCCCGCGAATGCCCTTCCCGCCGCTGAAACAGACTAGGTCAGCACCCAAATCAATGAAGGCGCTAAGGTTACTCACCGGTGGAACTAGGGCAGCCGCATCCACCAGCACTGGAATATGATGTTCATGTCCGATGGCGATAACCTCTTCCAGTGGTGGACGGCTTCCCTCTAATGGCGCGTAGGCAATCGCGACAGTGCGCTCATTGATGGCCGACCTGATTTCGCTAGAGGCGATTCGGTGAACTTCGTGGGGTGGGGTGGTGTCGTTCGGGATGCCTGCACCAATCAATCTGGCTCCGCTAGCCCAGATCGCGTGATCGTAGCCGCTAATCTGATGCACAGGCATCACGACCTCATTCGGGATACCTGTGGTGTCGGGGAGTCGGTTCATGCGGCACACATCGTAACCACAAAGACAAGCTGCGATACCAAGAGTGATGGCCGCGGACGCCCCACAGGTCACTAGGCCTGCCTCAGCATGGGTTCTACGTGCAATCAGCTTGCTTGCTGTGGCCTGTAGTTCCTCCAAGTGCACGGAATAGTGCCCCGCCACCTCCATAGCAGCCAACGCTTCCACATCCATTAGCGCTCCACCATACCGCGTCGATGGCCCGGCAGCATTCAGAATGGTGCTTACCCCCAACTTCTCGTAGATGTTCATTAGAGCACCCCCTTGTTCTTGACGCACGCGCAACAGTGCTGCAAAGTCACTGTCGCGCTCGAATCCCTGCACGTCACCATGTATGCGATGCTGCTCAGCGGATCGGTCACTCGCATCGCGAGCGCATCTTCAGTTGACAACGAGACTTACTTTCGGAGCGGACGTTGACAATCGAACTCCCAGAAAGGACCACCGAGCTACCCGACTCGGCCATCCAGCCAGCAGGTGTTGGAAGCCCACCGCGTTGTTCAGTGCACTCTTGTGGGGCACCATCGGCATCACTACTTGTCGCTTGCCCATTACCGTTTCTCCTTGGTCACAATAGCAATTCGATAGCCACCGACAAGGCCACAACTCGGCCAACGACCCGCGTCGACCACGAAAGCCAGCACCAGGAAGGTCGGAAAGCCACTCATCCGGTTCGAGTCAAACAAGAGCCTCCTGCACAGTGGGCCGCTATCTGTTCTTGCCCCGGGCGAGGACCTCGATCTGCCTCTCACACACGCCACCCTTCATGATGTACATGACATCCGTCAGGTTCACGACAGGGCACACGTGATTAGGGATGACCTCGACCTGCTGTCCGATCTTCAGCCTGTTCCTTGCATCCTGCAGTGTGAGGATGCCGTGCTCCTCAGTCAGCCGCGCTACAGTGACGTCAGGGTAGCCCTTGACATAGCCGTAGCCCTTGCGAATTGACGGCGGACCAAGCAGGTCAGACGACAGTGTCTTCGAACCCGCGTCGAGAACAGCACGATCATTCGCGGGGATGCTGACCACAGTAGCAAGAACCGTCAGGGCACAGGTCTCTTCGGTGGCAACACCAACACTCATTTCATTGAAGTCGTTGAAGATGTAGGTGCCGGGACGGATCTCTGTCACGCCAGGAACGTACGCCGCAGCGCGCGCCGTGGGAGTGGAACCGACGCTAACTTCCCGAATCTCCAGGCCGACTCGCCTCATCTGTTCTGCCGTCTCAACCATCATCTGTCCGGCCTCGCGGGCAACTCGACCCGCTCCCTCGACCGTGTTCTCACGCATCCCATGCCCCTCATGCGTAAGGATGCCTATCAACGCAACACCAGGCAATGCAGCAAGCTGCTGTCCCAACTCCAGCGCCTCGAGCGGAGCCACCCCTACGCGATCAAGGCCAGTATTGATCTTCAGTAGTATCGGAATGCGCGTGCGAACACGAGTGCCCAGGTCAGAAAGACCTCGCCCTGCCTCGACGCTGTCGATGGACACAGATATGTCTGCCCGTTCCATCAGCGATGCTAGCCGGCCAAGCTTAGACTCGCCAACTATCGGGTAGGCGATGCGGATATCGCGAATACCCGCGTCGGCGAAGACCTCTGCCTCGCCAATCTTGGCAACAGTAATGCCGCGAGCACCTTGCTGTAGCTGACGCAGTGCCAAAACAGGGGACTTGTGAGTCTTGACGTGAGGACGGAGTGCTACTCTCGCGTCTGCTGCGATTGCAGCCATCTCCTGCAGGTTGTGCTCCATCTTGGCATTGTCCACCAAGACAGAAGGGGTATCAAGGTAGTCCAACTCGGTCTTCATGGCTGTTCACCTCCCAAAGTCTTGCGCAAATGGCAGGAACATGGCGTCAGACAACTGCTGTAGTAGTTGGTGCCCGGAGCCCGCGATTACATCACTCATGATTTGCAGGCCGAACGAAGAGAACCGCACGCTTGGTATTGATGCGAGAGAGGCGATACTGCCATACGGATCCTCTGCTAAGCTAGTCGTTGATCACCATCTTCAGTGCCAAATTAGGCGCCCCCATAAGTAACGTAGCGATTCGATAGCGGCAATCCGGTGATAGACCATCTGACGTTCTCGACGCGTTGCGATCGTCGAATCCCTGTCCACTCAGTCCGTAACAAGTTCAAGGTCTCTCAACACACGCCGCAGCTGCTCCCGTGCCTCGTCGTTCAGCGGACCCACGGGTCGACGGCAGGGACCGGCGTCGAGCCCCGTCATCAGGAGCGCCTCCTTGATGACCGCCGGGAACGTGCCCAAGGCAAAGGCGGCCCGAAGCGGCGCGATCTCCGCCTGTGCGGCGCGCGCCGCGTCCATGTTGCCTGCGATGCAGGCATCGTAGATGCGCACCAGGTGGCGTGCCGCGACGTTGCCCGAGGCAGCCACCGCTCCTGCGCCGCCGTAGAGCAGCGTGGCGAAGATAAGCGTGTCTCTACCGGCGAAGACTCTGAACGAAGCGGGAGTGGCGTTGATGAACGCGGCGGTCGTGGTGAGGTCGCCGCTGCTGTCCTTGATGCCGGCGACGTTGTCGATCTGCGCCAGCCTGGCTGCCAGCTCCACGGAGATCTGCAGGCCGGTGCGACCGGGATTGCTGTACAGGAGCACGGGCAGGCGGGTCGATGCGGCAATCTCTCGGTAGTGCTCGTAGAGCTCGCCCTGGCTTGGAGTGATGAACGTGGGAGTGATGACGGACACGGCGTCTGCTCCCCCACGCTCCGCCATCTGCGTCAGCGCCACCGCCTCACGGGTGGTGGTCGCTCCGGTGCCGGCGTAGACCGGCACCCTGCCCGCAGCCGCAGCGACGGCGACCTCCAGGGCGCGCTGTTTCTCGTGCGCATCGAGTGCGTAGTACTCACCCTGGCTGCCCAGCACGAAGACACCGTGCACTCCATCGCCGATGAGACGGTTGACGAGTTCACCGAGGGCCGTCTCGTTCAGCCTCTCATCGCGGGTGAACGGGGTGACCATTGCCGGAATGATTCCTTGTGGCACGAACTCCATAGAGCCCTCCTCGGACTGATACTAAGGCCCAAGACGATGGTAGACTCGACTCCTTCCGCCTCCAAGAAGTCATCACAAGTGCCTGTGGCCACTGCTGGTGTAGCACACACGAGAAGACACCACAGCAGGGCACCGTGCTCCATTTCTTGGCGCCCCCTACCCTCAACCGAAAGTCGGGCTGCCGTCGCAACCTTGTCGGTGGCGCCCGAATGAGGAGTCCAACAGGGAGTCTAGACCCACCGGTCCTTCTGCCTGACAGTTTCAGGGTGGCACGTCGCCAGCCCTATGCACCTTCGGCTCCGCGGATTCCTGAGATATTTCCCGGAAGGTGGCTATACTAATAGCAGACCCGTCCTGCAGATGTCAATCCCTCTTCGGTAACCGTAATCCGTGGATAGTCTACACGGTATTTGACACACCTAACCATCGTGTGTTACCTGTATACTCGGTAGCTAGGCGATACCTCAGTTGCAATACTTGGGGAGCCGAAGGTGCAAGGGCGTAGCCATCTACCCCGAATCTCTCATGCAGAAGGACCGGTAAGCCACGACTGTCGGGAGAGATTCTGTAACTTGAATCACCGAAGGCGCAAGGCTGGATTATCAGCCCGATCTCTCAGGTTGCGAGACAGGGGTGCCAACCAGTGTTGTTAATATTCCCCCTTGTAGTTTGGTGAAAGAGCGAAGCTTTGTATGAAAGGTGAGGTCTAATGTCAATTGACAAACTGCCGTACGAATATCTCGATACCCCATGCGTTCTCGTCAATCTTGATCAGCTGGAGGCTAACATACACGGGATGAGTCACCTGGCCAGAAAAGCGGGTGTAGGTCTACGCCCCCACACCAAGGTTCATGAGTCGGCATGGATTGCCCAGCTACAGCTTGAGGCCGGTGCATGTGGCATCGAAGTTGGCCCCATAGATCAAGCCGAGGTCATGTTTGACAATGGCATTCACGATATCATTGCCGCCCACCCATTCTATGGCGCACATAAGTTGGAGACGCTCAAGCGCATTGCTTCTAATCCTCGCAACAATATCACGGTGGTTGTCGACATGGTTGAGCAAGCAATGGGTATCGCCGAGGTAGGAAGAGAAATCGGGCGCGACTTACCCGTGCTACTTAAGATCGACACTGGTGACGGCCAGCGTTATGGGGTGCCTCCTGGCGAGCCTGCCGTTAGAGTTGCACAGGAGTTACATAAGATGCATGGGATTCACTTCGCGGGCGTCTACGGTCACGAAATGGGGGCCGTGGCGAATCAGGAATGGCTGTCGCAAAAGGCACTTAAGGACGGGACAATAATGTGCGAAACGGCGAAAGCGATTCGCGAGGCCGGAATACCGATCGATCATGTCTCTATCGGTGCATCCCCTACTCTCGATTGGATGTGCAAGTACATAGAGGAAGGCAGGTTTCCCGAGATTACCGAGATTCACCCAGGGAACCGCGTGATTGGCGATATTGGATATATGATGCAGGGAGGGAACACTCGCGACACTTGCGCGGTTACTGTGCTTGCTTCTGTCATGAGTACTGCCCACGATGCGTATGCGATACTGGATGCAGGTTACAAGACCTTCGGAGCAGATTCGCTGATCTCCAGGCGGGACACCCCAAACTTCTTCTGGGAAGGAAAACCAAGCTTTGGATCGGTTGAGGGGCGACCTGGCCTGTGGCTGGGTCGTCTTGCAGCTGAGACAAGCTGTGTCTACTACAAGGATCCAAATGAGAGTCTGAGTCTTGGGGAACGTCTGGAGATCGTACCGAACAATGCAACGCTTGTCATCAACATCCACAGTAGTCTGTACGGTGTACGCAAAGGTGAAGTGGAACGGGTCATCCCGGTAACAGGTCGTGGCATGGGCAACTAGTACCATGCAACGTATAGCAATGCGTATGATTGTGGTAGAATTATGGCAAACCCCAAGAAGGCAAGAAGGAGGGAATAGCAGATGAGTAGGAGAGCACTTCTGAGGCTGGTGATGGTGGGTGCGTTGGTGGGAAGCTTCGTACTGGGTTGCGCGCCTGAGCCTGAACCGGTGCCTACACCTACGCCTACACCTACGCCTACACCTACACCTACACCAACCCCCACTGAGCCCGAACTTCCGAGCGTGACATGGAATCTCCAAGGCTTTCAGACAAGCTTCGGAACACTACCCATGCCCCAATCCCTGGAGCTTTCACAGAATGTTGAGGAAAGGACTGATGGCAAGTTCAAGATTCATGTCGCGCTTGAAGGAGAACTGGGCGTACATAGAGACAATTACAACGAAGCTGTGCAAGCGGGAGTTATTGAACTGATTCAACACAGTTCCCCGTTGCTAGAGCGAATTATTCCGCATATGGGTGTCTATCACCTTCCGCAACTTGGAATTACTCCGGGAGACTGGGAGAGCCTAATGTGGGAGCTTGCGGATGTCGATCGGCTGGCGATGGAGAGGTTCGGTTTCCAGGTACTCACCCCCGATGTTATCTATTGTGACTGGAATCAGGAGTTGTACACGAGCGACGCCATTGATCTGACGAACCTCCGTGGGGAGAGAATAAGAATCTGGCAAGTGGCCATGGAGGAGTTGGTTGCGGCACTCGGTGGCGAACCCGTCTATATGTCTACGGACGAAGTCTACATGGCAATGCAGCGCGGAGTAATAACCGGTTACATGACTGGGCCACCAGCAGCTAGGGATACGAGTGTTTGGGAAATCGCGCCTCACTACTATCCCGCCGGTTTTCCTGGAGGAGGACGCTACTTAGTGGTCAATACCAATGCATTTGAGTCTCTGCCTGACCAGTATCAGGCGATACTGGTCGAGGAGGGGGCAAGGTACGGCCAATCCGCGCGCGAGGGTGTTGCCGCCTCAGTCGCGGAATCTCTGGCCCGATTCGAGCAGGAGGGCATGGTCCTGCACGAATTTACGGATGCCGAGAGAGAAGCGTGGCGAGATGTGTCGCTCCCGCTATGGGATGCCTTTGCGAATACCCATCCCGATAACCCGGAGGTGTTGAGAATAGCCAAGGAGTTCTTCGGCGTAGATTGATCATACGTGAGGGCACAGCCCCGTGGGGTTGTGCCCTCCTTCATCATGATGCGGCAACAGTCGATCCGCATGGGGGTATCAAGCAAGGATGGGGTTGACAAAGATAGATCAGGTGGTGGAACGAATAGGCAGTCTTGTCTCTCGTGTCGCCACAGTGTTGACGGGGCTTCTGATAGTTTTCATGGTGTCACTGATAACAGTTGATGTGATAGGGAGAACGTTCGGTCAGTCCACGCTGATTGCAACTGCCGCCTCGGGCTACGCTCTGGTCGGTGTGGTATTTCTGGGTTTGGCCGTCGCTGAGCGTGCTGGTCTACACGTCACAGTCCGGCTTCTTACACGGCGACTGGCCCCACGCGTGCAGCAGTACTTTGAGGTGATTTGCCTGATCCTGATTATTGTGTTCGCAGTTTGGCTAGGGTGGAGTCTATTTCAGTTGACCCAGATGGTCTATGTTAACCAAACCATCAGTACGGACAGACTACGCATCGCCCTGTGGATACCATACTCTGTCGGTCCTGTGGGCATTGGGATGTATGTTCTTGTGATGATTTCGAAGCTGTATCGCACGGTCAGGACACTTACAGGATTGACAAATGACGCCATTTGAGGCGAGGGCAAGCATTGCAGATACGTGTTAGCCCTACTGACTCGGCCGGTGGATCCGCGACACTGTTAATAGCTCATCGAGCTACGTCTGCAGGTATTTAAGATGGATGCCAATGCTTCGGTTGTCCTAGCCTTCGTGCTATTTGGCGTGCTGCTGGCCATTGGCGTCCCGATCGCCGTTTCGCTAATGCTAGCGGGATTGGCTGGATTTCTGATGTACCAAGGCAATCCCGGTTACTTGCCACTTATTCCTTACGGGACCCTCAACAGCTTCATTCTGACAGCAATCCCGCTTTTCATCTTCATGGGTGAGATCATGGGCCGATGCGGAACCTCGGATATGATTTACACCGGCACGAGCAAGCTGTTGTCTTGGGTGCCTGGAGGTCTCCTTCACTCTAATATCGCAGCATGCGCATTGTTCGCAGCCATCTCTGGTTCGAGTCCGGCAACAGCGGCAACAATTGGCAGTGTGGCAATCCCCAGAATGAAAGAGCGTGGATACGATCTACAGATGCTTCTGGGTTCGGTGGCAGCAGGTGGATCGCTTGGGATACTGATACCGCCAAGTATCACCATGATCATTTATGGTTCTCTAAGTCAGGCCTCGGTTGGTGCGCTCTTCGCGGGTGGGGTGGTGCCAGGCATCATCCTTACAGTTTGGTTCATGATCTACATTGGAATTAGATCGGCTTTACAGCCTAGGCTTGCGCCACCCGCTGTTGTCTCGAGTCGCAGGGAGCTTGTTGAAGCGGCCGTTGGGATGTGGCCTCTCGCCGTTATCGGGATCGTCGTGCTTGGCGGGATCTTCGGAGGTTTCATGACACCGACAGAGGCCGCTGCACTCGGTAGCGCGGTGGCAATCCTTATAGGAGTAGTTCTTAGACGCATGACGTGGCAGGTGTTTCGAGAGTCGGTAATAGGCGCGGTGAAGACAAGCGCTATGGTATTGTTCATCCTGGCGGGGGCGTTCATCTTTGCGGGGTTTCTCGCTACTACCAGGGTTCCTGCGGCAATGGCAACTTACGTAGCTGGTCTTGGATGGTCGGTTACACCTATACTCATAGCTATCTTCGCACTCTACATCTTCTTGGGATGCTTCATTGACCCAGGCTCGATAATGGTGGTCACTCTTCCTGCCATTCTGCCGATGCTCCATTTGTTCGGGCTAGATCTTATCTGGTTCGGCGTGGTCGCGGTGGTCTTGTCCCAAGTAGGAATGATTACGCCACCAATGGGGCTGAATCTGTTCGTCGTGCAAGGCGTGGCCGGCTCAGAACTGGACACCGTAGTCAAAGGAATAGTTCCATTCTTCTTCATAATGCTGCTCTGCGTAGCTTTGCTTGTCGCTTTTCCTGTACTTGTCCTCTGGCTTCCTACGTCGCTGGGTCTGTGACCGTGTCATTGCTCTGAATTGAATGCGTTAGTCTGGCGCCACGCTGTGCGCGTGTAGATTGCACGTCACATTTGAGGCACGCAGGTAAGGACAGACTTGGTAAGACTACTCTGAGAGGAGGTACGAAAATGGTGATAGATTGTCATGCACATATTTTCCCATGGCTCGGTAGTGCCTGTGGATGGGACAGTCAAGAAGCCCACGTGGACTACTTGAAGAAGTACATGTACGGTGCGGCCCGCCCTGATGAAATGGCAAGACCGGGTTTCTGGGACTCACAACTCGATATTGACTTCACGGTGGGACGATATGGCCGTATGGAATGGCTTGAGGATGGCATACAGTACTTCCGCCAGTTCATGCCCCCAAGCCTACAAGAGCAAATTGCGCCACCTGAGTTCATGGTGGTTCAGATGGAACACGCGGGGGTCGACGCGGCCGTCCTGCAAAACTGCAAGCTTTACGGCAAGTTGAACGACTATTTCGCGGAGGCCATCCACGACTTTCCAGGCTGGTTCGCTGGGACAGGGGAGATTGATGAGTTCAAGGCACACGAGCACCGCGAAATAGAGCAACTACGATACATCGCAAGAGAGCTTCACTTCACCGCAATATTCTTTGAGGCCACGAGATTTGTCGAAACGGATGATCCGATAGGCTTTGCCCACAGCCGGATGGATCCCTTCTGGCGCGAGGTGAACGACCTCGGTATTGCCGTGTTGTGGAACTTCAATGCATCCAAGACGCACTACATGCCACAGATCAGAGCGTTTTCCGGCATCGTTGAGAGATTCCCCGATATCTGCTCCTTGGTCACAATGGGATTCTGTGTGCGGCCATTCATTGAGGACGGCAAGGTGAGCTTCCCTCGCGAACTGTTCGAGGTCTTTAAGAAACCGAACGTCTTCGCGGAGGTGGCCTATCCTATTCAAGCTGGGCCGGTTGGATGGGAGTACCCGTTCTCTGAAGCAAATGAGTTGATCCGTCAACAATACGGTGAACTTGGCGGACAAAAGCTTTGCTGGGGATCTGATATGCCGAATGTGGAGCGCAACTGCACCTACCGCCAGTGTCTTGAGCACTTAAGTGAGCATTGCGATTTCATTGCCGCTGAGGACTTTGAACTGATTCTGGGAGGCAACATAACGCGCATAATGAAATTGGACTTAGGTCAGGCCAAGAAGAAAGCAAGGCCTCTCAGGGCAGGTATTGCATAGCCGGGTTGATGGCCCATCCACTAGGTATCACGATGTCAACTGCGATTCTTTGGCGGAGCGCGTTGAGTGACTCGTAGCCAAATTTGGGGGATAAAGATGTCATTTGCGAATGAAGTAGCCGATCGTTATAGGACGACGCGCAGCGAATCAGAGCAACTGCATGGGCGCGCAAAGTCACTGTTCCCAGCTAATGGGGCAACACACGGTGCCCGCATTCTGGAGCCATTCAGACCTTACATTGTCCGGGCGCAGGGGTTTCGAAAGTGGGACGTGGACGGCAACGAGTACGTCGACTATTGCATGGGGCATGGCGCCCTCATCCTTGGCCACGGAAATCAAGCTGTCGTCGATGCGATCAAGCGACAGGCAGAGAGGGGCCTTCATTACAGCGAGAACCACCAGGCTGAGATCGAGTGGGCTGAATTGATTACTCGAATGATGCCTGCTACGGAGCGAATCGAGTTCTGCGCTTCGGGACAAGAGGCGAACTTGCTGGCATGCAGAGTCGCCCGCACGTTCACGGGAAGAAGACGAATCCTGCGTTTCGAGGAGAACTTCCATGGCTGGGCAGGTGAGGTAGCACCGGCCAACTCCGCAGGAGTATCCATGCCGGATGTGACCGTTTTGCCGATGAATGACACCGACCTTCTCGAGCGAGAGCTTGCCACGCGACAGTACGCACTAGTGATGACTGAGGGCAGCGGTGCTCACATGGGACAGATACCCTGGGATCCAAGCTTCATCCGAGACCTCGGTGAGATGGCGAGCGCCTACGGGACTCTCTGGATGGTCGACGAAGTCGTCACCGGTTTTCGAGAATCCCGCGGTGGCTGGCAAGAGGGTGTTGGGGCCAATCCCGATTTAACCTCGCTTGGCAAGTGTGTTGCCGGTGGTCTTCCAGCCGGCGCTCTAGCAGGCCGCGCGGATGTCATGGAGGTATTTGATCCCAAGCGTCCTCCAGAGAAGCGGATACGACATACTGGCACCTGGAATGCCAATCCACTGCAATGCGCTGCTGGTGTGGCAGCCTGCAAGCAGTACCTTGATGGAGGACCTCAGGCAAGGGCAACTGAGCTTGGGGCGTACTTCAGAGATACGGGCAACGTCCGCTTAAGAAAGCGTGGTATTGGTGCACGCCTGTACGGGCGGACGATTGTCCACCTTTACTTGGGCCCACTTGAATCCGACTCCAGTGACCCGGTCTACCCACCGACCACGAGTCCCGATCGTATCATGGAGTCTGCACAGACTATTACGAACAATCAACTCTGCCTACGCCTTCTGGAGCGCGGTATCGCGACGATGGGCGGAAGGATGTTCATTCTCTCCAGCATACATACGATGGCAGCACTCGAGCATACTGTTGAGGCATTGGAATTGTGCCTTGACGAACTAATGGAGCAGAGAACAGTGTTGCCAGCATGATGAAGCGGTGCGGCCAACACAGAATTGACACCAATGAAGCAGCGATGTGTGTCGCGATCGGCGGGTGATCAAGCATATACAAATCTAAGGTGAATCCATCTGTGCAGAATCAAGTCCCGCGGGTATCGTGCGACAGATGTTACCGAGCACAAGTCGATCAATTGGATATGCCTAACCGGCGGGCATGGACGGTATGTCAATACAGCGGACTTGCAGTCGGCAGTGGTGCCCTCTCAGAGGGTCTCTCGATTGCGCAGCACAGTAGACAAGAGACAGTCGTCCTGCTCCTCCGCCCGCGTCATAAGAGCGGCGAGGTCGGAGTTCGCCTCGGTCTCGCTCATGCCCAGGCCGACGTACATCTCTCCGCGGACGATCTCGGGCAGGAACCGTTGCCGCCGTTCCTCAGTGCCGTAGCGAAGAATGGAGCCGCCTATCTGCCGATCGGCGAACCAGTGGCACGCGGCTGGAGCGCCGTACCGCAGCATCTCCTCCGTCACGACAAGGCGGTCCACGAAGCT
>PWUU01000115.1 GCA_003562475.1 Dehalococcoidia bacterium | reverse complement strand
CCGCGCCAATACAGGAACAGACGGAGGCTATCTCGTCCTCCATCTGGGTGAATACCGCGCCAACCTCGGGGAACCGCACGGCGATACGTTCAAGAACCTCGGTAGTTGGCGTTATCGGATAGCCGGCGAAGTAGCCACAGCGCGCAGCCACCGCCGCCTCTACAATGGCATCAGCACCGGACAGATAGTGCAATCCGGGATACAGGATGCTCCCGACAGTTCGCCACGCCATAGTACTCTTCCGAACCGATCACGGTGTCCGCTCATCCTTTGACGAGCCAACACCATACGATGGTCATCCATTATAGACCATCCCTCTCGCATGCGACGGGACTGCTCCGTCCAGCCGACGCACGCAGCTACAACTCGGACCAAGAAGCGAGCCATGCCAGCACGCTGACAGCCACCGCGCAGACTGATGCTCCGCCCAACTACGTGTCGGGTTACTACTCCTGCCCGCCGTCAACAACCTGCGGCAGAACATCACGTCGCCGTGTGCCCTTCAGCTCCGGCAGGTCTTCGATGACGGACAACCGGGCCCAACTGAGGTCCGGGTCCTCGCGAAGCGCGATAGTGAAAGGTCGTGATATGCTGACTGGCGACTCACGTACAATCGGCTTGAGGACGAACTGGGTGGTGGCAGTAGGCGCACGAAAGATAGCCAGTCCAAGATCGAAGCATTCGATAAGTACGGTGAAGCCCTGGGCCTCCTTGCGCACGTCCCAGTCCTCGACCTTCGATTGCCGCCGCGCCCCTGTCTGGTGCACCACCATCAGCGTCGCTCCAGCGTTCCGCAACTCGTGACAGAAATCGGCCAGAGGGGTCGATCCCTTCACTGCGTCGAACTCATGGCCACCCATGATGCGCTCCAGGTTGTCGATGATGACGAGCGGTGTGCCACGCTGCTGTTTGATCAGGTTTCGCAGCCATTCCCGTCTCTCATCGTCGTACAGCAGGAAGTTGCAGCGTGAATAGCATTCGATGGCCGCACTGTCGGGATCAACGCTCAACCCCCGAGCCAAACGCGAAAAGCGCCGCTTGAAGCTCGCGGTTCCAGAGTCCTCATCGATCAGGATGACGTGCTGACGATCCACCCGGAACATATCCAGAAAATCATGTCCACTGGCCACACTCACAGCGAGCTGCTCTGCAAGCCACGCCTTCCCGGAGTGGAGCTCTCCCATCAGGACCACCGAGCTGCCCGAAGGAATGAGACCATGCACAAGCCATCGCGTCATAGAACACCCCCTCTCTGCGTGGTGAACTCATTGAAGTATGCCATATGCCTTTGCCTTGTCAAACGAAGCACACGTGACGTTCTCAGTTGTCCTGCCGCTCAAACGGATGGCTATCCCGCGAGAAATCAGGCCGGTAGTGCGCTGGCGCGCCAGACTCCTGTGCCCAGAGGTGCTCAAATCCAAGCTCGTGTGCTGTCCGGACGACATTGCCATACTCCTGCCACGTGACCCGCCTTGACAGCAACGGCACCTCACTTGCCCGGTGGGAGGGGTAGTACTGTGACATGATACTGAGCGTGAGTTGGTTGGACACCTCGGTCGCAAGCCACCTCAGGGAGTCCTCACTCCCGGCCAGTCCTCCAGGCAACACAAGATGCCGCAGAATGAGTCCGCGCCTGACGGACCCTTCTTCGTCGAGTACGAGCTCCGCTCCCACCTGGCGGTACATCTCAGCGATGGCTTCACGAGATGCCCGAACGTAGTCCCCGGCACCGGACAACTGCAAAGCGGCCCGATCCGAACAGTATTTTATGTCGGGTAAGTAGACGTCGATAACGCCGTCCAGCAGCTTCAGTGTTGCTACCGAGTCATATGAGTTCGTGTTGTAGACGAGCGGCAGACGCAGTCCACCAGGAATTGCAAGGCAGAGTGCCTCGAGAACCTGCGGCGCAAAATGGGAGGGTGACACGAAGTTGATGTTGTGGCAACGGAGATCATCCTGCAGTCGCAGCATCACTTCGGCCAGTTGCTCAGGTCCTCCCGCCTGTCTCGCGAACAGCTCGGGACACTGACTTATCTCGTGATTCTGGCAGAAGATGCAACGCAGATTGCAGTTCGCGAAGAAGATCGTACCGCTGCCACGACGGCCTGAGATGGGCGGCTCCTCACCACGATGCGCACAGGCGGAGGCGATGAGCGGGCGACGCGGAGACCTGCAGAAGCCTAGTTCATCTTTCGTGCGATCGACGCCGCAATTCCTCGGGCAAACATCACACCGCGCCAGTCGCTCCAACAACACGGATGCACGACGTTTGAGTTCACCCGTCTGGTAGAGTCTCACATACGACGGCTGTTTGCCGACGGGAGATGCGTCATCCAGCGATGGCATTCCTACCATGATCAACCTTGCCTCGATCCAGGCATACCCAACCAGTAGCTCACAACGCACTAAATGATACCGCGTCATCCCCGTCTTCCGCTCTGCGGCATACAGCCCATCATCATGAACGCTGTTGCACTTCGGCACAACATCAGCGTCCTTGGTCACAGTAACTCCCACCTATGTTGCAGCGGTCCAGATTGCAGATGGGGCCAGGCACAAGGTATCCTGCGTCACGAACCCATCGCGAAATTCGAAAGACTGCACCGAGTGTTGACGAAAATGGAAGGCCAGCGGGTCACGAGGGAGAAGCTGCTCAAACTGACGGACACCCTGGCCGAAACGACACAAACGGACTGGGTAAGCGTCTATCTCCGTCCAGACACTCTCGAAAGTCAACGCGAGCGACTGATCCCCAACAAGGACACCAACCACAGGCTCATGGAAGTCGCGTCGTTCATCGAGGCCGAACGGGTGCAGAGAGAGCTTCGGCGCTATGGCACAGGATTGGTGCTCTTCTATTCTGAGGATGCGGCGCTCGCGGTGGTGCCGCCTATTCCGGTAACCGACGATCTCATCGTTACCGGTGCGCCCCACACAAAGCCACTGCGTGAATCGCTCGAACGCCAACAGCGTGTGGTGCTCGTGCTGGTCACCTGGGGAGCCTATGTGGTCGCTCTCTACACGGGCGGATCACTCGTGCGCTACAAGAAAGGCACGGGCCATATTCACGCTCGTCACAAGAAAGGAGGCAGCAGTCAGGCACGCTTCGCGCGTAGAACGGAAGAGCAGCGTAAGGAGTTTCTCAAGCGAGTGGCGAGGCATATCGACGAAGAGCTTGGCACAGCACAGGTCGAGCGTATCTACTTCGGAGGCAACAGGCTCATCCTGAAACTGCTCGTGGAGGAATCGCGCTTCTTGAGGGATCGGGCCGCGTTGCTCTCACCGAGAACCCTGCTTGTGAAAAGAGCCACAGGTGACACTATGGATAGCGCAATCGCAGAGGCATACAGTGCGGTGGTGTTCCAACCGAACCAGTGAAGCTCATGCCCGTGGCGATTAACACCGCGAAAACGCAAGGAGCCGTTTCTCACGGCTCCTTGAGAGATCCGGACCAAAGTGTCCCGTTATGCCTTGCCGATTCGGAACACCTTCGTGCCGCAAACAGGACAGGAACCCTGCACGGCGGGTCGCCCGTTCTTAAGGGTGATCTGCTTGGCATCCTTGATCTCACGCTTCGTCCGACACTTCATGCAGTACGCTGTGGCCATAACAACAACCCTCCTCTCGGCTATTTGGGCTCGTACCTAAGCCTGAAGCTATTATTACTAGAGGACCTTCACGTTGTCAATACTCTGAATCGTGTTTTGGCGCAAAACCACGCGGGCAGTCACAAGAAACGCAGTCCCCAACAACAAAAGAGCCTTGCGAAACGCGGGCATGACGTCCCAGAGACCCTCCCTAGTGCTGTCAAACCAGAGCTTCCACTCTACTTCAGGGAGCTGGAACAATCGCTCACCGGTTTCCGGGTCCTGCTGGTAGAACATGGCACGCGGATTCTCGAATACCGTCTCTGCTTTACCGTCGTACTCGACCCAAACGTGAACAAGAGAACTGTTGAAGCGATAGGGGATCTCCATCCGCTCGAAGACCGACGCCAATACAACCGCCCGCGCCTTGCAGTCGCCCTCTCCCCTCTCTACCACTCTTTCCGTGCTGGGAAAGTACCACGGCATTCCGTGCACCTCCCAATCGTAGCGGTACGGTATCCGCTCAAGGATTTCTCTCTCGATCGCCACAGGATCCGAAGAGAGGCCATCAAGCAGCGGCTCAACCACCAGCGGGTTTATGTCGGGGTTAAAGACCCTGTGTACGCTGGTGGCAATATTGAACGGGTTAGGATATAGAACCAGCAGTATCCACAGAGCTATCAGCGGCCCCGTGCGATAGGCTAGTTCGTGCCTGATGAAGGCACGACAAGACACAGCAGACCGTCGCAGGGAAGTCCTTACTTTCTCGAAGTGCTGCCTGAACGTACGCATAGCTACCTTCAGGCATTGTAGCACGTGGGACGTTCAGCACCGATCCAGGGGAAAAGCTGCTTTGCGCAGCCAGGATTGCGGCCATCCAGAAGCAACCGAAGTGTCCGACTAGATACCGGACCGCTCCACCAACTCAGAACTGGACTGTACCTTGCCGCCACCCACATTGAACACCATCTCGATGCCAAGTTCGCGGCAGACCGTTGCTTCCGGTATCTCTGCCTCACTCCGACGGTCACCGCCATTGGCAAACACGTGAGCTTTGACCCGCCGGAGTGTCTCACATACGGTCTGGTCACTATCTACCGCAGCGACAACTTCGTCGACATCTCGAAGTCCGCGAAGGATCTCCATTCGTTCATCCAGCGGCATGAAGACATAGCCTTTCTTGCGCATGAGGAACTCGTCGCGATTCACGATGACGATCAAGCGAGTCCCTAGCTTCCTCGCCGCCTGTATCATCCGCAGGTGTCCGACATGTAACGGATCGAAGCCGCCGGAGACCGCCACTACCCGTTCGTTCATGCAACCTCCTCGATACATCAGGATCTCAGTTGCCCACTTGCCGGCAAGTCCCTGCTGCACAGCGTACCAGACCTTGAGTGTTAGCAGCCGGTGTCTGGAAAGATTGGTCTCGAACATGATTCTACCAAGATACAGCAACCGGATGTTATGGACGGACCCGGCGTCCGGTCTAAGCCTGTCCGGCGCCACTGGCGCTTGGCATGCAGTGCAGGGAGTACGACTTGCCCATGACTAGAAGGTCTTACTTTATGCAAGATGGCGGTATATAATGATCCACTTTTTTGAAGTGGCATGCGCTCGGATGACAGACGCTCATAAGGGTCCCGGCCCTCGGATAGCGGTGGTAGGCTTGGGATACGTCGGAATGCCGCTTGCTGAGGCGTTTGCAGAGCACATGCCCGTAGTAGGTATCGATACAGATGCGGCACGGCTGGACTGGTTATACGACACCGTCAATGCAGCCAACCTGACGACCACAAGGGATCCTTCAGCCGTCGCTAACACAGAGTTCATCATCATTGCCGTGCCCACCCCGGTAACGCCCTCGCATGAGCCAGACCTGACCTGCGTTCGTAGCGCCTCGACAACCGTGGGCACTCACCTTGTTGAGGGTACCACGGTGATACTTGAATCCACCGTCTACCCCGGAGTGACCGAGGAGGTGATGGTGCCGATCCTCGAATCTGCTTCAGGCCTTCGTTGCGGACGCGACTTCTGGGTCGCATACTGCCCTGAACGAATCAACCCGGGTGATGAGGAACACACCGTTGGCAGGAGCACGAAAGTCGTCGCCGGGATTGACACCGAGACCACCGACCGCGTGGCTGCCCTGTATGGCCGGATAGCCGGCAGCGTATTCAAAGCGCGCAGCATCCGTGTAGCCGAGGCGGCGAAGGTCATCGAAAATGTGCAGCGAGATTTGAACATCGCTCTTGTCAACGAGCTGTCCATGATCTTCTCGAAGATGGGACTGGATACGCAGGCAGTGCTGGAGACCGCAGCAACGAAATGGAACTTCCATCCGTATTCTCCCGGCATGGTAGGCGGACACTGCATCCCGGTAGATCCATACTACCTCGTGTACAAAGCGAGGGAGCTTGGTTGTCATCCACAAGTTATCCTGGCCGGCCGCTCCATTAACGATTCGATGCCCAGATACGTTGCCGAGATGACCGTGAGGGGATTGAACGAAGCCAGAAAGGTGATACGCGATTCTCACGTCCTTATCATGGGGCTGGCCTACAAGGAGGACGTGCTGGACACACGAGAGTCACCTTCCCTGGACCTCATGCAGGAACTGGTCGCCTACGGCTGCGAGGTCTCTGCCTGGGACCCACTCGTCAAGAATCGGAATCTACCTGGTGGAACCCCTCTCCTGGCGTCATTCGACGATGCGCGAGATATGGATGCCGTCGTAATCACTGTGGCGCACACCGCCTTCAAGGCGCTTTCTCTCGAAGCGATCCGCAATCGCATGCACCAGGATCCCGTCCTTGTAGATGTCCGTCATATGCATGACGCCCTGTGCGCCAGGCAACTCGGATTCATCTACAAGACATTGTGAGTCACAGAATGACGAGACGACATATTGCTGTCGTGGGGGCAGGTTACTGGGGCAGACACCTCGTGCGCAACTTCGCCGAGCTTGGTGCTCTACACACGGTGTGCGACCATGATTCGCAGCGGCTTGCGGCCCTCACACGAATGAGGGACGTGCGACTGGAGATGGATTATCGCCGGGTGCTCGAAAACACGGCCATCACAGGAATCGTGCTCGCCACACCGGTTCATGCTCACTACCAAATGGCCAAGGCAGCACTCGCTGCGGGCAAAGACGTGTTTGTGGAGAAACCGCTCGCGCTGACAGTGGAGCAAGGAACTGAGCTGGTCACGATGTCCGAAGAGACAAGATGTGTGCTCCTGGTTGGACACGTTCTTGAGTATCATCCTGCTCTCAAAGCCCTTCACAGGATGATCAGTGGCGGCGAATTGGGCAGGATACATTACATCTACTCAAACCGTCTCAGCTTGGGCAAGATACGTACAAGGGAGAACGTCCTTTGGAGCTTCGCGCCGCACGATATAGCCGCGATAATGAGACTGCTGGACGAT
Source organism: Dehalococcoidia bacterium (assembly GCA_003562475.1). Taxonomy (GTDB): domain Bacteria; phylum Chloroflexota; class Dehalococcoidia; order GIF9; family AB-539-J10; genus SKVJ01. Next base: position 52,203 of record PWUU01000115.1, on the reverse strand, counting down.
GAGACACCAGTGCATGTCGCCGCACACGGCGGGTCGTATCTTGATTCGCACATTGCGGACGTCACACTAACCGCACTGGGATTTGCAGGCGACATACGAGCACACGTTTTCGTGAGCTGGCTGCATCCGTTCAAGGAACAACGGCTGGTGGTCGTTGGGGACCGCAGGATGGCGGAGTTCGCCGACACTGATCCGGACCGTAAGCTGAAGGTGTATGAACACCAGGTGACCTGGGTCGAGCATGTGCCCCAGCCGGCAGAAGGCGAGGCGCGACCCGTCCCGTTCGAAGCCGACGAGCCGCTCCGACTGGAGTGTATGGACTTCCTTCGCTGCATAGAGGAGCGAAGCACGCCTATCTCCAGCGGCCGACGCGCGCTCAACGTGTTGAAGGTGCTGGAGGCGTGCCAGGAATCTCTGGACAAAGGCGGCCTGAAAGTACCGCTACCGCGTGAAGCACGTGATTTCTTCACACACGAGACTGCCATCGTCGAGGAGCCGACAGACATAGGAGCAGGAACGAAGATCTGGCACTTCACCCACATCATGCCGGACGTACACGTCGGACGGCGTTGTGTCCTCGGCCAGAACGTCTTTGTCGCAAGGAATGTCCGCATCGGCAACAATGTGAAGATAGAGAACAACGTTTCGGTCTTCGAAGGTGTCACGCTTGAGGACGATGTCTTCTGCGGTCCCTCTTGCGTGTTCACCAACGTCATCAATCCCAGAAGCCACGTGCCCCGGCAGCATGAGTATCGCCCCACCCTTATAAGGAAGGGCGCCTCACTAGGAGCTAACTGTGTCATACTCTGTGGCCACACGGTGGGCCGCTTCGCCTTCGTCGGTGCCGGCGCCATCGTGACACATGATGTGCCTGATCATGCGCTCGTGGTCGGCAATCCGGCACGGCGCATCGGATGGGTTTGCGCCTGCGGCGTACACCTCGCGAACTCCGGCGACCGGCTCTCCTGTCCCCAGTGCCACGCGGCATATATGCGACTGGCTCCCGACGCGATTGTGCCAACAGGGGATAGACGTTGATCCCTTTGACTGATCTCACGGCGCAGTATCTGTCGTTCAAGCACGAGATTGAAACCGCCATTAGCTACTCCCTGCGATCCGGCTCATTCATCCTGGGGCCGGACGTTGAGGCCTTCGAACGAGAGATGGCAGAGTACTGTGATACGACGAGCGCCGTGGGTGTTGCATCGGGCACAGACGCCCTGTACCTCGCACTGCTCGCCTGTGGTATTGGGGAAGGCGACGAAGTTCTTACAACAACGTTCAGCTTCATTGCAACTGCTGAAGCAATCACCAGGTGCGGAGCAACACCAGTCTTCGTGGATATTGAGCCGGACACGTGCAATATGAATCTGGACCTGCTCGAGCGACACGTGACGCGAGCCACAAGAGCAATCGTGCCCGTCCATCTGTTCGGACTTCCTCTCGATATGTCGCGTCTGATGGATTTCGCATTGGCTCATAACCTCATCGTGGTGGAGGATTGTGCACAATCGCTCGGCGCGACATGGCGTGGAAAGAAGACGGGATCCTATGGCAACGCAGGCTGTCTCAGTTTCTTCCCCAGCAAGGTGCTGGGTGCCTACGGTGACGGCGGAATGGTGGTCACCAGTGATTCCGCAATTGCCGAACACGTGCGCACCCTGCGCCATCACGGGGCCAGCAGGAAATACCACCATGATGTGCATGGATGTAATAGTCGACTGGACTCATTGCAGGCTGCAGTCCTCCGGACGAAGCTGCCTCATGTAGACAAGTGGATTGAGCTGCGCAGAGAACTGGCTGAAGGATACGCCAAGGACCTTGGTAGAATCGATAGTATTCAACTGCCGGCCGAGCGCAACGGAACCAGACACGTATACAACTACTACACCATCCGGATACGTGGCGGTGTCGAAAGACGGGATGCGCTTGCAGCGCACCTCAGGGGCCAGGGTATCTCCACCGGCGTATACTACCCGAAGTCTCTGCACCTCCAGCCCGTGTACACCTCACTTGGCTACGCGTATGGAGACCTGCCCGCATCCGAGTCCGCTCAGGACGAGGTGCTCTCCCTGCCCATGTATCCTGAACTCGAATTGGCGCAGGTGCAACAGGTGTCGCGTGCGATTATGTCCTGTCCGGCCATGCGCACCACAGATTGGGCGCGGACCGGTTGAGTTCTCTCAAGGCTCCCGGCAGTACTGCTCACACAGCCTCAGAGGCCAGTCAGTAAGTATGTACCCCTCACCGGGGCTAGCCATAGGTGTTCGAGTGTGATCCGGAAACTACCATCGATACCTGCAATGGTACGGCAATTGCGGTGGCTGCGACAACCACTGATTCGCTATTCCGTGTAGAATACAAACGCAGCACGGCGGATGAGATTACCATCCGGAAAGTGAGGTGAGTGCAATGGAGATAACCGGACCGAACATCAGTCAGACCATCGAACGCAACATCGCAATGGAGTTGGTTCGTGTCACCGAGGCAGCAGCCATGTCAGCCGCCCGTCATATGGGCAGAGGAGACAAGAACCTGGTGGACCAGGAGGCGGTGACGGCCATGCGGTACGTACTGGGCCACATCGCTATGGATGGCATCGTTGTTATTGGTGAGGGAGAGAAGGACGAGGCACCAATGCTGTACATAGGAGAACAGATTGGCGATGGTTCACAGCCCTACGTCGATATCGCAGTCGACCCCATCGACGGAACGACCCTCTGTGCCAAGGGCCTGCCGGGTGCCATATCAGCGGTCGCCCTCTCCGAGCGCGGCGCCATGCACTGCCCGCATCAATTCTACTACATGGACAAGATAGTCACCGGACCCGATGCAGCCGACTACATTGACATCAATGCTCCCGTGCCGATGAACCTCAAGGCCATCGCGGCTGCCAAGGGACGCAAGCTCAGCGAGCTGACGGTCGTCGTGCTCGATCGCCCACGGCACGAGACACTACTGGCGCAGATACGGTCAACCGGCGCACGCGTCAAGCTGATTACTGACGGCGACGTCGCCGCCGCCTTAGAGGCAACGATGCCCAACCGTGAGATTGATGTACTCATGGGTGTCGGCGGTACACCTGAGGCCGTTCTTTCGGCAGCGGCGATCCGCTGCCTGGGCGGCGCAATCCAGTGCAAGGCGTGGCCACGCAATGAGGAGGAGCGGAAGAAGGCTGAACAGTCGGGAGTGGACGTCGACAGGGTATACCGTACCGAGGATCTCGTATCAGGTAACGAGATATTCTTCGCGGCCACAGGGGTCAGCAGCAGCGTGCTGCTGAAGGGCGTACGGTACGTCCGAGGCGGGGCCGAGACTAACTCGGTGGCCATGCGCAACAAGTCAGGGACAATCCGGTGGATAGAATCCTGGCACAACTTCCAGCGACTGGACAAACTTAGCGACATCGATCTTCACTAGCCGATCGTCGCAGTCACGGCACGCAATACCGACCATCGGCGGCATAGAAAGGGCGGCCTGTTGTCCGGCGGCCCCTTCCAACTGCGACCACTCCCTTCGGTCGGCACGATTGACAATGGTCAGACCTCGTCGAGCCTGTACCTGCCTTCAGCATCGGCCTGTTTGAGTGCAGCGAACACCGTGTCGGCAGTTACCGGTGCTGGCTCGTTGTAAATGGTCTCCCCCTTCTTCGTTGCCGTCGTCGCCACCTTCATCAGGTCGTCGTCCGACACATCTGCCAGCCCGATGCCCTCAAGCGTAGTCGGAAGGCCAACATCCTCACAGAATCCATACACTTCATCGATAAGGTCGGCAGGCTTGTCAGTCAGAAACAGAGACGCCAGGACACCGAAGGCGACCTTCTCGCCATGATATTGGTCGTGTGCCTGTTCCAGCACCGTGAACCCGTTGTGTATCGAATGCGCCGCCGCCAGTCCCCCACTCTCAAAACCGAGGCCGCTAAGCAGCGTGTTGGCCTCCACTATGTGCTCCAGTGCAGGCGTCACCACGTGAGCTTCACAGGAGAGCTTCGCGCTCAAGCCATACTCAAGCAGCGTGTCGTAACACAGCCTCGCCAGAGCATAGGCAGTCCGCGAGCCGTGGTCGCCGGAAATATTCGGCGCATACTTCTGCCTGCATGACTCGGCTTCGAACCACGTCGCGAGGGCGTCGCCCATCCCGGAGACGAGAAACCGAGCCGGCGCCTGCGCCACCACCCAGGTGTCGAGGATGACAAGGTCGGGATTCTTCGTGTGGAACACGTACCGCTTAACCCTTCCCTCCGGAGTGTAGATGACCGAAACCGCACTGCAGGGAGCGTCGGTCGAGGCAATGGTCGGCGCGATAGCTACAGGCAAATTGAGCGCACCTGCGACCGCCTTTGCCGTATCGATGGTCTTGCCACCACCCATACCGGCGACGATGTCGCAACCAGCCTTGCCGGCTACGTTGGAGATGCGGGATACTTCCTCGTCCGAAGATTCGCCACCGAACCTCTCCACCACCAGTTTCACGTCATTCTCGATGTCCTGTTGGAACCCGGCAAGCAGATTATCGAGAACGTACGGGTCGCAGATGAGGAATCCTTTCTTACCGAAGCGGGCCATCTCGCTGCCAAGTCGATTGAACGCGTGCGCGCCCTGAACGTAGCGTCCGGGAAATACTGATGTGCTTATCATCGTCACCTCCCTTTCGTTCAACAGTTGCTGCCCTTCAGTCACTGGGCAAGACAGATTGCAGGTTGCCTGGATGCCATGATCGCATGTGAACGCCCGACCAACTGCACACTGTTGGAATAGAGAGAAGCTGTACGCGGATGCTCGTGCTCCACCTCTCCTTGACCACCCACACTGCGAGCCGGATGCGAGCGCAACAGGTTGCAGCGCAGCCCTCGACCATAATTGGCTGCTCAAGCCATGCTAACACAAGTGTGCGGATAACCGCCAAGTCTACCGAACCAACGGTAAGAGAAAGTGACAGCGCAGTACAGTCCCGGGATTGGCGAAAACAGAGTATCTCGGGCGCGATTCGGTCTCAACGGGACATTGGCACCAGGAGCACGGGTGCCGCAGAGTAACGCGCGACCGCGTCGCTGACGCTTCCGACGAAGAAGCCAGAAACGTACCCTCGGCCCTGCCTGCCCATCACGACCAGGCTGACGTCATCGTGTTTCGTGCGCTCGACGATGTCCTTCTTTGGGATTCCGTACGGGATCTCGATGCGCACGTGAGATGCACCGCGTTTCTGCAAGTCATCCTTCAACACCTCGAGCCGTCCGGTATCGGTGCGGTTGAACTCCTCGAGCCGGTCTTCCAGGTGACCACCCAGCTTCGTCCTGTCCTGGACATGAAGGAGCGTTATCGTCCTCGCTCCCCGTTCCGCAAGCGCCCTCACATGCTCGAACGCGTGCTGTGCGTTCTCAGAGAAATCCGTGACGAACAGCACGTGCTCAAGGAAGTCGCACTCGTCCTGCATCTCGCACACCACGCTACCGTTTACCCTGGCCAGCTTGACGCGGACAACCAGCACCGGCAGCGTTGCGCTACTGATGACACCTCCCGCGACGCCACCCAGCAGTATCTCCTGTGCCATGGACTGGCCCCGGGAGCCGACCACGATAAACGAGCAGTCATGCTCCTCCGCCTGCCGTCCGATCTCGATGTGCGGCAGTCCCAGCACCATCTCGGAACTGACATTGAAACCCTCGGCTTCGAGCTGCGAGACCTGGCTGTCCATCAACGGTTTGCTGAGCTCCATCAGCCGGGGCGCCAGTGTTCCCACATCACGGATGTTGAAGCAGTGCAACAGGACGATGTCGGTCGTCCCGAGCGCCTTGAGCCCCACAGCGCAACGGAGCATGTGTGCGCACGCATCCGAGAGGTCGGTAGCTATCAATGCTTTCCCGTACATCTCTCATCTCCTTTGAATATTATGTCGTATCGGCCGGGAACCAGTGTTGCGTGCGTACGCATATCTTCACCAGCATCAGCATGACCGGGACCTCGATGAGCACGCCCACTACGGTTGCCAGCGCCGCGCCGGACCCCAGGCCGAACAGCATCACCGCCGTCGCGATAGCGACCTCGAAGTGATTGGATGCGCCAATCATGGCCGTCGGTGCAGCGTCCGCATACGACAGTCTTAGCAGCTTAGAGAGACCGTAACCCACGCCGAAAATGAGGGTGGTCTGCAGGAACAGCGGAATCGCGATCCAGAGAATGGTGAGTGGATTGGCCACGATGACGTCGCCCTTGAAGCTGAACAACAACACCAGCGTGATCAGGAGGGCCGTGATGGTCACCGGCGTCAGCATGTGCAGGAACCTCTCGCTGAACCAGATCGGTCCCCTGGCGGCGATGATCCACTTCCGCGTCAGGTAACCGGCGACCAGCGGCAGCGCCACGTACGCCCCGATGGACAGCAGCAGGGCTTCCCAGGGAACGGGCAGGCGTCCGACGCCGAGCAGGAAGCCTCCCAGTACGCCATAGAGCACGAGCATGGTCAACGAGTTGATCGCTACCATCACGAGCGTGTGACCGGCGTTGCCTCGCGCCAGGTAGCCCCATACCAGCACCATGGCGGTGCAGGGAGCGATGCCCAGCAGGATCGCGCCCGCCAGGTAGCTCCGCCACAGCGGTATCTCCAGCATCTTGACGCCCTCGTGCAGGACAACCGTGCCCGCGCCGTGCTCGGCGCCGACAGGCAGATCGAGCCCGAGCGGCATCTTCACCAGGTCCATTGCCTCCGGACCGATTAGCCCATGAAACACCACGCCAAGGAACAGAAACGCAATGCCGTACATCGTGAACGGCTTGACTGCCCAGTTGATGAACAGGGTCAGGCTCACCGGCGTCACGCTCTTGCCTGCCTTGATGACCTCCGCGAAGTCGATCTTCACCATGATTGGATACATCATGAAGAAGAGACAGATGGCGATGGGGATTGACACCACCGGGGCGCCGTTGATGACTATTGCGAAACCATCGAGCGTCTGGGCAAACCCGGGGGCCATCCTGCCGAGGGCGATACCCCCAACGATACAGAGCGCCACCCACAGGGTGAGGTAGCGCTCGAACACGTTCGTCATGCGCCGCTCATCGGCGCGACTGCTGTCAGTCATAGTCTCTCCTTTCGATTAGGAAGGTTTGACTGCGGTGATGATGGCCGAGCGCACATACTCATCGTAGCCGTGTCCCCAGCCGCGGACTATCTCCACACTGTCCTCTCTCACTTCCACCTGCACCCGGGAAAATCCGGCCTCACGCAGCATCCGCTCGATGTCGGTCACACGCACAGCGCCGCCGACACAGCCGCAGTACGCGGCCTCGTCACCCGAGATGCGCTCAGGTATCGGTCTGATGGCCACCACGTCCGATATGGCGATACGGCCGCCCGGACGCAGGACGCGGAAGGCCTCATGGAACACAGCGGCCTTGTCAGGGGAGAGGTTGATGACGCAGTTGGAGATGATGACGTCGACCCATGAGTCGGCAACGGGAAGATGTTCGATCTCACCGAGTCGAAACTCGACGTTGTCGTAACCGGATTCGCGTGCGGCACGCCGTGCCTTGCTCACCATGTCGGGCGTCATGTCGACGCCGATAACCCTGCCCTCGTGTCCAACTTTCTGCACGGCGAGGAAGCAGTCGAGCCCTCCTCCGCTGCCCAGGTCGAGCACAATCTCTCCGACCTTGAGATCAGCTATTGCCTGTGGGTTGCCACAGCCAAGGCCCATGTCGGCTCCCTCCGGAACTCCAGTCATATCACCCGGAGAGTAGCCCAGCTTCGCCCCGTACTCAAGCGTGTCAGACTTCCGGGGACCGCAGCCGCCGCCGCAGCAGGAGCTCCCCTGCCGGGCCACTTCCGCATACCGGCTGCGCACCTTGTCTCTCAACACGTCATCCTCAGGTCGATTCATATCGTCACTTCCTCCCATGGATTCTCCGCGCTCATGCCTCATCTCATCAGTTACCACTGCCCCGGGGCCGCTGGGTGCGGCACAGCACCTCCGGGTCGCACGCGAGGATTCCGGACAGGGCAGCGCAGTCCGCTGCGATCTCGGGCGAACCGGCGAGCGACTCCTCGAGCCATCCCCGCAGCGACACGGGAAAGGTATCGGACAGCCGGTAGTAGACCCAGCGGCCCTCCTTGCGGCTCTGCACCAGGTCAGCACCACGAAGAATACTCATGTGTCGTGAAACAGTTGCTGTGGCCAGCCCAAGCAGCTCGGTCACCTGGCAGACGCACAACTCATTGCGGCCGATCAGCGCGGCGAGCACACGTAACCGGTTGGCGTCCGCCAGTGCCTTTGAGATCGAAAGTGTCATCAGCATCGCGAAGAGCCATTTCCATATTTCGCTAAATATCCAAATGGATATTAGCGCATTATGCACCGCCGCGTCAAAGCGTATCGGGACGGAGTCGGCGCGCTTCGCTACGCGGCAGGCACCTGTAAGGCGTACAATGTACGGCGGGACGCTGGAAGAGACAGGACATGGGCAACAGGCAGGGCATCCTTATGGCGCTGGCCAGCCTCGTGGTGGTCTCGGTGGTCGTCGTTGCGGCAGTGTTGCACGTGCTGTATGAGATACGTTTTGTCGGGCCTGTGGTGCTCCTGCTGGGATTTCTGCCGTGGCTGCCTATCGTGCTTTCCGGCCGCTCGGTGCGGTCCACCGGCGCGGACATGGCCTTCGGCGCGGTGGATACGGGTCTGCTTGCCGCAGCGGCGCTCATCGGTGCGGAGCTGGCCGGCGTGCTCGGAGCAATAGTGGGAGGGCTCATCGGCGACTCCATCACGAACAGCCTTGCGGGTATCTTCGAGGGGCGCGCCTCGGAGTACCTTCGAACGCGCGGCATCGAGGAGGCGCGCACCCCGGTGAGCGCGTCCATGGGGAAGATGTCCGGCTCGCTCATAGGTGCAGGCATTACCCTCACGCTCGCGTGGACCATCACGGGCATGGCTCTGCCATAGCATCACGTAGATCGGGTCCGGGGCTCCTACCGCGACCTGCCGCTCTTCCCGCCACTTCTATTTACCTCGTACAGCGTCCCCCGCACGTTTGAGGAACGGCCACCCTCGGGCTCAGGGGTATACCTGCCACTGGACGAGCTACTGGCCATTGGCGATAGGGAATACCACCGGCTCAACCTGTACGTCTACAACTTCGACCCGAGGCTGGCGGCGGGCTGCCGCCAGCCTCGACGTACGGCCGCAACCTGGCGCGGATACCCTGTATTAGCATGCTCCCTCCCTTGCCATCACACACCGTTTCGCCCTAAAATCACAACCTTACAACGACCTGCACGAGCAGGCATAGAGAAGGCTTATATGTGCCTCATACAACAACAATTCGAAGAAGCGTACGACGGTTCGTCGGGCCGCAAGTATAGAGAGCAGGAGGTCAAAGTAGTACACCATGTCCCATGATACCGGCCACAAGAAGCGCACCTCACAACGCGTGGACAGGATCGCAGGCATCGGCTTTGCCCGGTTTCTCAAGCTGCTCCACAGCATGTCAAAAGAGGGTCTCATCTCACTCAGCGTAGGCGAGCCGGACTTCGGTACGGCAACCTGCGTGTGCGAGGCAGCAGCACAGGCCGCGTCAGAGGGCTGGACCAAGTACACCCCCACCTCAGGATTTCCGGAACTCCGGCAGGCTATCGCCACCAACCTGAAGAGACGCCACGGACTGGACTACGACCCGGAATCGGAGATACTTGTTACAGTAGGCGTTTCCCAGGCGATGGACCTTGTCTTCCGCGCTATGCTTGACCCCGGGGACGAGGTCATCACACCCGATCCGCACTACATCTGCTATCCCCCAAGCATCACTCTCTCCGAGGGAGTTGCCGTGCGCGTGCCCACTGACAAGTCGACAAGCTATGCGCTGGACCCCGTTGAGATGGAGAACCGGATAGCCCCCGCCACCAAGGTTCTCCTGTTCGGCAATCCGGCCAACCCCACGGGGGCACTGATGGAGAGAGACACGCTTGAGGGTGTCGCGAGGGTTGCCGACGCGCACGATCTGGTCGTGATTGCCGATGAGATATACAGCACGTTCGTGTACGGCGGCGCCAGGTTCACCAGCTTCGCCACATTGCCCGGCATGAAGGAACGTACCGTGTTGCTGGACGGCTTCTCCAAGCGATACGGCATGCCCGGCTGGCGCATCGGGTACGCCGCAGGACCGGCAGAGATTATCGGCGCGATGCTGCAGATAGCGCAGCACACCATGCTGTGCCCACCAAACTCCACCCAGTGGGGAGCTCTGGCTGCGCTCACCATGGACGACGAGGCGGATTTTCAGCAGGTGCTGTCGCACTACGAGAAGCGCCGCACCCTCCTCTACACGGAACTGAACCGTATCGGACTCACCACAGCCGAGCCGAAGGGCGCCTTCTACATCTTCCCGGACATCTCCGTCACCGGCCTCACCGCAGTCGAGTTCGTCGAGAAACTGCTGCTCGAAGAGAAGGTAATGGTCCTGCCAGGAGACTCCTTTGGCGAGCAGGGTAAGAACCATGTGCGCATCTGCTACGCCACCCACTATGAGGGCATCCAGGAAGCGCTCCAGAGGATCGAGAGTTTCGTCAACCGCTACCGCGTGAGCCGCCCGGTATAGACGGACACAACCATCGTCGCGAGACGGGACGCCCGATGTCCGGAGGCCCGCCTTCGTCGTAGGTTTCCCCGGCATGCCATCTCATACGCCACAGGCCTCCTGTCCTTCATGACAGGATGACACCGCTCCCCTCATACACCAACCAGGTACCACCCACGAACCGATCGCTCCCTCAGTAACATTCTTGACTGAGTGAACCAACCGCTCCGGTAACATTCCGGATGGGTGAATGCGACCCGCTGAACCAACCACCCACCTGTGATATCGTAAACATATGGACCCGTCGTCCATCACACCAAACAGGCTCTTCAACGACCTTGCGTATCTCTGGCCGGTAATGAGCCCGCCGGAAGAATACGCCGAGGAAGCAGAATGCTGGCGCAAGCTGCTGCAGGAACGGCTCGGGCCGGGACGGCATCGCGTGCTCGAACTGGGAGTAGGAGGAGGACACAACCTGTCACACCTCACTTCCGATGTGGACGCGACCGCTGTGGACATCTCCCGCCCGATGCTACGGCACTCGATGGCGCTCAATCCAGGCGTAGAGCATATCGTGGGTGACATGCGCTACGTAAGGCTTGGAAGAACGTTCCGGGCGGTGCTCATCCACGACGCGATCAGTTGTATAACCACTGCGAGAGACCTTTCAGCAGTGTTCACAACTGCTGCCGCACATCTCAAACCCGGCGGCCTGCTTCTTCTCGCGCCGGACTATTTCGCTGACTCCATTGTCCTGCCGCACGCCGAGTGTCACACCTATTCGCGTGGCGACATGGAACTGACCTATGTGGAATACACGTACGACCCCGACCCAGCTGACACGATGATCGAGGTCATCTTCACCCACTTCATTCGCTCCGGCGGCGAATTACAGATCGAGCACGACCGGCTGCACGCCGGACTGTTCCACCGTTCGACCTGGCGAAAACTGATGCATGCGGCCGGATTTGAATTCTCCGAGCATTCCTTCCACCTTCCGGTGGCCGACATCGCTTACACGATACTGGCAGGAGTGCTGCGCTAGCGCTCTTCGTCCGAACACCGTACGCGACAAGAAGGGCCGCCGGTCCTCCGACGGCCCCTGATCTTCACTGCCTGGACGATAACTCTTCGTCAGCCGACGGCAACGCCACACGTAGCAAGTTGCCTGTACCGTTCCCATTCACCATCGATGAACTGCTGTATACTCGCGAGCGCCTCCTCAGCGCGTTCAGGGCGGAAGAGGTGTGCGAAACGACCCTGTGGTTCAAGATACTCCTCAAGCGGCTTACGCTGTACCTTGCCATCGAGAATCTGCCTGGACCGCAGGTTGAACTCGACCTTGCCATTCTCAGCCTCAAAGAGCGCCCACGCTCCGGTCTCAACGGCCAGCCGCCCCATCTCGATGGTCCGTTCCATCGGGAAGCGCCATCCAGGTGCGCATGGTATGTGGAACTCCAGGTATTTGGGCCCTTTGATAGACGCGGCCTTACGGACCTTGCGAAAGAGGTCCTCTATGTACGATGCGGAAGCGGTCGCCACGTACGGCAGACGGTGCGCCAGCATGATAGCCGGCATATCTTTGCGCTGCTCAACCTTGCCCGTCCAGGTGGTAGTGGTCCACGCACCAAATGGCGTCGCCCCGCTTCGCTGCACTCCGGTGTTGGAATAGATCTCGTTGTTGTAGCAGACGTAGATGAAGTTCGTGCCACGCTCCATTGCGCCGGACATCGATTGCAGGCCAATATCGTACGTCCCGCCATCACCAGCCCAAACCACCACGTTCACATCGTCCTCATCCAGGCGCTTCAATGCTGCCACCGCACCAGACGCCGCAGCTCCACCGGCGGCGAAAGCCATCGTCAGTACCGGCACTCCGAAAGGCGTCTTAGGATAACCACACGCGACGGAAGCTGTACAGGAGGCAGGACTTACAAGCACTGTCTTTGGACCAAGCGCCTTCAGTGTTATGCGCAGCGCGAGCAGATCGACACAAGCCGGACACGAGCCAGCTCCGGGATGCATCAGTTCTTCCCTGGGAAAATCCTTGATACTCATCTAGCTGCCTCCTGTCTGCTTGAGGTCCCACCACTCGACCACTTCCTGTCGCGCATCACCACGAATCACCTTCTTCGTCATCTCCTGCATATCTCCAAAGGTCACGTCACGTCCACCCACCCCACAGAGGTAGCCATACACCGAGCAGCCCTCTACCCCCATGACGGCAGAGCGCGTCTCGTGATACATCCCCCCGCCAGACCCGACCGATATATTGCGATCAAATGCGATGAGCTTCCGTCCTGCGCCGATGCGACGTAGCTCTTCATCCGGATAGGGACGTAGCACTCGTAGACGTGCAAGTCCCACACTGTGACCCTCGTCGCGAAGATTATCAACCGCCACCTTTGCCTCAGAACCGAGCGATGACATCGCCAGCACCACGTATTCAGCGTCGTCAAGGCGATACTCCTCTATCAGACCGCCGTGGAAACGACCGAACTGCTGTTCATACTCGCGACCCAGTTCCGGGATAAGCCGTTTCGCAGCCTCCATGCCAAGGTGCATTGTGTAACGCTTCTCCATATGGTACTCATCGGAGAGTACGTTGCCGAACGTCACAGGGTTACGCCAATCGAGACGCCAGTACGGCTGGAACTGGGGGAGGAACGCATCGATCTCATCCTGCTCCGGGATTTCTACCGGCATCATCGTGTGGGAGATAGTAAATGCGCTATAGCTAATTAGAACGGGTAATTGGACCTCGTGATGCTCGGCCAGTCGAAACGCCAACACTATGGTATCGAAGACCTCCTGTGCGCTGGAAACAAAGAACTGGATCCAGCCGGTATCACGCTCCGCCATGGAATCGGTCTCATCGGGCCAGAGGCTCCAGCCAGGGCCTAGAGTACGGTTCACATTTACCATGACGATGGGAAGCCGCGACAGGCCGGCCCAGTGCAGCATCTCGTGCATGAACGCAAGACCCTGAGACGAGGTAGCGGTGAAGGTACGGACTCCCATTGAAGCTGCGGCACACGTGGCCGCCATAACAGAGTGCTCACTCTCCATACAGAGGTACTCGGCAGCCAGCTCGCCATTCTCAACGAACTTCGCCAACTCCTCGACAATAACGGTTTGAGGTGTAATGGGATAGGCCGCGATTACCTCGGGTTTACACATTCGAACAGCTCTCGCTGCTACCTTGTTGCCGACGTCGAACATCACCATCATGATTATTCCTCCCGCTCCATGGAGATGGCCTCCTTCGGACACTCGTGGGCACAGAGGCCGCAGCCCTTGCAGTAGTCGTAGTTGATGCTGACGCTGTCGTCATCCGCACGCAGCACCACGCCTTCGGGACAGTACGCCCAGCAGCGGAGACACTTGATGCAGCTCGATTGGTCGATGATTGGCCTGAAGTCGCGCCAGCCTCCGGTCTTGCCGGCTGCGCCGTCGCACGGGTACGAAATCGTAGTATCGGCTGAGTAGCGCTCCATCAGCAGTTGACCTCCGTTTTGTCGTACGCTTCCTTGGCTGCCTCCGCATTCGCCTCGCCGGCAGCACCCTTCCACTGCTCGCGGATCGCAGCCTGAATGGCGCCGAGCGAGACCTCGTCAGTCAATCTCGCAATAGCACCGAGGATTGGGGTATTCAAAGCCGGTATGCCACTCACCAGCAGGTTACGAGCTATAGAGATGCCGGCCGCGTCCACCACGGCGACGCGGTAACGATTGGAGAACTCGAACTCCGTCGGTTTCTTGCGGCTGTTGAGCACGATCGTGCGGCCCTCCTCCAGCCCGGCCACGACGTCGATCGACTCCAGTGTCTGGCGGTCGAGCACCACCACGATATCGGGATGGTACACGCGACTCCTCAGTCGCACCTCATCATCGGCAATCCGGACGAACGAGGTCACCGGTGCGCCACGCCGTTCCCCTCCGAAGTGCGGGAACGCCTGCACCCCTTTCTTACCGTCACGAAGCGCGGCGGCGGCCAGCAGGTTCGCCCCGGTGACCGCTCCCTGACCCCCGCGACCGTGAAAACGGACTTCAAGCATGTTCAGTCGCCCTCCTTTAATCTGTCCGCAGTTGCATGGCGCCGCCCATGGGCTACTCACCATCGGACCAATACTGAGGCAAAACGAGGGGCTACGCTCTCTCCATACTGAGCAGAATGCCGTAAAAGAAGCTCCCTTCCTGTTCGGCCTTCAAGGTCTTGAACCGGTGCCGCACCCCCGGCGGCACGTAAACGACGAGCGGCGATTCCACCACATACGTCTCATCGTCCAGCGTGATCTCGAATACCATGTCGCCCTTGTTGGGCGACAGCGCCATGTAGACCTCGGCGCAGTCGTGAGCGTGTTCATCGGTCAGGTAGACGCCCACAAGCTTGCTCACGTCGACCGCCGCAACACCCAGATCAAGGTCATGACCCATATTGGGCACCACCCAGAACGGGACAGGGGAGAAGTGACCGGGGAGATTCACCAGTTGCGGGATATCGTTGAAGATGAGGTTCTCGTGCCTTCCCGACATGGTCCACTGACCTCCTCTCGTCGGACAACAGGGGCACGCACTACGAGTAGTCGTAGAACCCTTTGCCAGTCTTACGACCAAGCTGTCCGGCCTTCACTTTCTTCTCCAGCAGTATCGGTGCAGCGAATTTCGGGTCTTTGAAGGACGCATACATGCTGTCGGCGATATTGAGCAGCACGTCCAAACCGATGAGATCCGACAGCGTCAGCGGTCCCATCGGGTAGTTAAAGGACAATACGCAACACGCATCAATGTCTTCCTTGGTCGCAAACGCGCTCTCAAGCAGGCGCATTGCGTCAAGCAGATAGGGTATGAGCAGGCGCGTGCTGAGGAACCCGGGGGCATCCTTGGCCACCCAGGTTTCTTTGCCGAGCGAAGCGCAGAAGCGTCGCGCAGTCTCCAGCGTTTTGAAAGAAGTCGTGATGGTGCAGACGAGCTCCACCCCCTTCATAAGCGGCACGGGATTAAAGAAGTGAATGCCAACCACGCTTTCCGGCCGCTTCGTAACCATGGCCATATCCAGTATGGAGAGCGACGAGCTGTTGCTGCCGAGGACCACTTCCTCGCTGCACACCTCGTCCAGTCGCGCAAAGACTTGCTTCTTGGCTTCCAGATCCTCGAAGATGGCTTCAACGACTATGTCCGCTTCTGCCATGTCGCCCAGATCGGTGCTTGTCCCGATGTGCGAGAGCAGTTCACCTCTCGCGGCGTCCTCCATCTTTCCCTTCCCGACAAGGCGCGCAAGGTCACGGTCAACGTGCTCGACGGCGCGACAAACCAAGTCCTCGGAGATATCGTTGAGGATGACGTCGTACCCTACTCCGGCGGCCACCTGCGCAATGCCGCGCCCCATGGTGCCCGACCCGACCACGCCAACGGTGCCTTTGTCCATGCAGCCCTCCTGCAGGCGCCCGCCATGTCCACTGCAGTACATTGCGTACGGCGCGCCCGTCCGATTCTACCACTCCGCCTGTTCGATTTCCATTCATGGTAGCCGGTGAGAAGTGCCATCTGCTGTATCGTCAACTCACTTGAGAAGGTTACTTATAGACACCGCGTCACGTCCATCGCGAACGTTGCAGATGTTGCACCTGCTGGTGATATGCGGAAGCATCCGAAATACACTGGCTTCGCATGCGAGGGACGGAGTTGCCGCAGCCTATGGTGTTTCTGACCGCTGCGGGCGTATACTGGGCGACGATATGCCATCCGGGAGTGCCACACGTCTGTCTGCGCCAGCTAGAGTGCATAGCAGGACATAGGGAGCGTGCGGAGACGTGTGATGTCAAACTGCCACGGTACTGGCACTTATCGGCAAACTCAGAGCGTGCTCCAGCGGACCGGCGCAGCACTGGCCATTGTCCTCGGCATCGCCATCACGGCACTGAATTTGATGCACCTGAACGCCTACATGCTCCTGGTGGGACCAGCGCTCGTGCTTGCAGGAGTGCTGGAGATACGGTGGTGCGGCCGCGAAGCAGGATCGCTTCCTTTCTCGTCTCCTGCGGATGTTTCAGGCAGGGCCTCTACTACCGCACAAATCGCCTTCTGGATGCTACTATCTGCAGTGGCGCTCATTGCCCGCAGCATAGCCACGGAGCGCCCGCTGGTCTTCTTCATCATCGTCGCGATCGCTTGTGCCCTGCTCGTCTGCTCCAGCTATTCGGCCCAGCACCCGCGGGCAGTCGCGTTGGTGCTCTGCGGCGCCATCCTGCTCTCTCTGGTCGTCCGCGGCAGCGTCTTCTTCCTCACGCCGGGATTTCCCGGGTCTGATGCCTGGGCACACGACCAGCTAACCCGAGCCATTCTTGCCGAAGCCCACGTGCCGACCGAATGGAGCAGTACATACTACCTGCACTATCCCGCCATGCACCTGGCAGTCGCCACAACAGCGCTCGCTACGGGGATAGACTTGAAGCTCGCTTTGTTCGCCGGAATCGGCCTCCCACTGGCGCTCTCCTCCCTCGCTGTCTTTGTCATCGTGCGACGGTTCACCGGACATCAAGCGGCCCTGCTTGCGGCACTTCTTGTGCTGTTCACCAGCTATCACCTCCAGTGGGGAACCCAGATCATTCCCACCTCTCTAGGCCTCTCGCTCTTCACATTCGCCCTCATGCTCTGTCTGCGGACCGGGTCGCCCGGTCCAAAAGAACTCTTCATACTCCTGCTAACTGCTATCACACTCGTGCTGAGTCACACGGTATCGTCGTTCATCCTGTGGACGTCGCTACTCGTGCTCGTCGCCGTGTCACTGATCCTGCAACGTGTGTCCCACACGATACGCTTACCGTATGCCCTGCGTGGAATCTCCTTCATGCTGCTGTTCATGACAGTAGCCATGTTTGCTCACTGGTCGACTAACCCGTACACACATGCCGGAGACTCATTCCTCGAATGGATGCTCCTGACAGCAAGAGACTCCATCCGGATGGATGCCGGATTCCTCGAACGCCCCTGGGATGCAGCCTCATCCGGTGCTCTCGCAGACGAACTCGCGTCTGTATCCGGCTTCGCGCTGTTCTACTTCCTGGTCGCCCTTGGGGCGCTCCAGTCACTGAAGCGGAACGAGCGATACTTCGGCCTGCTCGCAATCGCAGCAACCGTGGCCATACTCAGCGCCTTCGTCTTCGCATTCCCCCTGTTCGGGATACGCACGATACTCCCGCACCGATGGTTCGCGTTCATCTGGGTACTCGCAGCGCCCCTCGCCGCAATCGGTCTACTTCGACTGGCCGTGCTTACTCGAAATAGCGTATCCGCCATAGCAGGCGCCGGCATAGCGAGTTTGCTCGCTTTCCTCATGGTCACCGCTCCAGTATCGAACACCGATAGCCCGGTCTACGCAGCAAGCCTGACACAGCGTCTGACATTCTACGAGAGCGAACTGTGTGCCGCGGCCTGGCTACCGACCGTCACTGACGGTCCGGTTGCTTCGGACCTTCAGTTCGCATCGAGGGTGCTGAGAGACGCCTCAGGCCTGCCGGTAGTACACACAGATCTGACCATGGAAACGTACTTGGGCGAGCACCACTACGTCTGGCGTTCAACGACCCTCGAGCAACCGGTGCAACTCCACGGCGGCACATGCATCATTCCAGGGATAGAACACGCACTCGACGTGGAGCTTCTCCAGTCGGCAGTGTACTCGACCAGAAGTTGCATTGTCTTCGCGCCTGTCACTCAAACCAGCGAAGAGGATCCGGCAAGTGCTACGTGACTCTGTTCGAGCCGGAGTCGGTCTCCTGATCCCAGCAGCCACGCACCTATTGCTCAGGGTGTATGTGGGCCGTATGCTCGGACAGGAGGCACTGGGACTGTACTCTCTCACCTTCGCGGTGTACAGCTTCGCGCTCGTCTTCGGCAGTTTGGGCACAGGCGCAGGACTCACCCGGCATGTGGCATCACTGGGGGGCAGTTCACGGGGCAAGTCTCGGCTCCTCCTCGTAGGTGTTGCTCAGTCAGTCGCCGCAGGAGGCGCGGTCGCACTCATCCTCAGCCTCACAGCCCGACCATTGAGCATCGGCTTGTTCGACAGCGGCCAACTCTACAAGTTACTGCTGGTGGCAGCCGCGGCACTGCCCGGTGCCGCCGCTGGCAAAGCTGTCCTGGGCTACCTCAACGGTGAGCGAAGGCTCGGTCTGTACGCTGCTATCACTATCGTCCAGAGCACATTCGTTGCCATCTGCACCATGGTCCTGGTACGGACTGGATTCGGGGTGGCTGGAGCCATCGCCGGACTCCTGGCGCCCATCAGTGTGACAGGGCTCTTCTCGCTCGCACTGCTGCACCGTGAGATCCGCCTCGGGATGGCAGAACCCGGGCGTCCCCTGTTCAGCCAGGGCCTGCTGCAGTTCGGCCTGTTCATCACGCTCATCAACGGCGTAGGGCTGGTGCAAGGCTATACAGACACACTGATGCTCGGCATGTTTCTCACGGAATGGGAGGTTGGCGCGTATGCAGCCGCAATCCTGGTACTCGAGGCAATCAGGTTTCCTGCTGCGGCAGCACGGATGGCCATGACGCCGCGGATTGCTGCACTCTGGACCGCCGGAGAAGTGGCACGTCTCACGCATCTGGTCAACCGCAGCACGAGAACGGTGGCTATCATAGTCTTCCCACTAGCGTTTACCGGCATGGTTGGTGGGGGATCGCTGCTGCACCACATGCTCGGACAGTCGTTCGCGCCTTCATCAACAGCTCTCCTGCTACTCATGCCGGGAGGCATGGCCATGGGGGTGTGGGCTACCGTCGGTGCACTCCTGAGTAACACCGGACACGTACGCGCCGCCTTCAGATGTTCACTCATTTCGGCAGGTACGAACGTGCTTTTCAACACACTGTTGATCCCGCCCCTTGGCATTGAGGGCGCAGCGCTCGCGACGACAGCTTCTCTGTGCCTGGGTTGCGTTCTTCAAGCATCTGCGGTACATCAGCACACAGGAATACGATTACGGTTGAACCGGCTCGCTCTGACTGCGGGCCTGCTGTTCGCACTGGCAGCCACAGTGGGATTAGCTGGTTTGCCGCCGGCTACCCTCTTCGGAGTCGCTGCCTGCTGGCTGTTCACGAGTGTACTGTGCGGGGTCATGCTACTCGAGAGAGCCACAATCGGACAGATAGTGCACCGACTGCACCCTCGCACGCGCTCCGGCCCCTCTCTTCCCTCATGAGGCGACACATACACGTTATTTCGAACCACCGGGAGTCAACGGGGCATGCCATTGCACTGCCCTCAAGGCAGGTATATACAGTACAATGCGCTCTCAAGGGAGGCGCCCGGTGACTCACATCATTCAAGGCGGAAGCATTACTTCACCTCGAGGCTTTGTTGCGGGAGCATCGGCAGCCGGCATCAAGTACGAGAACCGGCTGGACCTTGCTGTCGTGGTCTCAGAGCAACCCGCCACCACAGCCGGATTGTTCACACGTAATACGGTACGTTCTGCTCCAGTACAACTCAGCGAGCACCGCATGACAAACGGCGCTGCGCGAGCAGTCGTGGTCAATTCCGGTTGCGCCAACGCCTGCACCGGACAGCGCGGCCTCCGCGATGCTGAATCGATGGCTTCGCTCACCGCCGACCGGCTGGGCCTGTCCCCTGAAGAGGTCCTGGTGGCCAGCACCGGTATCATTGGCACGTATGTTCCCCTCGACCGTGTTATGGCTGGACTGCAGATGATCACCCTCGATGTCTCACAGGGCCACGCGTTCGCCCGCGCCATCATGACAACGGACACCAGTAGCAAGGAAATTGCCATGGCCTCGCGGTACCACGGCACAATCTACACCATTGGTGCAGCTGCGAAGGGATCCGGAATGATTCACCCTAACATGGGAACCATGCTGTGCTTCATCAGTACGG
Source organism: Dehalococcoidia bacterium (assembly GCA_003562475.1). Classification (GTDB taxonomy): domain Bacteria; phylum Chloroflexota; class Dehalococcoidia; order GIF9; family AB-539-J10; genus SKVJ01. Next base: position 31,747 of record PWUU01000115.1, on the reverse strand, counting down.
ATGCCGTAGTGGAACCATCGTTCCTGAGAGATGCGCTGAAACGTTGCGTCGATCGTACATTCAACATGGTCTCCATCGACGGTGATACGAGCCCAAGCGACATGGTGGTTGTGCTCGCAAACGGACTCGCAGGCAACGAACGATTCGATCACACCAACGGTGCAGTCTTCGAGGAGACATTAGGCTACGTATGCGAACATCAAGCCAGGGCAATTGCTGCCGATGGCGAAGGTGCATCGAAACTGCTGGAAGTTGCAGTCACACGAGCCCGCACGGCTGAAGACGCACGTACGGCCGCCCGCACAATCGCCTGTTCCATGCTCGTCAAGGCTGCGGTACACGGGGCCGACCCCAACTGGGGACGAGTTGCCTGTGCCGCAGGAAGAAGCGGCGCGTACATCGAACCGGACACCGTCAGTATGACGCTGTGTGGAGTCCCGGTGATGTCACAGGGGATACCCGTGCCATACGACGAAGCTGCCGTACGTACTCTTCTCGCGACTAACCACGTGACTATCGGCATCGATTTCGCCCTGGGCACCGGGGAGGCCACCGCGTGGGGATGTGACCTGACTCAGGACTATGTTACCATTAATGCCTCGTACACCACGTAGTTCGGAACAGTATTGACCGCACAGACTGTAGTCATCAAGATCGGTGGAAGCACCCTTGGGCATAGCGACACCTCCCTCGCCGACACCGTCGCGCTCCACAATTGTGGTGTCAATGTGGTGTTAGTCCACGGAGGAGGGGCGGAGATAAGCCGCTGGCTGGGCCGCCTCGGCCTCGAATCGAGGTTCGCAGACGGCCTGCGGATTACTGGCGAGGAAGAGTTGCGTGTGGTCTCCGCGGTTTTGGCGGGTCTGGTCAACAAGCTCCTCGTCACTGAACTGTTTGCCGCCGGCGGAACAGCTGTTGGTATCTCCGGGGTTGACGGCGGACTTGGCCGCGCCATTATCACAAACCCCGCACTCGGCTACGTCGGCGACATCGAAACTATCGATCCACAGCTGCTTGACGTTCTACTCCTTGCCGGCTATATCCCTGTTATCTCGCCCGTCTGCTGGGGTCTGGTCGACGAGAAGCCGGGCCTGCTGAACGTCAATGCGGACGACCTCGCAGCAGAACTAGCCGTTGCGGTCAACGCGTCCAGCCTCGTGTTCCTCACCGACGTTCCTGGCATCCTGGACAAACACGGCAAGGTGATTCCACGTATTACCGCCAGCGAGGTCGACAATCTCCTGTCCGACGGGACCATCAAAGGCGGCATGATTCCCAAGGCACGTGCATGCCAGAGAGCCTCGCGCTCTGTCCGTCAGACACGTATCATTGATGGCACAGCGGCGCACGCTCTGCTTCGAGAAACGGAAACGGACCCTGGAGGCACCACCATTGTCACAGAAGAACTGGCCTGAAGTCGAAGCACAGCTTTATATGAAGACGTTCCGCCGCATCCCCCTGACCATCACACGGGGAGAGGGGATGAGGGTGTGGGACGACCAGGGTAGGATGTACCTCGACTTCGTAGGCGGCTGGGCGGTCAATGTCCTTGGCCATTGCCACCCCGTGCTTGTGGAGGCGATCGAGCGTCAGGCGCGCACGCTGATCCACACATCCAACCAGTTCTACACTATACCGCAGCTTGAGCTTGCAGCGCTTCTCATTCAGCACAGCTGTCTGGACCGCGTATTCTTCTGCAACAGCGGAGTCGAGGCGGCCGAGGGTGCCGTGAAGCTCGCCCGCCGCTACGGCAAACTGCAACGCAACGGCGCATACGAGATCATCACCGTCGGTGATTCCTTCCACGGGCGGACCCTGGCCATGACAGCCGCGACCGCCCAGGAGAAGTACCAGCAGCTCTATACGCCATTGCCTCCCGGCTTCGTCAACGTAGAGTGGAACAGGCCGCAGGCAATATTCGATGCCACAGGATCTCACACATGCGCCGTAATGCTCGAACCTCTTCAGGGCGAGGCAGGAGTGCGGATTCCTGACCCCGACTACCTGCCGCTGGTACGGCAGTGGTGCGATAGGCAGGGCATCCTGCTTATCCTTGATGAAGTGCAAACCGGCATTGGCCGTACCGGTTCCCTGTTTGCCTACGAACAGGCCGGGGTCGAGCCGGACATACTGGTCCTGGCCAAGGGACTCGCATCAGGTGTGCCCATAGGCGCGTTCCTTGCCAAAGAGCGTGCATCGGTGTTTCAGCCCGGGGACCACGGCTCCACCTTTGGCGGCAACCCGCTCGCCTGCGCCGCGGCCTTAGCAGTCGTCGCCTACATCATCGAGCACGATATTCCAGGTCACGTGCGACAGGTGGGAGGCCGGTTTCTCGAACGGCTTCATGGGCTGATACACGAACTACCCGTTGCGAGAGAGGCACGTGGCTGCGGTCTCCTCGTGGCACTCGTTCTCAATAAGGATATAGCCAGCGACGTCACGCTGGAGTGTCTGCATCACGGCCTGCTGGTGAACCAGGTGCGACCGGACACCATCCGCTTCATGCCGCCTCTCATAGCAACAGACGATGACATCGATGAGGCAGTTACTATTCTGAGGACCGTACTGGCCTCAGTGCAAAGGAGAAACACATGAGTGAAAGGGCAGTACTGGCATATTCCGGCGGACTGGATACATCTGTCGCGGTGAAGTGGATAAAGGAGAAGTACGGCTACGATGTCGTCACATTTACCGTCGATATTGGCAACGTCGCGAATCTTGACGCCATAAGACAGAAAGCACTCGATGTGGGAGCAGTGGACGCCGTAGTCACTGACGCCAAACAGCAATTCGTCAGGGACTTCGTCTTCCCATCGCTCAAGGCCGATGCTCTATACGAGGGTGAGTATCCCCTGGCTACCGCCATCGGACGACCGCTTATTGCGCAACTCCTGGTCAAAGTGGCACGAGAGAAGGGCGCAGTTGCAGTCGCCCATGGATGTACCGGCAAGGGCAATGACCAGGTACGTCTCGATGTAGGCATCGGAACGCTCGGGCCGGACCTGAAGATAATCGCACCGGCACGCGAATGGGGCATGACCCGGGAGGAACTGATCCGCTACGCCGAAGAGAATTCCATCCCCATCCCCGTCACCAAGAAGAGCCCCTACTCCATCGACGAGAATCTATGGGGTCGCAGCATCGAGACGGGCATCCTTGAGGATCCCTGGGTCGAACCTCCGGCGGACGTGTACGCATGGACGAATGACCCGGCATCCGCGCCCGACACCCCACAGTACATCGAAGTTGAGTTCGAGAAAGGCACACCGGTAGCGCTCGACGGAGTCCGGATGAGCGCAGTCCAGTTGATTGAGGTGCTTCACGCTGCTGCTGGACGGCACGCGGTCGGCAGAGTGGACCACATTGAGAACAGACTCGTAGGCATCAAGTCGCGCGAAATCTATGAGGCCCCGGCAGCCACCGTCCTGCTCAAAGCGCACACCGCGCTGCAGAACTTCGTGCTGACAAAAGACCAGTTGCGCTTCAAGGCGCTGGTAGCGACGCACTATGCTGATCTCATCTACAACGGCCTGTGGTTCAGCGCTCTGCGACGCAACCTCGCTGCCTATGTTAACGACACGCAGGAATACGTCACGGGAGTTATCCGCCTCAAGCTGCACAAGGGCACGTGCACGGTGGTAGGTCGAAAATCGCCTTTCTCCCTGTACGATCTCAGTCTGGCAACGTATGATAAGGGAGACGCCTTTAATCAGGCAGATTCGCCCGGATTCATCCGGTTGTGGGGCCTCCCCACCCGCCTGCAGGCGCGGCAGCAACGCGGGACGATTGACTCAGAGTAATGCTCGAATCAAAGAGCTACGAGGTCCAGGAGTACGCCGGATCATTACGATTCGATCGGCGTCTATACCGGCACGACATCGCCGGCAGTATAGCTCACGCGCGAATGCTAGCACGCCAGGGCATAGTCTCGGACGCTGACGCTGCACTGATAGTCCAGGGACTCGAGACGATTCGTGATGAGATCGACCGTGGCGACTTCATCTTCGATCCTGCAGATGAAGACATCCATATGGCTGTCGAAGCGCGGCTATTCAAGCTCGTGGGAGAGGTCGCAGGCAAGCTACATACGGGACGGTCCCGCAACGACCAGATCGCGCTGGACGTGCGCATGTATCTGCGCGACGAAATAGCCGACGTCCGGCGCCTGCTCCATAACCTGCGAAACGCGGTAGTCGAGCTCGCAGAAAGATACCCGGACGCGGTCATGGCAGGCTACACCCATTTGCAGCAGGCGCAGCCTGTACTGTTCGCTCACCACCTGCTCGCCTACTACGAGATGTTTACACGCGACGACGAGCGACTGGCTGACTGCGTCAAGCGCGTCAACGTCATGCCACTCGGCAGCGGTGCTCTGGCGGGTGTGCCCTATCCTATCGATCGGGAGTCTGTCGCCAGGGAGTTGGGTTTCGATCTTCTCAGCACCAACAGTATCGATGCAGTCGCAGACCGTGATTTCGTCGCAGAGTTCAACGCCTGCGGTGCTATCCTCCTCATGCATATCTCGCGTCTCGCCGAGGAACTGGTCCTCTGGTCAAGCACAGAATTTGGATTCATTCGTATTGGCGATGGATTCACCACAGGATCTAGCATAATGCCTCAGAAACGTAACCCCGACCTCGCGGAGTTGGCCCGTGCGAAGACCGGTCGAACATACGGCAACCTCATCGCCATACTGACTGTGCTGAAATCGCTTCCCCTTTCATACAACAGGGACCTGCAGGAAGATAAAGAGTCACTGTTCGACACCGTTGACACCGTGAAGAATACGCTGAGTATCTGCGGGGCGATGTTGCGCACCGTCGAGGCAGACACTGCGCGCATGCGCGATGCCATTCGCGACGGTGTCCTTGCTACGGACATTGCGGATTACCTTGTATGCAAGGGGCTGCCTTTCAGAGAAGCTCATCGCATCTCGGCAGCATTGAGCCAGCATGCCCGCGATACCGGGAAGTCGCTCTCAGCAATATCCTTGGAGGAATACAGGCGTTTCTCTCCACTATTCGGCGACGATATTCTGAATCTGTCGGTGGAGCGTTCGGTAAGCGCACGCAATGTGCCGGGAGGCACCGCCCCCACACAGGTCAGGTCCGCGTTGAACGCCGCAAGGCATATGTTGAACTCGGAAGCGCGAAGAGAGAAATCTACTGACTGAGCCAACCGCTGTGTACGCAATCAACGGCACGCTCATGGCGCCGTCGCCTACACTATGCGCGGCTCTTGTAATAAGTCCTGAGGCACCGGGTACAGACTCGGACCGAGTACTCGGTTCCCTGCACTAACAGGTTGGTCCTGTGAACATTAGGAAGCCAGCGTCTCCGGGTGTGCCGTTTGGAGTGGCTGACCTTATTGCCATATTCTGGTCGCTTACCGCAGATGTCGCATTTCATATCATCAATCCCTGCTTTACCTTTGCATTGACAACGGTTAAAATAGGATGGTATCACGAATGACCCAACGCGGCAACACGACACCCCCTATGAGTGAAACGAAGGTGCAGTTCGCCGACGGCAAAGCTTTCAGGAAGATGTTTTCGATCGGCACCCGCTGGTTGGAGCGGGCCGTGCCACAGATTAACGCCATTAACGTCTTCCCGGTTCCCGATGGTGATACGGGAACCAATATGCTGCTAACCATGCGTTCGGCCGTTGAAGAGGCGGATACGCACAACAATGGCGAAGCCGTCGGACTCATCGCCCGCTCCATGGCCTACGGAGCGCTCATGGGTGCCCGCGGCAACTCGGGTGTCATTCTGTCGCAATTCTGGCGAGGCTTCGCTGATGCCCTGGAGGGCAGAGAGACACTCGACGGCCCGACACTGGCCGATGCCCTCAGCAATGCAACAGCAACCGCCTATGGCGGTCTGGTCCACCCGGTGGAAGGAACCATTCTCACTGTCTTGCGTTGTGCTGCTGAGGCCGCGACAGCCACGGCACAACAGGAGAACACGAGCCTTCTCGACGTATTTGAGTCCGCGGTCCGCGCCGCCCGCGATACGGTCGCGTTAACCCCTGAGTTGCTCCCCGTCCTGAAAGAGGCCGGTGTCGTGGACGCTGGCGCGCAGGGCCTCTACGTCTTACTGGACGGCGCCCTTTCATCATTGAATGGACGGGAGCAGGAGCCGACAACAAGTGCACCAGAACTGGTTGCCGTCCAGATCGAGCCTCTACATGAGGCCGCTCCCACCACTACGCAGGTTGAGGTACCTTACGGCTACTGCACCAACTTCGTCCTGCAAGGAAAGACCCTCGATGTGGAGAAGCTTTCCCACAAGCTGCGCAGCAAGGGCCAGTCGCTCGTCGTTAGTGCAAACGGCACCTCCGAAGCCACCATCGTCCGCGTACACCTGCACACCTTCAAGCCAGGCGAGGTCCTCAACTTTGCAGGCAGAATGGGTACCCTCCACCAGATTGAGATTCACAACATGGACGACCAGTACGAAGAATTCATTAAAGTGCAGCGCTCCAAGCTGCCCCAGGTGGACACTGCCATCGTCACCATAGCATCCGGTGACGGCTTGTTCGATGTTTTCAACAGTCTTGGCGCCACCATCGTGGTCCCTGGCGGACAGACAATGAATCCCAGCGTCCGGCAGATCCTGCAGGCCGTTGATCTCGCACCCTCCGACCATGTCCTCCTCCTGCCCAACAACAAGAACATCGTCCTTACCGCAGGACAGGTGGTGAGCCTCTCCAAGAAACATGTGCACGTCGTACCCACCCGTACGATCCCGCAGGGTATTGCAGCTCTCCTCGCCTTCAACTATGACCTCGGCGCAGAGGAGAACGCCAGTGCAATGACGGAAGCCCTTGAGTCCGTCTCCACCATCGAAATTGCTCGGGCTGTGCGGAAAACCGAGATTAACGGAACCAGAATTCGCAAAGGGCAGTTCATCGCGATTCAAAACGACAAAGGCCTCATCGCGGCAGGTGATGAGGTTGCCGACGTGGTACTCGACTCCCTTGACCGCGTTGTCACTGCCGAAGCGGAACTGGTAACGCTTTACTGGGGTGCAGAGGTCGATTCCCTCACGGCACAATCGGTGCGTGACCGCACACACGAGCGCTATGGCATCGAAGTTGAGCTGGTCAATGGCGGCCAGCCACACTACGATTTCATCATCTCGGTCGAGTAACCCGGCCGTGCGAACGGGCATTTTCGCCCTGACACTGCTGTCACTTCTCGGCAGGCCTGCACATCTCACACAATGTCCGCCTACTGCATATCTTCCGGAATGATGCGACATGAGGTCACATTGAGCACACCACGGCCGACCGAGGCACTTCTGAAGATTCTCGAGCTCGAGGCACGAAAACAGCACAACGACACCGCCGTAATCGGTGGGATCGACGCCTATCTGAAGAAGGCTGCCTCCTCTCTTCCGAAATCCCTCGCCCCGGCTATTCGGCAGGTGCAACGTGCATCCGGAGGGTATCGGGGCTGGACACACACGCAGAGGACCAGGTGGGTCGCCGCGACGCTGGACCTGCTGCGCAGTCCCAACTGCGGAGGTCCTCCTCTCGAGACAAAGCCCATCACTGCCCTCACGCGTATATCAACAAAGACCGCCGCACTGTTTGCGCGACTCGGCATCAGCACCTTGAACGACCTCCTGCACCACTTGCCGCGCCACTATCTGGACTACACACAGACACGCGCAATTGGCCATCTCCGTGCCCAGACCGACCAGACGGTCGTGGGCAGAGTGCTCAGAGCATCGGTTGTACTTCCGGGCGGACGACGCTCGACCGAGGCCATCATCGCCGACTGCACCGGCAAGGTCAGGGTGATCTGGTTCAACCAGCCATGGATCGCGCGGCAATTGCCGCGCGATCGTGAGATCGTCGTGAGCGGCACTGTCACCGTCTACAAAAACCGCCCGCAGTTCCTGTCACCCGAGTGGGAGGAGGCCGAATCCAGCGGCATCCACACTGGCCGTCTGGTACCCGTATACCCGCTGACGCGTGGGCTCACTGCTCGGTCGATGCGCAACTGGGTTACGGAGGCGCTCGACCTCTGCGCTCCTGGCCCGGCCGAGTATCTCCCTGAGGAAATCTTGCGTCGCAGAAGCCTGCCGGTGCTGTCGACCGCGATACGACAGGCACACTTTCCTGATTCGCCGGCAGTTGCAGCGGCAGCTCGACAGCGGCTGGCCTTTGACGAGTTGCTCTCACTTCAGCTCGGGCTGCTCCTCACGCGAAGACAGTGGCAAGAGAGCCTGCCGGGGCATCCGTTGAAATCAGACCCGGCCCTGTTGAATTCGCTCATGCGACTACTGCCATTTACGCTGACCTCCTCGCAGCAGCAAGCCCTCGAGGAAATCCTCCGTGACCTGGCGAGGGAGACACCGATGTCGCGTATGCTCCAGGGGGACGTGGGGAGCGGCAAGACCGTGGTGGCGCTTGCCGCGATGCTGGTCACCGCCGCCCACGGTTGTCAGGCGGCACTCATGGCCCCTACCGAGGTGCTCGCCGAACAGCACTACCGTACTCTGCTTACGCTGCTGGGCACGGAATGTCCGTCATGTGACTCGCCAACAACCGCGTTTGTGGCAGATCCCGCGCTACGTGATAAGCCGGTCCAATCGTTCACTGGAATACTGGAACGACCACTTACAATTGCGCTGCTCACCGGTGCGTTGACGGCCGCCCACCGACGGCACGTCCGGCAGTTACTCGCCTCAGGGAACGTGGATATCGTAGTCGGAACCCAGGCGCTGGTTCAAGAAGAAGTCGAGTTCCGCTCCCTTCGACTTGCGGTCGTCGATGAACAACACCGTTTCGGCGTGTTGCAGCGCGGCGGCCTGCGCCAGAAGGGCTACAACCCCCACGTGCTGGTCATGACCGCAACGCCCATCCCTCGAAGCCTGGCGCTGACCGTGTACGGAGATCTCGATCTGTCGACTATCTCGGAGTTGCCGCCAGGCCGTCAGAAGGTCGATACCTTGATCTTCCAGCCGGATGACATCGCGATCGTCCACCGCAAGGTCCACGACGAGGTCCACAAGGGACACCAGGCGTATGTCATCTGTCCCCTGATCACTGAGTCGGACAAGCTGCTGGTCCGGGCTGCTACTGAGGAATACGACCATCTACGTCAGGTTATCTTCCCGGACCTGCGGCTAGGCCTCTTGCACGGCGCCCTGCGCGCCGCCCAGAAAGATGACGTGATGCGCCGTTTTCGCGATGGAGACCTCGACATCCTGGTAAGTACAACCGTGATCGAGGTAGGCATCGACGTACCAAATGCCACCGTGATGGTGATTCTTGGTGCGGAGCGGTTCGGCCTCTCGCAGCTACACCAACTGCGGGGACGTGTTCGGCGCGGATCCGAGAAGAGCTACTGCCTGCTCGTGAGTGACGCAGCTACCCAGGATGCGCAACGCAGGCTTGCGGTGTTGGGACAGACACACGACGGCTTCGAACTGGCCCGGCATGACCTTGAGATGCGCGGAGCAGGAGACTTCCTGGGTACCCAGCAGAGTGGCCTGCCACCACTTAGAGTTGCTAAACTAACAGATCTTTCAACGATGGAATCTGCCCGCGCAGAGGCGCAAAGGCTCGTACGTGACAGGAGGCTCCTCCGGGACCCGCATTACGCACGTATACGAGAACGAGTGGCCACCTTATGGAACACAAGTGTGGAGTGGAGCTGACACAGCATGGTGAGGCACATACTGGCCGATAGTCTGAGGAGCGCGATCCTGCAGGCTCAGGAGCGCGAGGAAATCACGTTTACCACGCTCCCGGACATCCAGATAGAGCGGCCACAGGATCCCGCACATGGCGACTTCGCATCCGGAATTGCCCTCAGACTGGCGCGTTCCGTGAATATGAACCCCCTCCAGCTTGCCCACATCATCGTACGTCACCTCGAGCCGATTGCGCAGATAGAGTCGATCACTGTCGCAGCCCCCGGTTTCATCAACTTCGTACTCAAGCGCGAATGGCTCGCGACGCTGGTAAACACGATCCTCGGCGGTCCCGAGACCTACGGTAACCTTTCGATCGGCGACGGCAGCCGCGTCCAGATCGAGTTCGTCAGCGCCAACCCCACCGGGCCGCTACATGTCGGCCACGGGCGCGGCGCAGTCCTGGGAAGCACACTCGCGAACGTCCTCACTACGGCAGGTTTCAACGTCGACCGCGAGTACTACCTCAACGACATGGGGAACCAGATCCGTACGTTTGCAAGGTCCCTGTACGTCCGATACCTCCAGGTGCTTGGCGATTCCGTTGAGATGCCGCCAGATGGATATGTGGGCGACTACGTTGTTGACCTTGCGCGCTCAATCGTCGAGAGTCAGGGAAGTGGGTTTCGCGATATGCCTCACGAAGAGGCCATCACTGCGATTGGGAACCTCGGCATGTCCATTCTTACCGAGGGTATACGGCGGGATCTCTCCCAACTGAACGTTGAGTTCGATGAGTGGTTCAGCGAGAAGTCTCTGCACGAGAGCGGGGAATACGACCGTGTACTCACGCTCCTGCGCGATGGCGGCTACGTCGTGGAGCGCGACAACGCCATCTGGTTTGAGTCCAGTCTTCTCGGCGAGGACAAGGATAACGTTCTGGTCAGAGGCGATGGCAGCCCCACCTATTTCGCTTCTGACATAGCCTACCACTACGACAAGTTCCTCCGCCGAGGCTACGACCGCGTGATTGACATCTGGGGCGCGGATCATCAGGGACACATTCCCCGAATGAAGGCCATAGTCAGGATATTCGGTATCGATCCCGATGACCTTGTTGTTATTACCTGTCAACTCGTCACGTTGCGCCGAGGTCAGGAGATCGTACGGGCATCAAAGCGTAGTGGCGACGTCGTCACGCTTCAGGAGCTGGTCGACGAGGTAGGACCGGATCCCTGCCGGTACAACTTCCTCTCGCGCTCCGCAGACAGCCAGATGGATTTCGATATCGAGCTTGCCAAGAAGCACTCGGTGGACAATCCCGTCTACTACGTTCAGTACGCCCATGCGCGCATCGCCAGCATTCTCAAGAATGCCGCCGAGCGAGGGATCAGGGAGGGTTCGGCCAACACCGCCCTGCTCAAGGATGAGGCAGAGTTGTCCCTGCTCAGGGTCCTCTCCCGCATGCCGGAAGTCGTCGAGGAGGTCGCGCGAACTCTTCAGCCGCATCATCTGCCCTACTACGCCCAGGAACTGGCAACCGCCTTTCATGCGTTCTACAAGCGGTGCCGCGTGCTCAACGACGAACCGGATATGACCCAGGCCAGGCTTGCGCTCGTCAGGGCAACCAAAGTGGTACTGGCGCGCACACTGGGACTCATGGGCGTCTCCGCGCCGGACCAGATGTGAGGGCCGCAACGCTCAGACCACGGGCCATGCCTGTGCCCGAGATACTGCGTTCACGCACGCGCGCTGAATCGCCTCAGCATCCAGCCCAAGCTCGACCAGCAGCGCGTCACGTGCGCCATGCGGAACAAACTTGTCGGGTACACCCAACCGGTGCACGGAGATGTGTTGCAAACTGGCATCGTGCAGGGCCGAGATCACTCTTGAGCCAAACCCTCCGCTAAGGACATGCTCCTCCACTGTGACCACTGCACGGTGCTGCGCAGCGGCAGCACAAATCGCGGCTGAATCCAGGGGATGGGCAACACAGGCATCCATCACTCCAACGTCTATGCCTCTACAACTCAACGCCTCAGCCGCTTCGAGCGCCGGAGCAACCATCGATCCCAGCGCGATCACCAGGACATCATCGCCGTGCCGCAGCATTTCTGCGACCGGCTGATATGCGTCGGCATCACACACAGAGCCAATAGGCTTCGGAACCCGCGCACGCGGATAGCGCAGCGCTACAGGTCTCTTGCAGCGCACGGCATATTCGAGCATGGCGGAAAGGTGTAGCCCATCTCGTGGAGCCAGCACGGTCATATTCGGCATCAACCCAAGGTAGCCCAGGTCGAAGATCCCCTGGTGCGTCTTGCCGTCCTCGCCCACAATCCCGGCACGGTCAACAGCGAAGATCACCGGCAGCCCCGGAAGACACACATCGTGCACAATCTGGTCGAACCCACGCTGCAGGAACGTAGAGTAGATAGCAACGACGGGCCGGAGTCCGCCAGCCGCAAGGCCACCCGCCAGTGTCACCGCATGCTGCTCGGAGATACCCACATCGAAGACTCGGCTGGGGAACTTGTCCGCGACCCCAGCAAGTCCTGTCCCATCGAGCATCGCTGCCGTCACTACGACGATCCTCGGGTCACGTGCCAACAGGTAGAGCAGGGCGCCTCCAAACACAGTGCTGTACGTCTCGGCGGGGACCTCCCGTTCACTTGACGGAGACACACCGTGGTATCGCACAGGATCTTCCTCGGCAGGCTTGTAGCCTTTCCCCTTGCGTGTCACGACGTGGACAACGACAGGCCTCTCCAGTGAGCGAGCACGTTCCAAGACGCGTTCCAGAGATGTCACATCGTGACCGTCAACGGGTCCAAGATAGGTTATGCCGAGCTGTTCAAAAAGCATGACCGGAGTGACCATACTCTTGATCGCAGCTTTCAACTTCTTCAACACCCATCTCACGCGACCGCCCAGCGGCAGTCTGAACAGCACATCGTCGGCGCTGCGTTTCAGGGCAGAGTACGTCGGGGCGGTCCGTAACATGTGCAACCGCCGTGCAAGAGAACCTGCAGTCGGTGATATGGACATGCCATTGTCGTTAATGACAATGATGAGGCGCGTGGATGCATGACCAGCGTGATTCAGTGCCTCGTACGACATCCCTGTCGTGAGAGACCCGTCGCCAATCACGGCTACCACATCATGCGACAGTCCCGAACGGTCACGTGCAAGTGCCAATCCAAGGGCGGCCGAAACGGCGTTGCCAGCATGTCCCGCAACATACGCATCGTGTCCACTCTCGTCTGGATCGGGAAAGCCGGATAATCCGCCGTACTGGCGCAGGCCATCGAACGCTTCTTCCCTCCCGGTGAGCAGTTTGTGCGCGTACGCCTGGTGCCCCACGTCCCAGAGAATACGGTCTTGTGCTGAATCGAAGACCCTGTGAAGGGCGACCGCCAGTTCGACCGCTCCCAGACTCGAAGACAGGTGGCCGCCAGTGCGTTCAACGGTGTCTATGATGCGGTGACGGAGATCAGCACACAGCCGCTTGACCTGATCATCGGTGAGGGTCGGTAGGTCTCTCATCAACCTATTAGTGTACCAGTCCAACAAGTCATTACCTACCAGTACCCATGGAACAGCCACACTGCAATGACGTAGGAACCACCGGAACTCTGCACTCGGTGGTCCTGCGACCATTCCTGTCCCCCGTCCCTGACCAAAGTGCCACAGATATATCTTGGTGCAGCTCTAATCAAGGGGTATAGTTCCGCTAACTTGTCGCATGGCAGCTTGGTCCGAATTGCGCACCACGCATCCTCCGACGTTCAAGTTAGCACTCCCGACTCCACACTACACTAAAGAGAGGTCCGGTGTACTAGAGCACCGCACCCAAATAAAGAATAGGAGGAGTTGGCGACCCATGGAATCTGTACCGCTTGGGCATATCCACATTGGCAGCCAAGGGGTCAAAGAGGTGAGCTGCATCATACGTAGTGGCAACCTGCAGAACGGCGCAACCGTAGAGCAACTGGAGACCGTATTTGCGGAGCACACAGGGTCACGCCACGCCGTGGCACTTAACTCCGGAACTGCGGCTCTGCAGGTTGCACTTCAAGCCAACGGAATTGGACCAGGAGACGAAGTCATCACCGCTCCCCTTTGTCTACCAGCCATGGCAGCAGCAGTGATTACTACGGGCGCACTTCCTGTGTTTGCGGATATAGACCCGTACACCTACAACATCTCGCCGCGTGAGGCGGCTCAGGCAGTTACCAACCGGACACGTGCGATCCTTGCGAACCATCAGTTCGGTCAACCATGTGAAATGGAGGCTCTGATGGATCTCGCTCAGCATCACAGTCTCGTGCTCATCGAGGTGGCCTGGGAAGCGCTAGGGGCGAGATACCATGGTAAGAGAGTAGGTAGTTTCGGCACCTCGTGCTACTCGTTCCAGCAGGGGATGTCGATAGTGACCGGCCAGGGGGGTATGCTAACTACTGAGGATGACCAGGTGGCGGTGACAGCACGCAGCCTGGCCGACTGCGGCTGTGATTGCAGTGGCAGGATCTGTCAACCGGGATACAACTTCTGCATGCCAGAGGTGGTGGCTGCGCTCGCACTGGAGCAGCTGCCAGGGGTCGACTCTCGTGCCGAGCTACAGGAGTACTGGGCGATGGAGTTGACGCATGCGCTGAAGGAATGGGATACCCTGGTAACGCCTGCAGTGCTGCCTGGAGTACGCCATGCATTTCAGCGCTACGCACTGCGGGTCACGCCAGAGTTTCCATTCGCTCCCTCAGCTGTCTGCCAGAAGCTACGTAGCCTCGGCATCGAGGCGGCTTGTAGCCCTCTTATCCCTTTGCATCGCCATCCATTCTTCAGGTCGATGCTGTCCGGCGACTCGCTGCACCTGGTCAATGCCGACCGCGTCGCACCAGAGTTGCTATTTCTCCCGATGCACCCGTACCTTGAGGAAGAACATGTGGACCGCATAGTACACGCACTGGGACTGATGGCGACGTACGTCGCCGAGGATGACTACAAACTCGATCTGGACGGATAGGTTCTGGAAACAGGCAATAGGGTGTCAGACGCCAATTGTGCAGCCTGCCACCGGCCTGTGTTGTCCCTGTACCGCGGGCCACAGTGGCGCACTACCAATCCCATGGCCGTAGGCCAGCCGCGCGCAGGAAGCCAGCTATAGAGAATACCAGCGGCGGTTGCCCACCAGCGCCACCACCCCGCGATCTCGCTGCCTCCGTGTATGTTATGTCACTTAACCGTTACTGACTTCGCGAGATTTCGCGGTTTGTCCGGGTCGCAGCCCCGAGCCACCGCCACGTGGTACGCCAGAAGCTGTAGTGGCACCACCACCATCACCGGATACAGTAGCGGTGCGACCGCAGGTATTCGTATCCAGTGATCATACACCGGGCTCTCTACGTCCGACAGGCCGATTATGTATGCGCCCCGAGCCCTCGCCTCCATGGCATTGCTGATGGTCTCAGCATGTGTCTCATCGTTAGGGCAGATGACCACCACCGGCGTTCCCTGCTCGACCAACGCCAGCGTTCCGTGCTTCAACTCGCCCGCAGGCATGCCCTCTGCATGAATGTAGCTGATTTCCTTCATCTTGAGCGCCCCCTCCATGGCCGAGGCGAAGTTGGCGCCGCGTCCAATATAGTAGAGGTGTTCCCAGCCCATGAGCTTACGAGCGAGCTCGGCGAGCCTCTGGTTGGACTGTTGCAGCAACTCCTCCAGACACCCCCCTGCAGCTTTCACATTCTCTCTGCCTCGCTGCAGCCGGTTGACCATAGCGTGTGCAAGCAAGTAGAACACCCCAAGCTGACAGGTAAATGTCTTCGTTGCTGCGACCCCCATCTCCGCACCACAGCCAAGTTCGATTACGTGGTCGCTTAGCTCTGCCAGCATCGAGGAGGGACGGTTAACCACACTCACTACGCACGCTCCTGCCTGCTTTGCCAGTTTCACACCCGCAAGGACATCCGCCGTCTCACCACTCTGCGACACCGCTATGACCACCGTCTGGCGATTCAATGAGCTTGAGAAGTAGCCAAACTCCGACGCCATTACCACATCGGAGAAGCGACGCGCAATCTTGGAGAAGTAATAACGGCCGATGAGCGATGCGTGTCGTGACGTACCACATGCAGTGAATACTACCTGCCGCGCGCCCAGTATCTCCAAAGCCGTGTCAATCAGAGTCGAGTCATCCAATGTGTTGCACTTCTGCAGCACAAGTGGCTGCTCCAGTATCTCCTTAAGCATATAGTGCGGATGGCCATTTCTCTCTGTATCTGCCCACACGCAGTCCACCACAACCCGGGCTTCTTTCACCTCCCGGCCCTCCAGGTCGGTGAAGCGCACGCTTGATGGCGTTACGATTACAACTTCACCATCCGAGAGTGACACCATGGTATCGGCATACGGAGCGAACGCAAGCGCGTCACTGGCCAGGCACACACACGAGTCACCAAAGCCAACCACAAGTGGGTTATCCTTCCTTACTCCTACCATCATGCCCCCATCATCCATGCATAGCGCCAAGAACGCATACGAGCCGCGCAGTTGCGGACACACCTGCCTCACTGCATCCGCAAGCGTCGCGCAGCCGCTTGCCAGCGCCCTGCCGAGGAGGTGGGGAATCACCTCGGTGTCCGTCTCAGACGTGAACACAACTCCTTGCGTCGACAGGTCCGCACGGATCTCAAGGTAGTTCTCAATAATGCCGTTATGCACCACAGCGATACGGCCTGAACCGTCGGTGTGCGGGTGCGCATTCAACTGCGTTACCCGTCCATGGGTTGCCCAGCGCGTGTGCCCCATCGCCACGCTACCGCGCATGTCTCCGATCCTGTACCGCGTCGCAACCTGGTCTACGTACCCGACATCTTTCAACACAACCAGCCCGCGACTATCGAGCGTAGCAACTCCCGCCGAGTCATAGCCACGGTATTCAAGCCGTCTTAGCCCTTCGAGCACAAGAGAAACAGCGGACTCGGAGAACCCGTTTGTCATGCAGACTCCGATTATTCCACACACGCTAATCACTCCGTCGCGACAGAGTCCCAATCACGCTCCCCCCGGGGGAAAGAACGATACAGTGTGCGACTCGTCACTCAAGCACTTGGACACTCATATACTCTCGAGCTTGCGCCTCATCGCTTCCCTGGCCGACACCGGCGCCAGTTCACCCATATCTTCGACGTGGTGTGCGTCGCGCGCCAGAGCCCTGCAACCAGGCGAGAGGTTGGCTGTTAAGCAGACGTGGGGACCCACCACTGCTCCCGGTCCCACGAGCACACCGGGCATCAGGCTTGCATTAACGCCAACCTGGCTTCCTCTTCCCATGATCACACCCAGCTTGTCCATGCGCGTATCCATTCGCACTCCATCGACTTCTACCTTGACTACCCTTTCATCAAACCGCAGATTGGCTGTCACCGCACCACTGCCGAAAGAGCAGCCATCATCAATTAGTGAATCACCAATGTAGTTGGAGTGAAACCAGCACTTCTGCCCGATGTACGAGTGCTTGATTTCGGTGGAAAACCCAACTATTGAGTCCGCGCCTATGTGCGTCCCTCCACGGACTAGCACACTGTTGCCGACGATCGCACGCTCACCGATGTACGCGGGGCCTCTAATGACCGCATGCTCCAACACTCGCGCCCGGTCCGCAAGGACTACCGCACCTTCCACAACCGCGCTCGGTGCCACTCGCGCCGAGAGTGCAACTCGTCGCCGCACTCCCCAGACGAAGTGTTCCATGACGGGAAGCACATCCCACGGATACTTCAGCGGTCCCCAGAAACCAATATATGGCACTGCGAGCACCCGTAGCCCATCTCCCAGCATGCGCCCCAGGGCAGCCTCGTAGCGATCATGGCTGCCAACCTGTACCTGCGACAATGACTGCAGCAGTCGCCGACCGTCGCGATAGAAGTGTACCACCACGTTGATCAGATCGGATGGCTCGGTCCCGGGCTCAGGTTTCTCCACAATTTGCCTGACCCGCATATCGGAATCCACCATCAAATAGTCGCCCGGAAAATGATGCCCCATGCGCACCGTCAGCAATGCGACGTCGCATTGCTGCGACTCGACCGCCTCTACCACCTTCCGATACGCTGCAGGCTCCACGACATCGTTTGAGCTTACAACAAGCACCGGTCCGTCAAGGAACTGAGCGGCTGCCTCTACCCCACCTGCCATACCTGATTCCTCTGTCTGTAACACTACCCTGCACGGGACATCCTCAAGCTCACGAGTCACCTGCCGCAACAGTTCACCGTTCGCCTGGTTGCCGGCAATTACGAAGTCGTCCACCCCTACATCCCGCAGCATGTCAACTATGTGCAACAGCAGCGGTCTGCCAAGGAAGTCCAGCATGAACTTATTCTCTCGCAAAGGATGGATGCGGCGGCCTTTGCCGCCACACAGCAGAAGTCCTCTCACTACATGACCTCCAGTCGGCGCATACCACACCAGATCTACGACCTATGTTGGTACAACCTGCCTCAAGCGTCTCCCCAAGGTTCGGCACACACTTTGCACTCTCAAATTCGTCACGTCCGTCAGCGCGCCCGGGACATGGGAATCGGTCCCAGGGCTGACGGTCTCGAAACGGTCACACGACCCTTGCACCTGGTGAAAGACCGTGCAACCGGCAGCTCACTGAAGAACTGCGAAGACGTTCAGAGTGATGGCGAGCCACGGTGCCACTGCAGTCGTGTGGACCGGGATCGGTCTCCGTCAGGAGATGACGTGCCCTCGCAGATTCTCTCCACCCCGCGGCAGCGTTGTACCCTTCAATGACTTGCGCCAGTGTCACGTCTCCTACCGCCACGGACAATTCGATGCTCAGTCTGCTCAAATGCGCATGACGGTAGGACACGAGGTCAGATTCGACCGTAGTCGCACAGCGCAATGACTGCTCCGCCGCACACAATCTTTTCTCACAAGTGAATACGTTCCGTCAAGCCCATCCATTCCACTATGCCGCAGAACACCATAAACACAAGCATCGCCACTGCTTCCCACCTCGCGCACCTCACAGGCAAGGCAGCAACAATCGCGAAAGCTGCCCCTTCACCCGAGCCAGTCAAAACGGGCAAGAAACGCATGCCGCTCCGTCATGTCTGTGTGAGAACCCTTTCAGTGACGACACACCCACTTACTTATCAACAAGCACAGCCACTCGCCAACGCCATCGAATCTTGCTGTATACAATACAGTACTGCTAGTATACCCGATATTTCGCGAGGCAAAGCACGTCCCCGGCGCAACATAGCGACACTATGAACGAATCTGTCTTGGGAGGACGCCTGCGTACCTTCAGCCGCCGGAACATCGACCTCCTGCTCGTGCTAGCTGCGACACTCATCACAATACCCACCGTGTTGTGTGTCCAGGGGTCATTTCGGGCAATTCTCGCGATCCCATTTGTCATCTTCTCCCCGGGGTATAGTCTGATCGCTGCACTCTACCCCCGACACGACAGCATCGGATCAGTTGAACGAATTGCCCTCGGCTTCGGCGCCAGCATCGTAATCGTTCCTCTCTTCGCTCTCGTACTGAACCACACGCCCCTGGGCGTCCGCCTCCTTCCAGCACTCGTGACCCTCAGTGGCTTCGTCGTCATCGCGTGCCTGGTAGCCTCAATCCGCCGCTGCCTCTATCGAAAGGAACAGCACTCCGTTCGCAACGGCCCATCACCCACCAGCCTACGCAGATTTGAGCAACCCGGTACGATACTGACCGGATGCTTAATCGCCGCGATCGTCTTCGCAGTGGGGGTCCTCGTCTACATCGTAGCCACACCGAAAGATGGCGAGCAGTTCACCGAGTTCTACATCCTTGGCCCGCACGGCACGGCCGAGGACTACCCCTACCTCCTCAACGTCGGAGAACCAACCCATTTGATCATTGGCGTGGTGAACCACGAGGGCGAGCCGGTCGCCTACACCATTCAGGCACGACTCGATGGCGATTCTTCCGCAGTTGCGCTTGAGGCAGACGGACAGTTCGCGACGCAGAGTGGCAGGCATTCCTTGGTCATAGGACCGCTGGATGACCGAGAGAAGACGGAGTTTCCCGTCAGGGTTACGGCGCTCGCGGCCGGCGAACGACTACGACTGGAGTTCCTCTTGTTCAGTCCAAGATTGCGCGAGGGCAACTATCTGCGCGGCTCACTGGCAAATGACGGGTGCGTATCCATAGAGCCATACGAATCCAGGGGATGGGCTTCTGTGACGCTGCACGCCGGCGATGAGACAGTACACAGTTGTCGCGTTGAGGCATGGCAGCAGGGACATATGGTGGCACATGCAGAGGTGTCGGTACAGGAGGAGGAGACTCGTCGCTTCACTCTTCACTATCCGGCCGGGCAGACAACGTTCCGCGTTTACGATGGGGACACGGTAGTCCTCGAAGATGCCGGGAATGATCTCTCCCTCCACTTGTGGGTGAATGTCAGTGGTGCCTGAGTCCTTGTACTAAGCCGTTTGCATTCGTACGTGCACTGTGATAGATTTCCCTGTTGTGGCGGTGGAAATCGGGTATCGCGGACCAATCCCAGCACAATGAATCTCATCGAACGTGTCAGAAACGGCTCCAGCATCCCCGAGGTTGAACAGGTTGCTCACTCTGAGGGCGTCAGCCTCGAAACAGTCGTTAACGGCCTGCTTGACGGCACCATAGTCATACCGGCAAACCCCTTGCACGCCGGGCTGAAGCCAGCCGGAGTAGGCAAAGGACTCCGTACCAAGGTCAACGCCAATCTCGGCACGTCGTCTGATTTCTCAGATATCGACCTGGAGCTGCGCAAGATGCGGACCGCGGTCGAGTGCGGGGCTGATGCTGTCATGGATCTAAGCACAGGTGGCGACATCGCTGCAATACGTCAGCGCCTCATTGCGGAGTGTCCGGTCATGTTCGGCACCGTCCCCATCTATCAGGCGGGCATTTCGGCCATCGACCAGCGCGGCGCCATCGTTGACATGACCGTCGGCGACATGTTCGCGGCTGTAGAGACGCACGCCAGAGACGGCGTCGACTTCATGACCATCCACTGCGGAGTGACACAGGATACGATCGAGCGCCTTCGGAAGCAGGTCAGGGTAACCAACATCGTCTCGCGCGGCGGTGCCTTTCTCACGGGATGGATGCTGCACAACGACCTTGAGAACCCTTTCTACGAACAATACGACCGCCTGCTGGAACTGGCCCGACAGTACGAGTTCGCGTTGAGCCTTGGCGACGGTCTGCGGCCGGGCAGTATCGCAGACGCAAGCGACCGTGCGCAGTTTCAGGAACTGATAATCCTGGGCGAACTGGTGCAGCGTGCGCGGCACGCAAATGTGCAGGTCTTCATCGAAGGTCCCGGACACGTGCCCATGGACCAGGTGGTCGCCAACGTCCAGCTTGAGAAGACGCTGTGTCAGGGTGCGCCGTTCTACGTCCTCGGGCCCCTTGTAACCGACATTGGTGCGGGTTACGACCACATAACGGGCGCCATCGGCGGCGCCATCGCTGCGGCGGCAGGCGCCGACTTTCTGTGTTACGTCACGCCATCTGAACACCTCTCTCTGCCGGATGAAAACGATGTGCGGGAGGGCGTCATCGCCTCTCGTATTGCAGCGCACGCGGCCGATATCGTGAAGGGTGTACCAGGTGCACTTGAGTGGGACAAGAGGATGTCCGCTGCACGCAAGGCCCTCGACTGGACAGCACAAGCTGAGCTCGCACTCGTGCCCGAACTCGCCCGCAAGGGACACCAGAAGACGCCTACGCAAGAACAGGCATGCAGCATGTGCGGCAAGTATTGTGCGATGGCGATTGTCGAACAATACCTTGGCACCAGGATGACTGCCCGCTGCGAGTGATCGCTTCACCGTCCATTCGGCCGGTGCGGTCGCCGCAACGAACGAGGATTGCAGATGCACCTGTTGATGGATGGATACTGCGACAACAAAGAGCTACTGCAAGACGAGGAGTATCTCAGAAACCTCTTGCTCGAATACCCTGGCCGTATAGGCATGATCCGTATCTCGGAACCCTTCATTATTCGCTACGATGATTGCGCCCCTGAGGAATGGGGTATCTCCGGCTTTGTGTTCCTCGCCGAGAGCCATATTGCTATACACACGT
Source organism: Dehalococcoidia bacterium (assembly GCA_003562475.1). Taxonomy (GTDB): domain Bacteria; phylum Chloroflexota; class Dehalococcoidia; order GIF9; family AB-539-J10; genus SKVJ01. The sequence continues at coordinate 9,963 of PWUU01000115.1, read as the reverse complement.
TTGTCGAGCGATATTTCGTCAACATCGACGTCTTCTCTTGTAAGGATTTCGACACAGACCACGCAGCCGAAGATTTGAGACAGCGCTTCCGCCTCACTCAGTCCCGCGTGGCTCTTGTTGAACGAGAATGGTCGCGTTTCAAGCCAGGAACCAAGAACCCCACACGATATGCCTACCATGGGCTGTGAAGAAGAAGCACTCGAGGCCGCCCCGACGTTTGCCGGGCTTGATTCGTCACAGACCAGCACGGACGCGGCCCGTTTCGTTGTCATTCCCGTCCCGTACGAAGCAACCACCGAGTGGCTGACGGGTACGTGCCACGCGCCCGGGCGTATCATAGAGAGCTCGACGGTCCTGGAGTTGTACGACCAGGAACTCGACCTGGACATCTCAGGTGCCGGCATCGCCACCGCACGTGCCGTTCAGCCTCTGCCGTCCGGACCTGAAGCGATGGTCGCCAGGGTGAAGGACGAGGTGGCATCGTGGGTGACCTCCGGCAAGACTCCCGTCATGCTTGGCGGAGAACACACCATCACTCTCGGTGCGGTCCAGGCGATCCGTGCACGTCATGCCGATCTCTCGGTATTGCAGCTGGACGCACACGCAGACTTGCGGGATGAGTACCTGGGAGCGCACTACAGCCAGGCGACAGTTATGCGCAGGGTGCGCGAACTATGTCCGATCACTCAGGCGGGGATACGTGCCCTCTCTGAGACGGAGCGACGCTACATCAGCGACAACCGATTACCCGTGGTCTTCTGGCCGCCGCAGGACGACCTGTGGCTGGATTACCTCTTGTCCACGCTGAGCAACACGGTCTACGTCACGATCGATGCAGACGTGTTCGACAGCGGGTTCCTGCCCAGTGTAGGCACGCCGGAGCCCGGGGGCCTGGGCTGGCATGACGTTTGGTCGATACTTCGGGCGGTCGCACGCAGCCGGCGCATCGTCGGCTTCGATGTCGTTGAACTGGCGCCGGAAGGCCGGCAGGGCGCAGTCTGTGCCTACACCGTCGCCCGACTCATCTACCGTCTCATCGGATATATCCACAGTCACAACGAACAACAGGGGGCCGTGCACCATGGCTGAATCTCAGTTCTATAGTGTCGAGCGAGTTGCGGTTGAATACCTGTCCAGCCTCGGGCCTACGAAACGGGCATCCGACCAGGCAGTCATTCTCCGGTTCGTGCGATGGTTCGGGCGGCAACGCGGCGTGCAGGCAATAAAGGGGCGGGATGTCGACACATACTGTCAGATGATACAGCCGAATGAGGCAGGTGCACTACGTGGCTTCCTCAGCTACACATATAAGAAAGGCCTCAGCGTCCGCGGACTGGCGTCACAGGTGAAAGCTAAGAAAGAGCCCAGGGAGCCAGCTCGAGTTGCTACAGGCCCCAGCGAGCCGGTCGTAGTGACCGAAGAGGGACTGCAGATCCTGAGAGCCGAGTTGGACGAGCTGAAGGAGCAGCGGTTATTGCTGACCGAGCAGGTGCGCAAGGCGGCTGCGGATAAGGACTTCCGCGAAAATGCACCCCTGCAGGCCGCGCGCGAACAGAAGTCGCACGTCGAAGGACGCATCCAGGAACTCGAGGCAACAATCGCATCGGCTACCACCGTACCCAACAGCGGCCGCAATGCCGCGGTGTGCCTGGGCGACACCGTCAACCTGAAGGACCTGTCGACCGGCGGCAAAGTCACCTACAAGCTCGTTGACAGTCGGGAAGCAAGCCCGGCGAGAGGCAAGCTCTCAAGCTCTTCCCCTATCGGGCGCGCCATCATGGGCAAACGCATTGGACAGGAGATTGAGTTCTCCGCTCCCGGGGGTACGTTCAAGTACCTTCTCGAGAGCATCGACCAGCCGGGGAGAGCTTAGCTCAACCATCTGACCTCTCAGCGGCATCCTTGCTGGTCTGTTCAACAGCCGTGGTAGAGTCCTTCACCCCGGGCTCCTCAGCCAGTTATTCGCGAACCCCGTCGCATCAGTCTCCGGCTCGATTTCTTAACCGTCCAATCTCCTTCGCATAACCCAACCCGACACATATGTGTCGGGCCCTGAATGCCGGTTACAGGATGTCCACATCCACAATGGCAAGCGTCCCGGGAAGATGCCGAGGGGAATAGCCTGCGTAAGAGCTTCGGTCGGAGTGAGAGGATGTGAACCTCCGATGCCGGGTAATGCCTGACCAAAACGTGATTGCTTGCCCATTTGCGGGTTGTTCGTGTATGGGTGTCCCGGTTGGCATCGTATGCTCTCATATTCACCCGCCCACCAGTCCCAGGCAATACCCTGGACGGCCACCACAATGGGACGCACCAGATCAGTCTCGTGCCTCATTCGGCATAGCTGGAGCAAGCCAGCCGGTTCTCCAGATATCCCCCTCGCCTGGTCAGTATGGACACAGCAGTCAAACGAGTGACACACCCTGCAAAGAGACGCCTCGACACTGGAGCTCATTGACGGGGTGATGTGCGCTGTTTCTGTCCATTGTGCCGCACAGCATAGTCGACTCAGGTGTGTTGTTCTCACAATTATGACAGGCGCTTCAAGAGAAACTCGCCGGCCGTACCGCAGCGAACTGCTCAAGCTTCCCGGGACATCGGAGGCGGCTTGTCAATCATGGCGCCAATCGTCAGCAGGTTCCCTGCGACAGCAATCGGATGGGTGCTTATTGCACACGGAATCGGGAGTTGCATGGTGCCACAAGAACTCCGTTGCATATACTACGGGAATAGAGACAATGGCATCAGACCGCGGGTGATCTATGGCGATTCTCGTAGCGTTCCTTGCGGTAGGATTCGGTGAGACGGTTGGTCAGGTTCTCCTGATCCGGGAACTCATCGTCAGCTTCCAGGGGAATGAGCTCTCGCTGGGAGTCATCCTCTCGTGCTGGCTACTGATGACGGCGCTGGGCAGCTGGCTGCTGGGGAGAGTTGCCGACCGACTGCCAGCCGAACCATCCGCCTTTGTCGTCACCATCATACTGTACGCTTTCATCCTGCCCGGTCAGGTGCTTCTCGCCCGGGGCGTCAACAGCATCACCGGAGTGGGAGTGGGAGAGATCGCTGGATTGGGGACCATTCTTCTCGCCTGCCTTATCGTCCTCACGCCATCATGTCTCTTGCACGGATTTCAGTTTCCGTTCGCCTGCCGCATAGTTGCCGCCCGGCAAGATATGGCATCGGTCCAGGTTGGCCGGGTGTACGTAATCGAGGCCATCGGCAGCATGGTGGGCGGCGCGCTATTCGCCTATGTGCTGGTGCACTACCTCAACCACCTGGAGATTGCGGCATTAACCGTGCTCTTCAACCTGGCTGTAGCGCTTACCCTTCTCAGTCCACTTATTTCAATTCGGTTTGCCGTGCGCAAACTCGTCGTTGGTGCTCTCTGCCTGGCCATAATCGTCTCGCTGCAGACCGGCTCACTGAACCGACTGGACCTTCATTCCTCCCAGTGGCAGTGGCAGGGCCACAGAGTCATCTCCGTCGAGAACTCCGTCTATCAGAATATCGCGGTGACTGAGAAGGGAGAGCAGCTCAACTTCTTCGCGAATGGCGTGCTGCTCTTCACCATTCCGGTGCCGGATATCAAGACCACTGAGGAACTGGCACACCTGCCCCTTCTGTACCACCCCGCTCCCAGGAGTATCCTCGTCATCGGTGGAGGTATGGGTGGATTGCTGGAGGAGATCACCAGACACCCGGTGCATAGCATCCTGTACATCGAGCCCGACCCGAGGATGATCCAGACCACCGAAGAACACCTCCCTGTCACTCCGCTGGATGATGCTCGGATTGACGTTGAACACACCGACGGCCGCCTGTTTGTCGAAACAACGGAAACGAGTTTCGACGTCGTCATAATGAACCTGCCATCGCCATCAACTCTTCAAATGAACCGCTTCTATACCAGCGACTTCTTCAACACCGTTCAAGACATTCTGGAGGACGACGGAGTCTTCGCCTTTGGCATGCCCTCATCGGAAGCGTATATGGGCGACGAGATGATGCGACTCAACCAGGGGCTCTACACCACATTGACAGAGATCTTCCCGGAGGTCCTGGCTATTCCCAACGACTTCACTCTCCTCGTTGCTTCTCCGGGAGCCGCACTTCAGCGCCTGGACGCCGATGACATCAGCCGGCGTTATCAGGAACGAGAGCTCGAGACGAGGCTTATCACGCCGCAGTACATCGAGTACAAGCTGTCGCCGGACCGGGTCTCGCGGCTCACTGCGTATCTGGATGAGGCGGGTGACGTGAACCGCGATGGCAGGCCGATCAGCACTTTTCACAATCTAGCCCTGTGGAACGCCATGTTCCATCCTGGACTCAAGGGCACCCTTGACCTCGCGTTAGAGGCGAAGCTGTGGTGGTTTCTGTTGCCGATGCTCGCACTTCTCGCGCCTGCCCTGATCAGGTTCAGACGAAGGGAACCGACCATATACCCGATCGGCCTCGCCCTTTTCGCCACGGGCTTCGCCGGCATGACCTTCACCATTGTGCTCCTCTTTGCCTTTCAGGTCGCACACGGCCACCTGTACCAGAAGATCGGCATCCTGATCGCTTCGTTCATGCTGGGACTGGCTCTGGGCGGACTTATGATGAACCGGTTCATGGTGAGGATGACTAGAGATATGCAAGTACTCGGGGGCATAGTCCTGGCTGTTGCGCTGTACGCCGGTTTGCTGCCCTGGCTGGTGTTGGTATCCGGAGCCCTTTCGGGCATCCCGGGAGAAGCGCCGTATTCGGCGCTCAATCTCATCGCCGGCTTCCTCGCCGGTATGCAGTTTCCGCTCGCTACCAGAATCTGCCTGCACAGAAGCAAGACGGTTGCACCTATTGTGGGCCTGCTCTACGCGGCGGATCTCTGGGGAGCAGTTCTCGGCGCGCTTCTGACTTCGGTCCTTCTGATGCCTATCCTCGGCGTTCTGAACACCTGCGTTGTGGCTGGAGTGCTCAGTGCCGTTGCCGCTGGTGTGCTGGGGGCCAGCACCAGATTCTCACGCTGATTGCCATTGGGACAATGAGCCGGAACGTGCTCTCGTCATCCCGGCCTCAGGGCCCGCAGGAACACCTGGTTAGCCTTCACACTAGTTGAACCTTCGCAAATAGGGCAGGCGCTGCCGCCTTTGCCATCACAGGTCTCACAGAGTCCCGTCGTACGACTCGGATACGTGCCCGTGCCCCGGCACACGCGGCATTCTGCATCGGCACCCCGACAGCCGCACTCAACGTCGTAGCTGTGCACGATGGAACCTGTGCTTCGCACCAGCGTACCCCGGCCACCACACACCGGACAGCTCGGATCGCCGACGATGAAGCCAGAGATATAGCTAATGGGTTCGCAATGAGAACACCGAACCAGGTTGCGGCATTCGTCGCACTCGACGATGCCTGTCTCGCACTGCGTGCAGTCGACCTCCACCAGTGCCGCCGCGCTTGCACCTCCGATGACAAGCACACCGGCCAGCGCAATAATGATCGTCCGTTTCATTCCCAGACCCCGGGCACCTCATGGCCGCAGTGGCTGCACTGACCGTTCACGATGTTGTTCTCTGTGACTGAGAAATGGACTCGCTCGATCAAGATGCTGTCGCACTCAGGGCAGAATGTGCTGTTTGCCTTGTGCCCTGGTACGTTGCCGATGGTGACATATCTCAAGCCCTCTTCTCGCGCTATCTCACGGGCCCCCTCCAGCGTATCAATGGGCGTGGGAGGCAACCTGGTTACCTTATAGGCGGGAAAGAACCGGCTGAAATGCACCGGTACGTCATCTCCGAGGTTATCCCTTATCCAGCGACACATCTCTCGCAGCTGCTCCGGGTCGTCATTTAACGTCGGAATGATGAGACAGGTGATCTCGAACCAGACCCCGGACTCCTTTATGATCTTGAGAGTGGTGAGCACCGGCTCGAGGTCGGAGAAGGAGGTCACTTCGTAGAACTCCGACGTGAATCCCTTGAGGTCAACGCAGACAGCATCCATATGCTGCAATAGCTCTCTCAGGGGTTCTGGTTGTATGCCACCATTGGTGTGGAAATAGGTCTTGACACCCCTCTCCTGCGCCAGCTTGCTGACGTCATACACCCACTCGTAGAACACAGTAGGCTCGTTGTAGGTGAACGAGATGGAACTGCAGCCCAACTCGATGGCCTTGGCTACCGCCTCGTCAGGAGAGAGGTGGCGCAATCCCACTTCTTCTGGAGTTCTCGCGGCAAGATGCCAGTTGTGGCAGAACGTACACCGGAAGTTGCAGCCCGCGGTCCCGAAACATAGACTGTTGGTCCCTGGATGGAAATGCAGGAGAGGTTCCTTTTCCACCGGGTCAACCTGGGCGGTCGCTGTACCGTAGACAAGGGTGTAGAGCTTTCCTCCTTGATTCATTCTGGCAGTACAGTAGCCTCTACCTCCCTCAGATATAGTGCAGCCGCGGAAACACAGGTCACATTGGACTGCATTTCCCGGCAACTTGCTCCAGTATCTTGCCGGAACCAACTCGATCTCATTATCGGGCGTCACGACAACAGGTATTCCTCCCCAAAGAATCACAACCCCTATAACAAGAAAGGATACCAGAGCAAGTATTTCGACCAGCCGACGCGAGGGTTTTCTCAGCACCATTTCTACTACCCCCTGGACCAAAGCTCAATGCTCCCTGATACGCACCTCTCCTGGGCAGCCAGTCTCGTCAAGCATGCCCCGCTTCAAAGAATAGCTGTTAGCACCAGCCTCATGCCAAACAACAGCAGTATGACACCCGAGGCCCGTCGGAATATCTGTAGAAGAATTGGCGTCTTAAACACCCTGGGGAGTATGCCGGCGGCCGGCCCGACCACCAGCAAAGGAGTTATCAGCGCTGCACCCAGCCCGAAGGCAAGGCCGCACAGTGCTCCAAGCGGAATATCTCTCAGCGCAAAGGCGATGTAGGTCAGGATGCCCAGGAACGGGGCACAGTACGGAGCGATCCCAATGAGAAAGCCGAGCAGTGCCATGGACAGGGTGCTGTTCTGCACAGTATGCCTGCTGAGGTACTGACACAAGTGCACATGGGGATGGTGACCCACGGCAATCAGTAGACCAAGGAGGACAACAAAAGCTGCCGCCCCCAGTTGCACCCAGGAGACGAAAACTTCTTCGCGCAGGTGGGATACCAAACCCATGCCGATACCCCCGGCTATGGCTCCGAGCAAGGTATACGCTGATAGCCGGGCAAGGGAGAAGACGAGAGTGGCCCTGAGACCTGCCCGCCATCCGTCGGTGGTGCCGGCAACGTACAGTGCCACTACAGGCGCACACGCGAGCATGCAGGACCCCACACCTACCGTCAGCCCTGTGACAAATAGCGCTCCCAGCGTAGCGATCAGTCCCTCCATATCCGATTCCTCTCGAAAGGAAGTCAGGTCCGGGATACTCTCGGCATAGCCGGCTATCATCTAGTATAGCTGACCACGCTTGACAGTTGTTGCAAGTCCGATGCGAGGCTATCTGCAGAATATTGGCACTCAACGAGCATGTGCTCGCGCGAGGGATTGCCACTCGCAGAACAGATCGAATCTGTGAAAGAAGGTCCTGATGGGATCTTAAGCCGATGTCCTCGCATGTCTTGCACGCTTCTCAACGGCGGAGGAAATAGAACGTCCTTGACAAAGCAAGCACTTGTCGCTACTGTGCGTATTAAGCACCAGGGCCGACAGGAGAGACCTCAAGTAGCGAGGCGCCGAAGGGGCAAGGGCGTAGTATTCTCGCCCGAAACTCTCAGGCAAAAGGACTGACGGCCAAGACCAACTCTGGAGAGCCTGGACAGGGCACCGACGGGGCAAGTCCATCGACAGCGATGGACGATCTCTCAGGTAAGCGGACAGAGGGGTGGCGCAGTAATATGTGTCGCCCCTCTGCTCATTGTATGCGGCGGAACACGCGGCAAGTTGTCGTTGAGGCGCGACAGCCAGTATTGCTACGACATGCAGATTCAGAGGTTGAGTGGTCTGAATGCAACTTGAATGGGGGATGCTATGAAGTATGTGTCCAACACGCCTGCGCAGAAGAAGGACATGCTGCAGGCGATTGGCGTCGAATCATTTGAGACTCTGATAGAGAGCGTTCCCGAAAGGGTCCGCCTGAATCGCAGATTGCGAGTTCCAGAAGCTCTGTCCGAATTCCAGCTCGAGGAGCATGTCCAGACGATTTCCGGGGAGAATGCAGACTTCTCCCGGATGAAGTGCTTGCTTGGGGCCGGTGCATATAGACACCACGTTCCCGCTGCCGTGAGAGCGTTGTTGTCGCGTGAGGAACTCTGGACAAGCTACACGCCGTACCAGCCGGAAATGAGTCAGGGCACGCTCCAATCGATGTTTGAAGCTCAGACGTATTTCTCTCGACTCTCAGGAATGGAGATTGTGGTCCCGTCGATGTACGATGGCGCCACAGCTGCCGCAGAAGCGGCACTCATGGCACTGCGAATCACACACGGAAGCAGCATTGTCCTCGCAGGGGCCATCCACCCATTCTACACTGAGACCATCAGGGCGTACTTGGCCCCTCACGACATCAGCGTGGTTGAGGTCTCACATGCGGCGGGTTTGGTCAATGCGACCCAGCTGAAGGAGCAACTGGATGACTCTGTAGCCGCAGTGGTTGTGCAAAGTCCCAACTTCCTCGGAGGTATTGAAGACCTGCAGCGAATCGGCGACGTAGTCCATGCTACCGGCTCCTTGCTGATCGCGGTCGTTGCCGAGGCTCTTTCCCTGGGTGTTCTGCGAGGGCCGGGAGAGATGGGAGCAGACCTGGTGGCCTGCGACACGAACTCGTTTGGACTCGACCTCAACTTCGGGGGGCCACACAACGCATTCTTAGCGTCGAGGAAGGAATACGTTCGGCAACTGCCAGGGCGCGTAGTGGGTGAGACACATGATGTTGAGGGTCGACGGGTATTCGTGATGACGTTGCGCGCGAGAGAACAGGACATACGGAGGGAGAAGGCCACCTCGAATATCTGCACCAACCATGGATTGAACGTCACAGCTGCCAACGTGTACCTGTCGTTACTTGGCACTCAGGGCCTGTACGAACTCTCGCTACTCAATGCCAGGGCTGCTCGTTACCTTGAGAGACAGTTGCTCGCGACTGGCAGGTTCTCGAAAGTGTTTGACTACCCCTTCTACAACGAATTCATGTTGAAGTCCAAGGACGGTGCCTCCAAGGTTACCGAGAGGCTGCTGGCAGAGTCATTCGTTCCCCCGCTCGATGTTGGCCGGCTGTTTGGCGGCGATCTATACCAGGACGTGCTGCTGTTCGCGACGACTGAGCTTCTGAGCAGAAGCGACCTGGACCGTGCAGTCAGGGTGCTGTCAAGCTGAGGAGGGATGCAATGAGATTGATCTTTGAGAAAGGTGCCCCTGGTAGACGAGGATACAGCCTCCCCACCGATTCCTTCCTGGATATTTCGTTTCAGGAGTGCGTTCCCGAGTACGCTGCGATTCCGAGCCAGAAGCCCCTGACTGAAGTATCGGAGGTCGATGTTGTCCGTCACTTCACGCAACTATCCAAATTGAATCATGGACTCGACGACGGGCTTTATCCCCTTGGCTCCTGCACCATGAAGTACAACCCCAGAGTTGGAGAGCAAGTCGCTGCCCTGCCTCGCTTCCTCCACGTTCACCCTCTGGCTCCTGAACACACCATTCAGGGGTCGCTTCGCATCATGTACGAGTTGAACACGATGCTCTGCGAGATCTGTGGCATGGACCAGTTCACAATGGCCCCGGCTGCCGGTGCTCACGGCGAACTCATTGGCATTCTTGTCATACGTCAGTACTTTGCAGACAGGGGCGAGCCACGCTCCAAGATACTGGTGCCCGATTCAGCACACGGCACGAATCCGGCTTCTGCCGCCATGGCAGGCTATCAAGTAGTCGAGGTTCAATCGAACGAGCATGGCACCGTCGATATCAATCGGCTGGAGAT
>PWUU01000031.1 GCA_003562475.1 Dehalococcoidia bacterium | reverse complement strand
TTGTGTCCATGCACTTCCTCGGCTCAGACTCATTCTGCCAGCCATGGGAGACGTTCCCGACTCACACCCCCAAGAAGCTGTGCAACTCGGGTGGCTGGCATCTCCACTGCTGGCTCTGAACGTGGGTATGAAGTCACCAGCAGATGAAGACCTATCTACGCTGGTTCAAGGACTTCCACCTTGAAATGGGGAAGCAGCTTTCGCCATAGCTCCTAGCACAGTCTACTAACCAGATTAGGTGTACCGTTATTTCAGGCTCAACCACCTCTGGGTTTCACTAAGCCGCATCATGTTACAGATGCCGCCCACTTTCGTAGCGTCTTTAACGATTCCGCCACCAGCACTATTCAGTTGTTAATATACAAATTACTCAGGAGCTAGTTCAATTCCCTCTTCGTACTCTTTCATCCTCTCCTCAAATCGCTCATATCCATCGTTCTTTAGGTCTACCAAACTCCATCCCATCTGTTCAGCGAGAAGATGACACTGAGTAAGCATATCTGCAAACTCGATTCTAGCCTCAGATAAATATGCTTTCTGTCCTTTTATATCCCCAAATTCTTTCTTATTCCTAGCTTTGGTTAGAGCACGTATTACACTCCCTAACTCATAAGTAATTATAGTTGTTGTCCATATTGGATCGTCTGGCTTAGATAGTGGCATTCCTTTTTCTGCAATTTCTATTAGCATAATATCTCCTTGTGCTGGCTCGGACTTTAAGATGCCTGTCACTAGCGTACGCATCACGCTGTGCGGAGCCACGTCTGGCTATGTCCGATATCCAGGACACCAGCACCTATGGCAACCCTACTGCAACTCTACCCTTAAAGTGGCTTTGAGCAAACGTGCCTGAGTTGCAGAATAGGGGATACCATCATTCGCGGGGCTAGAAAGAGTACACCCTAGGACTCACTCCTGTCCTGCAGCATAGTAAGTCTTGTACTTCGTCTCACCTCCCATCTGCAGTAATCTAGCCCCGGTATGTATTCACTTATTCACGTACAGTTTTGACCACTCAAGAAAATCAGGTATACCTTCAAAGTCACCATATACATGAAGTGTTTTGCCTTCATGTCGAAACGTTATGCTTTTGGTAGTACCATCATCTAGATCGATGGCGAAGTGTATCTTCATAGGTGGACTATCGGGAGTCTCGTTTATGGAGTGGTTAACATAATCGAGACATGCATCTTCGAGATTGTTGTAGTAGTCAAGACCGCATACCTGGATGCTGTGTACTTTAGCCATGTAGTTTTTCTCCTTTTGGTACTGCTTTAACCTTTACCCATGAATGGCATACCACCAAGGCCACCATGATTATCCCGCTGAATTTGCGGCTCAACAAGCGCTGCACCCTTATGCATTTCCACGCAGTAGACCATACCGCAGTCTGCACAAACATCGTAGAAACCAGTTAGAACTGGGACTTCCTTTCTGGCTAGGATGTGAGTGGATGGCGGATTGAATAGGGCAGTATTGCTGATCATAGCAGGAATTTTTGTGCCAACCGCTAAGTCTCCAGATGATATTAGCAATTGGGTTTCTGTTTCCAAGATTCTGGATTCAGAACCACATAAGGGACAGATTTCGAACTTGATTGGGTAATCCATAGAGTATTCCTCCTTTGCAAGCCTTAAACTTTACAAGCATTAAAGTAGCGTTCTGGTATTAGGCTAATATGCCTATATCCTATTCTGCCGGCGATGGGTCTATTGGGCCATCCACAACTCCTGTTGGAATGCTAGGATTGGGTAGCATATTGGCACCTATCTGATTCCAGGCATTCCAGATTGGCCGATGTGCCGACCTCATAAGGGCTTCTGCTTCCTGCATCCATGCAAGCCAACTCCTTGCATTGTCACCTTCGGCCACATAAGTAGCCTCGTCATACTCGATGGTTACTTTCTTGATTCTCATGTTATCTTTTACTCTCCTTTCGTTTGTCAATCAAGATCAGAAGTAGAATGAGTACTACCACTACTCGGGCCTTCTACCCCTTTTGGACCTTTAGGACACTCACCAAACATCCCAGGTCCTACAGGCTGTCCTAAGATACGCCTACGCTTGATCTCCAACTTCATGTATAATCGGATTATATGGCTGTAGAAGAATCGCGACAGTTTACTTCTTTTCTTGACTTCCCATGGAGGAGTAAGAATATGCCTTCTTGCGTATTTGTCTAACATCATTTCTTCTCCAGCTGATCACAACTTGGAACGTAAGGTTCATACCTATTTGTAGGGAATAGCCGAAACTTACTTCCACAACCAAGACAGACATAGTACGCAGTTGATGGAGCACCATCTGTTGGCATAAAAGGCCCAGGATAGCTAAGAGGTGGACCTGTGTGGTAGTCTCTACGCTTTATCTGCATAGTTTCATGTGCACACGTATCACAATGCTGTACAAGTAGCTCGCCTTTGTTGTCTACTCGGTGTATCAGATTGTGAATGATATCCGACAACATAGATATATTAGTTTTCAGTACATCAAGCTGTGTCCGTATTTCACTGTCTTTCATTCTAAGTCCTCCTATCAGCACAATCAGCCGACTTTATCTATCCGCTTTCTTCTTCGTCCACCCACTCACAACGTCATCTGTATCAACACCCATTGCAGCACCTGGCGCCATTTGTCCCATGATATTCTTTAGTAGAGGCTTCATGGTTTCAGCCAACATGTCGCGCATTGGGTCACCAGTAGCCACTTTACTCTTTGAACTTTCAGCCAAACTGGAACGGATATCCTGTAGCGTTGGACCAAGTATATCTCCGACTTGACCTGCAGCTTCTTCAGCCGCTTCTCGAGCCGCATTCTTGGCAGCAATAGCCTCACCTTCGCGCATTGATTTGGTCATCTCGATCATAGGCTTGACCTGAGATACGCCAAGGTTACTCAGTTCTTGCGCCATTCTAATTCCCAATACCGCGACACTGAGACCAAACTTCATACCACTTTCGAATACTTCACCTCTACCATCACGTATCTCGTCTGGTAGCTTAGCAAAGTGTTGGATTAGCTCTTCGGCAGGTGAGCCCTTAGCATACGTTTTGAGGGCCTTATCCGGCGACTGAGCTACTTCTCCGCCTTTCTTTGTCTTTGCGGGAAGAAGAGGTCTATCTTCCTTTGGCGGTTTCTTGTATAGCCCATCTCTTTTGAGTTCATGAGCACAGTTCCGCACAGTACCTGGATTATAGCCTTCAGATATAAGATCTTCTTCAGTCTTTCCCCGAAGTAAGCTCCACTTTATGATATCTGTTTTGTTATGAGGCATTCTATCCTGCAAATACGCAGGTGCGCTAGATTGGTCTTCTTCATCAATGTCGTATTCATCTATCGAGGACGAATCTATCATTGATGACCCATCTTCTTCAATGCCGTTATCTTCGTTATTGTACGCGGCATCAGGGTTGTCCAATACTTTGTCAATTCTGTCTAACTTGTCTCGTAAGCTATCACCTAAGGTCATTGTTCATCTCCTAGACCACGACTGGCGTGGATTTTCTTTATACCATTATAGCACAAAATCTGAAAGTTGCACAGTTTTGTAAAACACCAAACAAAACCTTCCGGGATTGCATACAAGAACCTGAAACTTTATGCAGAAAACTGAAAACGGCCAAACGTAACCTGAAATCCTGAAAGTCAAAACGGCGTTCAAATAACACATAATTCACGAATCTCAGTAACCAGGCAGCCACACAACACCTTATGCACAGAAGAACCTTTTTTACAGAATTCTGCACAGAAAGACGTGACAAGCACTCTACATCTCCCTTACTGAGCATCGACATCCTTATCTGCACCATCATTTTCCATACCAACCTTTGAACCTCTGTATGGCCTCCCATGCAGCATTTACTTTGACGAATTCTTCACTAGATCCGCCATGGTCTGGATGAGTCTGCCTTGCCCGTTTTCTGTAAGCAGATCTCACTTCCTCATACGAAGCATTCATATCCACACCAAGTATCTTGAACGGATCTAGATCACCATGACCTGTAGTTGAACCGTATGGTACACCTTCCGTTTTCCATGCAGTGTTCTTGTCTTGTTCCGTCTTATGGATTAAGTTGTCTAACTGGCTTCTTATCTTGCGCATCATGTCTAGCTCCATGTTACGGATCATAGACATGACGATGTGATTTATGTTACCTCCTGCCATGTTCGCGCCTGACATTCCACCCTTACCAAACATGTCAAACTGTCTAAACATATTGAATAGTTCATCTTCTAAGCCCACCTTAGCTCCTTTACGGCTTCTTGTTCTTTGTTTCTTAGAATCTTTGTCTCTGTGAGGCATTTTTTATTAAGTGTGCAAACATACACAAGTGCACTTATAATGTATTTGTGTAATATCTAAAGTGCACTTGGCGCAGCTTTTTTAACACATTTAGCACTAGTTTCGGCGCGCACCGATTTGCACATACTCCTCATAGTTGATAGTTTCTGCCCAGTTATTGCCCACAGACACAGATATTGTTAGGGGTACTTGTAGTTCCCTGTAGACAAGGTTGCGGTCGAGTACATCTACCAACTCAGGTAACCGTTTCCGAGGTGTATCGAATTGGAGCTCATCATGTACCTGCAGTGTCATGTAGATGTCAGAGTCTTTGATTTCGTTCCACACCTTGCGCATTCCGATCTTCATAACCTCACTACAACTTCCCTGAACAACAGTAGATATGCCTTCGCGTTTTGCATGAGCAGCTAGTTCACCAACCATCTTTTCGAAGTCACCCAAGTTTCTCTTACGACCATGTCTTGTCCTGGCATATCCAAATATCTCAAATTGGCGATACATCCTGTTTGTCCATCGTTCCATTTCTGGATACGCACTGAAAAACATGTTTCTGTGCTTTTCGATGCCTCCACCGTATACCAACTGGTAATGAAGAGTTTTTGCTTCTGGTCGATATTCAGGACCTCCAAATACATTGGCGGCTGTCTTCATATGTACATCTTCACCATTATTGAATGCGTCAATGAGAGGCTTGCAATCTGCCCAACACGCTACGTCTCTGAGTTCCATCTGATCGAAGTCGACTTTTACGATGACACGATCATTATCATCGGGCGTTGCAACGAAAGCACTGCGAATCTTCTTGCCCTCGAGCGATCTTTGCGGTATGTTTTGGAGATTTGGATCTGTAGAGCTGAGTCTACCTGTCCGGGTACGTATCTGGTTAAAGTTAGTGTGGATACGATTATTGACAAGCCTCTTCAGAATACCTGTAACGTATGTGCTCTTAAGGTGCTTGTACGCCTTGTATTGGAGGTACAAACTGATAATAGGTATCTTACCCTTAAATGGCTCTAGATACCTCTTATCGACACTTGGGTGCCGTTTGCCCTTATAGGTCCAAGACGGCGGTTTCGGGAGTTTCAGTTTGTTGTAAAAGAGGTCCGCCATCTGATCTGATGAGTTGAAGTTAACACCTTGTACACCTGCTTGCTTGTAAGCGTAGTGGGATAAGCCATCTTCCAATATGGCTATTTTACCGTCGTAGTATTCACCTAATGACTCTAGCCGTTTTGTGTCAATATATGCGCCCACACTCTCCATGTCAGATAGTACGGGTACTAGTGGCATCTCGACTTCCCAAAAGCACTTCCACAAACCTTCTGCACGTAGACGTCGTTGGTATATCATCCACAACATCAAAGGACCCGCACTATGTGTCCAGAAGAATTCCGCTAACTCTTGCGGTGTTGAGTGTGGTATTGACTTCTTGTACAGAGACCACGGCTTATGTTCTACAGACTGCCAAAAGTACTGCCACATAAGAGCTTCGAGTGCGAGCTTTTCCTCTTCAAGCAAGTGTGCTGCGATTATCGTGTCACACAAGTTGTCCATGGTAATGTTGTACCGCTTGAACACAGACCGATCAAACTTGAGGTTGTGGCCAATCTTGGTAACATCCTCGTTACACAGAATATCTTCAAAGAACCGGTTATGAGGCATGGTGAAATAAGCAGACTGAGTGTCGGTAGACAAAGCATATCCATGTAGTTGTGCAGTAGGTGTATCTGCACTTGACGCTTCAAGGTCGACAGATACGTAGCCTGAGTTCTGCATTGCACTCAGATCTGGAACAGAACCGTTCTTGCTGTAGTATCCGAAATCCACTATCTCTTACCGTCCATGAGCATTCTGCGTAGATCGTTCATGGTCTTTTCTCCAGATGCACTGCTTCCAGATACAGGTTTACTAGGCTCTTTGGACAACCTATCCTCTAAGCAGTTTATCCACTCATCAGCTCTAACCAACGACACATTTGCAGCCTTGGACAATTCATGTGAAGAGCACGTCCATCTCAACGGTGCACGACCAAAGTGCGATACAATCTTGTCTGCAGTGTTTACTCCAATGCCCTGGAAACTCTGCATTATCCATAAGTGGATGTCTTTTCGAGATGGTACGCTCCATGCACCAGTAGCTTTTGGTCGTTTGAAAAGACTTACGTGCTTCTTAGAGTCTAGATATCTTTGCAGACTTTCGATGTACCGTACAGTATCGTCAACGTTTTCTGTATACCGGATTGGTATGCCGTATACGAATTCGATATCGTTTAGCATACCATGTACAGTATTACGAGTAAAGCGGGATGGTATGCGTTTACCTTTTCGATCTTTACCAAGAAACAATGTGCCATCAGGCCAGTATGTAAACTTGCCCTCACACACAACACGACAGAATGTACAGTTTTCAGTCATCAGAGGGAGTGCTCTTGCAAACCTTCCGTCTGTCATGGATTGAATAAAGTCTCCAGGTAATGACTTCCGTTGAATGCCAAGTAGACCGCTTGGGGAATAGATTAGTATGTCGGCGCCCTTCTCCTCACATAGTTCGCTGGTGATAGCTTTATCTTTGAGGACTTCTTTCAGCTTGACTTCTGACGGCGATAGTAGAAGTTTTGATGCCATGACTAGTCCTCGTCGTCACTTTCATCATCTTTGGGTATTCTGATAGTAGAAGGTCTATCGTTGTCGGTCTCGTCATCGTCATTGTCTGCGGGCTCAGACTGTTCAGACCCAGACTGTTCAGATTCTGTATCCTTATCAGCTACTTCTTCAATTCTCCTCGTCGTTACTGTTTGTGGACCATCTGCGCTAAGCACAGCAACTATCGTCAGCTCGCCAGTCTTTGGATGATACATCGCATTTATGGGTATCGACCCAGATGGTAGCTCGACGTCTCCTTGTTC
>PWUU01000093.1 GCA_003562475.1 Dehalococcoidia bacterium | reverse complement strand
TGGCAACGGCATATTTTCCCGGAGAGTTGCCCCTCGAGTATCGTCTGCGCTGGAGCGTTTCACTTCCGTGTTCGGGATGGGAACGGGTGGTTCCGCTCCGCTCCAGTCACCAAAGGGTTCCCAGTAGTCGTAGTATACATGACGCAACAGAGGAGATACAAGTGGCGGCGAAAGAAGCATGGCCGGTCAGAGGTACGGCCTACGTCGGCTGCAGTGGCTGGCATTACGCCGACTGGCAGGACACGTTCTATCCCGATGGGCTGCCAAAGTCGCAATGGTTGACTCACTACAGCAGCGTGTTCTCGACGGTTGAACTGAATAACACCTTCTACCGTCTTCCCACCCCAGCAGCGGTCGAGAGATGGACCAACCAGGTCGCCGAGAGTTTCGTCTTCGCTGTGAAAGGCAGTCGCTACGTTACCCACACCAAGCGACTCAACAACGCCGGCAATGCTGTTGCCACTTTCACAGACCGCATGAGAGGACTCGGTGACAAACTGGGACCGGTGCTCTGGCAACTCCCACCAGGCTTTCAGCGTGATGAGTGCCGCCTTTCGGCATTTCTCAACGTACTCCCTGCCGCAACTGAGCACGTCATCGAGTTTCGTCATCAGTCCTGGTGGCACCCGGACGTGCTTGACCTGTTGCGCGCCCATGCGACTGCCATCTGCCTGGTGGACATGCCGGGTTTTCGCTCACCGCTGATCGCGACCACGCGCTTTGCCTATATCCGCTTTCATGGTCCTGAACACCTTTATTCCAGCTGCTACGACAGCACATCGCTTGCACACTGGGCTGATGGCCTGAAGGACTTGATGTGGCAGGGACACGACGTGTACGTTTACTTCAACAACGACACCAATGCATACGCCGTGAAGAATGCGCTCACGCTACGCCAATTCCTGGCGTCTCTTTGATGCGGCGCGCTGTCGCGATCGGAATTCCACTCCGTTTGGCAATTTCCTCGGCACTTGCTGCACGTATCGCAGCGAGTGAGTCGAACGCGAGGAACAGGGCACGTGTCCTGCGGGGCCCGATCCCTCGTACCTGGTTCAGCATAGAAGCCATTGCGGATGACTGGCGCAAACCTCTGTGGTACGCAACTGCGAAGCGGTGGGCTTCATCTCTTACTGCCTGGAGCAACAGCAGGCCAGGAGAGTCTTTGCGCAAGTCGGCCGGGTCAGCCCTTCGTTCCGAGTACACTAGCTCCTGCTCCTTGGCCAGGGCGACGACTGGAATACGTCTCTCCCCATACTCGTCCCGCACAGCGCATGCCACCCCAAGCTGTCCCCGTCCACCGTCCACAAGTATCAGCGAAGGCCGGGCGCTCCACTTTCGCGTGGACTTGTTTCCAGCACGAGATTCGTCCTTCATGCGCAGGAAGCGCCGGCGCAGGACTTCGCGCAGCATCGCGTAGTCGTCCTGGACTGTTATGTCACGTATTCTGAACCGACGGTACTCGGATGGCCGTGACACCCCGTCTTCGAACACAACCATACTACCCACAGCCTCTCTGCCACGCGTGGTTGAGATGTCGAAACCCTCTATACGTCGAGGTAGCGAGGGAAGGCGCAGGATATCCTTGAGCTGTTGAAGTCCGGTAACCCTCCCGGAAGCCCCTCGTTCATCAATCGTCTGGAGTGCAACAAGTTGGCGCGATACGCTGTCTGCGACACTATCGATGAGTTGCTTTCGCACCCCCTGGCGCGGCACGGTAATGCGAACTGGGGATCCTCGCCGGACGGAGAGCCACTCCTTGATGAGCGACGCATCAGCAATAGGGTGCTGTAGCATCAACACAGGCGGTATGCTGGAGGCGGCCGCATAGTATTCAAGTATGAAGCTGCGGAGCACTTCAGACGGCAGCAGATTGGCAGTGCTTTCCACCGGGAAGTCCTGCCGACCAAGGATTCTACCTTCACGTACCGAGAACACCTCAACCATGGCCAACCCGCCATTCTGGGCGACAACGAGAATGTCCTGATCCCCTGTAAGTGCCGTCACACTCTCATGTTTGTTCGTCACCATATCGACTGCCTGTATCCTGTCACGAAGCAACGCCGCGCGCTCGAAATCCAGCCGCTCTGCCGCTTCCTTCATTTCCTGCACCATAGACTCAATGACAGCCTGATGTCTCCCCTGCAGAAACTGCACGATGCGCTCGATAGTCCTGTGATAATCGTCGCGCCGTATCGCACCAACACAAGGCCCGGGACAAAGACCGATATGCATGTTGAGGCATTCTCGTGATCGCTTACGCTCAAGAGGCTCGGAACAAACCCGGAAGCGAAACACTTTACGAATCAAACGGAGTGTCTGTCGCATGGAGCGCGCGCTTGGAAACGGTCCGAAATACACTGCGCTGTCTTTCTGACGCCGGCGGGTGACCGAGACGGTTGGCCAGTCGCTGTTGACATCTATCCTCAGGAACGGAAAACTCTTGTCATCTTTGAGCCGCGCGTTGTAGAGCGGGCGGTAGCGCTTGACAAGATCGGCTTCAAGCACCAGTGCCTCTTGCTCACTGCCGGTCTGTACGAATTCCATATCGTGGACAACGCCGACAAGTCGCAACGTCTTCGTGCTGAGAGCGGATTTCGACCCGAAGTAGCTTTGCACACGATTACGAAGGTTCGCGGCCTTTCCTACGTACACGACATCGCCGGCGGAATCCTTGAAAAGGTACACGCCGGGGCTCTTTGGTGCGAGGGACAATCTGTCGCGAATCAGGTCGTTCGTCATTGTGAATCGATTCTAGCAGTGGCCTTGAACAGCGGCAAAAGCCAGAGCCGTGTGGTACAATCAATTCTCCATGAAACGGGAGATTGCAGCTTTTCTCGACTACCTGGCCAGGACAAGAAGTTCTTCCCGGAACACCGTCGCCGCATATCAGAACGACCTGAATCAATTGACGGATTTCATGGTGTCGGAGCAGGCCAAGGGCCTTCTGTCGTCGCACGAAGAACTGCTCTTAGCATATCTCGTACATCTGAAAGGCAAGGGGTACTCTCCGGCGACTTCGGCGCGCAAGGTGGCGTCGGCACGTACGTTCTTCAAGTATCTCGTTGAGACGGGGAAGCTCAAGGAGAATCCCCTCAGAAACCTGGTCAGCCCTCACGTTAACAAGAAGGCGCCTCACGTGTTGAGCCAGACGGAGTATCTGCAACTCCTGGCAGTGCCACAATCGCTTTCCACGCCCGAGGCGCGCCGGGATGTCGTGATGCTCGAAGTCCTGTACGCCACTGGACTCCGGGCCAGCGAGGTAGTGTCGCTCCAGTTGAGCGACCTCGACCTGGACCATTCGACACTCTCGTGCCGGCAGGGTGATGCACGCAGGCGCGTTCACCTCACTCCGGAGGTTTGTCGCCTCGTCGAGGATTACCTGGCCAACGGGCGCCTTGACCTGCTATATGATGAACGGGAGACCGCAGTCTTCCTGAATCGCCGCGGACACCAGCTCACCCGCCAGGGTTTCTGGCAGATCGTCAAGAATTATGCAATACGCGCGGGTCTGGGCGATCGAGTGACGCCTCATACGTTGAGGCATAGCTTTGCGGTACGCAAAGTACAGAGTGGGACCGACCTCCGTGCTCTGCAGCACGCCCTTGGTCACGCGTATATCTCAAGCACAAGGGTCTACAAACAGCCGGTCTCAAAGATGACGTAGCGCTCATGGGAAAGAAACAGCACCGCAAACAGCACCACAAGCAGCACCACAAGCGTACACCCCAGGCGCGTACATCGGCGCCTCGTCCCGCAGTCGCAGATTCGCCTCCCCCTGTCGAGCAGGCGCGTACCGGCTCGAGGACTTCGTCATCACCAAGCAGAATTGCCGCCACAAGCTGGCTTGAGTTTCGAGACCGCTACCGCTACGTGAACACCGAACTCAAGCGTATCGGCATTCTCGCGGGCTCTTTCCTCGTGGTGCTCCTTGTGTTGACCGCCATACTCGGTTAGACACGTCCGGGATTGGGTTCCACGTGGATCTCGAAGCACGAAAAACGAAACTCTTCAAGCATCTCTCCTGGGAGATTCGCGACAAACGCGTCATCGAGGCTATGAAGAGGGTGCCGCGAGAGCTCTTTGTTCCGCCAGCACAGCGTGATTTCGCATACGACGATCGTCCACTCGCCATAGGCCACGGCCAGACCATTTCCCAGCCGTTCATTGTTGCGATGATGATTGAAGCACTCGACGTCAAGGAATCAGACAAGATTCTCGAAGTCGGTGCCGGCAGTGGCTACGTTGCTGCAATACTGGGCGAACTGGCCAACAAAGTGGTGACGGTCGAGATCGTACCGGAGCTGGCCGACCGTGCTGCGTCGGTTCTGTCGGAGCTCGGCTACACCAATGTCGATGTTCACCTCGCATCCCGATCCACCCTCGGATGGATGGCCGATGCACCGTACGATGCCATCCTGGTGTCTGCAGGAGCGCCATCGGTGCCCCAGCTGCTTCTCGCGCAACTGAAGTGGCACGGCCGCCTCGTCATCCCGGTCGGTTCACGATGGCAACAGGAGCTGACGAAGGTCACCCGGCTACCAGAGGGCGATCTCGTTGAACGCCTGGGGGCGTGCTACTTCGTGCCCCTGATTGGCAAGGGTGCGTGGAACGAATGAAGGAAGGAAGGAAGTGCCCTCAAGGGGATTCGAACCCCTGATCTCCAGCTTGAAAGGCTGGCGTCCTAGGCCTCTAGACGATGAGGGCCTGCAATCTAATCATGGATAAACGGGAAGAGCGTCAAGGCCACAAGTCTCTTCAAGCCCCAGCATGAGGTTCATGTTCTGGACAGCCTCTCCCGCACCACCCTTCACAAGGTTATCAATAGCACTCAGAACCAGCAAACGCCCGGTACGCGGATCGTACTGCGGAAACACGTGGCAGTAGTTACTGCCCCATACATGCTTCGTGGCCGGAGGCGTCTCCATGACCTTCACAAAAGGACTCGAACGATAGAATTCCCTGTACGCATCGCCAATGCCCTTTCCAGGATCCCCAATGCTCTGCAACGCTGCATCCGAGACTCGCATGTAACACGCGCTCAAGATACCCCTGGTCATCGGAATCAGGTGTGGTAAGAACAGCAGATCTTTCACGCGATCACTCAACAGGCGACACTCTTGACGAATCTCCGGCATATGTCGATGCCCGGTCACAGCGTAGGCTGTGACACTCTCATTACATTCGGCATAGTGCGTGGTCAGCGTCAGGCTTCGCCCTGCCCCGGACACACCGGACTTGCTGTCGATGATGATATCCCCGTCGACCAGCCCCAGGCGCAGTGCGGGAGCGAGCGCCAGCAGCGCACCTGTGGGATAGCAGCCGGGGTTTGCGACGAGCTTCGCGCCCCCGATCTCGTTTCGATGAAGCTCAGGCAAGCCATACACAGCAGAGCTCAGGAGATCCGGACAGGGATGTACTACCTGGTACCAGGCCTTATACTCCTCCGGATTTTTCAGCCGGAAATCGGCGCTCGCATCAACTACCTTGAGTCCCTGCGCAACAAGCGGCTCACATACCTCTGCACTCGCTTTGTGTGGCATAGCAGAGAACACGAAATCGACGGGCACGTCCAGTCCA
Organism: Dehalococcoidia bacterium; assembly: GCA_003562475.1. Lineage (GTDB taxonomy): Bacteria > Chloroflexota > Dehalococcoidia > GIF9 > AB-539-J10 > SKVJ01. The sequence continues at coordinate 1,674 of PWUU01000093.1, read as the reverse complement.
TCCTGTATCACGAGTTCAGACACGAACAGATGGGGAAAGACCTCGGAAAGACGTTGTCCCACAGCACTGCGTCCCGTCACGCATGCGATGTCCACCTCAGGATGCCGCATCAGGATGCGAGCCAGGTCGACACCGACATAGCCGGTGACGTTGATAATGGCGACTCTTGTGCGTGCCATGCGTAGATGCGCAATTATACACTACGCTCTGGTGAGTCTGGCGTTGTCGGCGCCAACCAGGCATGTGCATCACTTGCTTTGACGACGGCCAGGGTTTCTAGTATAGTTAGAGCTTCATTTCTAGAACGGAGGCGGATCAGCAATGCCCAGGATCTACTTCATCGATGTGACCAACCGCGACGGTGTGCAGACAGCACGCTTGGGTCTCTCCAAGTTGCAGAAGACCATGATCAACCGCTACTTGAACCAGATGGGAGTCTTCCAGTCTGAGTTCGGCTTCCCCACGACCAAGCACGAGACCCTGTACCTCCAGGCAAACCTGGAGCACCAGGAGAACGGCAAGATGCGGCCGATCAGGTTGGGAGGATGGGTTCGCGCCACAACCGAGGATGTGCATACAACATACCAGTTGGTCCCGAAGATGAAGCATCTGAACCTGTCGATTTCGACCAGCGAACAGATGATTCATGGCAAATGGGCCGGCAAACTGACCGAGGATGATGTCATCAACAGCATGACGCAAGCACTTGATGCCGCCAGGGAGCACGGCGCCGAGTCGGTAGGCATCAACGCAGAAGACGCGTCACGCACCAGTCTCGACTTCCTCATTCGATTCGCCCGGGCAGCGAAAGAGCACGGTGCCGACAGGGTCCGCTACTGCGATACGCTGGGCTATGACAATCCATTCAGTATCTACGATACACTCAAGACCATGGCGGAGACGATTGAGTTGCCGATTGAGGTTCACTGCCACGGCGACCTCGGGATGGCCGTGGCGAACTCGTTGGCCGGCGCCAAAGGCGTGTTGGACGCAGGGCAGGACGCCTACATCAACACGACCGTAAACGGCATCGGTGAGCGTGCCGGCAATGCCGACCTCGTTGCCACAGTACTCGCCGTAATCAAGTCGAAGGGTTTCGCCAACAAGTACGAGCTTGGCAGACCGATTGATCTGAAGAGAGCATGGCGCATTGCACAGTACGCCAGCTATGCATTTAGCGTGCCAATCCCCATCAACCAGCCAGGTGTGGGCGCCAACGCATTTGCACACGCATCCGGCATCCACGCCGATGGTGTCCTTAAGGACCCGGAGAACTACGAACTGTACAGTTATGAGGATCTGGGCAGAGGCGAGCCGGAGATGGTGGAGACCGGGCGCGAGATCTGCTCGGGTGAGTATGGTGGAGTGTCTGGATTCCGGCACATCATGGGCAGGATGGCCGTTTCGTTTGAGGACGCAGAGGATGCGCGCAGGAAACTCGAGCTCGTGCGGTACGCGAATGTGCTCGCACAGAAACCGTTGGTCACAGATGAGCTCAAGTTTATCTGCAAGTATCCCGACATCGCGCGCAAACTCATGACGCTCATCGCCGACTAGCAGCTTGGGACACGAGTCCATCCGGCAGTTGAGCTAGCGGTGTCTCCTCCGTTTGCCACGGCTGCCGCGCCTTGTTGGGCGGCTGCCTGGGCAATCAAGCCCACGACTGCAAGTACG
>PWUU01000005.1 GCA_003562475.1 Dehalococcoidia bacterium | reverse complement strand
GATAGAGCAGGATGTGCGGCGGAAGAAGGTGAGCATCCCCAAATGGCCTTTCCTCAAAGGCAGTGAGAAGCTTACCCAGCGTCAGAGGGAGAAGAGGGACAGCCTACTGGCCAGCTATCCTGCCCTCTCTGGCTTCTATTGGGCCAAGGAGAAGCTGCGGGAGATGTACCGGCTCGAGACCGGAGAGCAGGCGGCCAGAATGCTGGACCTAATCATCTTCAACCTCAGGGCGGCAGACGACGGAGAGCTCATCAGGTGGGGCAACACGCTCAAGCGCTGGAAGGAGCCCATCCTGGGCCACTTCATCAGCCGTACCACCAATGCCTATACCGAGGGCTGCCACACCAAGATCAAGATGCTCAAGAGGACTTCATTCTACAAATCTCGCATCACTTGTTTCGCCTGGAGCCAGGCCCATCGAGACAGCAAGATCCGACGGACCGATGAAGAAAGCATCAAGACCATCAACAGAAAGAATGTCATCAATCTGACTAACGGCATCAATATGCTCAATTTGGAGTATCACGACGATCTCGTCGTTAGCACGCCGAAAGTACTCAACACCCCCGTACAATCGAACGCGAGGTCCTCCGTAACTCCTGAACCCAGAAGGAGGATACTTTGACGACTGAATTGCCCGGACTGCCTCCTCTTGTGTATTCACCATAGGCACAACCACACCATATGCACCGGCATCCAGTGCGCACTTAATTGACATCGGATCGTTCCACGGAACTCTAACTATGGGTGTAGTGTCACCAGTGGCTCGCACTGCATCAACAATGTGTGCGACCGTTTCGATGCCAATGGATCCATGTTCAGTGTCAATCACAACCCAATCAAACCCACCAGCTGCTACGATCTGAGCAGCACGTGTGTTTCCCAATGCTAGCCATGTACCGACTGTTACCCTGCCCTCAACCAGTGCTCTTTTCGCAGAATTGACTATCATCTCTGTCTTCCTCAATCTAAACATTAATTACCAGTTACACGCATCCATCTCACTACGCCCCCGCACCCTTCACTTCCTTCTCAGTCGACACCAATGCCCTTTACCCATGATCCATGCACGACTATAATGACCTTATCACTACTAGCCTTGTAATGTCCAATCATCTATTTGGCCATATTACTTGGCGCAATTCTTGCCCTATCTCCAGCCTTCGTAATGTCCCTACGAGTGTGTCAAAGCACCAGCGCAAGAACCTCCTGTGGCTTCGCATCTTAGACCGCCACCAGCCGCCTGTCACTCTTATGGTGCTGCGGATTTCAGATCAAAATGGCCATCGTTACGGAGCATTAGGCCACTCGGTCGGATAACGCAGGCCAGCTGTGTCACCTCTCATGATAGAGCAGTTCGTCGAACCTGGTGTGGTACAATCACTTCTTGAAAAGGAGGCAAGCGGGCTCGCCTTCTCGAGAGGGCGTCTTACCCACAGGAGGTCAAGTGTGTTGCCGCAGTCACCTTCGGGTCTCAGTTACCATCCTGCTAAGAATCTGCCAATGAACTCCTGACAACGCCGCAGCACCCGATGTCATTTCACGAACAAACCGCCGCCTGCAGCCGCAACACAAGAGCACTGGTTTGAACGTAAACAACCATACTGACCAGATAAGTGCAGACCAAAATCCGCTTGCCACTGCGTACTGCAGCTTTGCGCTACCTCTTGACGCTGCCGCTGACACCGGTCTAGGATTGTCCTCGGATGGGGGTAGTGGCCTCGTGGTTTATCTCTCGGTCGCTTACGGATGGCAAGTCATCGTGTCGGAGCCAATACTGCCTGTCGTCCTGACTCAGGCATCGGTCTACACACGAACGGCTCAGCCAGACGCAAGTGCGCATTGGCAAGAATGACACGCACCACTGCAACATGTCTACCGAAAAAGAATACGGCTGACGCGATAGGTACGGTCAGACACAAAGGAGGACACGATATGGAACTCAATGGGGTGCCTGCTTCTCTCAATCCCGAACAACTGGATCAGCTTTGCGACCTTCTGGCGGCAAAGCTGGCAACGCGCGCCAAAGGGGTGCCTGCCTTCCAAGCAGGCTGTCGCGGGTTCGAATCCCGTCTCCCGCTCCAAGGAACGGACGGGTGCCGAACAGCGGCGCCGTGGGGCGCCGCGGTCTGCTTTCATAGTGGATTACCGGTTCGCTTGACCCTGCTTCGCATCGCCACCTTTGCCCCGGTCTTTCGCAGCGGTGAATGTGTGTACGAGACAGAAAGCAGGAGGAAGGCTGTGCTAGAGCCCTGCCGTCGCCAGGATGTCCGGAACCAGTTCCTCTCTGCCGATGGCCATGATGTGGACGCCGTCGCAAGTCCCGTCTTCTGACAGGGCGGCAACCATCCTCCCGGCGATGTCAACTCCCCTCTTGACTGCCTCGCCCTTCGGCGCTTCCGCCAGTTCATCAATCAGCACCTGCGGCACGAAGATCCCGGGCACGTTCTCGGTCATGTACTTTGCCATTCTCGCCGAGGTCAGCAGGACTATGCCGGCCAGAATCTTGACTGGAAACCTGCGGGCGAAGTCCCTGAATCTTCTGAAGTTGTCCAGGTCGTAGACGGCTTGAGTCTGGAAAAATTCGGCGCCCGCCTTAACTTTCTTCTCAAACTTGATAAGCTGAGGCTCGATGGGTTTGGCCTCAGGGGTAACTATGGCTCCAGCACAGAACTCGACGGCCCCGTCGAGTTCATTGCCTCCCACGTCTCTTCCCGATTCCAGCCGCCGAATAACCTGCAGCAGTTGACAGGAATCAATCTCGAAAACACCCGCTGCTTCCTTATGGTCGCCAACTACAACCGCATCGCCGGTAAGACACAAGACGTTCCTTATGCCTCTCACGTAAGCCAGGAGGAGGTCGGCCTGAAGGGCCAATAGGTTACGGTCACGACAGGTCATCTGCAGTATCGCCTCTCCGCCCTGTTCCTTGATGAAGAGGCATCCACCGAGAGAAGAAAAACGCATCATTGAACTCTGATGGTCAGTGACGTTGATCGCATCCACTCTGTCCTTGAGAAGGTCAATGTGGTGGAGCAGCGTGTCGACGTTGGTCCCCTTGGGGGGGCTAACCTCCGCGGTCACCACGAACTTACCCGAGTTGAGGACTTCTCTGAAGCTCATCGCTATCCTCCTCGCTCACGAGACAGTGACGCTGCGTGGCCTGGGAGCTATCTGAGAATTCCTGATCGGCTGATACTTACGCATCAGCTCGAGCCGTCCCTGCTGCTTCAAGGACTCGTAGATCAGTGTCCAGGCGCAATCCTTTGTCTTGTCAACTTCACACTTGCCGTTACTGGTGCCGCCACATGGCCCGTTGAGCAGGTGCTTGTGACACGCCGTGATAGGGCAGATGCCGGCCGTCCAGCCGATGACGCAATGACCACACTGAGCACAGACTTCGTGAAAGACGCCCGGGCTGCGTTCCAGTCCGATGAACAACGTGTCCAGTGCCGGAATCACCGGCTTCGTCAGATACGAGCCCACTTTCTGTACTCCCAGGGCACAGGTCATTACCAGGAGGCAATTCGCATTCTGAATAGCGTGGTTGTTTTCTCGCAGGGACACTTCCGTCATTTCGTCACAGGCGGTGGGGATAACTATCGAACCGGTGACCACCTTGCCCAGTCCCTGGAGATACTCCTTCATAGCCTGCACCTCGTCGTTCCCACCGGTTCGGGTAAGGGTGGCGCAGGTGCCGCAGCCGATGATGTACACCCTGCCCAGCCCGTCCAGATCCTGCTGAATCTCTTCAGGTGACTTCTGTCTGGTGATTGCTTTCATCTCTTTACCTTCCCAGCCAGGAATCTTCCCGGTGAACCTTCACTGTTCAAGGTCGCACCGCAAGCAGCGCTTCGCCTCTTGCCTCGCCTGGTCCTCAGAATAGCCCTGCTCAATTTCCATGAAGCTGTGCCTCCGCTCTGGCACGGGTACGCGAGGCATCTCAATTCTTGGCTGCTCCTCCCAGGTTTCCTCTTCCTCCCCTGTGGTTGCCCCTTTCACCACTTCGACTCTGAGGTCGTATAGCTCGACCCTGGAAGGGTCCCCTCTCAAGTACTTGTCTATTGCAATTGCCCCTCGCCTGCCTGTAGCGATTGCTTCGATCACCATACCCGGTCCGGTAACGAAGTCGCCGCCGGCAAAGACGCCGGGCACATTGGTGGCGAGCGTATTGCTGTCGACCGTCATGCGTTCTAACGCGCTGCCGGGAGGCAGAAAAGAGTGGTCGGGCGCCTGTCCCACGGCGGCAATGACAGCGTCGGCTTCAACAAAGAACTCGGATCCTGCAACCGGAATCGGCCGCCGTCTGCCGCTTTCATCAGGTTCGCCCAGTCTCATACGAACACACTCAAGACCGGTTACTTTCCAGTTGGAGCTCACTATCCGGGTAGGACTGACCAGGAGGTTGACCTGTATACCCTCTTTCACTGCCTCGTCATATTCCACTGCGGTTACCGGCATCTCTTCCAGTGACCGCCGGTAGTAGAGGTTTGTCTCCCCGGCGCCAAGGCGAAGTGCAGTGCGCGCGGCGTCCAGCGCAACGTTGCCACCGCCGATCACTGCCACCCGGTGTGCCATCGGCACTGTCCGGCCTAGCTTCACGTCCCGGAGGAATCTCAGGCCGTAGTAGAAGTTCTCGACATCTTCCAGCTCGCCAGGTATGCCTATGCTCTGGCTCCTCTGAGCGCCGGCGGCAATAAACACTGCACTGAAACCGTCCTTCTTAAGGTCGTCTACGGTGAAGTTCACGTTGATTGGCGTGTTGTATCTTATCTCTACGCCACAACTGGCGATATAATCGATATCCTGCTGAATTGCCTCGCGGGGCAGACGAAAGTCAGGTATGGCTACGGCGAGCATGCCGCCGCCTACGGGCAGGGCTTCAAAGACTGTTACCGGATAGCCCAGTTGAGCGAGGAAATAGGCACAGGCGAGTCCGGCTGGGCCGGCGCCCACAACCGCCACTCTCTGGCTCCTGGTCCTGGGAAATGGCTGAGGCTTCCTGCCGTCGTGGCGGTAAGACCAGTCGGCGGCAAAGCGCTTGAGTTCCCTGATGGCTACGGGGGCTTCAAGCTCACCGCGCCGGCACCTGCCTTCGCAGGGGTGATGGCAGATACGGCCGCAGATAGCGGGAAAGGGATTCCGTTCCCTAATGGTTTCGATAGCTTCCAGATATTCGCCGGCGACAATGTGGGCCACGTATTTAGGGATATTGATGCCTACCGGGCAGGTATGCTGGCACGGTGATATCATCAAAGCGTCGCAGACTGCGGCGGGACATCTCTTGTCCTTGATATGGGCGTTGTACTCGTCACGAAAGTAGTCGATAGTGGTCAGCACCGGGTTGGGGGAGGTCTGGCCAAGCCCGCACAGTGAGCATTCCTTGACTGTTCCGGCGATGGACAGCAAGGTATCTATGTCCTGCTCGCGGCCTTTGCCTTCGGTGATTCGAGTCAGTATTTCCAGCATCTGCCTGGTGCCGTGCCGGCACGGGGTACATTTGCCACACGACTCATCCTTAACGAAGCTGAGAAAGAAGCGGGCTACGTCCACCATGCAGGTAGCTTCATCCATTACGACCATTCCGCCGGAGCCCATTATCGACCCGAGCCGGGTCAGGGATTCATAGTCGGCCGGCGAATCCATGAACCGGGCCGGAATACAGCCTCCGGATGGGCCGCCGGTTTGCACCGCCTTGAAGCGCTTGCCCCGTGGTATGCCACCGCCGATATCGAAAATGATCCTGGAGAGCGGCGTTCCCATCGCCACTTCCACCAGGCCGCAGTTGGCGACCTTCCCCGTGAGGGCGAAGACGGCTGTGCCCTTGCTGCTCTCCGTGCCGATACCCGCATACCAGTCAGCACCTCGCTCGATGATGACTGGAACCGTAGCGAGCGTCTTCACATTGTCGATGATGGTGGGTTTGCCATCCAGTCCTGATTGAGCGGGGAATGGTGGTCTGGGCCGGGGCATGCCTCGCTTCCCTTCTATAGACATCATCAGGGCCGTTTCCTCACCGCAGACAAAGGCGCCCGCGCCTTCGGCAACATGCACGGCAAAGTTGAGGTTTGAACCCAGTATATTGTTGCCCAGGAATCCTCTTTCCTCAGCCTGCTTGAGGGCAATGCGTAGCCTGCTTACCGCTAAGGGGTACTCAGCGCGAACATAGATATAGCCCTCAGCGGCGCCTATGGCATAGGCCGCGATGGTTAGTCCTTCGAGTACGGCGTGTGGATCTGCCTCTAAGATAGACCGGTCCATGAAGGCGCCGGGGTCGCCCTCGTCGGCGTTGCATATCATGTACTTCGGCGACCCGGAGGCATTGCGGCACAGTTCCCACTTGACCGCGGTCGAGAACCCGGCGCCGCCCCGCCCCCGTAGCCCTGCCTTGTTGATTTCCTCAATCACCTCGGACGGCGTCAACTGGAAGAGGACCTTTCGCAGAGACCGGTAACCTCCACAGGCAAGGTAGTCGTCAATTCTCTCCGGATTGATGTGTCCGCAGTTGCGCAGGATGACGCGCTCCTGCTTCTTGTAGAAGTCTATGTCCGCGTAACGCGGGAGAGCTTGCCCGGTCACCGGGTCTCGGTAGAACAGGCGCTCCACCGGCCTGTCATTCTTAAGATGAGAGTTGACGATCTCGCTGGCATCCTCCGGTTCGACATGCGTATAGAAGATGCCGTCCGGTTCAACAACCACATTGGGTCCTTGCTGGCAGAAACCGTGGCAACCTGTGAAGTCAATGGCGGCGCTCGTCAGTCCCTGTGTGGCCACTTCGGTCGTGAGGGCCTCGTAGATAGCGTCCCCCCCTCCGGAAACGCATCCGGTTCCGCGACAGACCAGAACAGTACGTCGTTGGTTCATGATGTCTTGTCTCTCTGGCCAAGCACCTGGGAGACCTTTTTGGGATTCATGCGACCGTATGTGACATCGTTTATCACCATGTTAGGCGCGATGGCACAGACACCGATGCAGGCAACAGTCTCCAGGGTGTACTCCAGGTCGGGAGTAGTCTCACCCTCGTCAATACCCAGGTGTTGTTTCACCAGCTTGAGTATGGTCTTCCCACCCCGGACGTGGCACGCGGTCCCGCGACATACCCGGACGGTGTTCTTGCCCCGGGGCGCGGTATAGAGCTGGGCGTAGAAACTAATCACCGCCTGCACCTGAGCCGGAAACAGTTTCATCCCCCTGGCTATGAGACCGATACTGTCCGGTGGAATGAAGCCAAACTCCTGCTGGATCCTCTGGAGGAGTGGTACCAGGGCCCAGCGCTGATGCTGGTATTCAGCGATAATTGCCTCGACGCGTGCCGGGTCGACGACTGCCTTTGCCTCACGCATCGGAGTTCACCTTCTCCAGTCGTACGTAACACGCCTTGAGTGCCGGCGCCTTTGCTTCCGGGTCCAGAGTGATGTCAAACAGCCTGTTCACCGGAGACTCCGGGAAGGACACAGGCACGAATAGCGTCCATTCACGCAGACTGCCGACGATCCTGGCTGTGGTAGTTAGCTCTGAGACCGGCGAAATGATGTTGACCTTAGCGCCGTGGCTGATGCCAAGCCTGTCGGCATCAACGGTGCCGATTTCCACAAATGATTGGGGGGACCGCCGCCTCAGCCGCCAGGCCCTTGAGCTACGGGCGCCGGTGCCGGAGTGATAGAGGGTGGACCCGGCGAGCAGTGTAAACGGATAATCCACCTTGAGGCTTGTGTCACATGGGGTGTACTCAGTTGGGTGAAACCGTGCAAATCCCTTCATGAGTTGTCTCCCGTCCGTGTGCCCTTCGTTGTACCTGTCTGACTCATCCTGTCTTCCCGAACTGGCATAGGCCTCATACGCAGGAACCAGTTCCTCAATCTCACTCATAACATCCTCGAGTGACGAATATGGCAATGGATTTCCCATCTTACCGGCCAATCGCTGAACTATCTCCCAGTCCGGCAAGCTTTCGCCAACAGGCTCGATTGCTCTGGCCAGCCGGCCTATCCGACCCTCGAAACTAGTGCACGTTCCGTACTTTTCAGCGAAGCTTGCCGCGGGCAGAACCACATCGGCCATTCTGGCCGTCTCCGTAAGGAACATGTCCTGCACAACCAGGAAGTCAAGGCAAGCCAGGGCTTCGGCAACCATCTCTGTATGGGGAAAGCTCACGCAGGGATTCTCTCCCATGACATACAGGCCCCGGGTCTTCCGCTCGACTGCCTGCTGGATGATCTCCATAGCACTCAGCCCGGGATTGGACGGCAAGTCTGCCTTCCACCTTTCTTCGAATCGCTTCCTTGCCCCGGCATCTGTCATGTCCTGGTGTCCCGGCAGGAAGTCGGGCAACGTCCCCATGTCACACGCCCCCTGTCCGTTACTGTCTCGTTGCAGAGCATAGATGCCGCCACGCCTGATGTGTCCGGTCAGTATTGCCAGGTTAGCTATAGCTCTTACGCTGTCTGTACCGTGTTCCTGTTGAGTGATTCCCGTACCGTATACAATCGCAGGTTGAGTCGCCCTGGCATACAGTCGAGCAACGGCGCGAATGTCCTCAGCAGGAACACCGGTGATGGCCTCAGCAGACTCAAGGGAGAACCGCTCAAGCGCATCAGCCAGCACCTCAAAACCATCCGTTCTTCGCGTGACATACTCTTCATCCAGCAGGCCTTCGTCAACGATCACCTTCGCCAGGCTGTTCAGCAGAGCGACGTCGGTGCCAACATGGGGTCGCAGCCAGAAATCGGCAAGTGCAGAAAGCTTCGTCTGCCGCGGGTCTATCAGGATTAGCTTGGCGCCTTTGTGCTTGACGGCACGCTTTATGGCGTAGCAAACAACCGGTGCTGACGAGGCAGGGTCAGCGCCGATGACAACTATTGCTCCTGATTGCTCCAAGGCATCAAGATGAGTGGTGGTGCTGGCGAAACCAATAGAGGAACCAAGACCGGTTCGGCTGGTGGAGTTGTACAGGCGGCTGCCGTTGTCAATGTTGTTTGTGCCGAGCACACATCGGGCAAAGCGCTGCAGGACGTAGTTATCCTCATTGGTGCACTTGGATGACCCGAGCACGGCCAAGCTGTCAGGACCTCGCTCCTCCCTTATCCGCCTTAGTCCATCAGCTGCTTGTTCCAGGGCTTCTTCCCAGGACGCTTCTCGAAAAGTCCCATTCCTCTTGACGAGGGGTTTGACTACTCTGTCCGGGCTGTGGACGAAATCACACCCGTAGCTTCCTCTAACACAGAGAGTGCCGCCATTCACTGAGCTTCCCTTGCCGGGACTCACCCGCACTATGCGACCATCCTTGACTTCCAGGCAGATGCTGCATCCACAACCGCAGAACGGGCAGGTCGTCTCCGTCGTAGTATTCGTTGTCCCTCCGTATGTCCTCTCCTTTTCCATCAGTGCACCTGTGGGGCACAGTGCTACACAGGTTCCGCAATAGGAGCACTCAGAATCATCCAGCGGAGAATCGTTCAGTGTTGCTGGCTTGGTGGCAAAACCTCTGTGAAAATAGTCAATGGCTCCTTCAACCACCAGCTCCTGGCACGCCCTGATACACTTGCCGCACAGTATGCATTTGCTCAGATCCCTCTCGATCAGCGGATTGACCTCTTGTATTACGGCCGGCTGAGGGATCCGCTGGAATTCCACCCAGCCGATACCCATGTCTGATGCGATTTGCCGAAGCTGACAGCGATTGCCCTTGTCACACACCGTACACGCATCCGGGTGACTGGCAAGCATCAGTTTGACGATGGTCTTGCGATGCTCTATGACCCGTTGGGACTGAGTATTGATTACCATTCCAGGCGCTATCGGAGTCACACAGGAAGCCAGCAGCGTCCCGCTTTGCTCGTTCTCTACGATGCAGAGGCGGCATGCGCCTGAAAGAGACAGGTGACTGTCGTAGCAGAGAACGGGGATGTCGATACCGGACTCACGCGCTAGCTCCAGTACGCTCATCCCCGGGTGACCGCTTACTTCGCGTCTATCTATGACGATTGTTATCGGCCGCAATGCGACCTCCCGGTCCACTCTGTCAGCCTGGAACGGCTGTCAGGGTGCAGCTACGCAGCAACCTTCTCAAGGTGCTCGCCGCGGTATGCGGCCCGGATACCGGCCAGAAGAAGCTCTGTACTGGCGCTCTTCTTCGGTATGAAACCAAACGCCCCAACCTTGCGGCTGCGAGCGACGTTCTCCTCTTCATCATACTGGCTCACCATCAGCACCTTGACCCCGCCGTAGCGCTTGGATATCTCTGCGGTTGTCTCCAGGCCACCCATGCCAGGCATGACTATGTCCATCAGCACGACGTCAGGTTGCAGATGGGGCAGCTTCTGTAGTGCTTCTCTTCCATCTCCTGCTTCGCCAACGACCTGCATATCTCTCTGCAAACTGAGCAAAGCATGAATTCCCTGCCGCACCACCGTATGATCGTCCACAACGAGCACCTTGATCCTACGGGTCAACCGCTCACGAAGGTTCTCGATTGCGGACAACAGTGCTGTTGGACTGATCGGTCTGCGCACGTAGTCCTCAGACTCAAGCTGCATCCCCTCGTGCCGCTTCCAGCCTTTGAGCAGGTGCGTCTCAGGAGGGGCGTCAACCACGATGAGCGGTATGTCTCGGCAATGGGAACTCCGCCTAAGCCACCGGTGGAACACGAAAGCATCCCCGCGGAGTCCTATGGTTCCCAGAACAACCAGGTCAGGCCTCTCGCGGGACACCATCTCCTGCGCCACCTGCCTGTTACCGGCGACTGCTACCCGGTAGTTGCATGATTCCAGTCTGGCCTGCATCTCTGAGACGAACTCAGATTCGTCATCAACGATAAGAATCTTTGCCTTGTCCATCTTCGCCTCCTTTCTTCGAGGCCCTTCATCTACCATCAAGTGTAAGCACTTATGCGAAACCCGGTAGAGGTGTTCGCCCCCGTAACGCAGGGAAGATCACCCTGATTGGATCGGGGTAATCCCTGGTGTTGGCCGCACTGCTGGTGTGCTGAAGTACAGTGTTTCGATGTCGGCGTGCCGGAAGGGATATCCGCACAATGCATCGTGCCTCCGGCAAGTGAGTGACAGCTCCGGAGTTGATGAGCAGGTTCGAACCTCAGGGAACCTCAACGCCCCTGGCGGACATGCAGGTTCGGGTGGAATGCACAGCGCTTGACCTGGAATGAGTGAACCAGCCGTAGCGACGCCGCGGGAAAGCAGGTGACATAAACGGTAAGAACATGGTTCAGGGGGAGGAAGACGACTGTCGTGCTGGAGAGGGCCAACGGTGAGGGGTGCAGAACAAGCACGGGCCGGTCTCTTTTGCGGCCCGGTCTACTTCGGTCTGATCCGGCTCGCAGTTCTCACAACGGTCGATGGCTCAAGATGCCGCGCTTCAGCTTGAGTATCGTGAAGAAGTGCGTGACCTTGGATTGTCGTCCGTGTCATTCTCCACGGCAGCCACAGGCGCGACCGCGGAAACACCGGTTGCGTGACGAGACGTCTGCCGTTCACGGGGAGAGAATCACACAGCACCGGTCGGCAAGCTCAGATCGTGATTATCCCCTTGCGCAGGGCATATTTCACCAGGTCGGTGCGATTGTGAATATCGAGCTTGGCCATCAGGCTCGTCTTGTACCCATCCACAGTCTTGCCGCTGATTCCCAGCATGTTGGCTGTTTCCTGAATGGTATGCCCTTCCGCCAGGAGCTTCAGTGTCTCCCTTTCGCGGTCGGTCAACTGTTGATAGGGATCGGAGCTGGTTACCGTTGCGGCTGCCTGCCTGTGGCTTTCGACAAGGAACCTAGTCACAGAGGGAGACAAGAACGAGTGTCCCGCATAGACCGAGCGAATGCCGGACAGCAGGTCTGAAGAGGCAGCCGTCTTGCTGATGAAGCCTGAGGCTCCGCCCTCGATGATCGGAAACACGTATTCCCTGTCATCGTATTGCGTGAGCACCAGTATCTTCGTGTGCGGAAAGCTCCTGGTTATGCGACGCGTCGCCTCCAATCCACCCATGACGGGCATAGCCACGTCCATAAGCACTACATCAGGCCTGAGCTTCCTGACCAACTCTATGGACTTCTCCCCATTCGCCGCCTCACCTACAACCTCAATATCCGGCGCCAGGTTGAGCAGGCTACAGATGCCCTGTCGCACAACGGTATGGTCATCCACTACCAGTACGCGTATCTTTCGCATCGGCGGTGCTCCAGAAAATGGGAACTCTGGCGGTAACCACTGTCCCGTGCCGCGGACGAGACTCGGCGGTACAATGGCCACCCAGCAAGCTCATCCTTTCCTTCATGCTGAACAAGCCTGCGCCTCTCCCGGTCTCTTCAACTCCGGTTATCTCCGAGACGTTGAAGCCCCGGCCGTCGTCCCTGATGCGCAGGACCAGTTCGTCATCCTCGCGCTTGCAGGAGATAGTCACATTCCTTGCCTCGGAATGCTGCATGATGTTCCCTATCGCTCCCTGTGCCCAACGAAAGAGTCCTACTTCCACTTCCTCAGGGGGACTGGTGGCCTCTTCCGCTTCGACATAAACGTTGACACCGAGAGGACCGAGGTTAGTCTCTGCATACCGTCGAATAGCCGGGAAGAGTCCCAGCGTATCCAGGAGAGTGGGCCGTAGATTCGCAATCAACCGGCTCACATCGCTGCTGATCTGCACCGTCAGCGAGTGTGCCCTTTCCAGCGTCGCTTTGAATTCGCTTTCGCGGACGCCGGCTGCTTCTGCGCTCTGAATGAGCACCTGCAGCGTAAGAGCCAGACCTGTAAGCGATTGGCTGGTCTCGTCGTGTAGCTCTCTTGCAACTCGCTTCCGCTCTTCTTCCTGGGACAGCAGCACCTGGCGTGCTACCTGCCGATATCTTTCTCTCGCCTTCGCCAGCCTTTCATATAGCCGTGCGTGTTCAATAGCTATGCCCAGCTGGTCGCCAATAGTGCCCAGGAGGTGCAGATCTTCCGTGGTGAAGTGCCGCGCCCTGTGGCTGCCAACATTGAGTACTCCCAGGACGTTATCTCTCGCCCGCAGGGGTATACTGACGAATGCCTTTATCCCCTCTGTAGTTATGAGGTCCAGTCTGGCGGCATTGGGGTTCGAGGAGATGTCATCCAGCAGGATTGGCCTGCCGCTCTGGGCAACCTGGCCTGCAACTCCCTCACCAGGCCGAAGGCGCATTTCGGTAGTGTACTTGTCCGACAGACCATGGTGGACACAGTAGGACAGCATTCCCGTTTCGTTATCCAGAAGCATTATCCCGCCGACCACTCCATCCATAAGACTCAGGGTGGTATTCAACACGATGGGAAGAATAGCGTTCAGGTCTGTTAGGCCGCTCGTTGCGGCCGAGATCCGACTTACAGCTACAAGGTAGTCGCTGACTTCTCGAGCTCGCTTAGCCATGACGTGAGCCGAGCCACCGGAGTCAGATAAACCGATGGTGGAGACAGGGTCTTCCTTACTGTTCTCTCGCTTCTCTTGCATCTTCAACCCACCCTCGCCAATCGACTTTGTACTCAGACAATACAATTCTACATCCGTGAAGACAAAAAGATGAACCACAGCCCGGGCATCTCCTGCATTGTGGTCCATGCCAGCGGTTTGCAGTACGGCATGTGCATCGATGACGTGTACAGGGTGGCACGCGACATCAGCCCCAGCATCGTCATACTCGAGGACATAGACCTCATCAGGCAGGACCGCCACGCGTCAATGTACTCACGTGGCGAGTCGCTGGCGCAGCTCCTCTTTCACCTGGATGGGGTGGAGGAATGCCGGAACGTGGTCACAATCACCACCACGAACTGTGTGGACATCCTCGATGAGGCGCTGAAGGACAGGCCGTCGCGCTTTGACCGGATCGTCTCATTCGAGCCGGCGGACCTCGAGCAGCGCACGGCATACATCGAGTACCTCGCCAAACGCATCCCTATACCGGGACTTCTGCACGAACGTCTGGCAAGGGTGACCGAGAGGCTCACGCTGGCGCAAATAAAGTGTGGTCTCGTTGCCATCCGCCGCTGAACGCAGTCATCTTAGCACTCGTCTTGCCGGGCACGGTTGTTGGAATCAACGGGGTGCCTGCCTCTCTCAATCCCGAACAACTGGATCAGCTTTGCGACCTTCTGGCGGCAAAGCTGGCAGCACGGGCCAAAGGGGTGCATGCTTCCCAAGCGGGCTGTCGCGGGTTCGAATCCCGTCTCCCGCTCCAGCCGAGGTGTTTCGTACCGAAGCGTTTCACAGTGTGGCGCCGCGTTGTTCTTCATGGTCGTTTCCTCGTGACGACGACACTCCCGACCTGGACTCGGGACAATGCTCCCACTGCTATGACGATTCGCAAAGGAAAGCACATCTCCGATCCGTCGATTTGACACCGCTCGCTTCTCGTTCGGATAATGTGCTCCCGGGATATCAGCATAAGCTGGACCGACGCTCGACGAAGGAGACCATGGCAGAGGGGGATAAGACTCCTGACGACGCTGAATTGCTGCGGACGCTTACTCCAGCGCAGTACGCCGTGACGCGGTTACGGGCCACTGAACCCCCCTTCTCAGGAGAACTCCTGAACCACCACGAGGAGGGAACCTATGAGTGCGTCTGTTGTGGACAGACACTATTCAAGTCGGACGCCAAGTACGATTCGGGGTCGGGCTGGCCGAGTTTTGTAGAACCAGCTTCTGATGAGAGCGTCTCCACCCGGAGCGACACCAGTCATGATATGAACCGAACCGAGGTCATCTGTAGTAGGTGCGACGCACACCTCGGGCACGTCTTCGACGACGGACCCGCACCCGCAGGACGACGATACTGCATTAACTCTCTGGCCATGCGGTTTTCGTGTGCGCAGCCTCAACAGGGATTATCAGAGTCAAGCAACCAATGACCGTTTCTATCGTGCTCGCATCAGCGTCAGAAGGCAGAAGCGACCTCCTGCGCCGCACCGGGATACCTTTCTTGGTCGACCCCAGCAACTGCAGCGAGACGACGGATGCTCATGATCCCGAGACACATGTGAGGATACTGGCACTACGCAAAGCCACAGAGGTTTCTCTCCGACGGCCCTATGACATCGTAATAGGTGCCGACACCGTCATCGATCTCGACGGGCAGATGCTCGGGAAACCAACGTCGCCAGCTGATGCCGAGGCCATGCTCAAGAAGCTGGTTGGCCGAACCCACCGTCTCGTCAGCGGCATTGCCATTTTGCACGGCGCATCCGAAAAGATGTATCAGGGGGTCGAGAGCACCGCTGTACACCTCCGCTTCCTCAGTAGAGAGCAGATTCGAGCTTACGTGGCCTCGGGCGAACCAATCGGCAAGTCCGGTTCGTACGAAATACAGGGGCTCGGAGCCACCATAATCGACCGCATAGAGGGAGACTTTGCCAATGTCGTCGGTCTTCCCCTGGCACATCTTGCACGTGCACTACAGGAATTCGGCGTACGGGTGCCGTAGAATCAACGAACGGAGAGAAAGGTAATGTCCGGCTTTCAAAGACCGAGAATCTTCAGACCTCCAAGCGAGTGGATGAGTTATTACCTGCCGGTCACCAGCGGCTGCTCAAACAACACCTGCACCTTCTGCTACTACTATGGCTCCAGGCTGCAGATGAGGGATGTGGCGGAGGTCAAGGAGGAGATTGATGCGCTCCGGCTCTTCAAGAGCAGGAGGGTCGCTGTCCCCGGCATGCCGCATGTTGTCTATCAACTCGCCAGTCAGTGGGACGGACGGCGGGTGTTCTTACAGGACGGCGATGCGCTCGTGTACCCGTTTCCCAAACTGATCGAGGTGCTCGATTACCTCAACGACAGGTTTCCCAGCATCGAGCGCATCGCCATCTACGCGACAGCTCAGGACATACTACGCCGAAGCGTCGATGAGCTCAAAGAGCTCCTGAGACGCAAGTTGAGCATCCTGTACCTGGGACTCGAGAGCGGAGACGATGAGGTGCTAAGCCAGGTGTGTAAGAACACCTCGGCCACTGAGATGGTCGCTGCGGCCCAACGTGTTGAGGAGGCGGGGCTGGCACTTTCGGTAATGGTTATCCTTGGGCTTGCAGGTGCCGAACGAAGTGAACAACACGCTGTTGCCTCGGCGGACGTGCTGTCACAAATGGACCCGGAATACGGAGCGGCACTGACGCTCACAGTCGTTCCGGGCACTCCTCTACACACGGCGATTGAGCGCGGCGAATTCAAGCCCATTTCGCCCTTCCAGTCACTTCAGGAGCTGCGTCTGATCGTACAGCACCTCGAACTCACACGCTGTTTCTTCAGCTCGATGCACGCGTCAAACTACATCACTGTAAAGGGCACACTGCCAGCAGAAAAGGACAAGATGCTCGCACAGATCGACAGGGTACTGGACAAGCGCGACCCTTCACTTCTCAGACCGGAAGGTCTGCGCGGCTTGTAAGGTGAAACATGGCCTACGGGACAGACTATCCCACTCGGTGGGCGGAAATTGACGGGCACCAGTCTCTTTTTGTCGCACGTATATGCATGCCTTCGTGCCGAACTGCCGCCCGTTGCAAGCAGGTAGGCAGTTTCCTGTTTAAAAGGCTTGCTGCCTGGCTGCCGTCTCTCCTGAATGGGCCCGGATTGTCTTCCCGCTTGACCTGCAGATGAGATTATCGGCCCCTGGTCCGATATCGCGCATTGTCTGCCAATTGTCGGCTCATGGAGGTGCACATTGGACAGTTACGACGTAGTAGTGCTGGGATCTGGTTGCGGCATGGCTGTAGTCGACCACGCAGCGGCTCATGACCTGAGCGTTGCACTCGTTGAACCGGGGTTGCTCGGTGGCACATGTCTCAACGTGGGTTGCATCCCATCGAAAATGCTTATTGCCCCCGCAGATATCGTCGCCGAACAGGAAAGGGCTGTACGGCTGGGAGTGACGATGAAGATCGACGACATCGACTTCGCATCCATCATGATCCATATGCGAGCCAGCAGGGCAGAGTCACAAGCGCACATGCAGCATTCGCTCTCACACATGGACGGGGTGCGCTATTATCCAGCCGCCGCCTCGTACGTCGAGCCCGATGTGCTGCAGGTCGGTGACGACACAATCCGCGGCACACAGGTGTTCATCGCAATCGGTGCCCGTCCCCTTATACCACCGATCAAAGGGCTTGCAGAGATCGACTACCTCACCAACGAGTCGGTGCTAGAGCTTACCGATAGACCCGACAGCCTCATCATCCTGGGTGGTGGTTATGTTGCCGTGGAATACTGCCATTTCTTCGCAGCCATGGGTACGCGTGTCACTGTGATCGAGATGGCGGAAAGACTCATCACATCTGAGGAACCCGAGATAGCCGCCGCACTTCAGGCGGTATTGTCGAAGCGAGCCCGAATCGTGACAGGCGCCCGGGTCGAGTCGGTGTCACGAAGTCAAGAGGGCGTTCGAATCCTCGCACAGCCGACACACGGCGGCGAGGAAATAGGATTCGAGGCTGAAACGCTGCTCGTGGCAGCGGGACGACGCTCCAACGCCGACCAACTGCAAGTCGCCAGAGCTGGTATCAAAACCGACGACAGGGGATTCATCAAGGTCGATGGTCGCATGCGAACCAGCGCGGACAACGTATTCGCAATTGGCGACATTAATGGAAAGTCGATGTTCAGGCACTCTGCAAATGTGCAGGCGGTTGTCGCTGCAGCCAACGCGTTTGACGGGCACGATATCGAGATGGACTACCGAGCCGTGCCTCACGCGATCTACTCGTTCCCTCAGATTGCCTCAGTCGGGCTCACAGAGGCCAATGCGCGAGAAGCGGGACACGATATCGCTGTCGCGCGCACAGCGTACTCCGACGTTGCCAAGGGCAGTGCTATCGCGGAAGAGGTCGGATTTGCCAAGAGCGTCGTCGACCGGGCGTCGGAGGAGATCCTCGGTTTTCACATTATTGGCCCCTATGCCCCCATGCTCATTCAGGAGGTAGTCAACGCGATGCAGTCGGGTGGCCATGTTGACGAACTGCTGCGTGGTATTCACATCCATCCAGAGCTGACAGAGTTGATTCAATCCGCATTCTCAGGCCTGGAATGAAGGCGCGTACGGTGCAGGGCTAAGGCTCCACTCTCCAGGATCAGCGGATTTGGGCCAGCAAGCACGCAGGTGATTCGAAGAGGGCGGCACGCGGCTCGCAAGTCAGGGGACAACCGCGTGCGCCACGTCAGCCGGTGCCTGCGTGTAACTAACCACTCGAGAGTCACGGACGCCACCCCTGGCCATTCTCCGGGCTGGACCTGTGTATACTTCCTCAACAACGAGCAGACGAGTGGGCGACGGTCCCACCTGGTTAGTAGGATTTCCTAGGTCTTGAGACTCAAGCCGGTGCTGAATCCATCGGCCACCCAGTCGCCCAGACGCGCATACTTGCGCGCGGGTGAGGTGACATACACAATTGGATCGACCTTAGCTATATCCAGCTTCCCATCGGTTAGGCAGTCTTCTGAAACGTGAGATTCACGTATGTCAGCAATGACGAGAGAGTGTGTCGGTAGCTCGACAATCTGAGCGACTGTACACTCAAGGTTGACGGGACACTCGGCAATGAGTGGCGCCTTGTCGTGCATACCGTAGAACACGGTGAACCCGCACCTGGCGGCCTTATCAAGGTTGGCGCCAGACTCGATGCCACAGAAGTCGACCTCACGGGCCTGGGATGCAGCGGCCACATTGACAGAGAACGCGGCGCCTGCTTCTATGCCTTTCCGTGTGTGACGAGATCGCCTGATCGCCACACAAAGCATCGGAGGTTCAGCGTTTGCGACGCTTCCCCAGGCAGCGGTCATGAAGTTGGCTTTGCCGTCGATGACCGTCCCGATAAGCAGCGCAGGAAGCGGGTAAACCCATGCTTGCGAACCCTTCGTGACCTTCTTTCGTATCGCCATAAATGAACCTCCTTCTCTTCTCTATACTGGCTTTCTCCACTGAGTCTCCATTGCTCTCTCTGCGCCTGTGTGATCGTTCCTCACTCGTGGGGTGTCTTGACAGCTACAGTCATGCTGAGCACGATGAAGTTAGCGATGGCAAAAGCAGTAGTCACCGCGGCAGGCAATGCCGCAAACTCTCCGAAGTACGCGAGGGCGATAGCACCTGCCAGTCCATAGTTCTTCCACGCGCCCATGACTGCGTAGCTGATCTGTGCAGAGCTGGCCGCACCGGACAGGCGCGCAACGACAAAGATCAGGTAGGCCAGTCCAAAGGTGCCAACAAACGATATCGCGCCCACACGTAGGAGGACCCCTGAGAAGCCCAGCAACGCTTCGCGGTTCAAACCGATTATCGTGTAGACCACCACGAAGAAACCCCAGTTCATGAGCGTCCCGCGGTGAACGGTAAGCCAGCCGACAACAAGAGCAGAGCGCCGCAAGAGTCGCGACACTGCGAACGGGGCGGCGATAAGCTGCAGCAGCGCCATCAGTAGCTCCTGGGGTTGCACGAGGCTGCTGCCGAGCACCAGCAGCGTCAGCAGCGGAGTCACTACAAACGCCGCAACATGTGCCGCAACAGAGCCGACAAGTGTGAACGAAACGTCGCCGCCCAGACGGTGCGTGAAGGGTATCACCGCAACCGCCGGGGGGACCGCGGCGATGAGCACGTACCCCGCCTGCAGGCTGGGCTCGTCCAGCAGGGCGAATGCGAACAGAATGAGTGTGCCACCAAGCAATGCGTAGTTCAGCAGCAGTGCCATCAGGATAGGACGGACAAGACGGGCGCCGCCACGAAACACATCAGAAGAGATACCTACCAGCGACAGCGTCATGATAGCCGCAAGCAGCGGTGTAACTGCCCCGCGTGAATACATTGCGCCTTGACCGAGTACGATCCCGGTTACGAGCGCGAGTGCCAGAATGAAGCTGTTGTTTCGCAGCAGTCCCACTATGAACGCCCCTATTCCTGGACTGTTCTGATGTCCGGATCAGCGTCTATACTATCAGTCTATGACTGGTGCTGCATCGGGTGGAAACAGCGTGTGATGCATGTCGGTCGAAGCGAATCAGAATGCCGTCCACCGACAGCACCTGACGCCACGTGACAAGACAATCCGTCCGGGCTCTACGACAGGAGGTGACAGATGTATCCGTGGGAAGCTATTGCCAGAATGGTGCGCGCACAGGGAACTGAGTTTACGTATGGCGTTGGCGACAGTCCGCTCCAGCTGTATGCCGGGAAAGCGCCTGACCTGCGTCCAATTAACCTGCGATACGAGGGCTCAGCACCGTTCATGGCGATGGCTTATTCGCGGCTGAGCGGCAAGCCTGGTGTCTGCAGCGCGTCGACCGGTCCTGGCGTGGCAAACCTTGTACCCGGAGTCCTGGAAGCCTACTACGCCTGCAGTCCACTGGTAGTCATATGCCCGTCCGTAAGTCAGAAGACGGAAGGTATGGGGGAATTCCAGGAGTGTGATCAGCTCGGCATGATGCGTCCGATAACGAAATGGTCTGCAAGAGTCCATCACATCGATCGATTGAGTTGGTACGTGCGGCGTGCCTTTGCGCTGGCAATGAATGATCAGCCGGGCCCCGTCTACATCGAGCTGCCCTACGACGTCGGAGGTGACATAACACACGGTTTTCCTCTCGATATCGATGAGCCGGCGTATGTGCCAGCAGAACGTATCCGCCCGGCAGGCGACCCGGAGAGAGTCAGGAGGGTAGTGGATATCCTTCTCGGCGCAAAGAGACCTGTAGTCATCGCAGGAAACGGCGCAATGTTGTCAGCAGCAGGGCAACCGTTCCTTGAACTGGTCGAATCGCTGGGGGTTCCTTTCGCGACCACCCCCGGAGGGAGGGGTATTGTCTCTGAGCGCCATCCATTGGCACTCGGGCTGGTTGGACTGTACCGCAATCGTGTGGCAGCCAGCTACCTGAAGAGCGCCGACGCGGTGCTCGCCATCGGAACACGCAATGAAGCGTTCCAGACTCATCGCTGGAAGGATCTACCTCCTGGAGCTCTTCTTGCACACGTCGACATCTCTGCGTCCGAAATTGGTCGTAACTGGCTGCCTGAAGTCGGGGTCGTAGGCGACGCAAAGCTGGTATTGCAGCAGATTCTGGATGAGATCAAGTCTCGCGGCGCGGCACACGGCACGTCACCATCGCGCGAGGCAATTCAACAGCAGAAGCAGCTACTCCTCAGGCAGGTACACGAAGAATGCTTGACTACCGAGTATCCGATCCCGGCAAAGCGTGTAGTGTATGAGCTCAGCATGGTGTTCGGCGATGATACGGTACTGGTGAATGAGAACGGGTCGCAGGATGCCTGGTCTTACTTCTTTCCGTATTACACGGTTGGAGACAACTCTGATTGCGTCACCGTAGCTGAACAGACATGCATGGGCATCGGAGTGGTAGGCGCCATAGCAGCGAAGCTCACGAGGCCTGAGAAGAAGGTGGTCTGCGTCACCGGTGATGGTGCCTTTCAGATGTACATGAAAGAGCTTCCAACGGCTGTACAGTATGGCGCGGGTTGCACATGGGTAGTGCTCAACAACTCAGCCCTGGGGTGGCCAATGCATAATCAGATGACGACGGTAGGGTGGAACACCACTGCCTTCGAGGTGCAGCCTGACTTCCAGGGCATCGCACGAGCATCTGGCTGTCATGGACGGAGGATTGACAGTGCGGCAGACCTTCGACCTGCACTGGAGGAGGCGTTGCGACTGAATCGTGACGGTATCCCGGTAGTGCTGGATATTCCCACGGGGCTTGATATGTCTCATTTCGAGCGAGCGGAGTGACTGAAGGATGATTTTCGCGCCCCTGGGATGCCTTGCAGCACTCTTGTTGTTTCTCTCGATCCCGCTGTTGCTGGTGATATTCTTCTTGAACCTGTTGTCCTTCTCCTTTGGGGCGTTGGGGCTCTCGCCATCGACAGCCCTCGCGCTCATACTCCTCATGCTCCTGGGGTCGATGATCAACATTCCCCTGACACGTCGGCGCATCAGCTACACCACACCCAGCACAATGCGGGGGCTGTTCACCCGACCTCCACCCCAGTATTCCGGCATCGCCATCAACCTTGGCGGCGGAGTTATCCCTGTGTGCCTTTGCGTGTATCTGCTGACCATAGTGCCTTCATTCTGGGAGATAGGTGTTGCGACTGCTGTAATGGCGGCGGTGTCGAAGTCACTCGCCAGGCCCATTCCGGGAAGAGGCATTGTACTCCCGATGTTCATTCCACCGATCCTCTCCGCCCTGCTGGCGATTCTCCTCGCGCCGGGGTTTGCTGCACCGTGTGCGTATATCGCGGGCACCACAGGTACGCTCATTGGGGCAGACCTGCTGAATCTGCATCGGATGAAAGGGTTTCCCGGTATCGTATCCATCGGTGGCGCCGGGCTCTTCGATGGTATCTTCCTGGTAGGTATTGTTGCAGTGCTGCTTACTGCGCTCGTGTGACGATACCACCACTGCCGCCAGGACATGGCACGGGCACGTCACATAACCGCCGAGATAACTCTCACTCGCTATCCTGCTCGTAGCGCACGATGTCTCTCAATCGTTTTCGGGACTTGGCTACAGGGGCGCGCGAAGCGGGATGACCAAGTGGCATCAGTGTGACCACCATGCAGTCGTCAGCGACACCCAGAACCTCGCGCGCCTGCTCCTGCGAGAAGGCGCCAATCCAGCATGTGCCCAGACCTTCCTCCACAGCTGCCAGTGTCATGTGGTCGATAGCAATCGCTGTGTCCACGGCGTAGCGAGGTATGCCGCAGGTCATGATGGATCGGGGATCTGTCGCGACCGCTGCGATGACGATCGGGGCGCCTGCAATCCACATCTGGTTGTTCGCCGCTCTCGCCAAACGCTTTCGTCGCTCTTCGTCACGCACGACAACGAACCGCCATTCCTGCCTGTTGCTTGAGGAAGGTGCCAATCGTGCTGCCTCAAGGATCCGGTTGAGGCTCTCCTCGAGTACCGGAGTCGGACGAAACTGCCTTACACTGGAGCGAGTCCGAATCGCCGTATGAATGTCCATCCATCACCTCCTGCATCGCATGTCGAAGAGTTGTGACTGTGACCCATCGCCGGGGCCAATCATATGCCCGGACCTCGGCTACCTGGTCGGAACCGATGCTGCTGCTATTGATGCCGCATCGCTTGACATACTCGACTGCGTGACGCCTGGCGTATTCTAGCGGTGCACGGGAGTCGATCCAAGTGAGCAAGTGGCCCACGCGGTGGCGCCGGGCATGGACGACTGCTACATCCCCGAGGGGTTGTAGCTGGTGCCACGCTACGGGAGGTTCAAGCCGCCGTCAACAATCAGGGTCTGCCCTGTCACGTAATCCGATGCCGCGGATGCCAGGAAGATTGCGGCTCCCACATGGTCCTGCGGCTCTCCCATACGCCCCATGGGAATAGAGTTGATCCGATCCTGCAAGTCGCGCGGATGCTCCTCGAAGTACTGCCTGTTCAGTTCCGTTATTGTGGGACCCGGTCCGATTGCATTCACATTCACGTGGTATGCTGCCCACTCCAGAGCTAACGCCCGGGTAAGGTGCGACAACCCGGCCTTGGAGGTACAGTAGACCGAAAGGAGTGGCTGCACTACCTGAGACAGGGTCGACGAGATGTTAATGATCTTGCCGTGTCTCCTTTCGATCATGTGACGTCCCACCTCGCGACAACAGAGGAACGCACCACGGAGATTGATGTCCATTATGAGATTCCAATCCTCCTCAGTAACCGTCTCGGCTGGCTTGCGCACGATGACCGCCGCGCTGTTGACCAGTATGTCGATGGTTCCGTAACGTTCGAGCACTGTGTTCACCAGGTGTGCGACCGAATCACCACGGCTGACATCCGTCGGCACCGCCTCCGCGGCAAGTCCCTTCTCAGTCAACCGGCGCGCTGCCATCGCGCCGTGATCCTCGCGGCGATTCGCGATTACGGTGCGCGCGCCATGAATGGCGAGCCCTTCCGCTATGGCAAGACCAATGCCCTGATTGCCTCCTGTCACGATCGCCGTCCTTCCGCTCAGATCGAACAGCTTCATTGCCCCTCCTTCTCAGAAGACAGTGCGGTCGATGCCGGCCGAGCCATCGGGGTGTCAATTCCGCTGACTATGTGCACGGCATACACCTGTCGTATAGTAACAGATGGTATCTGCTACGGCACTGCCACGGCTGAAGCTGCGATCTCCAGCGGAGTCAGGTGAGCTCGGCAAGAAAGGGCAGGGGAACACGCGCCCGCAGGTCAGGGGCCCTGCGGACGCGTTCGCTCGTTAGAAGCAGTATGTGCACGTGGAAACATAGAAGGTGAGCGAACGGCTGTCCTCTTCACCCTCTTGATTGGACACAGTCACCTTCAAAGTGACGTAGCCTGGTCGTGCAGGCGCGGCAAACCGAACTGTGTCACCCGAGCCGGTAATCTTCGCATCGCCAGTGACCACCCATTCGAAGGAGAGGCCGGTTGCATCCACTACTTCGCAGTGCACCTCGGCTTCACGCGACACAAGGATGGCATAGCCCCCACCGATATTCTGATCAAGATACTTGTGATCGGCGCTGGCGGTGAGCGCGACGATCTCCGGCGTGATTACGCTGGCTGCCTGCTCAGGAACGGGAGTGTTGTCTCCGGTGTCAGCATTGTCCCAAGTGCTGGCATTCTCGTCATCTGACACCACCGGGTGCGGGAGATCGTCTTCATCCTCGATCACCCTGATCTCCACAGACTTCGTGTCGCTTCGACCGATCGCATCGGTCACGGTTACACTAATCTCGTACAAACCCGGACGGTCGGGCGCAATCCATGTCGCCTGGAGTCCATCCGTTACAAGTCCACCGCGTGAACACCACCATGCGTATCTGGCATCGTCCAGAGCGTTCGACCCGAGTGTGATCGAAATGGTGATGCTCTCTTTGGGCTTCACAGTGTACCGTTCGGCCTCCAGGGCCTTGATATGCGGAGCAGCATACGCCTGATCCTCTGCGTCCTGGCCAGTAGACGTGTCGGATTGCTCGATGTTCGACGACTCGACCGCGACCGGAGGAGTATCCGATGAGACCTGACCGGATTCCATGTCAGGGATAAGGCCTGCAAGTTCAGGACAGACGACTTCAATAGCCCGGGCATACGCCGCCGCCGATTCATCACCTTCCAGGACTTGAATGGCTAGCAGAAGCACTTCAGCGACATGAATTCTCGCCATTTCAACGCCGTCGTCAGACCACTCCGGAAGCTGCTGTGCCGCCTGTGAGAGTGCACCCTGCTGAGCGAGATGGTCATTCTTCACTCGAGAAAGGAGATGTGAGACATTGTTTCCCCGGTCGCTTGCAAGCATCAACCATCCAATACAGCGATCGAAAGTGTGCTGATACGTGGAGCAATGACCCGTAGCGACGACGTACTCCTGTCGCCGCGCCATTGCCACGATGGCTGCGGCATCCTGGTTGGAGAACTCGAGAAGCAATTCCGCCTTCTCATAACTGTGGTCGGCAAGGCTCATCCGAACCTCCCGGTAGGTGATTACGACAGGATACACAGGTGACGAAGGAAGCATTAGTGCGGAGGGATCATGATTCCATCCCACCGGCTGCGAATAGGAAGCTGCCCCACTGACTGCAAGAGGGCTAAGCACAATGCAACCTACAAACATGAGCAGCGCGATTCGGATACACCACAGCCGTCCTTTCAATGTCTGCCTCCTTTCGCTCACCGATCTCGTTCACTGTAGACGGAGCATCCATTCATGCAAAGAGTTTAAACGCGCCAGGTGCGAGAACGTTTAGCCTGAGTCAGTCGAAAGATATCCTGTCGCGCAAGCGGGTCCTTGGCCAGCATGCTCTTCAGTGCGGCAAGGAGTTCGCGAGAATGTCCGTCCAATCCGTCTTCAGCAACGGAATACAGGACCCATGTACCTTCACGTTTCGCGTTGAGCAGACCAGCGTCATACAGCGCACCCAGGTTGCGAGACGCGCGTGTTTGAGATATCTGCAGCGATTGCATAACCTCACTCACGGAGCACTCCTTGAACATGACGATGTTCAGAATTCGGAGCCGCGTTTCTGCCGATATCGCTTTGCACGCTCTTACCAGCTCTCTCATGGAAGTCCGAGTATGCGGATATGCGCATATTCGCATATCTACATATCGCATGCTATGACGTCATACCTCGTTTTGTCAATACCCCACCCAACAATAATTCTTCAGGTCGACTACTATGGTCACCGTTCGCCATGTGCAATTGGGGCCACGGGACCAGCCGGACCCACGCGGTGACACATGACAGGAGAATCGCGGAGCAGGCTGATCGCTTGATCGAAATCAGGGACAACCGCCTGTTGCTCGATATTGCCGGGTAGTATGGAGAGATGTATCCCTACGAAGAAGGGGGGCTCACGCCCCCCTTCGAGTGCCCCGCCACACGTGCGCATCACAGCCAGGCGTGTGACTCACGGTCGATGCATTTCGTGCTGCGGTCAACTTCGATGCCTGCAAGTTTCCGCACGATGTCTTTCGAGTGCTCGATATTGTGATCACGATAGATGGCGACTCTTTCGATGACCGGTGACCCACCACCATGCAGGTAGTCGACCAGTTTGTGGCCGCCCCACGCTGATGCCATCATGTCCTGGAAGAGCCTGAACGCTCTGTGCTGATTCTCAGCGGAGACGTTGGGATTGCGCATGATGTATTTCTCGAGGTAGGGCCCGGTCTTCTCATCGTAGAAATCTTCCTCTGGAGGAAGCGTGGCCACGAGTCCCCCCGCAATAGCAGCGAGGGCCTCGTATTCCTCATAGATTGCATCTCCCGCCAGCATGCGCCCCGCATTGCAGTAGTTTGTGTCAGGAATACGTGTTCCTGAGGCAGCCTTCTTCGAATTCACGGCAGCAGCGATACCGGCCGCGTAGATAAGGTCCACTACCTGTATCATGTCGGCAAGCTGATGGCGAACGTGCTGCGCACGGTCGATGCCGTTGTACTCGGCAGCTAACGCGGTAGCGCCGGTATAAATCTCCGAAACCGCCGCCTTACATCCCGTGTAGCTGTGGCGATGGTACAGGGCGAACAGGAGCGCCAGTTTGCCGGCCATGTCAGCCTCACCGCAGAGGAACACACGTTCCCATGGCACGAACACGTTGTCGAACACTGTTATCGAGTGGCTCATGCCAATCTCACAAAACGGTGCCTGCAGCTTCTTACGTCTGGTAGGAGCGTAGGCTGCATTGATAAGGGTGACACCTTCCCAATCCGAGGGAACTGAGAAGGCGACTGCCCAATCAGTCTCCTCGGCGGTCATATTACGAGTGGGTAAGGCAATAATCTCGTCGACATAAACCGAGCAGGAGTTGTGTGCCTTTGCACCATTTACCACTATGCCATCCGGCCTCTTCTCCACAACGCGCAGGTACAGATCGGGGTCCTTCTGTTCATGCGGCCGCCATGGCCTGTTGCCTTTAACGTCCGTCTGCGCACAGTTGAGGGACAGGTCCTCGGCCTGCACTCTATTCATGAAGTTAACGAATCGCTCGTAGTATGTTGTTCCGTATTTCTGGTCAGCGTCGTAGCTCACGACGGAGAGTGCATTAAGCGCGTCGATGCCCATACAGCGCTGAATGCAGCCGCCGACCTCCTGGCAGTACAGACGCGTCATCTTCTGTTTGTTGAGCAGGTCAGCGACAGTCTGGTGAATGTGCGTGAATCTATTGACAGTCTCTCCGCTAAGATGAGACCTCGCGGTGCCAACACCGTCGAACTCCGGATCGAAGGCAAAATCATACGTCTTTGCCATGACGTTGATGCCGCCCACGAGCTTCGGATCAAACCTGTCTACTAGCTTGCCGGTCATATAGACGTTGGGTTTCAGCGTGGTCAGCCGTTGCCTGAACTGATCGCCAGTGATCATCTTGAATCCTCCTGAGAAGCGACATTACAGGTGCACGCGGTAGAGGGATGCACCAACTTCGAACGATAGCACAAACGTGCGAAGCTGCACAAAACGAGAGGGCCATACACTAGCGTGATACCATTCTGTCGCACACACGAAGCGTTCATCGCTATGGCAGAGAGGTAGCGGCCATGAACACGCGTATTCAGAGACTCAGAGAACGGGTGCTGGAAGAGAACCCCTCAGTGGACATAACGCGTGCCAGGATCGTCACACAGGTGCACAAGGAACACCCTGGCACCCCGCTTGTTTCGGTATGGGGCCTTGCTCTGCACCGTCTGTGCAGCGAGCTGCCGATAGACATCGCTTCGGGAGAGCTGCTGGTTGGTAGTCCGACACTCCGTCCGCGGGCAGCACAGCTTTTCCCTGAGGTGCAGTCGGCATGGCTTGATGCAGAGCTGGATACAGTTGACACTCGCGAGTGGGACCCACTCGAGATGACTCCTGCGGATAAGCGAGAGATACGGGAGAGCATCCTGCCGTATTGGAAGGGCAGGAGCATTGCTGAGAGGCTCTACACCCAGTGTCCCCCGGATACCGCGAAGCTGATCTACATGGAACCTGGCGTGTGGCCCACCAGGTCCACTGGCATAATCGACAACTACTCACTGATCCAGAAAGGAATTGGAACAGTGGTTCCAAACTATCGCAAGATGCTTGAACTGGGCGTCACCGGCATCATCAACCAGATAGACGAACGGGCCACCCTGCTTGATCTTGCAGCTCCGGACAGCATCGATAAGATGCTGTTTCTGCAGTCGGCGCGTACAGCTCTGGAAGGTGTCATCGTCCTCGCAGAACGGTACGCTCGACGTGCGCTTGAACTGGCACAGGTGGAGACAGATGAAACACGCAAGGCTGAGCTGCTGTGCATTCACAAGACATGCATGCGGGTACCGGCCAATCCGCCTGACAGCTTCTATGAGGCCATGCAGTCATTCTGGTTCACACATCTCGTTGTCAGAATTGAGGAGAGCGGCCACTCTCTCTCGCCCGGACGGTTTGACCAGTACATGTTGCCATACCTGAGTCCGACAGACGATCGCGAACACGTACAAGAGCTCATTGAGTGTCTCTTTCTGAAGTTCTCAGAACTCATGCTATTCGTGAATACGGATACGTCCAAGTTCTACACCGGTGTCCCACAGTGGCAAAACCTGAACCTCGGTGGACGTCGACCCGACGGACAGGATGCCACAAACGAGCTGTCCTACCTTTGCCTTGACGCAATGATCGATCTCAAGGTAGTCCAGCCCGACATCTCGGTTCGAATCCATCCCGACACCCCGGAGGACTTCCTTCTCAAGGCATGCGAGCTATCCCGTGCCGGCACGGGACACCCCAAGTTCTATAACGAAGACCTCATCGCATATTCGATGGCCTGCAAGGGACTAAGCATCACGGAATCACGCGACTTCGCCATTATGGGCTGTGTCGAGCCGCGTGTGCAGGGAAGAGAAGGGATACACCTCACGGGTGGATTCATAAACCTCCCGGCTGCGCTCGAGCTTGCGCTGAACAACGGGGTCTGGCGACACACAGGTGTACGTGTGGGTGCACCTACTGGTGATGCGCGCGATTTCAAGACCTTCGACGACGTCAGACTCGCGTATGAGATTCAATTGGCGCATTTGGTCCGCCACATGTTCGTAGTGAACGCAATAGCGGAAACTGCCTATAGTGAACTGCTATGTGCTCCATTCCTGTCGGCGCTCACCGAGGGCTGCATCGAGTCGGGGCTCCCGTTGCAGAAGGGCGGCGCAGTCTATAACTACGGCCCGGCCGTTAACGAGATCGGCATCGCCGATACGGGCGATTCACTTGCTGCCATCAGGAAGCTCGTATTTGATGACAAGAAACTGACCATGGCTCAAGTGCTTGATGCACTTGACCACGACTTCGTTGGATACGACGAGGTGAGGCGTCAACTGATGTACGAGGCGCCGAAGTTTGGCAATGATGACGACTACGTCGATTTCATCACGCGGGATGCCGTGCAACACGGTAATCGAGAAGTCATGAGGTACCGCAACATTTTTGGCGGCGAGGCACAGGCAGGCATCATCGCCGTCACCGCAGGAATACCATTCGGCAGCGTTGTCGGCGCACTGCCAAGCGGACGCAAGTCAGGTCGGCCACTCGCGGACAATTCTTCCCCATCGGCGGGCAACGATCGCCTGGGGCCAACAGCAGTTGCCCGGTCAGTAGCGAAGCTGGACCCCGCTGCTCTGAGAAATGGCACGCTGTTGAACCTCAGACTGAGTCCGCAATCGATCAAAGGGAACGAAGGTCTGCGCCGGATGGCCGCACTGGTCCGCGGGCTGTGTGATACAGGATGCTGGCATGCGCAGTTCAATGTGGTCGCGACCGACACCCTGCGAAAGGCGCAACAGTATCCCGCCGAGTTTGCGGATCTGCTTGTTCGTGTCGCTGGTTATAGCGCCTATTTCACCCGGCTACACCGCGATGTGCAGGAGGATATCATTCGGCGAACGGAGCATGGCCTGTAGATGACCACGGGCTGGATATTCGATATTCAGCGATTCTCACTGCACGATGGTCCTGGCCTTCGGACACTTGTGTTTCTCAAAGGATGTCCGTTGCGTTGCCTCTGGTGCTCAAACCCTGAATCGCAGCGCCAGGAACCTGATTTGCTGTACGATCCGGCTCGCTGTAACAGATGTGGAGACTGTATACGCTCCTGCAACCGTGGCGCCTTGTCGCTCACTACAGATGGCGAGTTGAGCTATGAGCCGTCACTATGCACTATGTGCGGTGCGTGCGTGGCCGTCTGCAACACCCGAGCCCGCAGCATCAGCGGGCGAGAGATCACGCACACAGAGCTGTGTGCGGTGGTGATGCGCGACATGCCATTCTACCGCCGGTCGGGTGGAGGGGTAACCCTTGGTGGTGGAGAGCCGGCACAGCAAGCGGATTTCGTTCGGGCGATCATTGATCAACTCAGAGCAAGCGGCGTTGATACGGCTATCGAGACCTGTGGACACGCCGAGACTCGTTCATTCCTCTCAATCGCAACGGCCGTCGACCACGTGTACTATGACGTGAAACATGCAGGAGCTGTGCAACACCGGGAGGCTACGGGGGTGAGCAACGAACTGATTATTGAGAACCTCTCAGCGCTCACACAGATTCACCGCGATGTCACCGTGCGCTACCCGCTGGTACCAGGTTACAATGATGCAGAGTCGGATCTGTTCGGGCTCGCCGCGCTGCTGCGAGAATTACCACACGTGCCACCGGTCGAGTTAGTGCCATATCACCGGTACGGCGAGCACAAGTACCGCCTGTTGCGGAAAGACTACGTGCTTGCGGGTACCATTCCACCGGACACACGCTCTATCGACAACGCTTGCTGCCTCCTGCAGCGTTGTGGACTCTGCTGCAGGGCACTCACGCACTAGCCGCTCAAACACGCGCTCAATTGCGAAAGAACCTGCGTCCTGCTCTGGTGGAGCGGTGTTCAACCCAGCGATCTTCGGTCTAGACCCACGCCTTTCGCGAGGACCATCTTCCACGCGGCTTTGATGCTCTCGCTACTGCCGGACGAGAGCAGGAGAGACGAGTGTTCAAACTCCTCTGACGAGAACGCATCGATGTGAGCGCACACATCCGCCAGCCGGGCAGCAGGAAACCTGCAGGCGCCATTCTCGTCCATATGAACCACATCACCCGGACCGACGTCCATACCCGCCACATTGACCGGGACGTTGAAAGCCCTGAGGCTGAGGCTGCCGTGGCCGGATGTAACGCCCCTCGCAATGTGCTGGACACCGAGAGCACGAATCTCATCGACGTCTCGCACCGGGCTGCTGGTGAGCAGGCCAACGACGCCGCACGCCTTGAAGAGCGCGCCAGACTGTCCGCCAAATATCCCGGCTCGACATAGAATCTCGGGTGGAAACTGTGCTTCACACACCACAACACATGGTTGCGGGCCATCCAGGAGGAAATCGACGAAGTCCATGTAAGAGACAGCCGGCTGGAGAGGATCATCCAGCCCAAACACAACTGTTGCCGCATGTCCGATCACGGGCCCGATCTCCGGCAAGAGGCACTTCACCGAATCATCCGTATACCACCTGCCGTGCCATGGATCGTACAATCCCAGGCAGTGAGGATGTTGAGGGTACGATGCAACTACGTTGCCGACACTTGCCGTGTTGAAACCTCGAAGCTTCTCGAACAGCCTTCGTTCTGGTGGCTCATGCATCTGGCGGTTCCTCCTTGCTCGATCTGTCCCGGTTAAGCGCATTATACGTGGTCGCAGATTTGTGGTGCGCTACGCAGCCGTACTACAATCCGTCAGCAGGTTACGCAGGTTCGGGAGCGGCGCCACGTAGATAAGCGGCTGGGCATCGACGGCTACCATTGTACTCCCGTCCTTCTCACAATCTGTCAATGCGCTCAGGCCGACACCTGAAGTTGAGCGCGGACCGGCACACTCCTGCGACTTGAAGGAGCGCCATGATCGAAGAGATGCTGCCAGGGATCGTCAGGCTGGAGATACCCCTTCCCCGGAGTCCTCTCAAGGCAACAAACTCCTATGTTGTCCTTGACCCGGAGAGGCCGCTGGTCATCGACACCGCGTTTAACCGGACAGAGTGTCGCGAGTCCTTTCTCTTGCTCCTGCGCGAGACAGGATGCACACCTGATGGTGTCGACTACTTCGTGACGCATCTTCACGCCGATCATCTGGGTCTCGCGGCCTCGCTTGCGCGAAATGGCGCCAGAGTTTACTTCAACGAGCCGGACTTGCCCCTGGCCAGACCGGCCAACTCATACTGGGAATGGATGGGAAGGCTGTACGAACAACACGGATTGCCGCTCAGCGATGCCAGGGAGGCGATGGCGCGACACCCCGGTCGCATCTATGGACCGGAGGCAGACTATCCCTACACCATTATGCATGACGGTGATGTCCTTCACCGGGGAGGCTACACACTCCGCTGCGTTCAGACAGTCGGACACACTCCCGGTCACATGTGCTTGCTCGTCGTGGAAGACAACGTGCTCTTCTGTGGCGACCATATCCTCGGAGACATCACTCCGAACATAACAATGTGGACGGGCATGACCAACCCTCTTGGCTGCTACCTTGAGAGTCTCGACAGGGTCGCCGCGTTACAGCTCTCGCGGGCGCTCACGGGGCATCGCTCGATGATCGACGACTGTGCATCACGAATCGCAGAATTGAGAGAGCACCACGCTAACCGTCTGGAGGAGGTGATTACATCACTCAAGGATGGCGAGAAGGATGCAGCAGCCGTCACTCCGGACATATCGTGGGATCTCAAGTATGATTGCTGGGACGAGGTGCATCCGGTCCAGAAGCTCTTCGCAACCGGGGAGACAATTGCGCACCTGCAGTATCTGGAGGCCCACAGTGCGGTACGCAGCAGGAACCACCGGGGAAGAATGCTCTACAGGCTCAGTGCTGCCTGAGACGGGCGCCTGCACGCATCCCTAAGAGACGGTCGCACTGGTGCTCGTCTTGTTGGCGTACCGGTCAGAATCAACCGGAGAATCGTGGCGCCAAGTGACAGAACCGGCGGAACAGCCACAGAGTTCTTGCGGTTCTTTCTCCGATTATCGCCGGTTTGCTGCTCAATCCCGCGGGCGCCTTCAGTCATGCTCGTGTGCTGATCGGTAGAGTGCTCCAGGTATACGCCGCTGACATCACGACAACATGGAACACCGCAGCCTTTTCAGACAGTGACACAACTGTTGGAGAACCCGTAGTACTCAAGATGCACCTTGTCGGCGATCCGCCCTAAACACAGAGAGGACATGTCGTGACTTCAATGTAAACGCTGGCGCTCGATGAGTTGCCATGGGCGTCGCTGACTTGAAGGAGTATTGTCACCTTAGCCTTCCCCGCAGGTGCCTGCCACTCTGCGTTGGGTCCGTCAGAGGTGATTGTGCCACCATCGGCACTCCATTTGTACGTGTACCCAAGATCATCGTCATCAACCAACGCCTCAATGGCACACGACCGTCCCATGAAGACTAGCCACTGATCCACGCCACGTGGGCTGAGCTGGTTATGTCTAATGGCTTTCACGTTGAACCCATGGATGACGGGGGGCTTGGCCTCACTGACGGTAATGGGGATCGCCCGCTTCGCTTCACCACCGTGCGAGTCGTCAACCGTCACCACGACCCAGTGCGTAGCCAGTTCCTCGGGCGCAAGCCATATGACGGCGCTTCCCTGTCCGAAGATCTCACCCTCGTTTGCAGACCAGCGATAGGTCAGCTCATCACCATCAGGATCCTCAGCTTCACACCAGATATACACTGCGGCACCGGGCACCACCCATCCAATCTCTTCGTCAACCTGTGATTGCATCGTCAGTATCTCAGGCGGTCTGTTCTCCCGGACGCGCAGAGCAAGTGACTCTTCGGCAGTTCCTCCACGACCGTCTTCAACTTTGACGAAGATACGGTGAAGCCCCTCGGAGTCGGGAGCCACCCACTTGACTTCAGGTCCTTCACCCTTCATATCGCCGTCGCTGGACGACCACGTGTACATCAACTCATCGCCATCGGGGTCGACGGCATCGCAGGTGATCGAGACCACAGTGAGCGGCCCAATGCGGTCGGTTGACGCAGAAACGCTGATGATCTCAGGAGGTTCATTGGCAGGCAACGGCGGCGGAGATGCGCCCTCATTCTCGCGCGGAGACGCAGTCAGCCAGCCGGCATTGATGCCCGCGACCACGACAATCACTGCCACCGCTACCACGCCGACCGCGACTGCGATCTTCTTCTCCGGCCCTTTCGATGCGTGTTGCTGCTCTTCCGGCTTCTTCTGGGGTTCCGTAGACATCAATGCTCCTCCACGACACTACCATGTAGTGTACCACTGCCACACACCACATGGCGAAAAAAGACGTCGATAGGGCGCGCCGACAAATACCATATCACCAAGAAACAGCGGTGAACGATCTATGATCGTCCATTTCGCGGTGACGTTCCAATCGATTCGAGCGAGTATAGATGCTTCGTCCCTCCGCAGCAATCAGTTTTCAGGTGGATGCTAGCCACGATATCGGCCGCCGGCCGGCGTTACAGCTGCGGAGCATCCCACACGTGCCGATCCATACACCTGGCTATTCCAGGCACATGGTGGTCCGTACTTCAAGGTATGGTACATTACTCGCCGGCCGGTCGGCATGTGCCGGCAGACACAGGCCTGGACCAAGGAGGAAGATCATGGCGCTCAAGACACCCGAGCAGTACGAGGAAAGCCTCAAGTCCTTGAAACCACGCGTGTTCATGAACGGTAAGCGTGTTACCAGCGTGTTGGAGAATCCCAACACCCGAACGGTGGTTGAGGCGAACAAGGCGAGCTACGCGTGGGCACTCGACCCGGCCAGTCGCGACATAATGTCGGTGCATTCCCCTCTCATAAATGATACGGTCAACAGGTATACATACGTGTGCCGGAACCTCGACGATCTGATCAAGAAAGCTGAAGCCGGTACATTCACCGCAGAGAATCTCGGCACATGCATCTACCGATGTGTTGGCCTTGACTGTTTTCACGCGCTGTGGAGCACCACCTGGGAGATGGACAGAGATCTTGGCACATCTTACCACCCTCGATTCCTCGAGTATCTCAAGTGGGTCCAGGAGAACGACCTTTCCGTAGCGGGGGCGCTTACAGAACCACGCGGGCAAAGGAACAAGAGGGCGCTAAACTGGCCCGACCCCTATCTCTCAGTGAAGATAATCGATAAGAACGACAAAGGCATTGTAGTACGTGGCGCCAAGATCAATATCAGCGGCGGATTTGCCAGTCACGAGATAGTAGTGCTGCCTCAATCGGCGCACTCCGCTGGAGAGGCCGATTACGCCGTCGCATTTGCCACTCCACCTGACGCTCCCGGCATCACCTTCGTCTGTCAGTACACTCCGTATTCCGCCGAACGTGAAGTCGCCAACGACATAGAGGAGTTGGGGAACCCGCTGTTTGGCCAACGCGAGACGTCAATGATCATCTTCGAAGACGTCCTGATTCCCTGGGACAGGGTGTTTCACTGCGGTGAACATGAGTATTCGGGGAAGTTCGTCACGCGGTTCGCGAGGACGCACCGCATGACATGCGGTGGGACATGCAAAGTCGGCTTCATGAACCAGATGATCGGAAGCTCGAAGCTCATCCAGGAGTACAAAGGGCTTCAGCAGGCAGCACACATCAATGAGCAGCTGGCCGAGATGGTGTCATTGAGAGAGACATGTCGTGCCTGCGGTGTTGCTGCCGCATACAGCGGTTCTGAGGAGCCTGCTGGTTCGGGGGTATTCCTGCCTGACGAGCTCATGGGCAACGTTGCGAAACTAAACGTTTGTAACGCGTTCTGGCGTGTCATGGCGCTTGCCGGCGACATTGGCGGCGGCCTCATTGTGACACTGCCTTCGCTCAAGGAGCTTGAGAACCCGGAGACCAGAGCCTACGTGGAGGAATTCTACAGCTTTGGAGGTGACGAGCCGGCAGAGAATGTCATGAAGGTACACAAGCATCTTCAGAACTGGACGGCCGGCATGCATGGCGTTGGTACGTGGCACGGCGCTGGCCCGGTCCAGGCGCAGAAGATAATGCTGCAACGCGTCATTGACTATGAACACGAGAAAGACCTTGTGAAGCGCACGCTGCGCCTCAAGCCAAGACAACAGAAGACTGACTCAGCTTCCACGGATGAAGAGGAGCCTGGCAACGGGTGAAGGTCCCTCCAGGTAGTATGCAACAGGCAGATGGTGCGCCGGCGGAATGCCCTGAAGCAACGTAGCCGGTGCCAGGAAACATGAAGATGGTCTCCAACTACATTCATGGTGGGGTGGAATACAATGAAGAGGTATGATGCTGTCGTCATAGGATCTGGTTCCGGGATGTTTGTTGTATATGAGGCAGTGTTCCGCGGCCTCTCGACTGCCCTGATCGACAAGGGACCGCTTGGTGGCACGTGCCCGAATCTCGGCTGCATACCTTCGAAGATGCTGATGTTTCCTGCCGACAGGGTGGTCGAGATAGCTGAGGCGAGCAGACTGGGCATCGCGGCACGGGTAACGCGCATCGACTTCCAGGCGATAATGGAGCGCATGCGGCGCAGCGTTGAAGATGCGCAGCGGAACCTGCGTCAATCATTGTCCGCCTTGAGTGGACTTGACTTCTATGAAGGAACGGGACACTTCGCAGGAGAGTACGAGTTGGAGGTCGCGGGCACCCGTATTACCAGCGACAAGGTGTTTATTGCAGCCGGATCTCGCCCATCCCTACCGTCGGTACCCGGATTGGACGCAGTCGATTTCCTCACCACCGATACTCTTCTCGACCTGACCAAGCAACCACGCAGTATGGTGATTCTCGGGGGCGGCTACGTTGGCGTGGAGTACGCTCACTTCTTCGCAGCGATGGGGACTTCGGTGACGTTGATGGAGGCAGCTGACCGGCTCTTGCCAGGCGAAGAACCGGAGGTTGCAGCCCTGTTGAAACATGCCCTTCGAAAGCGTATGCAGGTACTGACTGGCACAGAAATCGAACGAATCGCTCGGGTTGGTGACGGCCTTCATCTACACGTTAGAGAACGAGAATCAGGCGCCCGTTTCTCGGTGACTGCGGATGCACTGGTGGTTGCTGCAGGGAGAAGGTCAAATGCAGATCTGCTCAAGATCGCACAAACGGGCGTTCAGTCCGACTCGGATGGGTTCGTGAGTGTCAACGAGTATATGGAAACCAACGTACCCGGGATCTACGCTGTCGGAGACGTCAACGGCCGCTACATGTTCCGGCACATCGCGAATATTGAGGCCACTGTGGCAGCGCGAAACGCTTTCGGCACTCAACGTGTGGCAATGGACTACTCTGCAGCACCACACGCGGTGTACTCATACCCGCAGATCGCTGCTGTTGGTCTCACTTCCGAAGAAGCGCGTAAGCGGCATGACGTCCTGATCGGAAGGGCGCGCTACATGGATACCGCCACGGGAGAAGCCATGATGGAGACTGAAGGTTTCGCCAAGGCTGTTGTGGAGAAGCACTCGCGCAGGATTCTTGGCTTCCATATCATTGGCCCTCATGCCCCAACCATCATACAGGAAGTGGTCAACGCCATGACGTCTGGAGGCAATGTAGCCGAGATAGAGCAGGCGCTTCATATCCATCCTGCGCTACCTGAACTCGTCCAGGCAACGTTTCGCAACCTCTCGCCGGAGTAACCGATGATGCGGATCGCCTGGCACCATCAGTTGGACGGGTAGGCGAGGGGACCGGGGACAGACTAGCCACTGGTCAACCGGGATACTACCCGGCGAATGCGACGAAGCGCTTCGCGTATGTTCTCCTCCGAGGTCGAGAAGCAAAGGCGCAGGTAGCCTTCGCCTTCAGGGCCGAACGCAGTTCCGGGAAGCGTCGCGACACCGCCTTCCTCGAGCAGAAGATTGGCCAGTTCAGAGGATGCCGTACCCAGACGCCGTATGTTTGGAAACGCGTAGAAGGCGCCACGGGGGGTGCGACAGCTCATTCCCGGAATCTCATTGAGTCCCTGAATCATCAAGTCGCGTCTATCTTTGAGCGCGCGCATCATCCCGGCACTGGCTCCCTGCGGGCCTGTCAGAGCTTCGAGGCCAGCCATCTGCACAAACTGTGGCGTGCACGATATGCTGCTGTTTATGAGGCGGACGACCGGCTCCACAAGCCAGTCGGGCATCACGGCGTACCCCAGGCGCCATCCTGTCATAGCGTACGTCTTGGAGAACCCGGATACGAGGATGGTGCGCTCATCCAGGCCATCAAGCGCAATGATACTCGCGGGAGGCTCTTCGTAATACATGTGGTCGTAGATCTCATCCGATAGCACCATCAGATCTCGCTCGCGCGCGAGTGTGGCAACTTGTCGGACATCATCAACCGTCATCACACCACCGGTCGGATTATGGGGCGAATTCAGAATGATTAGCTTGGTGCGCGGTGTGATGTGGGCTCGCAACTCGTCCATATGGAAGCGGAAATCGAGTTCCTCCCGCAGGGGAACCGGAACGGCGCGGGCGCCCGCGAACGCTACGGCGGACTGAAACACCGGGAAGAGAGGTGCGGGGTAGACAGCTTCATCCCCCTCGTCGAGTAAGGCGAGAATCGCAAAGAAGATGAGTGGCTTAGCACCGGGGCCAACAATGATGCGCTCAATCGGCACCTGCAACCCGCGAGTTCGTTCTACCTCATTGACTATCTCAGATCTGAGCGCCGCCACCCCTTGGGAATTGCAGTATCGCGTCAGGCCTTGCAAAATCGATTGGCATCCTGCTTCACGGATGTTTGCAGGAGTATCGAAGCACGGTTCCCCGATCTCCAGATGCACCACGTTGAAGCCACGAGCTTCGAGAGCCTGCGCCCTCGCCAGGACGACAAAGGCGGAGTCGGCCGATAGCCTCTCGATCCTGCGTGAGATCCTCACACGTGTGGCTGTCCTTTCAGGCGACTCCATCACAATGAAGTTGGGGTCGTGAGACTATTGTGGTTACATACAGCGGATGTGGCGACAAAGTAAGATTGTAGCAGGAGCGAACGTATCGCTACAATCATTCACATGCGTTGGCCTGGCTCAGTGCAAGTCTGTACAATGTCAGCATCTCTGTGGCCCTACCAGGCCAACGGGCACGGCATGTGGAAGCGTGATGCCGGAGCATGAGTGAGGAGGATACCATGACCGTACAGGTTCTTAAGCTCAAAGGAACACCCCGTGAGATCGGGCGCCAACACGGTGAACAAGTTCCGGACCTCATCAAAGACAATCTTCGATTCTACATGAACCTCTGGCAGCACATGGGAGGTGTTTCCCGGGATAAAATACTCACCGACGTCGAGGGCTTCGTACCGTTCATAGAACAGTACGATGCTGACCTGATCGATGAGATGTACGGGGTCGCCGAGGGTGCAGGACTTGAGTTCCGCGAGATCGCTGCCCTGAACGCACGGACCGAGCTGACATTCGCCTGTCTGCCCAACACCCTTAAGGACGTTGCCAGTGGCGGGTGTACGTCCTTCGGCCTGCTTCCCGATGTGACGGAGAATGGTCACGTTATCATCGGACAGAACTGGGATTGGCGTGCGGAGGCTCTCCACACATCCGTAATCCTTCAGATTGAGCAGGCAGCCAAGCCGAATATCGTGATGCATGCTGAGGCGGGGACCATTGGGCACCGCGGCATCAACTCTGCGGGGATGGGTGTGTGTATCAACTACATCCGGTCCGAGGCTGACGTATTCCGTCCCGGACTTCCCTTTCTGATCAAGCTGCGTGGAATACTGAACTCCGACCGCATGTCGAACGCCCTCAGGATGCTCATGAGTCATGTCGGCCCAAACAGCATGAATATGCTGATAGGCCACCAGGATGGCGAGGTGATTGATGTCGAGAATCTTCCGAACGACCTGCTATTCTTGTACCCCGACGATGGGATCCTGACTCACGCCAATCACTTCCAGTCGCCAATGCTACGTTTCAGGGACACCGGCAAGAGCACTCTTCCCGACACTGTTTTCCGTAGTCAGCGACTGAGGAGGCTCCTGGCAGCACGGAGAGGAAGACTGAACGTAGAGACAATCCGCGAGGCGCTCTGTGACCACTTCAGCCATCCCGATTCCATCTGTCGGCATCCGGATGAACAATACCCCAGGATCGACCAGTGGCAAACACTTGCGTCCATCATTCTGGATCTCACGGAGCTCACACTTCGCTACACAGACGGGCCGACCTGCGCAGGGCCGTATCACGTGGCACATCTTCCCTGATTTGGCGAATTCTTCCGTCACCTTCCTGGGAAGCCACGTTTAGTAGCACGCGGAGCGCTTCTGTGACGTATTATGGCGGATAGCCAGCCAAATATGGTTGAGTGTGGTAGAATCGCGGCGCGGACATATGCAGCACTATCTGGGAATTGACGTTGGCTCGGTAAGCGTCAAGCTTTGCCTCATCGATCAACACGGCAACGCCGTCCTGCATGACGTAGAGAAAGTGAGTACGGGTCCTCGCGCTGCGGTACGAGCGCTCACGTCGCGTCTAGTCGACACTATTTCCCCCGAGTTGATCGCCGCGGTGGGTGTCTCAGGGGCGGGGAGCTCGGCCATTCCGGCTGAACTTGGCTGGGCGACATACAGTAGTTCACTCGCCATCGCTTCAGGAGTGCTCCAATCGTATCCCGATGCCCGCACCATCATCCAGATAGGCGGCCAGTCTTCACTCATTATAGAGCTCGAGGACGGTCTGCGAAGGCCATGGAAAGTGGAGTCTAATCCACTATGCGCTGCGGGCACAGGCCGTTTTCTCGAACAGCAGGCATACCGTCTTGGCATCAGCATGGATGATTTTGCGAGACTGGCACTCCAGCACCAGGGTGTCGCGCCCCGGATCGCCGCGCGCTGCAGCGTATTTGCGAAAACGGACCTCATCCACCTCCAGCAGAAGGGGGTCTCGGTGGAGCCAATGCTCTATGCTCTGTGCGAGAGCGTAGCGCGAATGGTCAGCTCGTTCAAGAAGGGCCCATTCGTTGCGCCGGTCCTTGCTGTTGGGGGGGTTGCTGCAAACGCCGCGATTATCAAGGCGCTGCAGGATACCGTCTCAACCCGGAATGAGACGCCAACCGCCGTGACCGTTCCGGCGAACTATCTGTATACGCAGGCGCTTGGTGCCGCATTGCTCGCTGTCGGCACACAGTCGAACGCGATAGTCCTGGACTTGCCGGACGCACACACGCAATACTTCCACTTGCCCCCGCTGGAGAAGATTGAGACAGGTGCAACTCCGGCAGAACCTGTGATTGAAGACAGGTGCGTTGGCTACCTGGGCATTGATATCGGCTCTACCAGCACCAAGGCTACGATCATCGACGCGGCAGGCCAGGTGCTGACGAAGCACTATCTCATGACTGCGGGTCGCCCCGTGCATGCGGTGAAGGAGCTCTTCAGTCGCCTCCTGGACAGAGGAGCAGGCAATGTCTCTATCGCCGGTGTTGGAATCACCGGCTCCGGTCGCTACCTCGTGGGCAGTCTTGTTGGCGCTGACTTGATCAAGAACGAGATCACGGCGCAGACGCGTGCAGCGGCAGAACTCGATCCCATCGCCGATATCATTGAGATAGGCGGCCAGGACTCCAAGCTGGTGATTAAGCGCCATGGCATCGTTGTCGACTACCAGATGAACAAGGCTTGTGCCGCCGGTACCGGTAGCTTCATCGACGAACTTGCAGAGATGCTGGGAATCCGCGTAACTGACGGTCAATTCGCAAGGCTCGCGTTTGATGCCCCATTTACCATCGATCTGGGTACCCGCTGCGCCTCATTCATGGCGCAATCCGTGGCCCACGCTCAGCAGGAAGGTATGCCTCTGGAGGTCATCACCGGCAGCCTTGCGATCGGCATCGCAAAGAACTACCTCTCGAAGGTAGTGGAGAACCGCCATCTGGGCGATCGAGTCATACTCACTGGCGCAGTCTTCTATAACCAGGCAGTCGTTTCCGCATTCAGGCGCGAACTGCCGGACAAGCACCTCATGGTTGCGGAACATAAGGAGATTACCGGAGCAATCGGTGCGGCACTACTGGTCAAGGAGGCCATGGCAGACCGCAAATCGAGCTTCAAGGGTTTCCAGGCCGTTATCGATGCCGATGTCGCGCTTTCAACGTTCACGTGTAAGAGTTGCGATAATAACTGCACGATTACCAGGATGCAGGTGCCGGGCGAGAAGTCCACATTCTACGGCAGCCGATGCGACCGCTACGATGCTGCCGCTGGCCATTCGCGAATGAGGACCGCCTTTGATGACAGGGAGGAGTTGCTATTTGCCAGTACTGATGGCAACGATGGCACCGGCCCTACGGTGGGCATACCGGGAGCGCTGCTCGTGTACGATTTCGCGCCACTCCTCATTGCTTTCGTGAAAGCACTGGGCGCACGACCTGTCCTCACCGGAAGGACGACCGGCGATATCATCGCCCGATCGATTGAGCTTGCGTACACCGACAGCTGTTTTCCGGTTAAGCTTGTCCATGGCCATGCGGCGCAGTTACAGGATGCTGACTACGTGTTGTTTCCTTCCGCTATTCGCATCGGCAGAATGGAGGGGCCCGAGAACCAGAAGTACGCATGTCCATTGATACAGGCGGCACCTTACATAATACGACATGCCGTAGAACTTGGAGACCGCCTCATCGTGCCCACTCTTGACTTCAGTCAGGGAGACGAGGACGTCATACAGAACCTCCAGGACGCAGCGGTGAAAATGGGGTATCGCCGGCAGCAGGGGCGTGCTGCTGCGGAA
The DNA here is from genome assembly GCA_003562475.1 of Dehalococcoidia bacterium. GTDB lineage: Bacteria > Chloroflexota > Dehalococcoidia > GIF9 > AB-539-J10 > SKVJ01. Next base: position 17,330 of record PWUU01000005.1, on the reverse strand, counting down.
GCTGGCCTCAAGGCCCTGGCGGAATTCCGCGCTTGTCAGGCAGAGATGGGCAAGGGCTTGCTCGCGTACCTGCGCGAGAGCGGGAAGCTCGGGGTGGTCATCTTCTCGCGTTCCTACATGTCGCAGGATTCGGGTGCGAACCTGGGTATTGCCGAGAAACTGGCACAACTGGGGGTTGTGCCAGTTCCGCTCGACTATCTTCCGCTTGAGACGGTTGACCCCAAGCAGTACCAGGATCGTCCTTACTGGGCGTATGAGGGCAAATTCATCGCTGCGGCGAGGCTGGTCAGTGAGAACCCGCAACTCTACGGCCTTGCAATCACCAACTTCGGCTGTGGACCGAACTCCTTCATGCTACGAATGGTTTACGACATCATGGGCGGCAAGCCGCTGGGGCAGCTTGAGATCGACGAGCATGCGGCAGAAGCAGGCATTGTCACCAGGCTGGAGGCCTTCGTCGACACCATCTCAGGACACGCCAGGGCGGGACAGGTCGCGCTCGTTGACCCCACGGAGATCTATCGCGGCATCGGAGTTCTCTCGAGGTCTGACCGCACACTGCTGATACCGAACATGTCGCCACACGCTGAAATCATAGGCTCTGCTATGAAGGGTTACGGCCTGGATGCCGTAGTGCTGGCGGAGCCGGATGCCCGCGTGTTGCAGTATGCCGACAAGGTAACAACGGGCGTCGAGTGTTTGCCATTCAGGGTCACGCTTGGTGGTTTCCTGCAGCACTACTATGAGAACGGGCATGACTCGGGCAAGATGACGGCGTTTATGGCCAGTGCCTACGGTCCCTGCAGGCTTGGTCACTACGCCGGCGAACAGCTGCGCATCTTCCAGGATCTCGGCATAGATATGCCGATGCTGGCCAGCGTATCGAACCACGGCTACAGGGATATGCGGATTGGGTCGAAGTACGACCTGCTGATGTTCGTGCAGGACACGTGGAAGGGCTGCGTGGCAATCGACTTGCTGCAGAAGATGGTATGGCGTACGCGCCCCTATGAGAGAGAGGCTGGCGCCACGGACCGTCTTTTTCGCCACTACTGTGAGGCAATCAAGCAACGATTGGAACGGCGTCGCCCCTACAAAGACCTGTTGCGAGAGGCAACGGCCGAGTTTCAACGCCTTCTTGACCTGTCGCTTCCGCGCAGACCCCTCATCGGCATCAACGGCGAGATTTTCCTGCGGTCCAACGACTTCTCCAACGCCCACCTGGTACGCTGCTGCGAGGATGCCGGATTGGAAGTCATCGTCTCGCCCATGGCCGAGTGGATGAAGTACGTCGCCAGGCGAAACGTCGAAGACGCTATCAAGGACCGCAACATACGAAGGCTCGTCGTTAACTCTGCCATGGAATGGTTCCAACAGCATACGGAGCGTTCAATCGAGAAGCTGTGCGGCGGATTTGTCGAGGCTGATCCTCCAACGAAACACTTGCTGTACTATTCACGGCAGTGGCTGTCTTCAAAGTGCGGAAGCGAAGCAGTACTGAGCATCGGAAGTGGCGTAGAATGGATGGAGAACCCGCACTTCGCAGGTGTAATCTCAGTAATGCCGCACGGCTGTATGCCTGGCGGTATCGTAGCTGCCATGTCAGAGAAGTTCAGTTCAATGTACCAGAAGCCATGGATAAACGTGACCTTCGATGGCATTATGGAATCAGCCAACATCACAAGAGTGCAAAACTTCGCGGAAATCATTCGCTACTGCCAACAGGGAGGTGTATCGCTCCCTCAGCAGGATGTGCGGTCGTTCTCTCCGATTGGCCAGTCATAGGCAATGGCAGTTAGGCTATGCGCGCCGAAATCATCTGCATTGGCAGTGAACTCCTCCTTGGCGACATCGCAGATACCAACACACAGTACCTGGCTCAACGCCTATCTGCGCTCGGAATCGACCTGTACTACAGCACCTCGGTAGGGGATAACCTCGAACGTCTGCTGGATTGTCTGAGGCGCGCGATAGACCGTTCCGACCTGGTACTCACCACAGGTGGACTTGGACCAACAGACGATGACGTTACGCGGGACGCGATCGCACATCTCCTCGGTGAGACGCCTGTTGTTGATGACATCCTGGCTGACGAGCTGCAACGGTTTTTCAGACTCCGGGGAATGGAGATGAGCACCAACAATCTGAAGCAGGCAACTCTCATACCATCCGCACGCCCGATACGAAACACGTATGGTACGGCACCAGGTTGGTGGGTAACCGACGGGGGACACAGCATTGTCGCCATGCCGGGTCCACCGGGCGAGCTACGCCACATGTGGGAGACGGAAGTCGAGCCACACCTATTTGACGGCGATTCCATTATCCAATCACGGACCCTCAAGCTCTTCGATATTTCCGAGTCACGAGTGGATGAACTGCTGAAACCGCTCACATCTTCCGCGAACCCGACTGTCGCTGTGTATGCCAAACAAGACGGAATCTATGTACGGATCACCACCAAAGCAGCCAGCCTCAAAGCTGCACTACGTGCTATTGCGCCGGTCGAACGGCAGACACGCCGCATTCTGGGCGCGTACATCTGGGGTGCTGACGACGATACACAGGAGTCGACGGTAGCTGCTGAACTCCTCAAACGGGGGTTGACTATCGCGGTAGGGGAGACAATCACCGGTGGCAGCCTTACGGCAATGCTGTCGAGCGCCGCCGAAAGCCACATCTGGTTTCGAGGCAGTCTGGTTCTCCCGGCGGATGCTGCGCGCCGCACGAGTGCACCGGCATTAGCCCGTCAAGTCGCAACTCAGTTCCAGCCTGATCTAGCCATCGGCATCTGCGGCACCATCCTTCCTGAATCCGATCCTCCGATGGGCGAGGTAACAATTGCGATTCTTGGTCCAGGTTCAGGCACACTGACCACAGCCACCCACAGGATACGCCGACACCGGCTACGAACCATAGGCAGCTACTACGCACTTCACGAACTTCGAGGAGCCCTTGTTCACGCAAAGAACCGTAACAGCGCGACTGGATACGAGCGATCGATTAGGGAAGCAACATAAGGCTTTGCCTGCGCCATGGTGCTAAGAAGAATACTCGCGCGTGTTGCGCCTCGCCTCGAGGCGTTGTATCATTCGATACCCGCCACGAATAGGCCTTCACCGATACGTCCGTGTGGCGCGGGCCCGTAGCTCAGCGGCAGAGCGGCCGGCTCATAACCGGTTGGTCGCAGGTTCGAATCCTGCCGGGCCCACCATCGAAAGGGGTGCCATCTCCGATACCTGTCGGTGGTTCGCGCAATTTACATTGACATAATGCTGCAGTGATGAATTGGTGCTCCTTTCCCTGGCCTGACGTGAGGTTTTCGAGTGTCAATCGCTCACAACCGACCTTGGATGGTACTTGCGGTGCGTTTCTTCCGCATAGCGGTCGGATGCGTGGACGTACCTGGTGGTGGTATCAAGGGACTCGTGACCCAGCAGAATCTGCAAAGCAGCCGGATTCGCGCCTTCCTCAGCGAGATAGGTGGCAAACCCGTGACGAAGTGAGTGCGCAGATGTCGGCACGTTGATGCCAAGCCTCTCCCGGTAGTGCTTGATACGTTCCTGAACATAGTTGGTTGAGATGCGTCGCCTCGGATTGCTGACGTTCCGACCTGCATACGGAACGAACAGAGCCGGGGCGTTATCGTAGCGACTGGCAAGATAGGCGCGAAGATGGTGTCTGGCACGCCCGGTGAGATAGACGAACCGCTGCTTCCGACCCTTACCGGTAATGAATATGCGACCAGATTCGTCGATGTCGGTGCGCTTGAGGCCACACAGCTCAGAGATACGCATGCCCGTGGAAAATAGTGTCTCGAGCATGGCACGGTTTCGGAGCCCGATCCTGGAGTTACCTTCGAACCGGCTTGGGGCCTCCACGAGAGCCGTGAGCGCATCGAGCTCGGCAACTTGAGGGTGCTTCCTGGTTGCCTTTGTGAGCTGTACCGCGTCGGGGGGCAGGGGGCAGGGGAAATCCATGTCGATAAGATACTTCAAGTACGACCTCAACGCGGACAGCATGCGGTTGACGGACCGGGCGTCAAGGGTGCCGGCGGTGCGACCTTCTCCGGCCGCAGTCTGACGGTCGCGCGACGAAAGGTAAGCCTTGTAGTACGTGATCTCACGCTTGGTCAACTGAGAGAACCGGATTTTGCTGTCTTCAAGGAAGCGGGCGAAGACGCGCAGGTCGCGCTCATAGTTATACACGGTTCGAGTAGAGTAGTTGTCGGCCTGCAAGTGGAGTAGGAAGTCCTCTTGATAGGGTAACATTGCAATCCTCCTCTGCGCCGTGATTAATGTGAATAGAGTATAAGAGATATTATACGCAGTCGTCAATATCTCGCACCGAACCTCTTCAGGTGGCGGTATCAATGTCAGAGTTGTTGGTGGCTGCCGGGCTGACTCCAGTGCGCCGGCGGCGCGCCTGCGCCGCGTCTCGATCAGACACGGAATCTCACGCAAAAAGAATAGCACGCAAAGTCGGCTGCCTGACCAAACCCTCGTATCGGGTCGATTTCGCGTCGTTTTCAGGCATTTTCGAAGGGGTGCGTACTTAACCCTCTCTGCGAAAGATGTGTTTCTACTCTCTCTGGTCCACCGTTCACGGTGAACAATGAGTTATACCGGTCTTCCAGGTGGAAAGACTAACTGGTATTGCTCGGGCCGCACAACTGTGCTCTAAAGAGCAGGTACTCGCTCGACACTTGCATGGCCAGCCTCTACCACAGCGGGCTCGTTGGCACGGCTTCAGCAGAAACATAAGAAGACAAGACAACCAGCATCAGCAACATTGATTGCGCCACGCCGTCAACATGGTGCTGACGTCTTGCCTGTACCCTGCTGAATACAATGTCAGAACCTGGCAACTCGACGAACTCAGTAAGCCGCATGCAGTCACCCCCCATCTTGTACCGTGAACTGAAGCATGAGTCAGTGACCTGACTGACGACGGTTCACCACATATTCGAGTCGCGCAGTGAGCTATTATGTCACCTTCATCACTTACCACCCTGGCGTTTGAAATTCATGTTGCTCCTTCCGGCACCGTGCGGGTACAATCGGCAATCATGAGCTCTGGAGGAGTCGATGGAGACGAGAAAGCTGAGAGTTCTGGAAGTGATTAGCCCGGGTACTATTCGGGCAGATGACGGACAGCTCTACGTGCTCAGGGGCATTCCAGATACTGAGGAAGATTTCGGCAACTTCGCGGCCGCACGAGCACTGGTGGAAGCGGCGCTGTTACACACACACATTCTGATCAATACGGAGACCGCAAGAGAACTCCCCGACCTGCCAGGAATGGAGGTCGAAGCCTTCCACGTCGATGAGAAACCGATAACGCCGGAGCTTTCCGCGCGCGTCGCGGGCGCATTGGTGAATCGTCCACTCGGTTAAGCTCTGTCGATTGACCGGGTCTCCTTGCCCGCCGGATCTGGTTGCTGGAAATGCTCTAGAAACCACCCCTCATCCGGGTGCTGCTGGTGATGTTGATCTCTATCTGCTGCGCACATTTCGGACAGGTGACCTCGATAGAGAGAGGTTTCTCCATTACCCGCTGGACGAGCGTTGTCACAATGGAGTCTATGTTGTCCAGGCGGTCGTCCAGCATCTTGACTCTGCGCGCAAGCTGCTCAATCTCCGCATGACTGCCAGTTGCGCCTTCAGAATCCGTTTCCCGTCCTCGCCTATCCGCCAAAATCAGAGACCCCTCTCGACTACGCCAAGAGACTCGAGTTCGCCCTTGTCCTGTTCAATAAGCGAGTCCACTTTCTCGGAGACTGTCTTTTCCAGGTACTTTCGAAAAGACTCTTTCGCTGCCGGAGAGGAGCGCACGGCGCGCTTCACGTCCTCCCACTCGTCCTTGATTAGCTTGTTGATCTCTTCTGGAGTAACTGGCTCATTCCCCTCACACATCGCCTCTACGCTTTCCAGAACACGGGACACCATGGTCCGCTTAAGCCGATCAAAAGAGAAGACTTCTTCCCACGTATAGGGCTTGTCACGTTTCTTCTCAACCATCGTGTGTGACCTCCAAATATCGGTATCGGGCTCAAAGCAAATGATAGGTACCCCCATACACCGTGTCAAGGTAGAGGGTTTGCCGTCGCAATTTGACTAACCCTCCAGGCATCTAACACCCATAGTATACGTGCAAGGTCCTAACCAGGCTGCCGGCGCACCGGTGGGCGGCGCCTCTATGCAGTCATGTTGACGATTATCAGGACACATTAGGGAAGATAGCCGTTGAACCATCCGTCACACGATGCTACATTTAGAGACACCAGGGGAAAAGTAAGGAGGGTTACCATGCAAGAGATAGAGGTGGGTAAAGTATCTGATTTCTTTGCGAAGCCCGTAGTAGCAGGTGTCGAGTTACACGGGAGCCTGAAGACCGGAGACCTTATCCGTATCAAGGGTGCAACCACCGACCTGGAGTTCGTTCTTGCATCGATGCAGATCGAGCATAATCCGATCTCAGAAGCCAAGGAGGGAGACTTGATCGGCATCAAGGTGCCGGATCGTGTGCGGCGTGGCGATCACGTATACAAAGTTATCGAATAGCCCGCATGAGGTTCGCCATCTCGATCGCGCTCAAGGCAGCTACGAAGCCTCGATTACCCTCTTTCGCTCCTGCGCGCTGTATCGCCTGTTCCAGCGTGTCGGCGGTGATGACGCCCTGAACGACCGGCAGACTGGTGTCGAGCGAGACCTTCGCGATGCCCTTGTTCACCTCGGCGGCCACGTACTCGAAGTGTGGTGTACCACCTCGAATGACTGCCCCAAGACAAATAATCGCGTCGTAGTCGCCGGTCTCGGCGAGTATCTTCGCTACCAGTGGAATCTCGAAACTCCCCGGGCACCATGCAACATCCACGAATTCTTCAGAGACTCCATGGCGCTTGAGCCCATCTCTGGCACCGTCGAGCAGTCTAAGCGTGATCATCTCATTGAACCTGGCGATGACAATCGCAAACCGTAGTCCCTCACCGGTGAGCATGCCTTCAAACGACTTGGCCATACATCTCCTCCTCGTGGATGCCAAGCTGGTGTCCCAGCTTCTCCTGCTTGGTCTTCAGATAACGCTCGTTGTACGCATTACAGGCAACGACCAGAGGGATAGTCTGCACAATTTCAAGCCCGTAGCTCTCAAGACCAACGACCTTCCTGGGATTATTGGTGAGTAGACGGATCTTGTGTAATCCGAGATTTCCCAGTATCTGTGCGCCAACGCCATAGTCACGCAGATCCGCGGCAAAACCGAGTGCGAGGTTTGCCTCCACCGTGTCCATACCCTGATCCTGTAGTTCGTATGCTCTCAGCTTGTTGTGAAATCCGATGCCCCGCCCCTCCTGTCGCATATAGAGCAACACTCCCTTGCCCTCATCACCTATTCGCTGCATGGCCAGTGCAATCTGCTCACCGCAGTCGCAGCGACCGCTTCCAAATACGTCGCCAGTAAGACACTCACTGTGCACGCGCACCAAGACCGGGTCATCACAATTGACATCACCCCTCACGAGTGCAACGTGCTGGTTGGAATCAACGCTGCTCTTGAATGCAATTGCGAGAAATTCGCCGTACCTCGTCGGCAGTCGCGCCTCGGCAACTCGTTTCACAAGACACTCGTGTCGATAACGGTACGCGATCAGGTCGCGTATGGCAATTATCTTGAGTCCGTGTTTCCGGGCTACCTGCTGCAGCTGCGGCAGACGAGCCATCGTGCCGTCTTCGTTCATGATCTCGCATATGACACCGGCGGGATACAGCCCGGCCATCCGCGCGAGATCAACAATGGCCTCGGTGTGTCCCGCACGCACAAGCACCCCTCCTTCTCGAGCCCGTATTGGAAACACGTGACCGGGCCGGGCAATGTCGTCGGCGGTCGTCTCGGGAGCGAGGACCGTCGCGATAGTGGTAGCCCTGTCCTCTGCAGATATTCCTGTGGTCACACCTCTCTTGGCCTCAACAGACACCGTGAACTCGGTACAGTTCTTCGACGTGTTATCCTGAACCATCAATGGAATACTCAACTGATCAAGGCGCTCACCGATTATGGGAAGACAAACGAGTCCACGTCCCTCCCGCGCCATGAAGTTGATGACCTCTGGCGTGACTTTCTGAGCTGCAATAGCGAGGTCTCCCTCATTCTCGCGATTCTCATCGTCGACGATGATGACGCAGCGTCCTTGCCTTATCTCTTCAATAGCATCTTCAATCCGCGCGAGCATGCGTTCCCTATCACCTCTTCAGTAACCAAGCTCCTGCAAAAGGTCCCAGGTAATACCCGTGCTCTCCGCTGAGCTGTCTTGCAGACGCTCGATGTAGCGAGCGAGCACATCAACCTCGAGGTTCACGACGCGTCCCGGTCGTACACTCCCGAGCGTAGTCTGGTGAGAAGTATAAGGCACAAGCGATACTGTAAACGAATCAGGCGCCAATCCCGCAACGGTAAGGCTTACCCCATCCACAGTCACTGACCCCTTCATCGCCACATACCGCATGATGTCATGCGGCGCCTGTACCGTCACAATGGTTGCGGATTCTTCACCAGTCACTGAGGCTATCCTGCCGACCCCATCCGCGTGCCCCAGCACTATGTGTCCTCCAAGGCGAGTACTCGGCGTCACTGCCCGCTCCAGATTAACGAGATCGCCGACAGCGAGCAGTCCGAGATTGGTACGACGCAAGGTCTCGGGCATTACATCAGCGCGAAATCCATTAGCGATGACGTTCGCAACAGTGAGACACACGCCACTGACAGAGATGCTGTCACTGACCTTGCAGTCGGACATGACGAGATGGCACCGAACCGTGAGATGGTGGGAGCCGACCTCGTGGACCGTGCCGATCTCCTCGACTATCCCGCTGAACATGCGCCCGTCGATGCCTTCTTCACGTATCCGCTGACGAGGACGTTGTCAGAGAAGCTCTTGACTTCGACTCGTTCCAATGGCAGTGCCTCACTTATAAACTCAGCGCCCACGCCACCAACTGCCGTCCGACCCTCCGTCCCACCGATAATCATTGGAGCAATGAATGCCAGGACTTTGTCGACCAAATTGTGGTCAAATGCGTAGCCCAGAAGCTCGCTGCCACCTTCAAGCAGCACCGTCGACACCTGTCGTTCGCCAACAGAGCGCAATACAGCCTCCAGGTCGACCAGCCCTCCTTCTCCGGGAGCCACAACCACCTCGACGCCCAGGCTTTCCATCTGTCGCTTCTTTGCCTCATCGACAGGCTCGCTCCACGTCACCATAGTTCGGCCGGGTTGCGAGAATACTTTGGCCCCCAACGGTGCACGTCCTGAGCCATCAACAATGATCCGCAACGGCTGTCGTGAGGTATATCCTCCCCTACCACCACACCCGCGTGCCGTGAGTCTCGGATCATCAGTAATCACGGTGTTCACACCTATCATGATGGCATCAACCGTATGACGCACGCCATGCACATAACACCTTGCCTGTTCATTGCTGATCCAGTGAGAATCTCCTGTCTTGGTGGCTATCTTCCCATCCAAGCTCATTGCGAACTTTGCGATGACGAATGGCAGCCCGGTCGCCATGTACTTAAGGTATGCCTCGTTAATCTCCCGCGCCTCTCCCTCGTGAGCGCCAACACATGTCCTGATGCCGGCTGCGTTCAATTCGCCGATGCCCGCGCCGCAAACTCCAGGATTGGGATCGACCAGGGCAATGTGCGCCTCGGCGATGCCCGCCTCGATTATGGCGCGTGTGCACGGTGGTGTCCTGCCAAAATGACCGCAAGGTTCCAGTGTGACATAGAGAGAGGCACCACGGGCTTTCTCGCCGGCCTGCGCCAGGGCAACTACCTCAGCGTGAGGACCGCCAACGGGCTGGGTATAACCCATACCGACCACCTGGCCATCCTTGACAACTACGGCTCCAACCGCGGGATTAGGACTGGAATAGCCGCTTGCGAGTCTCGCAAGGGATAGTGCGCACTCCATGTGGTCGGATGAAGGCATCACTCTGCTCCTGCTTTCTCCAGAGACTGTCGCCGTCACGAAGAGATTTGTGCGTGTTGACACAACCTTATACCTGCCATGATGCGCAAGTCAAACCAGACGACAATTGGCGGGCTCGCGATACGTTCATCAACCAGATTCTGCCTGGCACAGAACGCGCACATACGTCAGGTTACGACGAAAGCTTCGAACTGACGGAATCGAGCTTGCCCTGCATGGTGAGCTCCTTGTCCCGTCGATCATCCAGTTTCACCAGCGTCAGCACCCGCTTCACACGGTCGTCGAATGTGCTGATGTGAACATCACGAATTACCGCGAGGATGTCATCCAGCTCTCCTTCAAGTATTGTGCCCATTGGGGTGAGCTGATGTTTCACATTCCCGTGTCTGCGAATGACCTGTTGCGCTCTCACAACATACTCGCTGATTGATGGGCCAACTCCTGATGGCACTACGGTTATCTCTGCTATGGCCATGGCGCTCCTTCACCGGGGTTGCCAACTCACTCTTTGTCACCTCGGTGTCTATTAAGGGACTCCATCATCCTGAAGTAGTCCTTATTCTCGGTATGCGGTATCTGTGTGCTGTCGACACCGAAGGCACCATCCTGGCTGCCGTCCCGAATTCCAGCACCTGCAAGCCACAGCGAAAGTGCCTCAGCAACGATGTCACGGACAGTACGACCCTGTTCAACTGCGGCGATCCTAACGGCTTTCACCAACTTCTCGCTGCCAAGGTCAACAGTTATGCGCGTGCTCTTTCCAGCCACTCTTGTCTGCACCTCTGTTGTGCATCGACAATCAACTGAAGCATGTCCAGTAGTCTTTCAGGTAACCACGGACTCGTTGCACAACCTTCGCGGTATCGTCAGCAACAGAATCTTCTGCAAATCGTGCAGGTATCGAAATGGGCTCCTCAACCTCTACGTCAAAGCCGGCAACTCCAGAAATCAGCGCAAGCCACGCAGATGGCAACACCTGGATGTTGTAACCAGAGCCGATTATGTCAATTTCGGAGCATCCACACTCGTGGGTCAGGCTGCGTATCTTCTCTCCTATCATCTTGAAACCGGCGACCGGCAAACCGAGGTTCGTCAGGCCATCAGCGAAATGAGGGTCGGAGCCGCCGTTTCGGATTATGACCTGGGGCCTGAATTCCCGTGTCACTGGTTCCACCACCTGCTCCAAGGCCATCCTGTACGAATCAATGCCAGCGTACACCGGCATCGGCACGTTGATTGTGAATCCCTTTCCCTCTCCTTGTCCAATATCGTTCGCGAATCCCACTCCGGGATATAAGGTCGTCGGATCCTGATGCAGGTCCACAAAGAGCACCCGGGGATCGGTGTAGAAGTATTCACAGGTCCCGTTTCCCTGGTGTGCATCAGTGTCCAGGACCATGATCCGTTCCAGTCCGTACTCATCGAGGAGGTGTTTCGCAGCAAACGCATTGTCATTGTAGATGCAAAAACCCTCACCATAGTTCGGCTTTGCATGGTGCAGGTTGCCACCGATACAGATGACAATCTCCTCACCACCTTCAGCTACGAGCTCGGCTGCCTTCTTGACCTGGCCAATCATCATCCGTGCCGCTTCTTCAAGCTTTCCCGGCTTGCCCCGCGGCAGATTATCCAGAGAGTGATACTTCGGGAAGTCCATGCTTCTTACGAACGTCTCCCCGGCATTCGCGGCCCGGAAGTACTCTCTGGTGAAGTCGATGTATTCCTGGCTGCAGATGAGCCTCAAGTCCTCTTCAGAGCAGGTGTCGGCAACCACAAAGTGGAACTTACCATCCTCTGCGATCTGCTCTTTCAAGACCCTGGGGAAGATCTCATATCGGTCTCCACGAAACGGATGTCCAAGTCCGAAGTCGTACTCGCGTAGTTCCTCTCTGTACAGGATGCTGACCGTCATGCTGCCTCCTCTTGGTCGCCGGCAAGGAATCGTGCCAGCACTTCCACCAGTTGGTCAAGATCGCTCTCGTACACGAACTCATCCACACCATGGCCCCGGTGTTCAGGCCGAACCAGCCGGTTGCACACGCCTGCCCTCCCCGGAATGCTCTCTCCGCAAGTAGGAGCTCTGCGGACAACATATCTCCGTACATACTCATGGCCGCGTAGCCGCCGTAGTGTACCAGGCGGGGCGACCGTAATTCCTTTCACGCCACCAGCACTCCTTCCATACACTCTGCCGTTCTCACGGCGTGGCGTGAAGCCATCCGAGCGTTCTGCAGGCACGACATCGATGCGGCTGTACACCTGGAGGCTCGGTTTCGTAGAGATACGTCGGTGGCCGGGCCGCGCGACGGCGTCCAACTCTATGAGGCGACAGAGCACATCTCCCTCGTCGATCTCCAGGCATCCTATTGTATCCCATTGGTGATGACAAAGCCCACACACCAGCCGGGAGCCACGGCCCATACGTCAGGCGACACGGGACGGTTCCAGACTTTGCAGGGTGGATTCGATCAGTTCAAGAAGCTGCGACAGGTTCCAGCCGGTCGCCGCAGACACCGCCACGAAATCAGTACGCGCGGTGTCCAACTTCTCATGGAGTGTCGTCAGAGTCTCATTGCCAGAGTCCAGCAGGTCTACCTTGTTCAGCGCGGTGATCACCGGTTTGGCGCCGACTCCAATGTTGGCGAGTATGGATTCAACAGCCGCATGCTGTCTGGCTGCGTCAGGATGGGTGATATCCATGACGTGCAGAAGCACATCCGCCTCATCGAGTTCTTCAAGTGTGGTGCGAAAAGCGGCGATAATAGACGGTGGAAGCTTGTTGATGAACCCCACGGTGTCCGTCATCAAGAAAGCCTTTCCGCCCGGCAGCTGTATCCGGCGAGTCACGGGATCAAGAGTCGAGAACAGTCGATCCTCGGTACTGACACCGGCCTGACTCAGCGTATTGAACAAGGCACTCTTGCCTGCATTCGTGTAACCCACCAGCGCAACCAGGGGCATGCCTCTATCTCGCCGTCTGCTCCGGTGCACCTGTCTGTGTCGTCGCACCGCCTCGAGATCATTCTCAAGGCGTGCAATATGACGGCGAATCAAACGCCGATCAGTCTCGAGCTGGGATTCGCCGGGACCGCGCGTGCCGATACCACCACCCAGGCGTTCCAGGTGCGCCCACCGCCCTACGAGCCGCGGCAATAGATACTGGTGTTGCGCCAGCTCCACCTGAAGCTTGCCCTCACGCGTGCGCGCCTGTCGCGCGAAGATGTCGAGAATGAGCGCGGTGCGATCGATCACGCGCACTTCAAGTTCATGTTCCAGTGTTCGCTGCTGCCGGGGCGTAAGCTCGTCGTCGGCAATCAGGATTGTGTAATTGAGTTCGGGCTTTAGATCAGCGATCTCCCTTAGCTTGCCGCGGCCCACATAGTGAGACACTGAGGCCTCTGCCAGATGCTGGACCTGCTGTCCTACTACATCGGCCCCTGCACTCTCGGCGAGTCGCCTCAACTCGGCAAGGGATTCTTCGGCCGGCCACTGGGCTTTGCCGTCCCTGACCTCCACGGCTATCAGCAACGCCTGCTCACGCTCCGCGGAGGTGGAGTGCAATCGGCCCTTTATCGAGTGCCTCCTCGCCACCCGGCCAGGCGTTGTATTCCTTCTTCCAGCCTCTCGTCTGGAAGCGTGATGGAGAACCTGATGTAGTCTGTGCCGCTCGCGCCGTAGCCGATACCCGGTGTCACCGCTATGTGCACCTGTTCCAGCAGCTCGCGTGCGAGATCAACGCCGGAGTAACCTTCCGGCACTCGTGCCCACACATAGAACGTTCCGTCAGGCACTCGGGCGTGCAGACCAACCTGGTCCAGTACCTCCAGGAGCTTGTCTCTGCGGCGCTGGAGCACCTCATTATGCTCAGCAACAACCGCTTGAGACCCACGCAGTGCTCGTACCGCCGCGAGTTGAATGGCCTGAAAGATGCCCGAGTCCAGGTTTGACTTCACTGTGAATAGCGCGCGGATCATCTCCCTGTTCCCAACTGCCATTCCTATTCGCCAGCCAGTCATATGGTAGGTCTTGGAGAGCGAGTGAAACTCAATGCTCAGATCTTTCGCGCCGCCGGCTTGCAGGAGGCTCGGTGGTTTCTTCCCATCGAAATACACTTCGGTGTACGGGGCATCGTGGCATATGGCGATACTGTGAGCGCGTGCAAATGCAATCGCCCTGTCAAAGAACTCCAGGGGAGCACCCGCTCCCGTGGGATTGTTAGGATAGTTCAACCACATGAGCGTGGCCTTCGCGGCCACAGACTCGGGTATAGACTCCAGTTTCGGCAGGAAATCGGCGTCCTCCAGTAGCGGCATGTAGTAGGGTTCTCCACCTGCAATCATCGTTGCCATGGAATACACGGGATAACCGGGATCAGGGACAAGCACAACGCGACCTGGCTCCACGAAGCAGAAGGCTATATGACCGATTCCTTCTTTCGAGCCTATGAGTGGTAGGACTTCTGTGTTCGGATCGAGTTCAACACCAAACCTTTCCCGATACCATTCGGCGATAGCTTCACGCAACTCCGGCAGACCATCTGTCTCAGGATACCTGTGGTTGGCGGGCACACGCGCTTCCTCACAAAGACGGTCGATTATGTGTGCGGGAGTCGGCATATCAGGATCTCCGATAGCAAACGTGACAATGTCGATCCCCTTGCCCCGCATCTCGGCAATGCGCCGATTGATATCCACAAACAGGTATGGAGGCAGCCGGTCAAGTCGTTTCGCAAACTGCATAAACAGTACCCCTCTCTATCAGTCTGGCCAGTCGCCTACGAAAACCTGCGTCACAGGCCCTCGCAATCGCACCTCAGTTCCCTGGCCGCGCCATGTAGTAGTCAGTTTGCCACCGGGCAAGTGAACCCGGACAGATGAACCGACGTACCCCAGCAATTGTCCGGTCACCGCGATGGCGCATGCGCCCGATCCGCACGCAAGCGTTTCGCCTGCACCACGCTCCCAGACACGTGCCTTGACTTCTTCACGGGTAACAACCTGCGCTACTTCGAAATTCACCCGCGATGGAAACAATCGGTGATGCTCTACCGCCGGCCCAACACGTTCCAACGGATAGGCGGCAACATCATCCGTCACGAAGGTGACCGCATGCGGATTGCCCATGGAGACAAGACTGACCGGAATTGTGACATCGAGCACCCGCAGCTCCATGCTCAACATCGGCGTGGCCTGCCCGGACAGGAGCACAGGAATCTGGTGGGCCTCAAACGAAGGGCAGCCCATGCCGGCCTCGACCTCATCGACCGTCCCATCGGCGCCTGCATACGCCTTAACCTCGCGCGTGCCACCCAGAGTATCGACAAGAAACCTGTTGCCCGTGACCAGTCCGTGGTCGACCACATACTTCGTGAAGCAACGGAGCCCATTACCACATGCCTCGGCCTCAGACCCATCAGGGTTGAACATACGCATCCCAAGGTTGGAACCCTGTCCGGATGTCACCAAAATGATCCCATCCGAACCGACACCGTAGTGACGATCGCATATTTGCCGAGCAGTGCTATCCCATGGCAACTTGATCGTGCGCGCATCTATGACCACGAAGTCGTTGCCAGCACCATGACACTTGGTAAACCTCATCTCTTTACACCTTGAACTATGCGAACAGCCTGTTCAACAGCTGCGTCGCCGTTTGCGCCGTTAAGCCATACGATACGCTCGTCTGATGGTCGAAACCACGCGTGCTGTCTTCTGATCAGCCTCCTCGTCGCACGCCTTATGCGACACACCGTGGTATTCAGGTCGCTCCGGCCCTCGACGTACTCCGTCATCTCACCATATCCGATACTCGACATAGAAGGCAGAGTGGGGCTGTAGCCTCTGTCGAGCAGCCACCTGACCTCTTCGGGGAATCCGTGGCGTATCATTCTATCAATTCGCGAATCGACCCTTGCAATCAACAGGGACCGATCCAGCGCAACCCCCATGACCACGGCTTCAGGATCCATCCCGTGTCGCCGCCATAACAGGGCAGACGGTCGCTGACCAGTCACTCGATGCAACTCGAGAGCTCGAATCAGCCGGCGAACGTTCGTAGCTTGAATTCTGGCGGCAGCCTCGGCGTCGATTCGCTCGAGCTTTGCATGAAGAGTCGCGGAGCCATGGGTACGCGCGTACTCTTCCATCTCTCGTCGAAACTCACTATCAGGAGGGACTTCCGGGACCATCCAGCCTTCCACCAGAGACCACACGTATTGTCCCGTTCCACCGACAATCAGTGGAATACGGCCGGATGCAGAGACGGCCTGTATGGCACTTCGAGCAAGGCGCAGATAAGTTGCAAGGGAAAACTCCTCATCCGGATCAACGACATCCATCACGTGATGCGTCACACGTTCGCGCTCAAGACGAGTCGGTTTGCTCGTGCCAATGTCCATATAGCGATACACCTGGCGGCTGTCTGCATTAACAATCTCAAGAGGGAGGCGATCAGCGAGCGCCAACGAAAGCTCACTCTTGCCAACTGCAGTAGGTCCCACCAGAGCGACCAGAGGGCCTACGGAGCACTGCCTGTCAAGCTGATTGAAGAGATACGCATTTGTTCCCATGATGGGATACACAGCACTCAGCGGCGCGTGGGCGCGCTCAGACGCACTATCTCGCAGAACTCGGTGGATTTGAGGCTTGCACCGCCCACAAGGGCACCATCGATCTCATTCTGTCTCACGAATCCTGCGACGTTATCCGCAGTCACGCTCCCGCCGTAGAGGATCCTGATTGCATCTGCATATACCGGACCCCACAAGCTGTCGATCAAGGCGCGCAGACCTGCCACCGTCACACTCACACTATCAGGATCAGCAGCTCTTCCTGTCCCGATGGCCCATACCGGCTCATACGCAACAACGAGCTCAGTTGACGCCTCCACAGCCTGCAGCACCGCCAGCATCTGACGTTCCAACACCTGCGCGGTCAGCTGAGCCTCGTACTCCTCAAGTGTCTCTCCTACACAGACAAGGGGGATCATGTGATGTCGCATTACTGCAGCCGCCTTCTTTGCGATCCAGTCATCCGTTTCTCCAAACCACCGTCGCCGCTCTGAATGGCCAACAATCACATAGTCGCACAGAACGGCAAGCATCCCGGGAGAGATCGCGCCGGTATAAGCCCCCGCATCTTCGAAGAATACGTCCTGGGCGCCTAGATGAAGGGAGGTATCGCGAATCACTTCGTACACCGATTGCAGGGCAACAAAGGGGGGGCACAGCGCGACCTCTACTCCGACTGTTGAGTCCAGGTTTTCACGGATTGAGGATGCAAGCTGCACCGCCTCGCTGTTCGTGCAGTTCATCTTCCAGTTGCCCGCGATAAGCAGTGTTC
>PWUU01000096.1 GCA_003562475.1 Dehalococcoidia bacterium | reverse complement strand
GCACGAGGTCGACATGATGAGGGAAGGTGCGACCCTCGTTTGTTTTCTCCATCCGGCGTCGCCGCAGAACCACCAGCTGGTGCACAAGCTGAAGGACAGGGGCATCACGGCGCTGACGATGGACTGCATCCCGAGGATAACCCGGGCGCAGAAGATGGACGCGCTGACTGCGATGAGCACGGTGGCAGGCTACAAGGCGGTGATAATGGCTGCCGACCGTTTCCCCAGGTTCATCCCCATGACGATGACTGCGATCGGGATGATTGCGCCGGCCAAGGTCCTGGTCATCGGGACGGGGATCGTCGGCCTGCAGGCGATAGCCACAGCCAAGAGGCTCGGGGGTGTTGTCTCGGCCGTGGATATCCGGGCCGAAGCCCGGGAGCAAGCGGCCAGTCTTGGTGCTGGGGTGGTTGGATTCGACGTGCCGCCGGAGTTGGCGGTGGGTGACGGTGGCTACGCCAAAGCCTTGCCTGAGGAGTGGCTCGAGAAGGAGAAGAAGGCGCTTGCCCCGCTTGTGCTGGATTCGGACATCGTGATCACCGGTGCGCTGATACCCGGAGAAGTTGCGCCCGTGCTTATCACGGATGACATGGTGAAAGGGATGCGCAACGGCTCGATCATCTGCGACGTATCGGTGGACCAGGGCGGGAACTGCAGTCTCACCAGGTTCAATCAGGAGGTCTGGGAACACGGTGTGTTGATAAGCGGGATCGCCAATCTGCCCGGCTATGTGCCCACTGACGCCACTTCGATGTACGCCAACACGATGTACAGTTTCATTGAGCCGTTGATCAGGGATGGGGAACTGGTCATAGATCGGTCGGACGAGATCGTGGCCTGCACGCTGGTGACGATTGCCGGGGAGATCGTGCATCACGGAACGCTGAAGGCCATGGGACAGGTGAAGTAAGCCGCCTTTGAACGGCCGGAAAGAGGTTTGATAATGCTCATCATTGTTTTCGTCGTGTCGGGCCTGGTGGGTTACTGGGCTATCACCAAGGTGCCCTCGCTTCTGCACACGCCGCTCATGTCCGGCACCAACGCGATCTCGGGCGTCACGGTGCTGGGCGCGCTGGTTGCCGCCGCCCTTGCGGTAACGATGTCCAGCACCATCCTGGCTTTGGCGGCCATGGCGCTCGCGATGGTGAACGTAGTGGGCGGGTTCCTTGTCACGGGAAGGATGCTCGCCATGTTCAGGGAGAAGAAGAACCGGGGGCGTATGTAAATGTCGCCCATCATGTTCTTCTACATCGTCGTAGCGGCGGCAGTCCTGGGCGGCATACGTCTGCTGAGCTCGCCACGTTATGCGTGGTGGGGAAACGTCGTCGCTGCGCTGGCCATCCTCTCAGCCATCATCCTGGTGCTGGGCCAGCACCAGCTTCTTACCGCAGGGACCGTGCTGATTGCACTCGCCATCGGCAGCATCGTGGGCGCTGCGCTCGCTGTTCGCGTGAAGATGATCCAGATGCCCCAGTTAGTTGCGTTGTTGAACGGTTGTGGAGGAGCGGCCTCAGCCCTGATCGCACTGGCGGAGGCCTCGAACCCGTTGACGATGGCCGCTCCCACGCTCTCGATGTTCGCGGTGACCGGCCTGGCGGTGGCCGTCGGCTCATTCACTCTGAGCGGCAGCCTGGTAGCCGCAGGCAAGCTGCACGGCATGGTGAACGAGCAGGCGGTCATACTGCCAAGGCACTCCTTGCTGACGGTAGGAGTTGTCGCCATACTGCTTGTCTACTGGGCCATCGGGGCGTTCCTCCAGCCGGGAGGCGTCTGGCTCTATGCCCTGACGCTTCTGCCCTTTGCGCTCGCGCTCGGGGTGATTGTGACCATACGCATCGGTGGCGCGGACATGCCTGTGGTCATCACGTTCCTCAATGCCGCGTCGGGAGTGGCTGCCTCTCTGTGTGGCTTCGTCACTCAAAACGCCCTGCTGGTTGCGTGTGGAGCGATGGTTGGAGCGTCCGGCGTGCTGCTCAGCCACAAGATGTGCTGTGCAATGAACAGGAGCCTGATGACGGTATTCCTGGGATTCGAGACACAGAAGCTGGACGGTTGCGACCAGGGAGCGATTGACGTGACGAAGCGTGCGGACTCAGAGCGGATTGACCAGCTCGGTCTGTCGATAGAGTTGCTGAAAGACGCCGCTGAAGTGATCATTGTGCCCGGTTATGGAATGGCGGTGTCCCAGGCACAGTTCAAGGTGTGGGAGCTTTCCCGAGCTCTGGAAGCACGAGGAGCACGGGTGAGATTCGCCATACACCCGGTGGCAGGAAGGATGCCGGGGCACATGAATGTCCTCCTGGCTGAGGCCGGTGTGCCCTACGAAAAACTCCTGGAAATGGATGCCATTAATGAAGATTTCCCGACCACGGATGTCGGCCTCGTCGTAGGGGCGTGCGATGTGGTGAACCCGGCCGCCATGAACGTTCCCGGTACTCCGATTTCGGGAATGCCCATACTGAAGGTGCACAATTCGAAGCATGTCGTCATCTGCAAGCGCACCAGGAAGCCCGGCTATTCCGGTGTCGAGAACCCTCTCTTCTACGATGACCAGGTTATCTTCCTGCCAGGGGATGCAACCAGCACGGTCGAAGCCCTGATAAAGGGAGTGGCTGGGGAGGGAGAATGCAGCGGTGACCAGCCTTGACAGGCTCGGTACAGGTCCCTCTATCGCTGGTATCGCGTGCTGGTACGAAGTCCATTCCGCACGTGTATTCGGCAGCTTGGTGTGAAAGAGTGATCGGTCCGTGTTTGCGTGTTGCGCAAGACGGGTACTAACGGGAGGAACAGTGAAATGGCCAAGGTAACCAAAGGACCACAGACGTGGATCGCCCCGATGCCAGCCCTGCTGATCGGAGCGATGATTGATGGGAAGCCGAACTTCATGACTGCAGCTTGGGCGGGTATTGCCAGCGGAGAACCTCCGATGGTATCGGTTGCCATTCGCCCTGCTCGCTACACAATGCGTGGCATTCGTGCAAATGCAGAGTTCTCTGTCAACGTCCCATCAGTTGCACAAGTGCGCGAGGTCGATTTCTGCGGCGTGAAATCTGGAGCGGACGTTGACAAGGTGGAATGTTGTGGCTTCAGCGTGTTCTACGGGACGCTCGGGAACGCGCCTCTGATAGAGCAGTGTCCCCTGAATCTGGAATGCACCGTGCATCAGATAGTTGAGCTCGACAGCCATCTTCTTGTGCTGGGAAGAGTGGTAGAAACCCATGTCTCTGAACACTGCATATCTGCCAACGGCATGATCGACTTTATGAAAGTGGCCCCCGTGGTCTTCCTCGATAATCCCACACGTAAGTACTGTGGCGTTGGTGCAGTGGAAGGCGATGCGTTCAGCATCGGGTTGGAATTGTAAGCCCCGGATGCCGACGGGCAGGTACCCACGTGGGCTGCGTCGCACTATCCCACCGGCGGCATATTCTGACCGGAACGAGAATGCTCCCTCGGCACGAGTAAGTAACGTCTTTCTCCGACTGCACGCTCTCGGTATGCCTGGCAACCGTGTTACCGGATAGTACCCTGCAACGGATTGTCACCCTACGTCAATGCTGCTCTAAGGCGAGTGCCCACCATAGCGGCAGTCTCCTGGCTCTCGAGGTTCAGTGAGTCGATGTAGATGACCCCCTGCTCGACCTCTGTTTCATCGAAGCAAATGCCGGGTTCGCCTGACTTGAGTGTGCGGACCACGTCCAATGCACTCCTTCCGATAGCGTCAGGTTCCACCGTCACCTGGAGCACCGGGTAGTGCTGCTCCTCGTCATCGCATAGCTGTACCTGCACACCGGGAAGTTCTGTCAGGTTGTCCTGGATGAGCCGCACAAGTTCCAGACGTGTTGCGCTAAGTGCAGCAAACTCTTCCTCGGAGAACGACTCAAGGGCGACCAGGAGTCCAATGATAGCTTCTTTGGTTACTTTGCCGCTTCGACCAATTCCGTGCAAAGGCTTGCCACGGAGCTTCTCCCTGGGAATCAGGTCTGCCGGAGGGCTCCACTCATCAAACCGTTCACCTGCGAGATCAAGCATCTGAAGGAGTGCAGAACCAACCAGGTCCCTTCGTCCACACAGAATGGCGCTTGCCTGCGGTCCCCTTATGCCCTTGCCGCCACTGATGGCCACCAGATCGGCGCCCATGTCGATGTACAGGTGCAGGTTGTTGAGCGGTGGTACGCGAGCTGCGGCATCGATGATGACCGGCAGGCTGTGCTTGTGTGCCACCTCGATTACCTGGTCCAGCGGCGGATGCGAGCCCGGTAGCGGCGCGAAGGCTATGGCGACCGTATGCTCCGTGATGCACGATTCCAGCTCCCAACGGTCGGTGGGACGGACGGTGAACGGTTCAGGGGTGTCGTTGAAAATACCTGCAGGGATGATCCTGGCGCCAGCCGCCTGAATCGCATGGTCGTAACCCGATATATGCTGCAGCGGCATGACAACTTCGTTGGGGATACCCTCCGTGTGGGGCAACCTGTTCATGCGGGCTACGTCCCAGCCGCAGATACAGGCGGCTGTGGCTAATGTAAGTGCGTGCGAGGCACCACACGTGACGATGCCGGCCTCGGCGTGAGTCCTCCTCGCAATAATACGACTGGCAGCCGCCTGCAACTGGTCCAGGGAAACGGAGTAGCGCGCCGCGTCCTCCATTGCATCCAGCACCCTTCTCCCGACCAGTGTGCCACCGTATCGCGTCATCGCACCCGCGACGTTGATAACCGGTTTGACTCCATAGGTTTCGTAGATATTCATGTACCACCTCTCTATCGAAGCTGTCGATCCAGGACACAAAGGAATACGTTCTAGACCCGGGTTCTCACGAAATAGTTACCGCACTGCCTGTCACTGCGAGGACATGAGCCAACGGATCACAAGAGGCAGAAGCATGCTGTCGGACTCAGAACCATCCAAGCGACGCAGCCCGGTGCTCATCTATTCTTGCCTCTGGCCAGAACCTCGACCTGTCCTTCGCACACTCCATCCTTCATCAGGTACATGGCATCAGCCAGATTAACCACGGGGCAGATGTGATTGGGAATAATCTCGACTTGCTGGCCGATCTCCAGTCGGCTCCTGGCATCCTGCAGGGAGAGGATGCCATGCTCCTCGGTCAGCCGCGCGATCGTAATCTCCGGATAGCCCTTGACGTAGCCGTAACCTTTGCGAGATGAGGGTGGACTCAGCAGGTCCGATGTCAGGGTCTTTGAACCTGCGTCGAGGACTGCACGATCGTTCGACGGGATGCTCACGACCGTCGCGAGTATCGTCAATGCGCAGGTCTCCTCCGTAGCAACGCCTAAGGTCACCTCGTTGTAATCGTTGAAGATATACGTGCCGGGTCGAATCTCCGTCACTCCCGGCACGTAGGCGATATCTCGAGCCGTGGGGGTGGAGCCGACGCTCACCTCTGCAATCCCAAGGCCAGCCTCCCGCAGCCGCCCGGCCGTTTCTGCCATGGTGTGGCCGGCCTGAATGGCACATTGCCTGGCGCCCTCGCGCGAAGGCTCCTTGAGCGCGTGTCCCTCATGAGTGAGGATGCCGACCAGGTGAACACCCGGAAGAGAGTCAATGGCCTTGGCCATTTCGAGAGCTTCGTCAGGCATGACTCCCACGCGGTCGAGGCCGGTGTTGATCTTCAAGAGCACCGGGATATGCCTGTCAATATGACCGCCAAGATCTGATAGTCCGCGTGCCGCCTCGACACTGTCGAGGGAAATAGAGACGTCCGCCATCTGCATCAGCCTGGTGAGGCGAGACAGCTTAGATTCACCAACGATCGGATAGGCGATCCTGATGTCGCGAATACCCGCGTCGGCCATGACCTCTGCCTCGCCAATCTTTGCGACGGTAACCCCCCGGGCACCAAGCTCGAGCTGCCGGAGCGCCAGCGACGGAGACTTATGGGTCTTGACGTGGGGCCGCAGAGCTACTCCCGCATCAGCCGCTATTGCGGCCATTTCCTGCAGGTTACGCTCCATCTTCGCGCTATCGATGAGAAGGGACGGGGTATCAATATAGCTCAGTTCAGATTGCATCGTGTCACACCTCGCAGTATTCACCTTCAGGATGCCACAGCCTCAACACGCTGAGCTCACTTGCCCACATGTGCAATTGCGTCGATCTCGATCCGCATGCCCGGCACTGCAAGGCCGACACCGAATGTGGTTCGGGTTGGAAACGGCTGCGAAAAGTACTGCTCATAGACCTTGTTCATACGCTGAAACTCCGAGAGGTCTGTGAGCAGCACAGTGACCTTGACCACGTCCGTCATGCGTGCGCCCGCCGCCTCGAGGATCGCCTTGATGTTCTCGAGAGTCTGGCTCGTCTGACCCTCGATGGTTTCGGGCATCGCCCTGGTCTCAGGGTCGAAGGGCCCCTGTCCCGAGACGAAGATGAAATCGCCGGTAACGAGGCCTGGTGTGTACGGACCGGCTGGTGCTGGAGCCTTATCTGTCACAACCGCACGCTTCATTCTGTAAATACCTCCTTCTGGCAGAGGCAGCTGTCGTTTCAGCCTGTGCCCTGCTAATCATTAGGGACTTCTTTGCCCCACTCCAACCTCTTCTCCAGATCGCCGCTGTGCAAGTCGTTGATCAGTGCGACAAGCCCGGTAACTGCGGCGTTGAGGAATTGCTCGCCCTTCTCCTTAGTAGCGTGTGCGGGGTCGCCGTAAACACCGGGCACCCATTGAGCGCTGTTCATATCGACGAGGTCCGGCTGCAGGTATAGCTGCAACGATGTTTCGACCTCAGCTGCATGGCCCACGAAGCCCTTGTCAGTCTCACATATCGACCGCCATACGGCGGCAACCCCGGGAATATCCCAGTAAGTACAGGCTACCACGGCAATGCCATGTTCCGCAGCGAGCTTGAGGCGCATCGCGGAAATGATGGCTGAGTTTCCACCATGCCCGTTGAGGAAGAGTATCTTCCTGAAGCCGTGCGTGTGTACGCATACTCCCACCTCGGTAAGCATCCGGACAAAGGTGTCGAAGCCCAGAGTTATAGTGCCCGGGTGCTCCATATGATGCGGAGAGTAGCCAGGCCATACGACCGGCAAGACGAGCACCGGGAAACTGTCAATGCTTTCTGCTGCCATAGTGGCGACAGAATGGCAGTTGTTCGCATCCGTGTTAACGGGTAGATGCTCCCCGTGTTGTTCGATAGAAGCTACCGGGATGATTACAACCGCATCTTGCTGAGCGAGCGTGGGGAAGTCGGTGCGTCGCAGATACTGCCATTGCGCCCTTTTCATCTTCAGATCCACACCCTTACTGGGCAATCTCCCTGTCGTAAGCGAACAGGGCGGGGACACCACCTGTATGTATGAAGACAATGGTGTCGGTCGGCTTGAAGCGACCCCGTTCCACCTGATCGGCGAGTCCGGCCATTGCCTTTGACGTGTACACGGGGTCGAGGAAGATAGCTTCCGTTCTGGCCACCGTTCGTATGGCTGCGATACCTTCGGCGGTCGGGATGCCATATCCGTCGCCGATGTAGTCGTCGTAGATCTCCAGCTCCTCGGCGTTCACCCTGGTCTGAAGGCCGAGGAACTCGGCGGCGGCATTTGCCTGTTCGGCGACCGCCTGTGTGGCGGCGGTTCTGGTGTTGAGCACGGAGAAACCGACCACTTTCCATGTCGTGCCGAGGTGTCGGGCGCCGATCTCGAGTCCGGCCTGGGTGCCACCGCCACCGTTTGCCAGGACGACGTAGTCAGGCTTGATGCCGAGGGCCTGGAACTGCGTATTCAGCTCGTCGGCCGCGTTGACCCAGCCGACCACGCCGAGAATCGCTGAGATGTCGGGGAGGTGGTGCCTCATGATGAACGGCCGCTTTCCCTTGGCTCGAAGCTGCGCCGCCAGCTCATCCCACTTGTCCGTGATGAAGCTCCCTTTCATAAGGCTCATATCAGCGACCTCGAGGATCTCGACGTCGGAACCGAGGATGTTGTGGAGCAGCAGGTTGCCCTGTGTCTCGGTGTGCACGCCTTTGATGAGTGCGAAGCAGGGCTTCATGCCCAGCTTGCGCCCGGCAGCAGCGAGCTGAAGGCAGAAGTTAGACTGAGAGCTGGCGGTGCTGATGACGGCGGTTGCGCCCTGTCGCTGCGCCTCAGCCAGTATAAACTCGAGCTTGCGGCACTTGTTGCCTCCGAGCGCCAGACCGCTCAGGTCGTCGCGCTTGATGAAGATGGTTGGCCCCTCCAATCTGGAGGACAGGTGTGCGGCGTTTGTGATGGGCGTGGGATAGAATCCAAGGCCCACTCGCGGTACTCTCTCAATCTCAGGAATCATTGTTACCCCCTTATGAATCTCGCGTCTTAAGTTACACCTGCGTGCATCCGTGCTGATTCCCAATCGCGGCTAACGACCGTCCCCCGGGTAGCTCTGCCGAAGGAGTGGTTGTCCCGGGAAAGCACCGGTATGATAGCCCCCCGAAATCACCGGCTGTCCATTAACAAACACGTACTCTATGCCGAGCGGGTACTGACACGGATTGTCGAAGGTTGCCACGCCGCTGACGGTGAAGGGGTTGAACACCACGATATCCGCCTTCATTCCGTTGCGTAGCACGCCGCGATCGGATAGTCCGAATCGTTGTGCCGGGAACGAGGTCATCTTGCAGATCGCTTGTTCCAGGGGCATGACTTGCTCGTCCCGTACAAGCTCCCCGAGAACCTTGGGGTAAGTAGCGTAGGTCCTGGGATTCGGATGTCCTCCGATCCTAAGAGCATCGGAGCAGAACATGTGCGCCGGATGCCTTATGATGACTTTGACATCGTTCATGTCGCCACTGAAGCTGTAGAAGGCGACGGCCAGTTCCTCTTCAATGAGGAGGTCGCATATGGTGTCCCACGCGTCCTTCTGAAGCGTGTCGGATACCTGTTGAACCGTCAAGCCTTCGCACCACTTGTTCTTGTCGGTGCGTACCGCGCTGATTACCATAGCCCCCTTATGGCCCACCATATGAGTGCTCTGGTCTCGCATCCTCATTCTGTCTGCCGGGTTCTGCAGTCGCTCCAGCAGGTGTTGTGGCCCTCCGGAGTAGTCTTCCTGGGGGCAGACGATATCCAGCATCGTGCTGCCCGCTGGCCACGGGTATGAGTCGAAAGTCAGGTCTACTCCCTGCTTTCGTGCAGCGTCCACGAACTCAAGCATTTCGGTGGCCCTGCCACGAAGAGGGATTGTGGCAAAAAAGTGCGATATGTGTACGGGGCACCCGCTTCTGAGTCCAATCAACACGGCTTCCCTGAACGGATCCCACATTCTATCGCCAAGGTCGTAGCGAACATGGGTTACATAAATACCACCACACCTGCCAACAACCTCGCACAGGCTGACGAGCTCGTCTGTATCGGCGTAGCTGCCGGGTGGATACTGGAGTCCTGTCGACAGGCCAACGGCGCCTTCGGACATTGTCTGACGGATTGTGTCCTTCATGACAGCCAGCTCAGTTGCACTTGCCCGTCGGCTGGTCCAGCCAACTGTCTCGACTCGAAGGCAGCTATTCGGTAACAGAAAGGCGACATTCGCCGAAGTCTGATGACCGAATCGCGATAGATAACCCGTGACAGAATCCCACTCGTACTGCAGGTTTGGGTAACCATCCAATCCCGAATTGCGCATGAGCATGAGTTCCAGGTTCTTACGGGTCAGCGGGGCGTAACCAAGGCCGTCAACGCCGATGATCTCCGTTGTAACACCTTGTCGGAGCTTGGCTTCGTTGCGAGGGTCCTCCAAAGCGATGAGGCCGGAGTGGGTATGAGCATCGACGAAGCCAGGTACTACTGTCAGATGGGACGCATCAATCAGATGTTGTGCCTGAACCGCCGATGCATCTCCCGTCAATACGCTTATGGTGTCGCCGCTGATGCCCACATGTCCGACGTAACCCGGGTTGCCCGTACCATCAACAATAGTCCCATTCTTGATCAGAGTGTCAAACAATGTGCATCCTCACTCTTTCCTTTTGTACGGCCGGTATTCAGCATGGTGTCGTGGGCTGAAACTGTCGTCGGATCGCGCGACCCGGGGTAGCCCCGGTGTGCCTTCCCCTGTCTACCACCATTTCTCCATTTACAAATACGTACTCGATGCCCAGTGGATACTGCCTGGGATTCTCGAACGTAGCAGTGCAACTCACAGTGAGTGGGTCAAACGCCACTATGTCGGCCTTCATTCCGTCACGGAGTATACCTCTATCCTGGAGTCCGAATCGCTGGGCAGGGAAAGAAGTCATTTTCCGGATAGCCTGTTCCAAAGAAAGGATCTTCTCGTCTCTCACCATCTGTCCCAGTACCTTGGGATAGGTCCCGTAGGTCCGCGGGTTCAGTCTGCCCCCAACCCGGAGGCCGTCCGAACAGAACATCTGGCTGTTGTGCCTCATGATTGTCTTCACGTCGTCCATATGCCCGCTGAATACGTAGAACGACACGTAAAGGTCCTCTTCGACTATCAGGTCACACACTGTGTCCCAGGGATCGCTGCCCCGTTCCTCGGCTAACTCTGCTATCGTTCGCCCCTCACACCACTTGTTCTTCTCGGTACCGATGGCGCTTATGACCATCTCTGAGTAGTTGAAGAGCGCGCTTGGTCCCCGGGGGCGCATCTCATCGCGGACGCTCGGACTTTTCAGACGTTCGAGCAACGCGTCGGGGCCGCCTTCATGTGCCCAGGTGGGGATGCACATATGAAGAACAGTGCTGCCAGCAGGCCACGGATACGAGTCGATAGTCACATCGATGCCGGTCATCCTTGCAGTATCAACGAGCTCAAGAAGCCTGTCCGCTCTGCCTCTGGTCGCGTAGTTCGTGGCGTAATGCGTAAGCTGCACAGGGCACCCACTGCGTTGTCCAATGCTTATCGCCTCGCGAAACGGGTCGAAGGCACGGTCCCCCAGATCGTATCTCACGTGCGTGACGTACACCCCACCGTGGGCTGCAACCGTCTTGCAGAGTTC
Organism: Dehalococcoidia bacterium; assembly: GCA_003562475.1. Classification (GTDB taxonomy): domain Bacteria; phylum Chloroflexota; class Dehalococcoidia; order GIF9; family AB-539-J10; genus SKVJ01. The sequence continues at coordinate 115,069 of PWUU01000096.1, read as the reverse complement.
TACCAGTTCATCGGTGGTTGCATAGACACCGGGTGGGTAGGACAGTCCGGACGATAGCCCCAAAGCGCCTTCAGACATAGATCGGGCCACCATTTCCTGCATCCGCGATACTTCCTGATCCGTAGCGGGACGGTTGTCCCAGCCTATTACCTCCAGGCGGGGACACGCGTTAGGGATCAGGGATCCGATGTTAAGTGCAGTGGTTCCTTCAAAGCGCTGCAAGAACTGTGCCATTGAACGCCAGTTGTAGTTCAGCGCAGGGTTGCCATTTATTCCGGCGTAGTACCGTACCATGGTTGTCAGGTTCGAATCAGAAAGAGGGGCATAGCCAAGGCCATCCTGCCCAACTATCTCTGTAGTAATACCCTGAAGGCTCTTGGGCTCATTAAGAGGTTCTCCAAGAGCCATTAGATCCGAGTGAGTGTGGACGTCGATGAACCCAGGACTCACTATGCATCCTGACACGTCTACGGTGTGCTCTGCTGAGACGGAGGAAACATCTCCTGTGAGAATCCTGATTTGATCTGAGTCTATAGCTACTGATCCCCTGAAGCCAACGCTCCCGGTGCCATCGACGATTGTTCCACCTGTCAACAAAGTCCTGAACATGTAGCCTCCTAACACTTACGTGCTACCAGGGTCCCACGATTCTCGGTCCGACAACGGCCGTTGGCAGCCAGAGCGACACCCACGGGATGAATGTCACAATGAGCAGCACGGGGATACCGACGATTAGTAGAAACAATGCCATTGGTTTGACCAGGTGTTCGTATGGCACTCCTCCCAGGCGTGAACCAACGAACATCGATATTGCATAGGGCGGAGTTACAACTCCCAACCCCACATTGACGACGACAATTGCTCCAAGCTGTACGTTGTTAAGTCCCAGTTCGCTGACAAGTGGAAGGATCAACGGCACAGCGACAATGAGAATCGGTATACCATCGATAAACATGCCAAGCACGAGTAGTAGTAGATTCATCATGAGGAGAATCAGGATCTTACTCTCAAATACGCCGATCATGCCCTCCGCGAGGGCCTGTGCGGCTCCCTCCCTGATGAGAAACCTGGTGAACACCGTGCCCAGAGCGAGCAGTAGCGTTATCATTCCGAGTGTCATCACGGTTGACTTGAGGACCTCTACGAATCTGTTCTTCTTCAACTCCCGGTAGACAAAGAGTCCGACGAACAGCGTATAGGCGACGGCAATAGCACCGGCTTCATTTGGCGTAAATATTCCGCCGTAGATACCGCCAAGGACAATGATTGGCAATCCTAATGCTGCGGAAGCCTTCCACGCTGCAGTACCTGCCTCCTTCACCGAGGCTCTGAACCCACTTGGAAGTTCAGGCAGTTCAGAAGTCGGTTTCAAATACCTCGCGACCAGGAAGCGGTTCAGGGCCATATAACCACCCGCGAGCAATAGACCGGGTATTACGGTTGAAAGGAAGACTGCAGCAACGGACTCTCCGGCAACCAGACAGTAGATCAGGACTGGCACACTCGGAGGAATGAGATATCCGAGGAAACTGGCAGAACAGAGCACTGCAGTGGTGTATCGCCTCTGGTAGCCGTACTTCTCAAGGCGTGGAACGAGCAGGGGAATAAGAGCTGCAATGCAGGGGACCGAAGATCCGGTGAGGGCGCTCATGAACAACGTGGCAACGATGCCTACATTGATAAGGCCACCTCTTGCACGACCCACGAGCGCATAGCTGAAGCGGATTATCCGATCAGCCAGACCGGCCTCCCCCATTATGTTCCCGGCAAAAATGAAAAACGCTATCGCCATCAGTATGTAGCTGTTGATGGCGTGGAACGCAGCGCCGGGTATAAATCCCAGTGAGCCACCCGAGACCAGGATCCCTGCCACAGTACTTGAGAGGAACACCCAGGCCATCGGCAGTCCAATGGCTATCCCTCCAAAGAACAGGACGAGTGTGACGAGAACCGCGATATCCATGATCTAGTCCTCTCCCCTCGACCTGAACTGACGCATCGCGTTGCGAATGTCTCGCTGTGCGATCACGGCAAGATGCAACAGAACCAGAGCCAGCATCCAGAACATCAGTATTTGGAGCCAACTGGTGTTAAACCATCGGACGAGTGTTCCATACTGCGGGTATCTGATCGCCGCTGCCATAAACCTGTACGTCGCCGGAAGTATGGACACTGCCACCGCTATTGCAATGAGCACCATGCAGGCTTTGTGAACCGCGAGCGCACGCGGCCTGTGCAAAAGGAACTTGTCGCGAAAGAAGTCCACGGCAATGTGTCCTTCATTCCACGTGGTGTACGCAGCAGCTATGAGCATGAATGCAACGAATATATACAGGGCAAGGTCGCCAATGCCCATGAGGGGATAACGCACCAACCACCGATTGATGACCTGGACACAGACCAGCACTGTGCAGCCTGCAAGGCCAATAACACACCACACAAGCTCCGCCCTGTGGAGTAGACTCTGCATTGCTCTGAGGACGGACTTCAACTGGGCCACGCTAAACCTCCGTTCTTCTGCAACCGCAGGGACGGCAGACTGGTGTGTATCATCGGCTCCGCCGTCCCTGCGGTCGTGTGTGTAGACTGCGGCCAGGAAATCGGGAAACTTTAGAAGTTTTCGAGGATCCAGTCGAGATCGGCGAGAACCTGGTTCATCTTTGCCCTGCCGTCCGGGTATCGATCTTCAAACCACGGCAGACACAGTTCCTCCCAGATCTCATCCATCCGCGCTTTCTCGCGGAAGACGGCCTTCTCCTCAGGGGTTGGGTAGTAGATCTCAAGGCCGAATTCCCTGAGCGTCAACTGGTACTCTCTGTCTATTCTCCGGTGCGCCTCAAAATCCCGTTCTTCGGCGAACATGCCCGCCTTCATAATCGCATTCTGGATGTCGCTGGGCAGCTCCCGCCAGAGTTGCTGATTGATGCAGACGTTGTTCTGGTCGAAGCCAAAGCCCAGGTCAGTGAAGTACGTGAGGACTTCGTGGTGGCGCTCCTCAATGAGCGAGCCCCACAGGCTCCAGGCTGAGTCGACTACGCCACGCTCGAGAGCTCCATAAACGTCCGCCCACGGAAGCGTCTCGAGGGCCAGGCCTGTGCCCTCCGACATGTTCTGAACAGTGCGCACGAAACCCAGGGAGCCGGACACGCGCATCACCTGGTCGGCAAAGTCGTCGGGAGTCTTGATCGGCCTTACATTGCTGCCGATGCCATAGGGACCCATCGGCGTGAACCACAAGAGCTGGAGATCGACCTCGTCGTAAACATCCGTCATGATGTTCCAGAGCACGCCGTCATTGCGATCGACGGCGACTGCCAGCTGGTCATAACTGCTGATGGTCCATGGCATCCAGTTCAGCATGCCTCCCGGTATGAGGTGCACATAGGGGCATACGTTCGCGATCTCTATGTCGCCCGCCTGGACCGCGTGGAAGATCTCGTCGTGTGTTCCGAGCAGGCCATCAGGATAGAAGTCTATGTGGACCCGGCCGTCCGTATAGTGGTTCACCAAGTCTGCGAAGAGCTGCATCGATATATTGCGCTCTTCTTGCACCCATGCGTTTGCCATTCGCCACGTGTACTCTGGCTCGACGGGTGCTGGCGCCACATCATTGGTATCGGGCGCCGGTGCACAGCCCAAGCCCATTGAGGCAACCAGGAAGACCAACGATAGGCACGTCGCGAGTGTGATGTGAAGTAGTCTGCTTCTTTTCACGAATACCTCCTAATCTCAGTTGTCAGGGTGACTCTCAAGTGGTGGCACAAGACATCAGGGATGTAATCATGTCGCCGAATTTTCAGGGCACCATAAGCCACCTCCCCGGAGCATTTCGACGGATCCACCGCTGACGCAATCGAACATTACTCCCAGCTGCCGATTGTTCGTGACGCTTTGACATGCAGGCGTCCGAGAAGACCAGGTGCTACAGGTTGACGGTACCAACACGGTCTTGTTTCTGTCAATAGTGCTTTGGCCCCGAACCGCTTGCAGAAGCCAGGTAGGGCATTGGGTGCGATCCATGAACTGAGCAATCAATACCATTAGGGGCAACCGATGCACTCCCGGTCTGCAGCAATTTGAGATACTTATTCCGCAAGAAGATTCCAACTGAGGCGGGCATGTCACTCTTGAACATGCTATGCAGAAGGCGCCTTTCTCCTTCGTAAGGGTCCTGCATTGCCGGTTGGGAGCCCATTCGGCGCCCGCATGGCTGTGATGGGGGCGATCGAAGTGCGCAATTACCACTCCGAGCGTCCAATACTTCCCATGTAAGGTGGTCTCTCAGTAGACCGTTGCTCTCTACGCAGCGGACAACGACAACCGGGACTGGTAACGCGGTGTTTCCGTGCACCGATTGCCCGTCAGGCAGAAGCGTAATGGGAAGTACCTAGTGCTCCGCGTAATACTACGCTGCAGGTGGATCGTTTGTAGCTGCTGTCCGGCTCACCGGTCGGAGGCACAGAGCGAGCACGGTTGCCACTCCTGTCACGGCTCCGCAGATGATGAAGGACCACGTGTAGCTGCCCAGCAGGTCGAAACCGTAGCCGGTGACCACGGGACCGAGGGCGCTGCCGATGCCGATAGAGCACGTAATGGTGCCCAGGATGACGCCGTGTGCGCGCAGTCCGAACAGCTCGGCGACTGTATGAGAGAAGAGCGGTATGGTCCCTCCATAGACGAAGCCAAAGACGAAAGCGAAGGCGACGACAGTCCACGATTGCACCGTGAAGGCCAGCCAGAACAGGCTCAGCGATAGCGCGGCCAGTACCATCACCAGCGGCCGCCTGGCCCCCAATCTGTCGGCGATGCCGCCAACGCCGATCCTTCCCGCGACGCCCATTCCCCCTATGATGGTCATGATGCTGGCAGCGCTGGCCGGTGTGAGCCCCAGCCCCCTGCCATAGATGACAACGTGCACCATGATCGACTGCAATGCGTAGCCAAAGCCAGTCAATGCAAGGCACAGCAGCCAGAACTGCCTGGTGCGGAGTGCCTCGGACAGCAGCATACCAGCGTGTATGGCAGCATTGGCACCCTGTTCATTCGATTGCGCGACGACCCCGAGGGGTAGCAGCCCTTGCTTGGAAGGATCGCGCCGCATAAACTGGGCGGCCAGGACGATCACTGCGGTGAGTATGAGGCCGAAGACCAGGTAGGACGTGCGCCAATCGGTCCTGTAGATAAGCCAGTTCGCGAACGGGGGCATTATCATTGTGCCTACGCCCGTACCTGCCATGACGATGCCGGTCATGAGTCCTCTTCTCGCATGGAACCATCGTGCGACGGTGGACATGAGCGGTACGGGCATCCCCGCAAATCCGGCTGCGATCAGGATGCCATATCCTACGTACAGGTGCCAGACGCCTGTCACGCGGGACATCATGATGAATGCGAGGCCCAGGACGAGACCGGAGGCGCTGAGCACGATGCGCGGACCGAACCTGTCGTTGAGTCTCCCGCCCCCGATTGACATCATGCCATGCATCACCATAAACGCTGAGAAAGCACCGGAGGTCACTGCACGGCTCCACCCGAACTGAGTCTGCAATGGCTCGAAGAACACGCTGAAGCTGTAAATCGCTCCGGACGATAGCGCCATGACGAGGAACGAGGCAATGACGATGATGTATCCGTAGAACATCCTCCCGTCCGGTCCGTTCAGCAGGCGACGCTTCATGATGTGAATACGGCAGTGGACTGCGATCTCTCCGGGACATGGTGTCCGGGGCCTCAGTGGCAGTGCCCTGCCGGGCGTACTTTACGTGTTTGTATTGCTCCAGTCTACCGGTCTCGAAGGGTGCTGCCGCAGCGGGACACACGAGATGGAACATCTGCCACCTGAGAAGCAGCGGCCCGCCTTACAGGATGTTCGGCTCGTTCGATGGCGAAGCGGGTGAAAGCCATTGCCATCGTCTTCGCTATCGCGTAATGTCAGGAGCAGTCAGTGCGGAGGAGGTCGGATAATGCAGCAGAAGATGGTGCCATACGAGTACCTCGATACACCCTGCGTGCTGGTCAACCTTGATCAGCTTGACGCCAACATCCAGGAGATGACACAGCACGCGGTCGATGCAGGCATCGGCCTGCGGCCCCACACCAAGGTGCACCAGTCGGCATGGATTGCCATGCGTCAGCTCGAGGCCGGCGCGTGTGGCATCGAGGTCGGAACGATAGACCAGGCCGAGGTGATGGCGCATGAAGGACTGAATGACATTGTGGTGGGGCACCCGTTCTACGGCGCGCACAAGCTGGCGACGCTGAAGCGAGTCGTCGCCAATCCTCACAACAGGGTTTACCCCGTCGTCGATATGGTCGAGCAGGCGCAGGGGATCGCTGAGGTGGGCCGGGCGGTCGGGCGCGACATGCCTGTGCTTCTCAAGATTGATACGGGTGGCAGCCCGCGCTACGGTGTGCCACCCGGGGAGCCGGCGGTGGAGATTGCAGGCGAGATCGGTCGCCTGGAGGGCGTACGCCTCGCCGGCGTCTACGGCCACGAAAAGGGCGCGAAGAATACGGAGGAGGCGCTCTCGCAGAAGGCCTTCGAGGATGCGACGATGGTCTGCGACACCGCGAAGGCGATCAGGAACGCAGGCATCGAGCTCGACCACGTCTCGGTCGGCGCATCGCCCACCTTCCGCTGGACCTGCAGGCTTATCAGGGAGGGGAGGTTCCCCGAGATTACGGAGATTCATCCCGGCAACTGCGTTATAGGCGACATCGGCTACATGATGAACGGCGGCAATACCCGTGAAGCCTGTGCGGTGACGGTCCTCACCTCCGTTATGAGCGTCTCGCATGCGACCTACGCCGTGCTGGATGCGGGTGTCAAGACGTTCGGTGCCGACTCGCTAATAGGAAAGCGGGATACCCCTGGCTTCTTCTGGGAGGGCATGCCTTCGTATGGTTCTATCCAGGGCAGGCCCGGATTGTGGCTGGGCCGGCTGCACGCCGAAAGCAGCTGCATTCACTACATGGACCACCGGGAGAGGCTGAGTCCTGGAGAGCGACTCGAGATAGTCCCGAACAACGCGACCCTCGTCATAAACATACACAGCAAGCTCTACGGCGTCCGCAATGGAGAAGTCGAGCGGGTCATCAGCGTGACGGGTCGTGGCGTGGGAAGCTGACGCTGGAGCAGGATTGCGCGCGACCCCATGGCAATCAGGTGCGACCATGCTTCAACGACTGCCGGCTGGTGGGAGAGGCTTCGCGTTTGATTGACAGGGTTTATGCGTGGTGCTAACGTGCGGAGCATTTGCTGTTGCGGGGCCACGGGGCGACTCGCAGTTCATTAGTTGCGCCGTCGCAGGGGTCGGGGTTATGTGATGCACCACGTGATCCCTGCCCTGTTGAAGTAACAATAACGGTATGACGCCTCATGACTGTAGCCGGTCGGACACATGGAGTACATGAAGTAAAGGAGATGAATCGTGGGTGCTGAACAGAAGATCAAGGAAATGGGTTTGGAGCTTCCGGAACCGCCGACACCTGTCGCAAACTTCGTCATGGCTGTGAGGACAGGGAATCTGCTGTTCGTGTCCGGGCATGGTCCGTACAATGACGGGCGTATCAAGACCTCGGGGAAGGTTGGTCATGACCTGACATTAGAGGAAGGTTATCAGGTCGCCCGCAACGTGACCATGAACTGTCTGGCATCGGTGAGAGCGGCCCTGGGCGACCTCGACAAGGTGAAGCGCTTCGTGAAGCTGCTGGGCATGGTGAATTGCACCGAGGACTTCAAAGATCAGCCGAAGGTCATCAACGGGTGTTCAGATCTCCTGGTCGAGGTGTTCGGGGAGGCTGGCAAACATGCGCGATCTGCTGTGGGGATGCAGGCATTGCCGTTTGGAATCCCCGTGGAGATCGAGATGATAGTTGAAGTGGAGTAGGTCGGGAGCACAGGGCTTCCATCAGACATAACGCCCTTTGCGTGTGCAGACGGATGCGGGCGGGTTGGTCTCTCCGGAGAACTCCTGTCGCGGGTGGGAGAAGCTGCCGGCCGGTCGGGACAACCCGGCATGCCTGGGGCGACAGTGACCGGGGGCAAACACGACGAAACGCGCACCACCGCGCGGACCCATCCTGTTGCAGTCCGATACGGCGGTCAGTCCTGATAGACGGATGTGCGGCAACCGTGGTAGGGTGCAGGTCGGCGTCGCTCTCCTGCTACAATACTACGTCCGTTGCCCGGCTGTGCCGCGCTTTCGGGGTGGCAGAGGGTGCCGGAGCGGCGCGGTTGCGTTTCCTGCTCATCGCGCAAGAGCAGCCTCGTTGACAATGGAGGGCATGATGACTGATTGGACGGTCGTGGCGAGCGAACTCGAGTCCCTGCTCAGGCTCAAGACGTTTCCGGTTGGTCTGCAATTGCTGAGAAAGAAGGAAGACCTGGAGCAGATACGGTGTCGAAGGCCGGGTATCATCGCAACACTCTGTCAGCTCATCACCCAGGCGCGGACTGCGGGAGCCACCGTGGGAGTCACGGAGTCGGACCTTACCCCGCTGTGTGCCACCGTGGTGGGACTGCGGGAGACGGTGCCTGAGTGGTACATGTTGACGATCGGCGAAGTCTGGTTCAAGAACAAAGAGGATGCACTGGACAAGTACACGCATGAGAACTGGCCGCGCGTTCCTGATGAGTTTGAAGCGGCTGTGGTGTCGCCCCTGGCGGCGGGTCGCATCGAGCCTGACATGATCATACTCTACGGAAACGCCGCGCAGGTTTCCCGCATTGTCAGTGCGCTGCAGTGGGAGCGGTACGAGAAGCTGGAGTTCTCCTGCTGCGGTGAGTCGGCGTGCTCGGATTCCATCGGGAAGTGCTACGTCACCGGCAAGCCGGCGGTCGGCATTCCCTGCTTCGGCGAGCGAAGATTCGGGCACGCACAGGATGATGAACTCATGGTTGCGTTGCCCCCTGCGTGTATCGATTCGCTGATCGCCGGTCTTAAGGCTCTGGACAAGGCCGGTATCAGGTATCCGGTTGCGTTTTCCGGTGCGCAGATGGATCCGCTGCCCGGTTTCCCGCCGGCGTATCGCGAAGGTATCCTTCGAGACCACGAGGAGCGGAAGACCGGCACGGACCGGTGAGTATGTAGCTGTCCGGCATCCTCGTTGAAGCCGCAGCGTACCTTCGGCTATACTTACGACCGCGCCAGCGTAGCTCAGAGGCAGAGCAGCGGTTTCGTAAACCGCGGGTCATCGGTTCGACTCCGATCGCTGGCTCCACTTCATGAAGCCAAGTTGCTGCTCCCCCTCCGGCTGTATGACATAACCATCCCCCGCTCGCAATCCGTGGGCCGCAAATCGCCCGATGCCGGGATGACCTCCGGCCCGCACTCTGTGGCCCGTCAGCCACCGCTGCCATAAGACTCTGCCGCTCGCAATTCGTGGGCCGCAAGTCGCCCGATGCCGAAATGGCCTCCGGCCCGCACTCTGTGACCCGTCAGCCACCGCTGCCACAAGACTCGGCTGCTCGCAATCTGTCGGCCGCAGGTCGCCCGATGCCGAAATGGCCTCCGGCCCGCACTCTGTGGCCGGTCAGCCCGCTGCCATAAGACTCTGCCGCTCGGAATCCGTGGTCCGCAGGTCGCCCGATGCGGGAATGGCCTCCGGCCCGCACTCTGTGGCCGGTCAGCCGCCGCTGCCACAAGACTCCGCCACTCGCAATCTGTGGGCCCCAGGTCGCCCGATGCCGGAATAGCCTCCGCCCCGCACTCTGTGGCCCGTCAGCCGTGGGAGTCGCCTGTTCGCGTGACCGCGATTGGGCTGGGTCTTGTCCCTACGGCCAGGGGGCGGATGGTGACACTCTGCGAACTCACACGCAAATTCGGGGTCTCGTCCCTGCGGTCAGGGCGCAGACGACGATTCAGTTATATGGGATGAAGGACTCAAGTCTCGTCCCTGCGCCCAAGGAGCAGACGACGATTCACTTAATATGGGATAAAGGACTCAGGTCTCGTCCCTGCGGTCGGGGGGCAGACGGTCCACGCGCCGTTTCCCGAGGGGATGACAGATCGGGAGGCCTGTGCCTGGCGGCGCCGGGCCGTCCGGGTCTGCCGGCTTCACCTGCGTCTCAAGCCGAGCTCGTGACTCAGCTGCAGGTAGTTCAGAATATCGGCACGGGTCACCAGCCCGGCACACCTCATGCCGTCCAGCACCAGTACCTGGTTGATGTCGTGCTTCGCGATAAGTCTCATGGCGGTGTTCAGATCGTCCGTAGACCTGACGCTGTGAAGCGGCTCGCGGGTCATTATCTCCGAGACCGGCGTTTCCTCCCATTTATCCCGCGGCAACTCCCTGACGTCGGTGACGGTAACGATTCCCAGGACCCGGTCGTCGCGGCAGACGGGCACCGCCCGGCTGTGCTGCCCGCGGAAGACGCTGCTCACCAGCTCAGCCACCGGAGTGTCGGGACTGATGCTCCCCGGAACTGCTTTGACGACCTCGGTCACGCGCACACCGCTGAGCTGCTCGCGCGCGGTGAGCTCGCGCCGGCTGGCATCCGCAGCGCTGCTCAGGAACCAGCCGATGATGGCAAGCCACAGGCCGCCCAGGATGCCGGCAAGCACCTGAATCAGGCCGAGAGCAATGAGGGTCCAGCCCATGATGCGGCCAACCGTTGCGGCTATGTTGGTTGCCCTGACGAGATTGCCGGTCCTGTTCCAGATTATCGCTCGCAGCACGCGCCCGCCGTCCAGCGGATACCCGGGCAGCAGGTTGAAAACGGCGAGGATGAAGTTGATGAGCGCCAGGTAGGCGAGCATGCCGGCCAGCGGTGTTCGGGTATCCTGCACAAGCTGCAGCAGTGCCCAGAAGATGCCTGCAAGAGCCAGGCTGGCCAGCGGCCCCACAATTGACATGGTGAACTCTGCTCTTGGTTCCTGCGGCTCCTCTTCGAGATTGCTCACGCCGCCAAGCATGAACAGGGTAATACTGTGTACAGGGATGCCGCGGGCCCTGGCCACAAGCGAGTGGGCGAGCTCGTGCAGCAGCACGGATACGAACAGCAGGAGTGTCGCCGCCACGCCCGTGATCCAGTAGGTTGTTGTGTCCCACTCCGGGTACAGCCGTGGGAAGAACGCCATCGCCAGAGACCCGCTGAGCAGGACGAAGATGAATATCCAACTGAAATGAATGCCGATATCGATGCCCGCAAGTCTGATAAGTCGGAATGAGCTTCTCATCGTAGGACTCCTCTGGTCTCCCTTATCGTGTGTGGCCCCGGCGGCGGCCGCGCCGCCTCAATGGCCGCGCCGCCTCAGTGGCCTCGCCGCCTCAATGGCCAATGCCCTCCGGCCTGTACTCGAACACCTGTACCTCGGAGATGGTGTGGTCGCCGACCGTCCCGCGTACCGAAGGGGAAGCGAACACCTGTTCATAATGCTCCAGGGCCTCCAGCGGGACGGCGCTGGCGAACGGGTCGGTCCCCACCAGCCGGTGGTTGGGGCCGTCCTGCGCTTCAAGGTAGGTTATGGCCTCCTCATAGGTGGAGAACGACTCAGCGGCGGTTATGACTTTGTGCTCCAGCCCCGGTTCCTCCGTGTACGATATTACCATCGTAGAGTCCTCGGGGACCACCGCGTGTCCGCCGAAGCTGTACAACCGTGCGCACATGGAGCGGTAGTACTCCGGGTAGAAGACCACGGCGTGCGACAGTGCCCCGTCGGGGCCCCTGGTGTAGTAGCGTTCCAGGTAGCGCGAGTCGTCCTCGCCGGCCCAGATGGCTATGGCGTAGAACTTCCCCATCACCATCGAAAAGTCGATTACGACATACCTGGAGCCGAGGCGCTCCAGCCGCTCATTCGCCGAGGGCTCGTCCTGTGCGATCAAGTACCCGGCCACCTCGGCGGCGCCGACCTGGTGCGGATTTGCGTTGGGGATACGCTGGGCGATGTAGGTAATCCAGTGACCGTAGTCCCACCAGCTCATGATCCCGTACGCCGATTCGGGGTACCGGTAGCTCTCCCCGGCGGGAGGACGGTCATATGGCTGGTAGTAGTAGCCGGGATCGTCGAACGGGTCCGGCGTCTCGTGTCTCATCCACTCCAGCGCGCTGTGCCAGTCATCGCTGGGGCCCAGGGCGGCGAGTGCAGCTAGCTCCCTCGCATGCCCGAAGTTGGGGTAGAACACGCCGAAGAACACCACCGCTGCCGTGACCAGGGGCAGGACATATCCGCCGCCCGAGGCCGTGGCGCCCCGTTTGCGCTCCGCCCTCTTCCTTGCCCTCTTTTCCTTCCTGGATTCCCTGATCTTCTCCGGTCCTGACCCTTCTTTCGTTTCCCACACACGCAGCTTGAAGAAGCCGCTCCACGCCAGCAGTCGCGCCGAGAGATAACCGGTGAGAAGGGCAACGTTCACCGCGTAGTAGTAGGCGAACCGCATCTGAGTCAACGTGGCCGCCAGTATCACCAGGCTCCATACCACCAGAAGCGCCCGGTCGGTATTCCTGTCGCGGACCATGGTCCACACTATCAGGCCCAGCGACACAGGGGCGATGAAGAAACCGGCGGTGAAATACCGCCAGGCGATATCCAGCGTGAAGACGCCGGCTGGAGACAGGAGCGGCTGCACCTCAGAGATGGTCCGCGCGGCAACGCCCGGGGTGAATACACCGACGACTGGTATCAACATGAACTCGAACAGCGAAGGAGCGATCAGGTAGACGGCGCCGAATCCGGCTATCCCGAGTCCGGCGACGGCCGCGGGATAGTAGACCCGCCTGAGCCCACGCCGGGCCATCAGCCACGACAGGCCGCCCATCAGCGCGAACGCCAAAATGCCGAGGCCGAGAAGGGCCGCGCCCAGGTCCTGGTAGGCAACGTACCTGAACGGGCTCAGCATGACCAGCGCGAGGAGAAACAGCGGAATGAACACGATGGACAGGTAGTGCGTCGGCCTCCCCCTCAGATGGTTGACGAGGTACTCGACTATGGCGTAGAGGCCGATAATCCCCACGAAGGCCAGTCCGCCGACCCAGGACAACATATAGAACCCGAGGAACACACCTGCCAGCAGGGCAAAGACGAGGGGTCTTCCAAAGCGGCGCCAGTCGCCGTGCCGCAGATGGCCAAAGTCGGTCGCCCTCTCCCTGGCAGTCCTGACCGCGAGCACCAGGAACAGGATGGCGGTGGTGCTGAACAGGATCTCAGCCACGTGGTGGTCGCTGAAACCCAGCACCGAGCGTACAAAGAACTCACCGGGCAGGATGGCGATGAGGCCTGCGGCGAGCAGTCCGGCGCCGCGGCCGAACAGCTCCCTGCCCAGGAAATAGACCGGGACCACGGTGAGAGCTCCCAGGACTGCGGGGAAGTACGCGCCCACCACCTCCATGAGGTGCCGGCCCGGCGAGCCGGCGCCGATGAGCCAGACGACCAGTCCGAGCAGGAGGTCGTAGAAAGGTGCGAACCAGACATCCTGCCCGTGTGGGAAGACGGTGAAGGGGTCGAAGGTGATCAGGTTTGGGAAGTTGTGGAGCAGGTTCTCCACCAGCCGCATGTGATACCAGGGGTCGTTCTCGGCGAACCTCACCCAGTCGCCGGCAAACACGATGTTATAGCGCGGGATCACCCGCAGCCCCAGGGCGACGGCACACATGGCTGTCACCGCGGCGGCGCACGCTATTCGGGAGGAAATCCTTGCCCTGATTGCTGTCAGCAGCGATGTCATTCGTCCTCGATGCAGTTGAACGGGGCGAGCCCGGCCTGACGGCGACTGTTCATCGAACCGTGCTCACGTATCGAAACACTTTCTGCTTGAATATGTCAACGGCGGCTATCTCCTGGAGTATCTTATCATCTGACCTTCGTCTTGAAGCCGGTACTCAGTGGATGGGAACTTTGCTGCCTGTGCAGCCGGATGCAGGGGATCCTGGTCACCGGGATCATTACACGACCCGCACCGTACGAGTATCGGTGACTGCTGTCAAACTGCCCATGATAGTAGAAGATGTAGAGGACTGGTATAATCGGCATGCACCGTGTGGCTTCCAGGGCCATAATGCAAGAGCGAGCGCCAGATTGGAGCACTCAACTGTAGATGTCGTAATTCCCGCCCTCAATGAGGCTTCCACCGTCGGCTCTGTGATTGATGAGATACCGTTTGACGCACTCCGGGCCATGGGCTTCGTGGCTCGCGCTATGGTGATTGACAATGGCAGCACCGATGGAACCGCCGAGGTTGCGCGCAACAAAGGTGCTAGCGTGATTAACGAGCCACAGCGCGGTAAGGCGCTCGCCATGCGCCGTGGTTTCTGTGAGACACATGCCGACTACGTGGTCATGCTCGACGGAGATGCTACTTATCCGGCCACGCACATTCCGGAGCTGCTCGCGTTACTGCGGGATGGTCATGATGTGGTTCTCGGTTCGCGACTGAAGGGCGCACGAGAAGCAGGATCGATAAGCACGTTCAACGTCGTCGGCAATCACCTGTTGACATGGATCGCATGTGTGCTGTACGGGAGGAGAACGAGCGACCTGTGTACGGGCTATTGGGCATTTCGTGGCTCGATATTGCCCACGCTTCGGCTTTCTTCTTGTGGCTTCAACCTCGAGGCGGAGCTCTTCTCTGAAGTGGTCCGGCACAAGCTTCACCTCGGGGAAGTACCGATACAGTACCGCCGTCGCTCCACGCCGGCCAAGCTGCGTTCGTTGCGCGACGGATTTCGAATAGCCTGGACCCTTCTGAGCAAGAGGTTCTAGCGTGATGCAGGACGCCCGCACCACCGACGCGGTCTCCTCAAGCGCGCGATGCCGCAACGCACATGATTCTGCTATGGGGCCAACAATCAGCCTCGTGGTACCGTGCTATTCAACCGACCGGTACGAGGACGTCAGCAGGCTCATCGACAGCGTGCAGCGCCAGAGCCCTCCCATCGAGGAGCTGCTCATCGTAGTTCAGCAGTCACGTGAGCTCGAGTCATTGCTCCGTAAGAGACTTGCCGCCCTGACCTCAATCGAGGTGCACATCATCTTTCTCGATATTGTTCCCGCGGTGTCGAAGGCCCGCAACGCAGGCCTGCGCGAGGCTTCGTCTGAAGTGGTTGCGTTCGCTGACGACGATGCTGTGCTTGCTGACGACTGGGCATCGGCGACCCGGCGATTCTACCGGACCTGCCCTGAAGCCATTGGCGTTGCCGGCGCTATCCTGCCCCTGTGGGACAGCCCGGCCATGGAGTGGTTTCCGCGCGTGCTGTACTGGATGCTCTCGTGCACCTACTGGACCGCCACATCGCCGATACCCGTGCGCAATGGCTACGGTGCGAATATGTCGTTTCGCAGACAGGCGTTTGCCAACGGAAGGCAGTTCAATGAGTCGATCGGTATCTCCGGCTGGGGCGTCAGGGGGTGGCGGGGCATGGGAGGCGAAGAGCCGGAGCTGTCGCTGCGTGTCACCGCCGAGACGGGCCAACCCGTCATGTACGTTCCTGACATAAGAGTATGGCACCGCGTCAGGGCGCATCGGCTGAAGCCCGGCAGTCTGCTGAGGCGAGCCTACTGGGAGGGGAGACTGAAGGCTGCGCTATCAGGAAATGCGACCGGCACAGCGGCTGTTCTGCATACCGAACGGAGCCTGCTGCGGGAGATTGCGCGCGCACAAATCGGGCGACTGCGTGTGCTCGGTTCACATCCTCTCGTGGCTCTTCGCCAGCAGGGCGTTGTGCTTCTGGTTGTTGCGGCTGTTGCCTTTGGCTTCATTGAGGGTAAGCTCAGGCGGAATCGCGCGGAAGGCGTCAGCGGAGCTTCGAGCGCAAACGAGGAGGACACTGCATGAGCGTCAGAGTCGGCATCGTGGGTTCCGGCTTCGTTGCCGGGGGGTGGGGCATATGCGTGAAGGATCATCCGACCCGGTGGCCCCAGGGTGCTCATCAGGCCGGTCAGATGCTGTCGATGGACGATGTGGAGTTGCCCGGGAGTCTTGCGCTCGAGGCGTGGCCTTCGGTGCGGGGATGGGTGCTCTCAGATTCCGGTTTCCCGGGGCCTGATGAGACTACAGTGCACGCGTCATAGACGGATGCGTCGAGTTCGGCATTGGGTCGGCGACCGGTCACGAAACCACGGAGGTCACCGGCGAATCGACGCAACGCACCGGCATTCCTGATTCGTATGGCAAACAGGATGCCCCACCTGGCAAGCAGCAGCGGGAAGAGCGCCAGGTGATATAGATAGACGTGAGTCGGGAACACTCTTCTGATGAGGTAGTAGTACGCACCTGGATCAGCGTACGTAATGCTCAGCTTCCGTGCTGAGGCCCCCACTGCATGCCAGGCGCGGGCACGCGGTGCATAGACCACGCGGTGTCCGGCGGCAGTTGCCTTCAGGCAGAACTCGATATCCTCGTGGCCAACGAAGTACCAGGTGTTGAGATAGCCGACGTCGCGGAGAACCTCATGCGTGAACAGGAACGCTGCGCCGCTTATCCAGTCGACCTCTCGTTCGCTGTTGAACTCCGCACGGTCATCTGCGCCTTGCCCCAGTTGCCGGTGGATCTTGAGTCCCCATCGGTTGATGACGCCTCCCGCGGACCACAGCACATCGGAACGTCCATGATAGTCCTTGTAGTAGATCTTGGGGCCGACAATGCCTGTCTCGGGGTGTGAGCGCATGGTCTCCACCAGTCTCTCGACCATGTCGACATCGGCGCTGATGTCGTTGTTCACAATGAGAAAGTAGTCGGGGCGCGCCCGGGTCAGCATGTGTTTGATTCCCGCATTGAACCCTCCCGCGGATCCGAGGTTTCTTTCTGTGCGGATGACGGTTGCGAAATCACCATGTGCCTCACGAATGCGCTCCGCCTCGTTGCCCTCGGAGCAGTTATCGACGACGACAACATGGAGGTTGCGGTATGTCTGGTTCCTGAGGGAGTCCAGACATTCGAGGGTGTCGGAAAGGCCGTTCCAGTTAACGGTAATCGCACCCACCAGAGGCGGCTGGATGCTGTCTGAATCTGTCATGGCTGCCGTGGCCGTATCCCGGTCGACGTTCATATCAATCGACACAAGCCCTCTCGTATAGTTTAGTTTCCGGGTATTCGAATGTCCACATACGGCCCCCGGGACGGGTTGCGTCCGCGTCGCAGCGAACCACTGGTGAAAAGAGTGGTGAGCATCCTGGCTGCCGGCAACCTCCGTGGCGGGCTGTTGGGGGGTTCGAGTCCGGCAACACTACGGTCTATGACGCGACACCACTCCTGCCGGTAATCCGAACTATGGGGCAATCCGCCACCCTTGATTTCGCACACGATTATGTATATTCTGGTGACGCCAGGCTGGAGGGATGACCCGAACAGAATGAAAGCTCTGATTCTAGCAGGGGGTAAAGGTACCAGGCTCAAGCCCCTGACGAATACCATCGCCAAACAGCTCATCCCCGTGGCCAACAAACCCATACTTCACTACGTCCTGGAACAGGTGACCTCTGCCGGCATCAGCGATATCGGCATCATAATCTCGCCGGAAACGGGCTGCCTTATCAAAGAGGCGCTGGGAGACGGGAAGCGGTGGGGCGCCCGAATCACGTATATCCCTCAGTCGGAACCGCTGGGACTGGCCCATGCCGTGCAAACGGCCCGACCATTCCTCGGCGACTCATCTTTCCTCATGTTTCTCGGCGACAATCTCATCCATGGTGGTGTCGACGTATTTGTCGAGAGATTCACAACCGGCGAGGCCGACGCCCTGGTTCTGCTGAAGGAGGTGGCCGCCCCGCGCCTCTTTGGCGTCGCCGAGCTTGACGCCTCAGGGGAGATAGTCCGTCTGGTGGAGAAACCCAGGGAGCCTGTAAGTAACCTTGCCCTGGTGGGCATCTATCTGTTCACGCCCGAAATCCACGATGCAATAGCCCGCATCAAGCCCTCGTGGCGTGGTGAATTGGAGATAACGGATGCAATCCAGGTGCTCCTCGATATGGGAAGAACGGTCAGAAGTCACATTCTGGAGGGCTGGTGGCTGGATACAGGGAAGAAGGATGACCTCCTGGAAGCTAACCGTGTCGTCCTCGATGAGTTCCTGCAACGGGACGTGCGAGGCGAGATTGACGCCGCAAGTCAGGTGGTAGGTAGAGTCACCGTTGGAGAAGGAGCAACGATAGAAAACAGCACCATCAGGGGGCCGGTACTGATCGGTGAAGGCTGCCATATCAGGAACTCCATGGTGGGCCCCTTCACCAGCATAGCTGCAGGAACGACTATCGAGCAGTCCGGCATAGAGCACTCGGTCGTCCTGGAGAACTGCTCAATCTACAACATTGAGCGATTGAGCGACTGTGTTCTTGGTCGGTGTGCGGAGATTACCAGGCGGGGCGATGGTTTCAAGGCAACCACGCTGTTCGTTGGAGACGATGCCAGGGTGGGGCTATGACCCGTCTTCTTCTATGGTTGGATGAGTGCAGAGGGAGACAATCGCATCGGCCGTCCTGACGTGGCACGAAATCGGGGGGCTCGTACAGTCGGGTCGCATTGCACGGAATGCGCCGCTGTGCGCGGAGGGGAGAGATGATCAAGCAGTATCCCCTTGAGGGAGTGCGGACACGGGAACTCAACCTGCTGCCGGATGAGCGCGGTTTCTTCGGGGAAGCGTTGAGGCAGGACTGGCAGGACTTCGTTGACGAGTGGATAACACAGGCCAACCTGAGCTATCGCTATCCGGGCGTGGTGACAGCCTGGCACAGACATGCGCGTGGACAGGTGGACTACTTTCTCGTACTGGAGGGGTCTGTGAAGGTATGCGCGTACGATGAGGCGACCCGGAGACTTGCCGAGGTGATCGCCAGTGCCAGGAAGCCTTCGCTGGTCCGAATTCCCGGCCATTACCTGCACGGTACCAGGACGGTCAGCAGCGAGCCATCACTCACCATCTACTTTGCGACCAGGCTCTATGATTACGAGAACCCGGACGAAGAACGCAGGCCCTGGAACGATCCCGGTATCGTACCCCTGGAGATAAACGGCAGGAGCAACGACCCACGGGTCGGCAAGCCGTGGGACTGGTTTTACCCCCCGCACAAATAAGGATGGAGAAACCGTGAAGATAGTAGTGACCGGCGGCGCCGGGTTCATCGGCAGCAATTTCATCGGCTACATACTTGGAGAGCATCCGGATTGGGAAGTCACGAACCTGGATAAGCTTACCTATGCCGGAAACCTGGAGAACCTGAAGGATGTGCACGATGACCCCCGCTACCGTTTCGTGAGGGGAGACATCGCGGACCGGGATCTGGTGGGCCGCCTGCTGGCCGAAGGCTGTGACGTCGTCATCAACTTCGCTGCGGAATCGCACGTGGACCGCAGCATCATGGATGCGTCCCCCTTCATACACACCAATGTCGTCGGCACTCAGGTACTGCTCGAGGCCGCCAGGCATCACGGCATACGGAAGTTCGTCCAGGTATCCACCGATGAGGTCTACGGCTCGATAGCGCAGGGCAGCTTCACCGAGGAGTCGCCCCTGTGCGCGAACAGCCCCTATTCCGCAAGCAAGGCATCGGCGGACCTGCTGTGCCTGGCGTACTGGAGGACCTACGGGGTTCCCGTGAGCATCACCCGCTGCTCCAACAACTTCGGGCCGTACCAGTTCCCGGAGAAGCTCATTCCGCTGGTGATAAGCAACGCCATTGAGAACAGGCCGATACCGGTCTACGGCGATGGCCTGAACGTCAGAGACTGGATCTACGTGCAGGACCATTGCTGCGCCCTGGAGGCGGTCGTTGAGCGCGGCACGCCCGGCGAGGTCTACAACATCGGCAGCGGCCAGGAGAAGACCAATCTGGAGCTTATCCACACGCTCTTGGGGCTGCTGGGCAAGCCCGGGGACCTGATTGAGTTCGTCGCCGACCGGCCCGGGCACGACCGCCGCTATGCTCTCGATGCCGGCAGGATCGGCCGGGAGCTGGGCTGGGCGCCTGGTCATCCGTTCGAGGAAGCCATGGCGGCAACGGTCGAGTGGTACCTGCAGAACGAGGCCTGGTGGCGCAGGATTAAGAGCGGCGAGTACGCCGAGTACTACGAGAGGATGTACCTGCACAGATGAAGGTAGCTGTCATCGGTGCCGGCGGACAGCTCGGCACCGACCTCTGCCGCGCTCTCACGCAGTTCGAAGTGGTCCCGCTGTTCCATTGCGACATCGACATCACCGATATGCGTTCGGTACGCCACGCGCTTGATGCCGTCGGACCGGCGGTGGTGATCAATACCGCCGCCTATGTGAGGGTGGACGACTGCGAGACCGCGCGGGACGAGGCGTTCACGGTGAACGCACTGGGGGCCCGCAACGTGGCCGTGGTGGCGCAGCAGCGTGGAGCCAGGCTGATGCACATCAGCACCGACTACGTCTTCGGCGGCGAATCCGGCCCGCGGGACACGCCGTACACCGAGTTCGATACCCCCGTCCCGCTCAGCGTCTATGGCAGATCCAAGCTCGCAGGCGAGGATTTCGTTCGCCACCTCTGCCACCGGCACTTCATCGTCCGATCTTCCGGGCTGTTCGGCGTCGCCGGCTCCAGCGGCAAGGGCGGCAATTTCGTGGAGACCATGCTCAGGCTCGCCGCGGAGCGTGATGAGCTTAGAGTGGTCAGCGACCAGGTATTCTCGCCTACGTACACCAGGGATCTGGCCGCGAAGCTCGCAGAGTTGATCGAGACGGAGTACTACGGCATATTTCACGTAACCGGTGGAGGCGCCTGCTCCTGGTATGAGTTCACCGGGGAGATACTCAGGCTGGCGGGATCGCGCACGGCGGTTGTGCCCATAGCCTCTGACGAGTTTCCGCAGAAGGCGAAGCGGCCCGGTTACTCGGTGCTGCATAACTGCCACCTGAGGCTGCTGGGGATGGAGGGACTGCGGCCGTGGCAGGATGCCCTGGGGGACTATATGGTCGAGAGGAAGAGTCGGTAGCCGCGCAGATGACGGCTGCATCCTTCCACGCATACAGCCGGTCGCTGTGGAATGCGTTGCGATGAAACGCCACTCTCCGAATGCCGTGACAGGCCATGGACGTAAGTATTATCATCCTGACCAGAGATGCGGGGGACAACTTCAGGCCCCTGCTCGAGCGCATATATTCGCAGAAGTTCGACGGCATGTACGAGGTGCTGGTGATCGACTCCGGGTCCACGGATGAAACGGTGGGGATTGCGCGGACGTTCCCGGCCAGGGTGGTATCGATTCAGCCTGATGAGTTTCACCATGGAAGGACCAGGAACCTCGGCGCGGAGCTGTCGGAGGGGAACGCCCTCGTGTACATAACCCAGGACGCCCTGCCGCTGAGTGACGACTGGCTGCAGACGCTGGTCGGCAGCTTGAGCGACAGAGACGTGGCCATGGTCTGTGGCAGGCAGATTGCCCGCACGTCGACGAAGCCGCCCGAGCGGTTCTTCTACGTGCACTACTTTCCGGAACACCGGCTCAAGGTGACGCCGGGGGCGCCCGATTACTATCGCGATAACGTCTTCATATCCAACGTGAATTCGGCCATCAGGCGTGACGTGTGGCGGCAGTTCCGCTTCTCGGAGACCATAGACCTGGCTGAGGACAAGGAGTTCGCGCGGCGCATCCTCTCTGCAGGGTGGAGCATCGCCTATGAGCCGGGAGCAGCCGTCTCTCACTCCCACGATCTGAATCTGCACGCGCTCTACCGCCTGCACACACGTTTCGGGATGGCCCTGACACGCGGGGCCGGAGGGCTGCCCAGGTCGAGGAACCGGCTCGCACGGAGACTGGAGTACTACGCTGGGGAGATGAGATACGTGGCAGGCAACGAGAGCCGGTGGAAATGGCTGCCGTACACTGCGTGCTATGAGGTGTGCAAGGTGTGCGGCATCGCGGTGGGAATGATAAGAGGGAGACTGTTCAGGTGTTGATATGTGGCAATACGGAGAGCTGATCAGGAACCTGACCGTTGCCGAGCTCAAGAACCGTTACCAGAATACCTCTCTCGGCTTCTTCTGGTCGCTGCTGAGCCCGCTTCTCATGGCGGGCGTCCTGTATTTCGTCTTCAGGCATCTCTGGGGTCACGAGGAGCACTTCGCCATAAACCTGCTGGTGGGCCTGATGGCGTGGCAGTTCTTCGCCACCGGCACGTCCAGTTCCCTCGGCGCCATCGTCGGGAAGCGCAGCCTGGTGACCAAGGTGTACATGCCGCGGCAGATACTGGTCCTGAGCACCGTCCTTGCCGGCCTGATAAACTCCCTGCTCACATTCGTAGTCCTGTTGCTCGTAATATGGGTCCTGCAAGGACATCTGCCCGTCACCGTGCTCCTGTTTCCGCTGATTCACCTCGTCTACTGTCTATTCATTCTCGGTGCAGGGCTGGTCCTGTCTTCCCTCTACGTCTACTTCCGTGACCTCAACCAGATATGGGAAGTCCTGCTCAGGATCCTCTTCTTCTGTTCACCCATCTTCTATCCCCTGGCCATAGTCCCGCCATACCTGATGCCGTACTACATGATGAACCCGGTTACCCGGTTCATAGGTATGTATCGTGATGTAATGGTCGCCGGTGTCCTGCCTTCACTGTATAGCGTCGCACTTGTCATCGGTTTCGCCATCGCTGCGTACCTCGTTGGCGACTTGGCCTTCGACAAACTGCAGCGCCGCTTCGCCGAGGAGATATGATGAGCGCGATAGTCGTAGAGAGTGTCTCCAAGAGGTACCGTATTCCCCACGAGAAGAAGACGACGCTGTTCCAGAACCTGGTCGGCATAATCAAGAGGCAGTTCGACTACGAAGAGTTCTGGGCGCTCGAAGACGTCAGCTTTGAGGTCGAGAAAGGCGAGGCCTTCGGCATACTCGGCAGAAACGGCTCGGGAAAGAGCACGCTGCTCAAGATACTGGCAAAGGTGCTGTACCCGGATAGCGGATCTGTCACCATGAATGGCAAAGTCGCTCCATTCCTTGAGCTGGGCGTAGGCTTCCAGTCGGAGCTGACCGCCAGGGAGAACGTGTACATCTACTCCTCCATCCTTGGCATGGGCCGCAGGCAGGTGGACAGGATATGTGAACAGATCTTCAACTTCGCCGAGCTCAAGAGATTCGAGAACATGAAGCTGAAGAACTTCTCCTCCGGCATGTACATGCGGCTGGCCTTCTCCACGGCTATTCATGCCGTCCCGGACACCTTGCTGATCGACGAGGTCTTCGCCGTGGGCGATCAGGCGTTCCAGGAGAAGTGCCAGGAGAGGATGAACGAGTTTAAAGCAGGAGGCAAGACGATAGTCTTCGTTTCCCATAATCTCGCTCAGGTTCGGGAACTGTGCTCGCGGTCGATGCTGCTGAGCGAGGGCCGCGTTGTTACAATTGGTGATACCGAAGAGGTAGTAAACGCCTACCTGGCGCTCTTGCAGGGAGGAATTGCCCGGAACAGGTAGGCATGGGTCTTCAAACTCACCGTATTCTCGGCTTTAGCAATGCACAAAGTATGGCGTAGGCGTGGTAGAATAAAGCAGAGAGAAGATGCAGAGTTGTGCTGATTCAGGAGGTCAAGATGGCAAACGTTAAAGATTTGACTGTCGATGAGCTTGAGTTACTGATAGAACAGAAGGTTTTGGAGATTCTAGGTGACCCTGATTCCGGGTTGGAACTGAAGGAAGAATTCAAAGCGGAATTAAGGCAGCGCTTGGGAGGCCAGTCCAGGAAGATCTCACACGAAGAGGTTCTCGAGAGCATTGGCTAAAGTCTACTGGACTGAAAGAGCGCTCAAAGACCTTGGTAAGCTTGATAAACTCGTCGCTCGTAGAATTGTGAACAGGCTTGGCTGGTTTTCCAGTCACTTTGAAAAACTTGTGCCCGAGCCCTTAACCGGTGAATTCAACGGAGCTTTCAAGTTGCGAGTTGGACAATGGAGGCTAATTTACACTGTAGAAGGTGAAACCATAATAATCCAGTTCGTAGGGCATAGAAGAGAGATTTACAATGTCTAGTGGTATATCGCCTGTGTCGCAGGCGCCTGTTATCGTACGGCCGTAGGATTATCCCGACCGTAACTACTGAGAAGGTAGTAAGCGACTATCGGGCGATGCCGTCAGGGGAGACTGCGTAGTCTTCTCTCATGGTAAACTCCGCGTGACAGTCCCACGTTCGCACGTTGCAAAATCCAGACACCCTGAATACGATAAACACAAATGCTGAAGCTTAACCCCCTGGACCATCCCATCTGCCTGATACCTCCTGATCGCCTCACGCGAGGCTCATCCTGGCATGGGCATGTCCCGTTTGCTATGTTCCTGGTCGACCTCTTAAGACCAAGAATAATTGTCGAACTGGGGACACAGTATGGTGACTCGTACTGTGCCTTCTGCCAGGCGGTCAAAGAACTGAATATTGATACGGCCTGCTATGCCGTTGACACCTGGCGTGGAGACCCGCATGTTGGCTCATATGGCGCCAATGTACTGGCCGACCTGCGCGCTCACCACGACCCTCTTTACGGGAGCTTCTCCCGGCTGATTCAGAGCACCTTTGATGAAGCCCTGGAGCACTTCTCCGATGGAACGGTTGACCTTCTGCACATTGATGGTTATCACACTTACGAATCGGTGAAGCATGACTTTGAATCGTGGCTGTCCAAGATGAGCCCACACGGGTTGGTGTTGTTCCATGATACCAATGTGCGGGAGCGTGATTTTGGCGTTCGAAAATTCTGGGAGGAGCTCAGATCGCAATATCCTCATTTCGAGTTTCTGCATGGTAGTGGACTCGGGATTCTGGCGGTGGGCGAGCTACGTTCCGAAGAGCTTCGTGAGCTCTTCCAGTTGCCAGAAGAAGAGAGGATCAGGATTCGTAACTTTTTTTTCAATCTCGGGCACCAGCTTACGACGAAGCTCAAAGATGAGGCAAAGGCGTCTCAGTTGAAGGAACAGGCAACTCAGTTGCAGGAACTGAAGGAAGACCTTGAGTCTAAGAAGGATGTTCACATACCCCGCCTCGAGAAGGGTCTTCAACAGAAGGCCTCCCACATAGCCGACCTTGAGGCGAGCCTGGAGCAGAAAGCCTCCCAAGTAGCCAAGCTTGAGACAGACCTCGCGGAAAAGGTCGCCGAGATAACTTCTCTGAAGACAAACCTCCAGGAGAAGACTGCCCACGTAGCCGACCTCGAGTCATCACTGGAGGAAAGGTCCTCCCAAATTGCGGAACTGGAGTCTTCACTCGAGGAGAAAGCCTCCCGCATTGCCCGACTCGAGCAGGAGCTGAGCCGCCGGGAGAGTGATACTGGGAAGCTACGTCGAAGAGTCACCAATCTGGAAGCCGAGCGAGCGGCAGTCTATTCATCCTATTCGTGGCGTATCACCACACCATTGCGCACTGGATACCACGGTCTTCAATGGATGCTGCGGAGCGTGCGTCGCGCGTCCATACTGATAGGATGGCTGTTCACGGGGCAATTCCGCCGTGCCGGCAATGCACTCTTACGCTATTATGTGAGTTCCGTCCCGCTCCGCATCAGAGCAATGGTTCCGATAAGGCTGCGCCATGCTGTAATGCGATGGCTCACGGCGCCGCAATGTGGCGAATTGTTCAACGCGAAGAGCAGACATGAAGACGAAGGCTTGACGTGGTTTCAGGATAGTCTATCGAATACGACTGTCTCGAGGCTTCCCGGAGTACTGTCCAAGAATCCTGGTTCTCCTACCATACTCGTGTGTGCCCACAACGCTGGAGGGCAACTCTACGGCGCTGAATGGAGTCTACTGGACGTGCTGGATGGCTTCGTGTCATGTCGCTACAATGTTGTGGCAGTCTTACCCGGTGCAGAGAATCCTCGGTATATCTCTGAGCTCATATCCCGATCCATGGAAGTTGTCGCCTTCAGTTACCCTTGGTGGCGAGCCAGTCAGACCGTTCGGCAAGCAACAGTGGCAGTATTTGAAGCGCTGATTGACCGGTACTGCATAGATGCAGTGCACGTCAATACGATCATGTTGCGCGAACCCCTCATGGCTGCACGCCGAAAGAGCATCCCTGCTGTCGTCCACGCTCGCGAGGTCATTTCTCACGATGAAGCACTCTGCAGGCAAATTGGTGCATGCCCAGACAGCATCATCAAAGAAGTCGTCGCTAATGCAGACTATATTATTGCAAACTCTAAGACAACCGCCGCTTGTTATGATACAAAGGGTCGTACTATTGTACTCCCGAACAGCATAGATATCGACGAATTTGATATAGGTAACGATATTGACGCAAGTCAAGTATTCGTCGGCCTGATAAGTAGTAACATAGTCAAGAAAGGAATCTTTGAATTTGCAGCAGTCGCTGAAAGACTCAAAGACACGTCTCCCAACCTGCGCTTTCTCCTGATAGGTGAACAGAATCACCATGTGGCAGCCATCAGGCGCGCCCAGAAGCATCACGGCCGACACTCAAACCTGGATATTGTTGGGTATATCCAATCACCCATCGATGCCGTATCCAAAGTGAATATTGTTGTCAACCTGTCTCATTTCCAGGAGTCCTTCGGACGGACTGTTCTGGAGGCGATGGCAGCACGCCGTCCGGTCGTCGCGTATGACTGGGGAGCTATCCCGGAGTTGATTGTCCACGGAGAGACAGGGTACCTGGTACCGTATAGGGATGTCGACCGGACGGCCCTTTGTCTTGAACGACTTGCACAGGAACCGTCGCTCATCACGAAAATGGGTGAGGCAGCGCGGGATGTGGCGGTGCACGGATACGCGAAACAGAGGTTCGCAGAGACTCTGCGGGAGGTCTATACGCAAATCATTGGCGATTCACGCCGTGACAGCCTGTCGCGCCTGCCCCCGTCTTTCCAGCGAACACAAGTCTGTGATGTCAGCGTCATTGTCCCGAACTATAATTATGCACACTATCTGCCCGAGCGCCTGGTCAGTATCATCAATCAGACCGTCACGCCCCGGGAGATCATCTTCCTCGACGACGCATCGAGTGATAACAGTATCGAAGTAGCCCGGCACATCCTTGAGCAATCCTCGATTCCGTTCACCATTATCCGCAACGAGACCAATGCCGGCACATATCAACAGTGGCTAAGGGGGATTGCCGAAGCGAATGGTGAGTTCATCTGGATAGCAGAAGCGGATGACATCTGTGAGCCGGATACGCTGGCAACTCTGGCCGCTGCTATGCAGGACGGGCGCGTGGTGATCGCCTACTGCCAGTCCAAGCGGATTGACGAGAATGGGATTGTTACCGCGCCGGACAACTTGCACCACACGAATGAGCTTGACCCCGAACGCTGGCGGAAGAATTACCGGGAACTGGGCGTCCGCGAGGTGGTCGACTACCTAGTCTATCGCAATACCATGCCCAACGCCAGTGCCTGTCTGCTGCGCAGGAGCGCCATCGGGGATATCGAGAAAGAGCTGTCCCGAGCCCGGTTCTGTGGGGACCGTCTCTTATACGCGCACTTACTCAGGCACGGTGATGTGAGCTATATTGCGCGCCCCCTTAACTCATTCCGGCGACACAGTGGCACCGTGACCGCAAGCTTGGGAAAGACCATCGAGTATCTGGAGGAAGTTGTCAGTGTCAAGAAATATATGTGTGAGAGTTTTCCAATTCATCCTTCCCAGCTACCACGAATGGTTCATTTCCTGGACAAGGACTACAAAGTAGAGGGCGTGAATGAGAACTCCCAATGCCCGGCAGTAAGAGCCACGCTGGCTGCGATTGCCGCACAGGTAACGCAAAACCGCCGATTCGGCTTTATCACGACCAATAATGCTTCCTTCGACGGCGGCAGCGAGGTGTTGTGGCGGGAATGCGCCAGGCGACTCCGCGGGCTCGGACATGACGTGGTCATCCTCATCAGGAAATGGGATCCGCCGCCACCCTATCTTGACGACTTCGCCGAATTGGGCATAAAGCCATACTTCAAGGAAGAAGAGGGGTTCGAGAGAATCGTCGGTCTGGAGCCTGACCTGGTCGTGGTATCCATAGGAGACCAGGACGAGGGCATCGAGTACTACGGCGACCTCCGGAGGCGGGGGATTCCGTATGTCGTCATAAACCAACTGACGAAGGAGCCCCGATTCTGGCCAATCCGGAAGGGCTGTAAAGATAAGGTCCGTGATGGCTACACTGGAGCTGAGAGAGTGTTCTTCACATGCGAGAATAACCATCGCGTGATGGAGCAAAGGTTGAGGTGTGAGCTTCCCCGATGGGCACGACACTATAACCCATGCCATACTAATCCCAATGCTGTCCTACCATTCCCGTCTGTGTCTCAGGGGATCAATTTGGCGGTCCCTGCCAAGATTCTCTTGGTGCACAAAGGCCAGGACCTGATTGTGGAGGTGATGAAGCAAGGCAAGTGGAAGGAGCGCGACGTCACCATCGATTTCTACGGCGTGGGCGCAGACGAAGAGCGCCTTAAGGAGATGGTCAACAAAGCAGGTCTGGGCGACAAATTTGTCTTCCACGGCAAGATTGCCTTTATCGGGCGCGAGCACGAAATCCCCCAAATCTGGCTGCACAACCAGGCAATTCTCCTGCCGTCACGGATGGAGGGCCTGCCCATCATGCTGGTCAGTGCCATGCTCTCGGCACGCGTGCCCATCGTTACCAATATCGGGGGGCATGCCGAGGTGATTGAGGATGGGGTAACCGGCTTCATTGCCTCAGACCCCACGCCGGAAGCTCTGGATGATGCTATGGAACGCGCCTATCAACGCCGCCACGAGTGGGAGGAGATAGGCCGGCGAGCCAAGCAGGCTATGCTGAACTATCTGCCCCAGGACCCGGTCGGCGACGCCGTCAACAATATTCTCGAAGTGGTGAGGCTTGAGGCGGCACATGGTGCATGATACTCCTGTCGATGATCAGTATTACACACGTCTTGCCGAACAATATCGAAAGGCGGGGCAACATGATGAATTGGACCGGCTCTATGGTGAGCTTCGTCCCAGACGGCCAGGTGTTTACTTTCTTCTAAATCATGCAATCAGCTTGGGAAATCGAGGCAATGTTGATCGAGCACGACAAGTGTGCGATGAAGCGCTCAGCGAGTTTCCGTCAGACTTGCACGTCCCCGTCTTGCGTACAAGGACAGTGATCGAGATTGAGAATGCGCTGTTTGACGATGCCCTCAGCACTATTCGCATTTTGGCGCGTCTAAACCGGAGGGGTAATGCGGAGGCGAGATTTCTAATTGCTTTACGCGAGGTGAAGATTCACAATCACGCACTTAAACTCGGCTCTAACGAAGAGAGGCTGTTAGATTACTGGAACACACGCGCGAAGCTCGTCTATTTGCATGTGTGTAAGAGACTAATTAACATTATCGGTCGATCAGCGTCTGCTGTCGCGGACATCGGGTCTAATGGAACCCCCCTTCTCGACTTCTTTCCTGGCAACCCAATCAAGTATTCAATCGACCCTGTAACCCCTTACCGAGGTAAAGGTGTTACGCCGATACGTGAGGATTTTCTACAATGGGTTCCGCCTCAGAAGATAGAGTTCGGCACTTGTCTTCAGGTAATGGAACATGTCTCTGACGCTGCCAGATTCGCAAGACAGCTGCTTGAGGTATGTGAAGTATCATTAGTATCGGTTCCATATAGGGAAGAAGCTGGGGCCAATATAGGTCATATTCATAGTATGATTGACCACAGGGTAATTTCGACGTGGTTTGAACGGGAGCCTAACTTCTCTTATGTCGAGAGAACTCGTAAACGAAGAGCGCATCATATGCGTTTTCGATCGAAATACGCAAGAGAGATTTGAGTCATTCAGCGAGAGTTGCGTGAACGGCTTGAAATACCGTTACAGATGGTCGCTCTCGGGATCGGGACTTGAGGACACTCTCGAATAGACTCTGGAGAATTGACACAGGCGTATCGACTTGGCAATCGCAAGACTATTCGTCAGCTTTCAGTGGTCAGTACATTGGTTGGACTTTGACGGAAGTCGATTAGCCAAGTATTGGGAGAATGATATACTGCCGATGTATCTTGGCTATGCTAGAGATGCTGATCTTTGGAACCGGCTTGGACATTTCGTTCTGTGGTGAATTGGAATGACCACGTGCTTGATTCTTGGTGGGAATGGATTTCTGGGTTCGCATCTCGCGGAGAGATTGCTCAAGAGGGGATACGATGTCAGGGTTTTTGATAGTTTCCAGACCGGGACGACGAACCTGGAGACTGTTAAGGGCAAAATTGAGATTATGAAAGGTGATTTCCTCAACCAGGCAGATGTGCTCCAGGCTTTGCAGGACATGGACTACGTTTTCCACTACATCGGTACAACCGTCCCGGCCACCGCCATCAAAGACCCCATTTACGACGTCCAGACGAACGTTGTAGGGACAGTAAGGCTACTACAGCTTGCAGTGAACAGCAAAGTAAAGAGAGTAATATTCCCTTCCTCCGGTGGAACAATATACGGCGAACCGACCAGTCTGCCGGTTCACGAGACGCATGCCCTTAACCCGATGGACCCCTATGGTATATCCAAACTGGTCATCGAAAAGTATTTGAACTACTTCAATCGCGCTTATGGACTGGATTACCTCATTCTAAGGTACTCAAACCCTTACGGGGAGAGACAGAGTCCGCACGGTCAACAGGGGGTAATACCTGTCCTGTTGAACAGGATTAAGCTGGGCGAGCGTCCGATTGTCTATGGCGACGGTTCCGTGGAGAGGGATTACCTTTACGTGGGTGATGCAGTGCAGGCAACGATCGCACTTCTGGAGAAGAAGACGCCTTACAAAGTATTCAATGTGGGAAGTGGTGCCGGCACCTCCCTCAACCACTTGATTGAAGTGATGTCCGGTCTAGTCGGCAGGACGATAGAGCCGGTTTATGCAGAGGACACTATCGTTCGTGTGCAGAAGATTGTCCTCGACATCTCGCGACTACGCGATGAAGTCGGCTGGCAACCAGGCACGAGTTTGCAGGAAGGGATAGAAAGGACATGGCACTGGATCAGTCGCCTGTAGCACCCCTATGGCGTGTTCAGAGCGCCCTCAGGCCGCTAATCAACCGCGTAGTTCTATGGTGCCTCTTGACTTAACTAAGGACCTGTTCGTGTACTGAAGCGCTTCGGTCTCGTCCTTCCTGATGTAGATTCCGACGGTATATTCGCCATCGGCTATTCTCCGTGTCGGAATGAGAGCGCTGAATCCAGAGTGGTCCAAGTTCAGACCTAGCTCCTCAAAATGCCGGGTGACGTCCGTCCTCTCTCGCATCATGGTGTCGAAGACATAGGTCCGGTCGGCTGATTCCAAGGCTACGAAAATTTCGCTGTTTTCAGAGTCCTGGCCCTCAATGAACGCCCACCCCCGTACTTCTACCGTGGTGCGCCCGTCGGTTTGGAATTCGTCAATGGCCCTCCTCATACCGTTGGTTGCGGCGGGTAACTCAAACCGATGCAGCTGCGCCTCCCCCGGAATCGCCTCAAGCCTGTCAAACAGAGGCTCGGCCACAAAGATTACCACCAGCACAAATCCCGCGATGATTGACATGTGAGTGATCAGCGGTTTCCTGTGGGCGTTGAACCAGCTTCTCATTGACCTGGTACCTATAGTCCTCCGCATGATTCTGTTTAAGACCCTCTTCCTCGAAGGGAGAGGGTCTCGGTGAGGGTGACTCTCCCCCTCACTCTAACTCTCTCCCGCCAGGGGAGAGAAGACTGGATGCTTTGTGCAGTTAACAAACTCCCATTAATCGTCCTCCAATAGTGGATACTCCGCGCCGAAGTAGTGGTTGAATATCAGCCGGAATGTATTCACAGGCGATATGGATTCCGACAGTTCATCGTAATCCATGCCCGGCAGATACATGGCATTAAGTATCTTCTTCCATTCGCTGCCGCCGACGGGATAACCTCTCCTCAGACCGTGGTCTGACTGCAGGACGATAACCGGCGGGACTTCCGACTGTGTAAGCAGTACATCCACCACATTTTCTATCTCCCTGGAAATAAAAATGTACTGTCCGAGGTAGAATTGTTTGTCGTCACGGTTTTGCCAGTTGATTGGGTCAACATATTCGCCTTGCGGGCCAAAGACGAATGGTGTGTGGGGACAGTTGACATAGGCAAAAACAAATTTTGGTCCTTCCACTTCAGGGATTACCTTAAGGTGCTGAATTGTACCCAAAGTCATGCGCCGCAAGGCAGTTTCATAGTGACTTCCGACAAGCTCATAGTAGAAGGGCCTGAGCATGGTGGTGTTCCACAGGGTCTCCTGGAACTCCGATACCCAGGAAGTGGCAGCTTCTACAAAGTAGTTGAAGTAGAGGTCGGTGTTGTCCTCCATATAGTTATCCCATCTGGCATTGGAAACGTCGTTCCCAAAGGCAATGTATCGATACCCCTGTGCCCGGAGTAAATCTGCCACCCTACTGTAAGTTATCTTTCTGAATGTGATATCGTTCCAAGTATAAGACTCATGATATGTCACACCAGATTCATGTTCAACATAGTTCCTGATGTCGGCGTCAAAGTACCATCCCGGAGTAAGATATTCCATACTCAGCACTTGGGCAATGCACTGTGGTGAACTTGGCGTCCGCGTCCGACTCCCGTGGGCTACGAAGAAGCCTTTGTCCTCCAGGCTGTTGATAAACTCGCTGTTATCGTAATCGTACCATTCCAGCATGGTATCGGGATGGGCGTAATTGTCCAGGATTATGAAATAGATATCGGGCAGGGTGCTGATGTCTGCCGGGCCGATAGTATGCTCTGGCGTCTCCGCCGGTGCGACCGCCTCCACTCTGGCCAGTCTGATTTGATAGCTGCCGATGTTCAACAGGTTCACGGCAATCAGAGCGACCGCTGCTACGTTGAGTATCCTTGTGGTGAGAGCGAAATCGCGGCGGACAAGCTTGATGAAGTAGGTGCAGTAGCCCCAGAAGAACAGCACACTGGGCAGCAGATAGGCATGTCGGGGCACCCATACTCCCTGGTGCTCTATTAGCTCGTAGAAGCGCCCGTAGTTGAAGAAGAAGAATACGAGTATCGTGGTTGCCAGTGCCGCCTTGACGACACTCCTGAGTATGAGGCTCAAGGCTGCCCACAGCACCACGGTTGCAGCTACCGAGACTCCCAGCGGCAGCCACATCTGGCTTGCCGATGTCTGGTGTATGTTGTGTGCATAGAGAAAGAGGATGGGAAAGGCGGCAAACAGCACCGGGTGGAGGACCAGGGATTTCCAGGAGAGCCGTCTTCTTATGGAAAGACTTCTCATGATACACGCGAGCCGCGAGCTACTCGCTTCCCTCATCGTCTCTTTGTGTCCTGAACAACTTTCGAAGGCGGTTGCCCACCCTCCGCCTGTACACTCCAATCATTGCCAATCCGGCGAGAAGCGACCCAACGATCATTTGGATTATGAGGCTGCCTGTGCCGGGGTCCAAATAGTGCCTGTGATCCGTTAGGGGCAATCCTTCAACGTCAATAGAGGCCTGGGCCACCTCCGGAAAGACCAAAACGAGGGCAGAAGTGATTATGGCCGCGACGATGATATCTTTACGCGTCAGGCGATTCATAATGCTCTTATTCTCGCGTTACGTAGAGCAGCGCTTCACCGATCACTCAAGATGGTATCCGTCCTGAAGCCTCTAGAGACAAGGGTAACTCTGCGCTCCTCACTCATCATCGAGTGCTCCCCTTCATGGGAGAGCAAGACTGTCATGCTGGCCATGCTAGCATTCTCGTCCGGTACCCGCAATCCCCGTGTCCTTGATACGTTGCATCCATGCCACGATGGAAGATGCGAGCCACCAAGAACTGACGCACGCAGGCAGATGCCTCCAGGGTTACGTTCTCACGTTTGGGGACACGACACCGTCTCGCCGCCCCACCGCGTAGTAGCGGATTCCTGCCCGACTCACCTCATCCGGGTCATACAGATTGCGACCGTCCACTATCACCGCCTGGCGAAGCTGGCTCTTGAGCCAGTCGAAGTCCACCGCGCGAAACACCTTCCATTCGGTGCAGATGACCAAGGCGTCCGCGCCCTTCACCGCTTCCTCGCGGCTGCGCATAAGTCTCAGGTCATCCCGGTGTCCGTAGATGCGCTCGGCCTCCGGCATAGCCACGGGGTCATACGCCTGTACGCATGCCCCGGCGGCCCACAGCGCCTCCATCAGCGCCCGGCTCGGCGCCTCACGCATGTCGTCCGTATTGGGCTTGAACGCCAGCCCCCACACTGCGATGGTCTTACCGCTCAAGTCTCCGCCAAACGCGTGGCTGAGCTTCTCGAATAGCAGGCTTTTCTGACGCAGATTCACCGCTTCTACCGCACGCAGGACCGGTGTCTCGTACCCCACATCTTGGGCAGTGTGCACCAGCGCCCGCAGGTCCTTGGGCAAGCACGACCCACCGAAGCCACAACCGGGATAGAGGAAATCGTAGCCGATACGGGGGTCTGAGCCGATTCCCTGCCGCACGTGCTCCACATCCGCGCCCAGACGCTCAGCAAGATTCGCCACCTCGTTCATGAAGCTTATCCTGGTGGCCAGCATGGCGTTCGCAGCGTACTTCGTGAGCTCTGCCGATCGCGCATCCATAACGATGATCTTGTCGTGCTTGCGGTTGTAGGGGGCGTAGCACTCACGCATCAGCTCACAGACGCGCCCCGAGTCAGTGCCGACTATGATGCGCGCACTCCTGGTGAAGTCCTCAATGGCGGTTCCCTCCTTAAGGAACTCCGGGTTGGAGCAGACATCGAACGGCACGTCAACGCCGCGTGCACGCAGTGCTTCGGAGATTGCCGCGCGAACCCTGTCTGCGGAGCCCACCGGTACGGTGGACTTGTTCACCACGACCTTGTAGCCTGTCATATGCGCCCCGATCGTGCGTGCCGCATCGAGGACGTGCCTCAGATCAGCGGAGCCATCCTCATCGGAGGGAGTGCCTACCGCAATGAACAGCAGCAGACCGAATGCCACGGCCTCTGCCGCATCAGCGGTGAACCGCAGCCGTCCTTCATCGAGGTTTGCGCGCACCAGCGACTCAAGTCCCGGCTCCCAGATGGGGATGTGCCCCGTCTTCAGGACCTCTACTTTCGGCTCATCCACATCCACGCACACCACGTGGTGGCCGCCATCGGCAAGACATGCGCCGACCACCAGTCCCACGTAACCCGTCCCGAATACCGTGATGTTCACATTGGCGTCCTTATGCAGGCATCTATCGAAAGGGTGCCTTCACGTGTCGATGCGTGTGCACTCTGCGTGAGTATAACCGATGCCGGAGACGCTATGGAAGCATTTACAATGAAGTACAATAGTAGACGGACGAATGCCCTATCGACGATCCGGAACCGCATCAGTCCGTCAAGACGACGGCCGGCTTCGTGTCCGCCCGGTAGGATCTGCGAGGTGACGCCCGAGTTTCTACGGTCTCCCCACGAGAAATGGCCTGTCCACTGGACGCCAAAGGAGCATACGAGTGAAGATCGCCGCCGTGACCATGGTCTACAACGAGGCACTGCTCCTGCCCTATTTCCTGCGACACTACGAGTACCTTGATGAAATCCATGTGCTCCATGAGACCGACAGCAACGACGGAACCTCAGAGATTCTAGAGGGAGCCTCAAATGTCATCATATACCGGGTGCACATCGAAGGCGGCCTCGATGACATTGACAAGGTGAACCTGATCAATGAGACCCTGCACGGCATGCAGGCCGACTGGGTGTACGTCCTGGATTGTGACGAGTTCATCTTCCCGCTTCATGAGTCGCCGCACAGCTTCCTCGCCCGCCAGGAATGCGATGTGGTCCGGGCGGCGATGTTCCAGGTCTACCGGCACAGAAGCGACAGTGATCTGGATCCGTCTTTGCCTCCCGTCCCCCAGAGAGTGCACGGCGACGCGGATGTCTTCAGCACCGCTGAAGGTGAGAACCGGTGTTCCAACGCGCTGTACATCAAACCCATCGTGGTCAAGCCCTCGGCGGAGATCGAGTTCAGGCCGGGAAACCACTCCCTGAGCAGCACTAGAGAGACATCACCCGAGTTCTTCCTGGGGGCTCACTGGGCCATGGCGGATCCCGAGGTAGCCATCAACAGGAGGTTGAAGAACAGGAGTCGAATCAGCGGGAGGAACAGGACGCTGCGGATGACGTGGCAGCACTGGAACGTCACTGAAGAGTGGATCAGGCAGGAATGCGAGCAGCATCTGGATGATCCGGTGATTGAGGAGTTGCGCTCCTTCGGTGACGGGCACATGGCACACCCGACCGATACGGAGGTTCGCCAGCTACGCGAACGTGGCGCGTTGCTGCGAAGCCTTGAGGAGAACCTGAAGGTCAGGAACAGCGAAATACGTGCACTGAAGAACGCTGTGACTGCGAAGGATTCGCGAATACGTGAACTGGAGAGCACCGTGACTCACAGGGACGCCCACCTGAAGGTGCTTGAGAACACTGTTGCAGACAAGGATGCCCACATAGGAGTGCTCCAGAAGACTGTTGCCGACAGGGATGCCCACATAGGAGTGCTCCAGAAGACTGTTGCAGACAGGGATGCCCACATAGGAGTGCTCCAGAACACTGTCGCCGACAGGGACGCCCGAATTGCCGAACTCAATCAGGCGATGTCGCCTGTGATACGGAGCGCGGCGCGGAGGGCGCAGCGCCTTTTGGACTGGATGCTGCCCGTCGGCTCCCGGAGAAGATCTTTCGCACAACGCGCATACTCCCTTGTGACGTCCGGTGGCGGGCGTTCACGTGTCCGTGCCAGCTGACTCAGAGGAAGGAATCGATGCAAAGGATCCTGGTGACCGGCGGAGCCGGCTTTCTCGGCTCTCATCTCTGTGAACGACTACTGGCTGCGGGTCACCACGTCACCTGCGTGGACAACTACTCCACCGGCAGCGAGCGGAATATCGCCCACCTGATTCCCCACGCCAACTTCGAGGCTATTCGTCATGACATGACGCTGCCGATCTTCGTTGAGGTCGACCGGATCTACAATCTTGCCTGCCCGGCATCACCCGTCCATTACCGGCGCGATCCGGTGCAGACGCTGAAGACGTGCGTGTACGGGGCGGTGAATGCGCTTGAGCTGGCCAGAAGAGCAAAGATCAGGATCCTCCAGGCTTCTACGGCCGAGGTGTATGGCGATCCGGAGGTGCACCCCCAGCATGAAGGCTACTGGGGACGGGTGAACCCGATAGGGATGCGGGGCTGTTACGATGAAGGCAAGCGCTGCGCCGATACTCTGTTTTTCGACTACTGGAGGCAGTACCGGGTTCCGATCAAGGTGATGCGAATCTTCAACGCCTACGGTCCACGGATGCAGCCGGACGACGGCCGCGTCATAAGCAGCTTCATTGTTCAAGCGCTGAGAGGAGAGCCCATTACGATCTACGGGGATGGGCTGCAGACGAGGAGCTTCTGCTACGTGGATGATCTGATCGACGGCATGATCCGCTTCATGGAGAGCCCGGCGGAATTCGTCGGCCCGGTCAATATCGGAAACCCCGAGGAATCGACGATACGCGAGCTGGCTGAGAAGATAATCCGCCTGACGGACAGCGCTTCCCTCATCCGGCTGCAGGAGCTTCCGGATGACGATCCCAGGAGACGACGGCCTGACATCAGCCTGGCGCGACGGGAGTTGAACTTTGCCCCAACTGTGCCGCTGGACGAGGGCCTTCGACGAACCATCGAGTATTTCAGAGCACTGAACCTGTCCGCTGCTGGCTGACTTCGCTCTCTCATGGTATTCGAGTGCTGCCGCATACGCGTACTTCGGGGACACCACCCACACCATTATATGCAGGGGCCGGATATATCCGGCCCGCCACCGTCCCGTGGGAAGACCCGCGTTGATGGTGTCGAACACGTTGGTGTGACCACACGTACATGTAGGGGCGGGTTCCCACACCCGCCCGCCATCGTCCTGTCAACGGCCCGGTTTGTGGATGCTGTTGCCGTGAATGACGTACGGGCGGGCGGCATGTATGCCGCCCCTACACATAATGGTGGATCTGTCCCACGGGCGACGCCGCGTATCGGCGTTGCGGGTCGGTGTGGGAACCGACCCCTACAGGGATATGATGGCTTTGGGGCCCCACGCCGCCGCCATCGCCGACGCCGGCACACCATTATATGTAGGGGCCGGATATATCCGGCCCGTCGCCGTCCGGTCGGGGGCCCCGTGTGTGGATGCCGTTGCCGTGAATGACGTACGGGCGGGCGGCATGTATGCCGCCCCTACACATAATGGTGGATCTGTCCCACGGGCGACGCCGCGTATCGGCGTTGCAGGTCGGTGTGGGAACCGACCCCTACAATGGTATGCGGGGGATGGTGTCCCCTGAATTGGGCGCACCTGCTTGACAGGCACGCCACAAGGCGTCAGACTACAGGCCGGCCACAGGGGCTAGTGATATATGCCACGATACTCAAAGCACGCCTGGGATCGGATGAGGCAGCGTGGCATTGAGAAAGAGTGGGTTGAGATGTGCCTTGAGAAGCCGGATGTGGTGCTCTCACCGACGAAAGGGCTCAAGCAGCATATTCTTAACCTGCCCGACGGAAGGCGCCTGAAAGTGGTTATTGATGCGGACAAGAACATGGTAGTATCCGCAATGTGGCTGTGAGGTGTCACAGATGCTCAGAGTTGACTATGACCGCGAAGCAGATGCACTGTACGTGACCCTGCGTGAGGCTCCGTGCGCCTACACCAGGGCCCTTGGAGATTTTCGCAACGTTGACTACGCTGCGGATGACGGCCCCGTTGGCATCGAATGGCTGCGGGTGAGCGAAGGCGTGGATCTCACCGACGTGCCACAGGCGCGCGAGATCGGTGATGCCCTGCGGGGCTCATTCAGGGTCTACGCGTAGCGTTCGCTCGGGCAATTTGGCGACACCACACGGCCCCGACACCCGGGTCGGTGTGGGAACCGACCCCTACAATGGAATTCGGTGGTGATATGGGCTGTACGGCTGCGGGCGGCATGTATGCCGCCCCTACATATAATGGGGGATGTGTCCCATGGGCGACGCCGCGTATCGGCGTTGCGGGTCGGTGTGGGAACCGGCCCCTACAGGGATATGATGGCTTTGGGGCCCCACCCCGCCGCCATCGCCAACGCCGGCACACCGATTATATGCAGGGGCCGGATATATCCGGCCCGCCACCGTCCCGTGGGAAAACCCGCGTTGATGGTGTGGGACACGTTGGTGTGACCATACGTACATGTAGGGGCGGGTTCCCACACCCGCCCGCCATCGTCCTGTCAACGGCCCGGTTTGTGGATGCTGTTGCCGTGAGTGACGTACGGGCGGGCGGCAGGTATGCCGCCCCTACATATAATCGGCGGATGTGTCCCACGGGCAACGCCGCGTATCGGCGCTGCGGGTCGGTGTGGGAACAGTTACACCCTGCGGGGCCTGGGGTAATTCGGGCAATTTGGGGACACCCCCCACCCCCATCGCCAACGCCGAAACACCCATTATATGTAGGGGCCGGATATATCCGGCCCGCCACCGTCCGGTCAACGGCGCGGTTTGTGGATGCTGTTGCCCTGAATGACGTACGGGGGGGGGGCGGCATGCATGCCGCCCCTACGTATAATCGGGGATGTGCCCCATGGGCGACGCCGCGTATCGGCGTTGCGGGTCGGTGTGGGAACAGTTACACCCTGCGGGGCCTGGGGTAATTCGGGCAATTTGGGGACACCCCCCACCCCCATCGCCAACGCCGGCACACCCATATATGCAGGGGCCGGATATATCCGGCCCGCCACCGTCCGGTCGGGGGCCGGGTGTGTGGATGCTGTTGCCGTGAATGAAGTACGGGCGGGCGGCATGTATGCCGCCCCTACGTATAATGCCATCGTCCTGTCAACGGCGCGGTGTGTGGATGCTGTTGCCGTGAATGACGTACGGGCGGGCGCGAGTGCGGGCACGACGCTGTGTCCTTGACATAACAGTCCAGATGCGGTGTACAGGAGGGAGAGGTGTGGCCTGAACGTAGCGGCCCGGCGAGCTACCCTGGGACGAGTTTCCTGTGATAGACTGCGGTGATTCTCGGTTCGTACGGACCAGGTACGCGCGACAGTAGTGGTTTCCTGTCCGTTTCGAGCGGGGCGCGCGCTATGGCAGAGGTTTCCCTCGAGGGCCGGAGCATCGGCTATGTGTCAATTCTGCACGGGCTGCTGCATGTCCTTGAGCTGGCCTATGGAGTGGCGCTCATTGCGATCGCCGCCGATCTCGGCGTCAGCCTCTTCGTGCTCGGTGTCATCGCCAACGTCTTTGGCTTCGCCTATGGATTGACGGCGCTGCCGGTCGGTGTGCTGGCCGACCGGGTGAGCGAGACGCGATTGCTGGCGTTGTGTGCTCTCGGCATGGGCGTTGGCGCAGCAGGGGTGAGCCTCGCGCCTGATATTGTGACACTTGGCGTGGCTCTCGCGCTCCTCGGGGTTGCCCTCGGCCTGTTCCATCCGGTGGCGGCGGCATTCATTGCCCGTACGGCGAGTCGCACCGGACTGGGGTTTGCCTACCTGGGAACCGGGGGCAACCTGGGACTCGCCCTGGGTCCCATCATGGTCGGTATCATCGCCTCCGGTATGGGCTGGCGGCTCGCGTACGCCGTTTTCGCGATCCCGTGCATAGTTCTCGGCCTGCTCATCCTCAGGCTGCCGCGCAAGGTCCGCGCCGTTGCCCCGGAGGCCCCGGCTGCGGTACAGGTCGATACCGGGACGGCATCGCTGCGCCCGGTTCTTTTTCCGCTCGCGTTGATTCTCGTAGCCAGTGTCATCAACGGCCTGGTCTACCGCGGCGTGGTGACGTTTCTGCCGGCACATCTCAGCGCGAGCGTCAGGCACGACGTCATGGGCCTCGATCCCGTCATGCTTGGCGGCTCCTTTACCACGGTGGCGCTGTTGTTCGGTGTGGCCGGGCAGTTCATGGGCGGCTACCTCTCGGATAAGCGGCGGCGGGAGACGCTGGCGCTCATCTCGCTGGGGGTATCCGCACCTGCATTGCTGGGGGTGTGGGGATTCGGAGGTGTGGGCTTGCTCGGAGCGGCGGCCGCGTTCGCCTTCTTTCACTTTCTCAGCCAGCCGGTGTTCAATGCTCTCATTGCCGACTACTGTCCGGACTACTGGCGGGGGCGCATGTACGGCGTGTACTTCTTTTGCGCGTTTGGGGTGGGGTCGTTCTCCGCAGGTGCGTTGGGACTGGTGGCGGATGCGGAGGGGATAAGCGCCGTATTCTATGTCTGCGCTGTGCTCAGCGTGCTGGCGACTGTTGCCCTGGTGCCTCTGTTGATCCGTGCCATTCGGCGAGGCAGTGGCGGCGCGACGCCCTAGTATGTGCGTGGCTCCCTGCGCTTCGCACCGGCGTCGAGTCCGCGCCGCGCGAAGGGCCGGGGCCTGCGCTCGCCTGTCGTGCGTCGAGGCCGGCCCTGTTCTCGAGCGGTGCGCGGTTCGCGTCGCGTGTCCCGCTGCGGGTCACGCCCTGTGGAAGAGGAGCGATAGGGATTAGCATGGGACCGGCTGCGTTGCTGTTCTCTGCGCAACGGGGGTTCCCTGCGTTGTCCGGAGGCCGGCCTGAAACCGGTTGGCGAGGGGTGCTCTTGAGACCGGTATTCAGGACGCGTGCCCGCGCGTGATCGGACGGATTGGGTGCGCGTGGTGAGCGGTCGTCTTGTGGGGTGGGCATCACGGGCGGGGGCCCTGCGGCTCGCAGATGAGTACCGATCATCCTGACGACTTCCTCTACCACCTCCTGTACTACCTCCTGCGCGCGGGGAACGTTGCTCTTCGGGTCGCTTTCTCATCAGCTGGCGCAGCTCCGCGGGCGTCAACTCCCGCCACGCACCTTCCTCGAGCGTGCCGAGCACCAACCCCCCGATTCGTACCCGCTTCAGCCGGGCTGCGTGCTGGCCGATGGCGGCGAACATCTGGCGTATCTGTCGCTTTCTCCCCTCGTGGATGGTAATGCTGTAGGTGTAGGGCGACTGGCCCAGCAGCAGCCGGAGCTTTGCAGGCCACGTCATCCGGCCGTCTATCTCCACGCCCTGCTCCAGCTTGTCCAGATCCGCGTCGGTCAGCCGGCCGGTGGTCGCGACGTAGTACTCCTTCTCGTGCTCGTAGCGAGGATGGGTCAGTTCGTACGTCAGCTGTCCGTCGTTGGTGAGTATGAGCAGACCGGTGCTATCCTCGTCGAGCCTCCCCGCGGGATGCAACCCGGAGGTTCGCAGATTCTCCGGCAGGAGGTCCATAACCGTTGGTCTGCCCCTGTCATCGACGGTGGTCGACAGATAGCCCTCGGGCTTGTGCATCATGAGGTACACGCGGCGCGTCACGCCACCGGCCTGCTTCTTGCCCATCACGACGATGGAATCGACTTGCGGGTCGACTCTTTCGGTGAACGATGAGGCGATGCGTCCGTTCACAACGACGAGTCCCCTCTTAACGAGCATTGACGACTGCCGGCGAGAGCCATAGCCCGCGTCGGTCAACACCCTCACCAGCGGAATCGATGCCATGTGGGTAACTCCTCTACGTGCCTGTTTGACGGCCCCACCGGAGATACCTAGAATAGCACGTCTCCCACCATGGTGAGTCTCGCACGCAGATTCATTGTCACGTGCTCACGGCGTGTGGTCGATTCGCGGAACCAGGAGGTAGCCAGGGGATGTCAGAGTTGAAGGTCGGATTCATTGGGCTCGGGTACATGGGCCGCCCTATGTGCCGGAACCTTCTCAAGGCAGGCTATCAGGTGACAGTGTGGAACCGCAGCCGTCCGGGGATCGAGTTCGCGCTGTTGCATGGTGCGGTGGAGGCAAACTCTGCGGGTGAAGTTGCTGCCGCATCCGACATCGTGATCACGATGGTGAAACACGGAGGCGATACCGCCGAGGTGGCCCTTGGCCACAATGGCCTGTTGGCGGGGGCCCGCCCGGGGA
The DNA here is from genome assembly GCA_003562475.1 of Dehalococcoidia bacterium. Lineage (GTDB taxonomy): Bacteria > Chloroflexota > Dehalococcoidia > GIF9 > AB-539-J10 > SKVJ01. The sequence goes on along the minus strand of PWUU01000096.1, from coordinate 72,230 downwards.
TGATTCTCATCGACATGAGCACCATTGCTCCTGCAGAGGCGCGCGCCATTGCGGCTCGCTTGGGAGAGAGGGAGGTGTTCATGCTCGATGCTCCTGTGAGTGGCAGCACTCCCCGCGCCGAGGCCGGGACGCTGTCGATAATGGTTGGTGGCCCTGAAGTGGCATTCGAGCGAGCCCTGCCGGTGCTGCAAGCGATGGGCAGCAGCATTGTGCACGTGGGTGAGGAGAATGGGGCGGGGCAGGGTGCGAAGCTGTGCAACCAGGTACTGGTGCTGGTGAACCTGCTGGCGACCGTCGAGGCCCTGACGCTGGGCGCGGGGCTGGGACTGGATGTCCGCCGGGTCTACGATGCGGTGAAAGACGGCGCAGGCGGGTCCTGGCAGTTCGAGAACCTGGGTGCTCGACTGCTGGAAGGTGATATCGAACCCGGGGGCACGGTCGAGACTGTGCAGAAAGACCTGGATATCCTCATGGATGAATCCGGGAAGCTCCACATGATGCTCCCGGCCACTTCAATGGTGCAGCAGCTCTACAATGCCGTTGAGGCTGAGGGTATGGGCAAAAAGGGGCACCAGGCACTGGCTGCGGCGTACGAGCGATTGACGGGGATTCGCATAGCGGACCACGCGTCGGGATAGTGCCTGCGCTCGTTCAGACGCTATGTCGCGTACCACAGCGCGGGCACTTCACCTGCTGGAGCTTCGCTCCAGGTGGAATACGGAGCCGGGCGCCACAATCACAGTCCACAGTCCGGTAGTTGTCGGCCTTCCACAGGGCATCGGAGACCTCCCGTTTGCGCTCCACCTCGCCCTCTTCGATTGAAGCACTCTCCGGTGTCGCGTGTCTGAGCGGCGCTGCGGCTGCCAGCGCCATCGACCCGCGAGGCACCACGCCACTCCGGCTGCCACGGACGCTCTTGAATGCAGCATCGTAATCGGCAAAGGAGGCGCCTCCCATCGCCCTGAGCACGCGAATCCGGTCTGAGGTCGGCGGGTGCGTGCTGGTGAGATTAGCAGCTGCCCTGCCGGCTTTTCGAAACGGGTTGACAATGTACATCGGTGCGGTGGCGTTGTTCGCCGACTTGAGCTGGGTCGTTGTACCGGCTATCTTCTCGAGGGCTGATGCGAGCCCCTCCGGATAGCGGGTATATAGCGCCCCGGAAGCATCGGCGAGGTATTCACGTTTGCGGGAGAGGGCGAAGTACAGGAGTCTTGCTGCGATGGGGGCAAGGATGAGGAGGACAAGGCCAACCACAAGTATGATGATGTGGGCGCCCCCGCCGCCTGATCCACCGCCGCCGCGCCTGCCCCTCGACATGCCGCCAAAGAACAACATGCGGCTCGCGAAGTAGGCCAGAATGACGATAGTTCCCAGCAGGATACCGCCGATGGCCATCAGCAGCGTGTCGCGGTTCTTGATGTGGCCGAGCTCATGGGCCACAACACCCTGCAGCTCATCGCGGTTCAGCTTCTGCATGAGGCCCGACGTGACTGCTATTGCCGCCTTCTCGGGCTTGCGTCCTGTTGCGAATGCGTTTGGCGCAGGGTCGTCTATCACATACACATCTGGAATCTTCGGCAGACCGGACGCTATGGTCATCTCCTCAACGATGTTGAAGAGCCGTGGGAAATCATCCTTGCTGACCTTGCGGGCGTTTCCCAGTGAGAGGAGGATACTGTCGCCCTGGGATAGTGCGACCAGGTTCAAGATGCCCCACACGATGAGCGCAAGTACAACGCCGCCCGTCGCGCTGCCGAAGAAGTAGAAGCCCAGCGCGAAGCCTATTGCGATGAGGAGCAGCCCCATGAACACCACAATGAAGGCTGAGCGGATCCGGTTTGCCCGTATCTGTTCCCACATATGTCTGGAGTACTCCGTCCTAGGAGAAGCTGACCTTTGGCGCTTCGCGCTCGGCCGCTAAGGTGGTCTCGAAGAACTCGGCTGCCTTGAATCCGGTCATGCTGGCTACGATGTTGGAGGGGAACTCCTGGGTCTTGTTGTTCAGGCGGAGCACCGAGTCGTTGTAGAACTGCCGTGCGAACCCAATCTTGTTTTCGGTCGACGTGAGCTCTTCCTGCAGCGCGAGAAAGTTCTGGTTGGCCTTGAGGTCCGGGTAAGCCTCGGCGACGGCAAGGAGCCGGCCAAGTGCCGAGCTTAGCTCACCCTCGACCTTTGCCCGCTCGCCCGCTCCAGCGGAGGTCAACTGCTGCGCGAGATTGCGAGCCTTCGTGACCATCTCGAACGTCTCGCGCTCGTGTTTGGCGTAGCCCTTCACGGTCTCGACCAGGTTGGGGACGAGGTCGTAACGCCGCTTAAGCTGGACGTCTATCTGTGCCCAGGCGTTCCTGACCTGATTCCTGCTTCTCACGAGGCCGTTATAGATCGAGATGAATACCACTGCAATAACGACGAGGATGCCGACGACTATCCATAGCCATATCATGTAGACTCCTCACTTTCGCGCGTCGCCGGCTGAGTCGTCCGGCGTTCCTGCGTTCCTTTTCGACTGCATCAGAAATGTGTCGCGCAGATGCTCGACGACCGGAGTATCCACTTCGGTGGCAGCGGCACTCCCGGACACAACTCGTTCCAGCTCACCGTGGTCGAGCCACAGTCCTTCGCACAGCGGGCACACATCTGCGATGACAGGGTCGCTGACGCCAAGCAGGCGTTTGTCCATCGCCTTGTGACACTCAGGGCACTTGAGCCGGGCCTCACGCGTGTCCGCTTTCCGTTTCGGCACGAGGTCACTGGTGGAAGCGCCCATGCGGGTAGCGACCACCTCCATCTCTCCGCTGTCGAACCATAGCCCCTCACAGGCAGGGCAGTAGTCCAGTTCGATGTCGTGGTATTCGACGACGATGAGGTCTGAGTGGCATCTCGGGCAGATCATGTGCTGTCAGGTGAGTGTATAGCCATGCTCCTGGGACGTCAAGAACAAACGAGCCCACTGGAGCGTACGGGAACGATCACGGGAGTCGATTCTCCGCCCCGGTCGTTGGCGGCGCACTGCATTGCCGGCATGTAGTGCGGCTACACAGGCTTCCGCTCCAGCAACTCGATGAGCGTGTCGTCCGGGCCGAGCAGGAACGAGATGCGGATGCCGGGCCGGAAATCGGTGATGTCCTGTACGAACTTGACGCCTTTCGCCTTGAGTTCGGCGACGGCGGCATCCAGATCGTCAGTGACGATACCGAGATGCTCCAGTCCGTAGGTGCTGCCCGGTTTGGGAGTCTCTACTGATGGTTTCTCAGCGCGGCCCTTGAAGAAGACATTGGCGCCGCTGAGGTCAAGCATCACCATGGTGGTGCCGTCGGCTGCGGTGCCGGTGCCCTTCACGGTTGCTCCGAACTTATCGACGAAGAAACTGGCTGCCGATTCGGGGTCGGGACTGATGATGTGGGCGTGGTCGTAGCGGTAGGTTGCCATGACGTTCTCCTTTCTGCGCTGCAATACTAGGCGTGGAAGACATGTGCTGTCAACGTGTAAGATGCACTTCCGGGCGCTTCGCGTGACCGCGGGGCCGCGACGTACTGCGGTCTCAGGAGGCCGGTGATGTAAGGAGATTCCGTGGCTGAAGAGACTCGTGTGGTTGCAATCAACAAGATCGAACCTGAAGCACTCGATATTATTCGCGCTGTCTCACACGAGATTTCGGTGAAGGACGTGACGGATCTGGCGCGGGCGGAGCGGAATGGCGACTATTCCCGCAGTGATGAGCTGGATCGCGAGCTGGAACGGGCGGAGGTGGTCTACGCGCTGAAGCTACCCGAACGCTTGCTGGACCGTGCACCGCGTCTGAAATGGATTCAGACCATTTCTACCGGCGTCGAAAAGATACTTACTCCCGAGTTGGCTCGCAGCCAGATGGTCGTCACCAACATGAGCGGCATTCATGAGGTGACCATCGCGGAGTTCGTCCTGATGCTGATGCTCATGTTCGTGAAGCACGCTCCCGGGAGCTTCTACCAGCAGATCGAAGGCAGATGGAAGTGGTTCCCGGTGGATGTGCTTACGGACAAGACTGTGGGTATCGTGGGACTTGGACGAATAGGCCGGGAAGTGGCACGTGTGTCGCGTCTCTTCAATATGAAAGTGCTGGCCACCAGGCGGTCGGCAGCGACGGGTGATGTCGAGGAGAACGTTGATCTGCTGCTGCCTCCCACACGGCTGCACGAGCTACTGTCGCTGAGCGATTTCGTCGTGCTGGCGCTACCGCTTACGGACGAATCTCGCGGTCTCATTGGTGAGGAGGAACTCAAGGCGATGAGACCTTCCGCCCGGCTCATCAACGTGTCGCGCGGCGCCATTGTGGACGAGCCGATCCTGATTCAGGCGCTGCAGGAGGGGTGGATAGCGGGTGCGGGCCTGGATGTCTTCGCCGAAGAGCCGTTGTCCCCTGATAGCCCACTGAGGCGAATGCGGAACGTCATTTTCAGTCCACATGTATCCGGCGACATCGAGGCGTACGACGTGGGGGCGGCGCGCCTCTTCGCCGAAAACCTGCGGCGGTATATCGAGGGCCGGCCGCTTCTGAACGTGGTAGACAAAGCTCGTGGCTACTGAAAAGTTGTGTGGAGAGACGCGACGCTTTGACACCCCAATGGCACCGGTTTACACTGCCGTGGTTGCTGACCCGATGAGGTCTTCATTGGGAAGGAGGTGCAGATATGACGAATCGCGTTGCCATTGCCCGGGTAGCTTCAGGAGACGTTGAATCCGCTGTTCGGGAGGCTGTGCATCTGGCTGGAGGATTTGATCAGCTCATTGACAGTGGCTCCAGGGTGCTCATCAAACCAAACCAGTGTAAGCCATCGCCGCGACACTGCGGCTGTATGACCGACGGCGACGTGGTAGAGGCAGTGACGAAGCTGGTGCTGGAGCGCACGCCGGCATCCGTGGTAATCGGCGATGGCGCTATCGCGGGATACGATTTCGCCGGCTTCAGTACCCAGGAGGCGTTTGACTCTTCAGGCGTGACAGAGGTGGCGAAGCGCCTGGGTGTCGAGCTGCGCAATCTGAACAAGGATTTCTTCGAAGAAGTGAGAGTTCCAGACGCACTGGTGATGGACACAGTCCGCATTGCCCGTACGGCGCTTGATAGCGACGTTATCATCAGCATACCGGTGCTGAAGACCCATATCAGGACGCACGCGACCCTGGCTCTCAAGAATATGAAGGGCGTGATGCCGGGGGCCGAGAAGCGGAAGAGCCATCGTCTGGGTCTCGATATGGCGATTGTCGACCTGTGCGCCGTCGTTCGCCCTCACTACGCAATAATCGATGCGACGGTTGGAATGGAGGGACTATGGCAGCATCCCCAGGATACGAAAGAGATGGGACTCATTGTGGCTGGAAGCGATGCGCTCTACGTCGATGTCGTTGGTGCTGCGCTCATGGGCATCGATCCCTCCCAGGTGATGCACTTTCACTATATGGCTGATCGTGAGGGGAAGAGCGTCGCACTGGATGGAGTGGACATTGTGGGAGAGCGCCTTGAGGACCACAGGCAGGTCTTCACGACGGGATTCGATGTGTTTCGCTCACGTTATCCTGAGGTCACTATTGTTCAGGGCGAATCTGCGTGCAGTGGGTGCACCAACGAGCTGGTCAGCGCCATCACGTATTTGAAACAGGCCGGTTATGGCGAACAGATGACCGGTCTCACCGTGGTGGTCGGCGATGCCGCGGATTCCGGCGCGAGGGAAAAGGTGGTTGCGCTTGGCAAGTGCGCAGCGGAGCTGCCCGGGGCCAGTGCTTATGTTCCCGGTTGCCCGCCCAAGGAGGCCGAGATGGTCCGTACTCTTGCCGAGGTATGTGGTGCGGACCCCGAGACGGTAATGGCGACGATGGCGCAAGCGCGGATGAAGCTGTGGAATGCTTCCAGCGATGCCATTGAACGATAAGACGCACGTGGAGGAGTGAGCAGTAATGAAAGCAGCGTACTATGAAGGTAATAAGCGATTCTCCATCGGTGAATCGGTGGTGATTCCACCGGGTCCGGGACAGGCACGCATTGAGGTGACGTACGCCGGAGTTTGTGGCACGGATGTGCATGTCTTCCTTGGCCACATGGATCACAGGCTCACCCCTCCGCAGGTGGTGGGACATGAGGCCGTTGGCACCGTTGCAGAGGTAGGAGAAGGTGTCGTCGACTTCAAGGCCGGCGACCGTGTCGTGTTGCGTCCGACCGACGCGTGCGGCACGTGCCCTTCGTGCGAAAAGGGTCACATCAATATCTGTCCGAGTCTCAACTTCATCGGGATCACATCTCCCGGTGCATTTCAGGGCTCGTGGACCGTCCCGGCGCACTTGCTCCACAAGCTGCCCGATGATGTCAACATGGTGCATGCTGCGCTCATCGAGCCGTTAGCCGTTGCCGCGCACGATGTCCGCTATGGAGAGGTGACCGATAAGGATTTCTGTGTTGTCCTTGGCGCGGGCCCCATTGGCATTCTTGAGGCGCTTGTGTGCAGAGAGAAGGGGGCTACGGTCGTTGTTTCCGAGGTGAATCCGTCGCGTGTGGAGCTTGCCAGGGAGTTGGGTTTCGATGTCGTGAACCCTGTTGAGACCGATCTCGTGAAGTATGTGTTCGACCGCACTGGTGGTGCGGGCGCGGATGTGGTCTTCGAGGTGACGGGAACGCAAGCCGGCGCTGAGGTGATGACCAGGTTGCCACGAACATGTGGCCGGATCATTATTGTGGCGATATTTGCTGAGCCCATGATGGTCGACCTGAGGACTATCCTGTGGCGCGAGTACACCATGATAGGCGCCAGGAACTACCTCAAAGAGGACTTTGATGAGGCGATTCGACTGGTGGCCGAGGGCAATCTGCCGCTCGACAGGATTGTCTCCGATATCCGGCCGGTTGATAAGATACAGGAGACTTTCGAGGATATCGTGGGGGGAAAGGCTGACTTCATGAAAGTTCTTATCGCAGCCTCTGCTGACTAGTGCGCTGGCATCGTGGGGCCGCCAGGACGCGCTCCCCGCAGCGCAGTGCTCTACCGGGCTCTTGTTCGCGAGAGCGCGTCCTTCACCTGGTTGAGGTGCCGCTCGGTCTGACGCTGTAGCGATGTCATCACCTGCCGCATGGTTGGAGCTTGGTCCGGCGTTTGCTCAAAGAATCGACGCTCTATCAGTGCTGCCTTGATGTAGCAGGCCGGGGACGGGGCTATTGGGACCGTGACCTCACCCGCAGTTGCTTCCTGCTCTCGTCGCATTGCCCCTTTTATTTCTGGTGGCGCTGTGGGCAATCCTGGTATCGTTGGCCTGTCACTGCATGGTGTACATCATCGGCATCAGCCATGTTCGTGTGTGCTGGGGTGACGGTGCTGCTGCCATCGATTGGAATGAGCGGATCGGTGAGATCACAGTGCTGCTGTGGTAGAATTCCGGCCAATTCACCTTCGTGCCAGCGGCTGCGAATCGGAGATTTCGGCCACTGAGAGGAGAGACGCAAGACCATGTCAATGTCAGAGAATGTCCGCCAGCAGATGGTAGAGGGCTCATGGATTCGGCGGATGTTCGAAGAAGGAGCGGCGCTTAAGGTGTTGCACGGGCCGGAGAAGATCTGCGACCTGTCGCTGGGCAACCCCATAGTCGAGCCGCCGGCCGAGTTCGAGGCTGAACTGCGCCGCCTGGCTGAGAATCCAATCCCCGGCATGCACCGGTACATGGCGAACGCCGGTTACGAAGAAACACGTGCGGCGGTTGCGCTCGAACTCCAGCGAGAGACCGGTGTCAACGTCTCTGCGCGTGACGTGCTGATGACGTGTGGCGCTTCCGGCGCCATGAACGTGGTGCTGAAGGCGCTCCTGAACCCGGGCGATGAGGTGATTGTGCTCGCTCCCTACTTCGTGGAATTCCTGGGATATGTCGACAATCACGGTGGGAAAGCAAGAGTAGTTCGGTGTGACCGTGACTTTGTGCCCAGCCTTGAGAAACTGGCTGAAGCGATTGGCCCACAGACCAAAGCTGTCATTCTTAATTCGCCCAATAATCCCACGGGAGTGGTCTATTCCGAGAACGTAATACGCGGCATCGGTGAAGTGCTACGCTCAAAGGAAGAGGAGTTCCGAAAGCAGATCTACCTCATCAGCGATGAGCCGTACCGGCGGATACTGTTCGACGGCTTGATGCCGGTGCCGGTGTTTCGTTACTACCACAACAGCGTGCTGGCGGCATCTCATTCGAAAGATCTGGCGCTGCCGGGGGAAAGAATAGGCTTTGCAGTGCTGAATCCTGAAAGTGATGAGCACGATGATTTGATGGCAGGGTTCATTCACTGCAATCGTGTGCTTGGCTTCGTTAATGCGCCGGCGCTGATGCAACACCTCGTACGGAACCTTCAGCACGTGACCGTCTCGGTATCCGAGTACGAGCGTAAGCGTGACTTGCTGTATCGTGAACTCACCGACATGGGTTATGAGGTGGTGAGGCCCCAGGGCGCCTTCTACATGTTCCCCAAGTCACCAATGGAAGACGATGTCGAATTCGTGAGAGAGTTGCTGACTCTGCTGATTCTCGTTGTGCCGGGACGTGGTTTTGGTGCGCCAGGCTACTTCCGGATTTCGTACTGCGTGAACGACCGCACGCTTGAAGCCTCTCTGGAGGGTTTCAGAAAGGCTGCGGTAGCCTACGGATTGACGGGGTGACGTCGTCTTACAGTTCAATGATGGTGACGCCATCGCCGCCCTCGTCTTTCTCACCCGGACGGAACGACCTCACCAGGCGGTGTGTCGTGAGGTATTCGCGCACGATGTTTCGTACCGTTCCGGTTCCAAAGCCATGGATGATGCGGACGGTTTGGAGATGCGCAACTGCGGCCGCGTTGAAGTAGGAGTCAAGGGCTGGTTCGATTTCGTCGGCTCTCTTGCCCCTGAGGTCCAGCTCGGGGGATACCTCGCGGTCGAGCTTACGTAGCTTCACCGACACAGTTCCCTCGTCTCGTTTCGTCGTTCCAGCAATCTTGTCGACGCTGTCGACCCCAAGCCAGAGTCTCACTGAACCGCACTCGACTTCTACCTGGAACGTCTTCTCCGACACTGATACGACCGCCGCCTCAGTGGAGGTGCCTCGAATCCTGATGATGTCACCCGGGCGTATGCCGTCATCCGGAATCGCGGGTGGCTGATCCTCGGTCGGTGGTGCAGGCACCTCCATCTCCTCGGAGCGCAGCTTTGTCTGTACGACTCCCAGCGTTGCGCGGGCACGCTCGAGTTGCTCCTTGTTTCGGGTCCGTTTCAGTTCAGACGCCACTTCCCGCATCTGCCGGTGGAGCGCCGCGGCCTCACGTGCAACCGTATCCCTGGCCTCCCGCGCGGCCTGCCGGTCTTCCTGCTGGAGGCGTGCAAGCTCGGCTTCGAGCGAGTTTCGCAGGTTCTCCACGACCGCTATCTCGTCGGCAAGCGACGTCTTGAGCGCCTCTACAGCCTGTTGCTCTGTTTCGAGGTCGTGCAGCAAATCCGACAGTTCCCGTTCGGCCTCGGGCATCATCCGGCGTGCGGTGTCGACCAGGTCTTCGGGCAATCCGAGACGCTCGGCGGTTGCCAGCGCATTACTCACGCCTGGGAAACCCATCTGCAGCCGGTAGGTAGGTTGCCTTGTAACGGGATCGAACTCGAGTGACGCATTCCGCAGGCCGGAAGTGGCGTGTGCGTACACCTTTACGTCGGTGTAGTGGGTGGCTGCCAGCGTGAGCGCACCGCACTGCAGAAAATGCTGGAGCAGTGCTCGTGCCAAAGCAGATCCCTCAGCCGGATCAGTCGCTGAGCCTGGCTCGTCCAGTAGGACGAGGCTGCGGTCCGTGGCATTGCTGACAATACGGACGATGTTGCCTATGTGCCAGCTGAACGTGGAGAGCGTCTGCTCAATGCTCTGCTCGTCACCGATATCGGCAAATACCTGGTCGAACACGGGAAGAACCGTGCCCTCGGCCACGGGGACCGGTAATCCGGCCTGTGTCATCGCGGCGAGCAAACCCACGGTCTTGAGTAGGACCGTCTTGCCTCCGGTGTTCGGGCCGGTCACGACGAGTACGCGGAAACCGTCACCCAGCTTGAGCGAGAGCGGCACGGCGCCCGGGCCGAGGAGTGGGTGACGCGCCTGTCGCAGATCGAGTCTCGTTCCCTGGCCTTTCCGGCTGCGTTCGTCCAGAAGGATGGGTTCAATTGCCCGCTCTTCTTTGGCGTAGCGTGCCTTGGCGATCGCGATATCGATCTCGATGATAGTGGTCACGTCCCGGTCAATCAGTACCTTCTGCCTGCCCAGCGCCTGACTGCGATCTGCAAGTATTCGCTGGATCTCGTCCCTCTCCGCTAACTCGAGTTCTCGCAGTGTGTTGCCGTGCTCGACTGTGCTCCACGGCTCGATGAACACGGTGGCGCCGCTGTTCGACACGTCGTGTACGATGCCCTGGATGGCACGGCGGTGCTCTACCCTGACAGGGATGACGTACCTTCCCTCCCGCTGTGTCACCACGTGGTCTGTGACGAGCTCGTGCATCTCGCTGGAGGACAGGAGGCTTTCGAGGTGCGACACCAGTTCGTCGCGCGCCGAGATGAGGCGCCTGCGAATCCGTCCGAGCTCGGCTGAGGCTGAGTCCAGGATCTCACCTGAGAGGCCGATTCCTGTGGTCAGGTCGCGCGCAAGCGGCCGCAGGTCGCTCAGAGTCTCGGCAGTCGACCAGAGTAGAGGCACCTGCTCGCACACCTCTTCTATCTGCTGCCGTGTGGCTGCGACAGACTCAAGGGTACGGGCAACGGCCACCAGATCCTCAGCCCGCAGCACCAGTCCCTGTGCCGCCAGTTTGACAATGGGGCGAATGTCGTCCGTGTGACCTGTAGAGAACCCGGGCGAGAGAGACAGCAGCCTTCGGGCCTCTGCACTCTCGTCCAGTCGCTGCTGCACTCGTCTTCGGTTCGTTAGCGGCTTGAGATCGAGCAGCGCCTGGCGGCTGAGCTCGAACGAAGCGAACCGAGCTACCCGGTTCTTGGCTGCCTGGAACTCCAGTAGTTCAAGACTCTTCTCATCCATGAGGCTTCATCCGCGATCAGGCACTGGCGACGTGCTATCCACCGCGGCACCCTCGAACGTGGCGCGGCTGTAGACTATCAGAACCACTATGCTGGCATTGAATCCGTGGGGCGTCAAGTGGAGGTAGAGCGTCAGACGCCGTACCGGGCCGATAGGGCAGCATCATACGGCGCTCGCCTTCCCGGACAGTTGGGACGGGAACAGAGCTGACAGCTCTCAAATCGGATTTCTGTGGGAAAGAATATCCCTGATACTGACTTGATCGGGATCATGAGAAATCGTTCCGTCAGTTGCACACCGATCTGTTGCTGAACATCGCCAAGCAGATCGAACAGTAGGCCCTGTTCCTGCAGAGGCCAGTCTTGCAGCGAACCCGGCGCCATCCGGGAAAGCTGTCCAACCGAGTACGTGTCCTGGAGGAAATGCTGCACGTGACGCCGTGCCGCCTGGACCGCCAGCATCATAATGGTGTCCAGACAATACGCCGTCATGAGGTCAGTTCGATCCACTGTGAGCTGTTCAAGCTCAATGCCGCATGTGGCCACAAAAGGAAAGACCCGCTGAATTCCGTCCAGGTTCTGCCGGAGCACGCGACTCGTGAATTCCTGGTCTTCGATGGTGACGCTGTCTTCTGTGCGGTCTTCGACATAGCAAACGCGGCATAATGCTTTGGGTCGCGCCACCTCCATCGCGCGCTCCACGAGAGTGGCGGTAGTCCTCTCGAGCGACGGCGCTACCTTGCGTATCTTCATAGCGCGTAGTACGTCTTCGGTCGTGATTTTGAAGTCAACCTTTCTGAATACGTGAATTGCGGTTTCGTGTTCCGGAGTAGCGCTCATCATGACCTCACAAGTTACAGAATGAGCCGGATATTGTCCACCGCCTTATCTCGCGATGTTGGTGAAAATTGAGGAGTTGCTTGGCGTGGCGCCCATGGACGATCATCAGTTTCTTGAGGCTACGAACGATTGACTGATGGTTACCATGAGGGGCGTTCGTTGCAGGGACTCCAGGTAAGCGCTATGAGTCCTGTCGCCTGTACTGCAGGTGTGCCCCAGGGCCGGACTGCTGAGACCAGTGCGTCTGGTATACTCGCATGCCGCACCCCGCGGCGCTTGGAGCCAGATATGAAATCGCACGAGCTTGAGTGGGGGCATCTTTACCCTTCGTTTCGTACACCTGTATTCGGTGCCAACGCTGTTGCCACCTCACAGCCGCTTGCGGCACAGGCCGGACTGCAGATGTTGCTCCGCGGTGGCAACGCAGTTGATGCGGCAATCGCCACGGCGATCACGCTCACGGTGGTCGAGCCAACGATGAATGGCATCGGCGGCGATGCGTTCGCCCTCGTGTGGGACGGAGAGAGTCTCCACGGCCTGAATGCGTCCGGACGCTCCCCTCGTGGATGGACGCTGGATATGTTCCGGGGACTTACGGAGATGCCTGCAACCGGATGGCAGAGCGTGACCGTGCCCGGCGCAGTGTCCTCATGGATTGCGCTGTCGCGGCGGTTTGGGGTGCTCCCTTTCTCGGACCTGTTTCAGCCCGCAATCGAGTACGCCCGTGAGGGCTTCATGATTTCACCTTTCGTTGCCAGGACCTGGGCGGGTGCTGCTGCGAAGTATCGCGACTCCGCGTCGTTCGCCGAGACTTTTTTGCCTGGGGGTCGTGCACCGCTGGCGGGCGAGGTGTTTTGCTGTGAGGAACAGGCGGAAACGCTTTCCGAGATTGCCGAGACGTTTGGAGAGTCGTTCTACCGTGGCCGGATCGCGGCCTTGATAGCTTCCTACGCCCGCAGTACAGGTGGTCTTCTGCGGGAGGACGACCTTGCCGCCCACGTGCCGGAGTGGGTGGAGCCCGTGACCACAAACTTCGGTCAGTACACGGTCCACGAGATGCCTCCGAACAGTCAAGGCGTGGCGACTCTCATCGCGCTTGCGCTATTGAGCAATACCGGGATCTGGGAGGAGCATCCCGATGCTGTGGACAGCCTTGACCTTCAGTTACGCGCCATGTTCGTTGCCAATGGCGCTGTGCGCGCTCATGTTGCCGATCCTGGCTCTATGGAACATGGTGTCGCATCCCTGTTGGCCGGCGAGTGTCTTGAAGAGCTCCGTCACCGCATGGACAGGTGGCCGGATGCATGTGGTCCGGTTCGGCTGGAGCAGTCGGGCGGCGACACCGTGTACCTGACGGCGGCGGATTCATCCGGCATGATGGTGTCTTTCATCCAGTCGAACTACTTCGGCTTCGGTTCGGGTATCGTTGTACCCGGAACGGGGATAAGCCTCCACTCGAGGGCAGCCGGTTTCAGTCTGGACCCGAGTCACCCGAATGTCGTGGCCGGGGGCAAGCGTCCTTTCCACACACTCTGTCCGGCGTTTGCCTCCTCTCAAGGGCGTGCTCTCATCAGCTTTGGCGTAATGGGTGGTCCGATGCAGCCACAGGGTCACGTGCAGATATTCCTCCGTATGTGCGCTCATGGACAGAACCCACAGGCCGCCTGCGACGCGCCCCGATGGCACGTGACGAATGATGGGAACGTGCTGTTGGAGCACGGTTTCTCCGATGGGGTCCAACACGAGCTCAGGGACCGTGGGCACCATGTGTGGGAAGCTGCCTACGGTGATGCTGTCTTTGGAGGTGGACAGTTCATACTGTCTCTGCCTGATGGATATTGTGTTGCTTCGGACCCGAGGCGTGACGGCCAGGCAGTTGTGCTCTGATCAGACAGCTGCGCGCTGTCCTGGCACGAGCGTCTCAATGCCTGCGAGTGCTTGATCCAGCAGCAACGCGAGCAGCGCGGCCGGCAGTGCTCCTTGTGTCACGAAGGCAAGGTTGTCCTGTATGAGGCCGGCGATAATCGGTGAGCCAAGTCCCCCTGCGCCAATGACTGCACCAACCATTGCGGTGCCCACGTTGATGACCACGGATGTTCGGATGCCTGCAAGTATCACCCGGGAAGCCAGTGGTAGCTCGACACGAATTAGCTTCTGTGTCGCCGTCATGCCCAGCCCCTGTGCTGCGTCGCGTGCCTCCTGTGGCACTGCCATAAGTCCGGCGATAGTGTTTCGGACGACGGGCAGCAGGCCGTAGAGAAACAGGGCTAGAACTGTGGGTTTGAAACCGAAACCCATTAGGGGAACTGCCAGGGCCAGTATGGCAACCGGTGGGAATGTCTGTCCGAACGTGGTGATGTCGCTTGTCATTCCCAGGAACGGTTTGCCGTAACTGCGTGTGACAAAGATGCCGAGTGGCACGCCGATTCCGATTGTCAGTGAACTCGAAGCTCCAATAAGTGCGAGGTGCTGTACTACCAGAGTCTGCAGGCTCGCTCGTGGGTGCAGTAGCTGGGATTCGGCAGGGAAAAGCTTCTCCAGGAACCAGAGCCACCAACTGTCCTGGCTGATGAGCAGGGCGAATGCGATGGTTGCTCCACCCAGCCACACCCAGCGAAGCGTAAAGCTGTGTGAGAAGGTACTACTATTCAGCAGTGACCTCCTCGATGTCCCGAAGTGTGACTTCGCCAATAAGCTTCAGCGATTCGTCTATGACCGGAATCGACCTGACTCCCTGCCCCAGCATGCGTGAGAGTGCCTCGCGAGCACTGGCATACGCGGGCAAGGTGATTCGTTCCAGCTCGTCCGGATCGATCTCAGAGATCGAAGGGCTTTCGTTGCCCCCCCGGGTCTCCGTCCATCCGACCAGCCGTCCGTCGTCGTCCGTGACCCATGCGTACTTCTGTAACTCAGACACCGGTCCGACCAACCCGGTTGCATCCCGACGGAGACTGTAGGCAGGCTTCATGAGTGTGGCCACGGGGATTCGGGAAATCCTCTTGAGAGCGCGGTCCGTACCAACGAAGCTCCTGACAAAGCCATCTGTTGGATTGGCAAGCAGAGCTTCTGGAGTGTCGTATTGCACGAGTCGTCCGTTCCGCATGATGGCCACTCTGCCCGCGAGACGGATGGCTTCATCCAGATCGTGTGTAACCAGCACGATTGTCTTGTTCAGTTCTCTCTGGATTGCGAGAAACTGTTGCTGGAGCCTCTCTCGGGTGAGGGGATCGACAGCGCCGAACGGTTCGTCCATCAGCAGTATTGGGGGATCTGCGGCAAGCGCTCGTGCAACACCGACGCGCTGAGCTTCTCCACCGGAGAGTTGCGAAGGATACTTGGCAGCATAGCCTGTCGGATCCAGTCCTACCAGCAGCAACAGGTCACTAACTCTGTGTGCGATACGGCTCTTCTCCCATCCCAGTATGGTTGGCACGATCCCTATATTCTGTTCCACTGTCAGGTGCGAAAAGAGTCCCACGCTCTGAATTGCGTAGCCGATACTTCGACGCAACAGTTCCGGGCGGCTCTCGCTCGTATCTCTTCCGTTAACGAGGATGCGGCCTGCAGTTGGCTCCACGAGTCTGTTTATCATTCGCAGTGTGGTGGTCTTGCCGCATCCTGAGGGGCCAACCAGTACGCAGACCTCGCCGGATCTTACCTCGAGCGAGAGTTCGTCTACTGCCAGTGTGTCGCCGTAGCGCTTCGTCACTGCTTCCAGCTGGATCATTGATTTCTCTCTATGCGCAGCCCTGTGGGCGTGAGTATTTGGATGAGACTCCGAGCAAGTGCATCAATGGCGAGTGCGAGCGCTATCACGGTGAGCGCTCCCAGCAGAATGAGGTCCGGCGCTGCCTGTCCCAGACCCTGGAAAATGAAATGGCCAAGACCGCCGGCACCGATGAGCGCTGCGACTGCGGCGTTGCCTACTGATTGGACCGCGGCTGTGCGAACCCCTTCACCAATGAGCGGCAAGGCGAGAGGGAATTCTATGCGCCAGGAGATCTGGCGGCGATTCATGCCCATACCCTCTCCCGCGTCAAGCGCGGCAGGGTCTACCTGTTTCAGTCCCGCATACGTGTTGTGTATGATCGGCAGGAGCGAGTAGAGGACCAGCGCGATGAGCGCAGGTGTTGCTCCCACACCACGGATACCCATCTCGCGGAGGGCGGGGTAAGCGAATGAGAGAGCTGACAGGGGGGCAATGATCAGTCCGAATAGCGCCAGACTCGGGATTGTCTCGATCGCGCTGCTGATGAGAAGGATTGGACGCTTCGCTCTTGCATTCCGCGCAGCGGCGATACCGAGAGGTATGGCGATGCAGGCACCGATTGTAACGCTACCGAGTGACAGTGCAAGATGACGACCGGTCTCCTGCACGAAGCGTTGCTCGTTTCCGGCAAACTCGACCATGAGTGATAGGCTATCGAACGTCCCGGATATACCCAGCACCAGTACGGCAAGTGGTCCTGCAAAGAACAAATACCTGCGAGCTTTAGAATGTCCCGGCAGTCCGGACATAGCGGTGTGGAGCAGTACGTAGGCTGCGAAGAGGCTTACCCATACGCCGCCGGCCAGCGACGCGCGGGTCATTGCAGTGGCTGTGTCGAGGACCTTCGTCGCGCCGGTGCCGGCTGCGAGCAGACTGATGGGAAGCATCAATGTGCCGATGACGCCCAGTGCGTGTGCCAGGCGTGTCGTGAGGGGGCGTAAGCTCAATATCAGTGCGGCGATCCACAGTGTCACGATGGCGAAGGCAAGAGGTATGCCGACGGAACTCACAAGGCCGATGCCCTCGCCTGCCGCGAGTCGACTCTCACGGATGCTAAGCCACGGTAGCGCAAGTGAGATCAGGCCCAACAGTGAACCGAGCAGCGCGACATGGCTACCCTGCGATAGCCGTGCGCGATGCTGCGTCGTGGCGACTTGACCAGTGGAGTCAAGTGAGGAATCCGTTTGTCGTGAGGTAATCCAGCGCCACATCGGCGGCCCTCTCCCCTTCCAGCGCAATCCTGGCATTGAGTATCTGCAGCGTTTCGAGGTTGAGCGATTCAAATGCTGGCGAGAGGATGTCGGCTATTTCAGGATATGCTTCGTATATCTCACCGCGGACGATTGGCGCTGGCTCGTATACTGGTTGCGCGCCTCTTGGGTCTTCGAGTATCACCAGGTTGAGAGCTGCAAGGGAACCGTCTGTACCGTAAGCCATAGCAGCATTTACCCCGTCGATACCCTGTGCTGCAGCTTGCTGAGTTTGTGCGGTGTTGCCGCCTGCCAGGGTCAGCAGTTGGCTCTCGTCCAATTCGAATCCGTAGGCATCCTGGAAGGCGGGTAGCGCTGCCGGACTGGTGACGAACTCTTCGGAACAGGCTATTTTGAAATACCCTCCTTTCTCAAGATACCCAGCGAGATCATCAAGCGTAGTGAGGCCTTCATCCACGGCAAGGCTTTGTAGAACAGAGATTGCCCATGTGTTGTTCGCAGGGGCCGGAGTCAACCACACGATATTGTTCTGTTGCAGGTCGAGTTGCCTGACGGTTTCATAGCCCTGCGCGGCATCTTTCCAGATTCCGGGATCGGTCCCGTCGAAGAAGAAGGCACCGTTGCCGGTGTACTCGGGATAGATGTCTATCTCCCCCGAGGTAATCGCCTTGCGCACAATCTGCGTGGGGCCGAATTGCGACTTGTCAACAACATCGAACCCGTTGTCCTCGAGAAGCAGCATGATGGTGTGAGCGAGCAGGGCTCCCTCGGTGTCAATTTTGGAACCAACGACGATAGGTCCTTTGCCCTCTCCTCCTCCTGCGCAACCGATAAGCAAGAGGCCGCACAGGAGAGCTGCGGTGGCTTTGAATATTGAACGCAGGTCCATTGTACCCTCCCCTCGGTGCAACATGCGCGTGGTCTCGCTTGCTGCAAAAGCCAGACGCTGATAGAGTGTCAGCACATCGTGCGTTGAAGTATTATAAACAGATTCACCGAGTTTTTCCGCCTCCACTGTGAACCTGATGTTGGTCCGGTGACAGGAGAAACTGTATGTGAACCTCCGGGTCAACATGCGTTCGTTCAACGTTCACACGAAAAGCCGGGGAACGCGCCATGTGATGGCGGGCGCCCCGGGCGTTTCAGAAGAATGCGCTCGCGACCTGGTGCTCAGTCCTTGCCGAGATGTCGCTTCATCTTTCCGAGAAGCTCTCGTTCTCTTTCGGCATGCGTTTCGATTTCGGAACGAAGTCGCTCGATGTTGATCTTCATGCC
Organism: Dehalococcoidia bacterium; assembly: GCA_003562475.1. GTDB lineage: Bacteria > Chloroflexota > Dehalococcoidia > GIF9 > AB-539-J10 > SKVJ01. Next base: position 54,096 of record PWUU01000096.1, on the reverse strand, counting down.
CCAGCCATTACCTTCCCAGACTTGTATCTTCACGCCACCGGACGCGATGTCGTCGGCATCCTTGAGCAGCTTTGCCACATGCTTGCTAATCCTGTCATGTTCGGACAGCAGCTCATTAAGTGCCGCCTCGAGGTCTGGAGTGCCCTCCCGCTTGAAGGCATCAAACAGGGCGGTCTCTTCTTTCTTGAAGTGTGCCTTCAATCCGGTGCTGATCGATTGAAGGATCTCCCTCCAGCGAGCGAGCCCTCGTCCCTGATCGTCGAGGCTTCTTGGTACGAAGTAGTCTCGTGTCTTGTCGGTCTGTAGACTCGCTGCTGCCTCCACATCGCTACTCACTTGTCCCAGCGTCTGGAAGTCAGCATGGATTTGTTCATGTTCCTCCAGTATCTGATTGACAATGTGTAGAGCTTCACTCATTTAACGCACCTCCAGTGTGCAATTATAGTTGGCTCACGACTGGCAAGTAAATCGCCGCGCTGGATGACGGTATTGCCGCTGCTCGCGTCATGCGATGCCCGATAGTGGCTGAAGAGGTCGGCCGCTACGCCGACTGGCGGGGGGCAGCAGCCGAACAGGCATATGGATTCCGCACCGTTACGAAAGAGCAAATTGGAGCGCCTTCACGCTGGCTACCCAGCCTCCATCTCCCGGTGTCCACGGCACAAATACGAGTGAAAGCCGCACGGCATGTGCTTCGCCACCGTAGAACTGGTTGCACGGTACGGTGACAACTCCGCTTTCCTCGATGAGGCGGTCTGCAAATGCTTCACATGGCCGACCCCCCGTCTTTACGAGGGCATAGAGCGCACCGAATAAGCCATTTCCGGGTAGCACCAGGTGAGGCCCGGTCTCCTCTATGAGTACGTTCAGCCGGTTAGCCAGTACGCGACAGGCCCACTCATAGCTCTTTGGCTCATCGAGAAAGCGGCGCAAGATCTCTTTGCCCGCGATGAAACAGGGGGTTGGGCTGCTCAGGTTCTCGCGGCCGCCGATAGCTTCCATGTCGTCGACCCACTGTGCGCGGTCGTATGCGAAGCCGAAGCCCAAGCCTGCTATCAGGCATGACCTGCGCAGGCTTGAGTGGTGGGCTCAGAAGTGAGTAGTCCTGTTCTATCGCCTGATGCTCCACTTGAAATGTGTTGGTATGGGGGGAGTGGTGATGATTACCGATGGGATGACCGAAGGATAGGAACGCGGGTGCGAGACGCAAGGTGGCAAGCGATGGTCGGCTTGCCTGAGGCTTGTGCCGGTGCTAGCATACACCGATGCTATCGCGGTGGGGTCGTGCGGCTGCTAGACTGGACAGGAGCAACTATCATGGACAAGATTACCCTTGAACTACAACCAAGGGACACGTTCGGAAAACGGAACAAGGCCCTGCGACGCGCCGGGATGACACCGGCGCATCTGTTTGGACATCGTGTGCATTCGCTGGCCTTGCAGGGTCAGACGGCAGATCTCGAGCGGGTGCTTGCTCGGGCGGGGACTTCACGCCTCATCAGCCTGAAGGTGAGTGGTGAGAAACGAGCCAGAACGGTGCTAATACGAGAGATTCAAAGGAAACCAGCCTCTGGTTTGTTGCTGCACCTGGATCTGTACCAGGTGAAAAGCAAGGAAAAGATGACAGTCGAAATTCCGGTGCATGTGGTGGGTCACGCGCCTGCGCTTGAATCTAAGGCGAACACCCTTGCCCTCGAGCTTCCTTCGTTGACTGTCGAGTGCCTTCCGACGAATCTTCCGTCACGTCTTGATGTAGATATCAGTAGCCTGGAATCCGCTTCGGATGTGCTTCGCGTCGGCGATGTGCGTGCTCCTGATGGAGTGGCGATTCTCAACGACCCTGAACTGGTAGTTGCGCGAATCGAAGCCGAGCGAAGGCCGGTTGTGGAGGAAGTTGAGGAGGTTGAGGAAGTCGAGGCCGAGCCTGCGAAAGAGGAAAAGGGCACCGCTGAACAGACGGACTGACCAGGTCGAGCGACATGTCCTCTTGGTCGACACAGTTGGGAGCTGCGAATCTGAACTGTGGCGCCTGCGTAAGCTCGTGGCGTGCCCCAGGGTGGCAGTGTGAAGCCGCGCTGGAAGCAGGTGCGGGCCATCGACAACCACGGATGCGGGAGCGATAGTGTGAGCAGATTAGGGGAACGTCTTCAAAGGTTGCATAAGGTTTCGAAACCGATTGGATTTGGCTTCGGTTCAGCCGTAGTCACTCCTCGGCGTATGCTCCTGCTGATTCGGATCAGCGGAGTTACTGGTGAGGATCTGGGTGCGGTGCTGGGGCTGGCAGATGCGGCGATACTCGGTCATGAGAAGTCGGGGGATCATGCCATGCTACAGGAAGTGGTATCGCGTTGTGGCGGCGACCCCGTTGGTGTAGCTGTGGCAACTCAAGGGCCCCTGCCCGTAGATCCGGCTATTGACTTCTTCGTGTGCGATCTGGATGGCCCGTTTGAAGCGATCACTCAGAAGGAGCAAGGGTGCATCGTGCAGGTGGATAGTGGGTTGGAGGCGAGCAGGCTGCGGGCTATTGCCGAACTGGGTGTTGATGCGCTGGTACTGAGGTCCGAGTCTCTCGACCTGACGAGACTGTCATCCGTTGTCGAATGTCGTCGCATACACATCATCAGTGGTAAACCTCTGGTGCTCTCTCTCGAGGGCAGGATCCAACCTGTGCAGGTAGGCGCCTTCTGGCGTGTCGGGGTCGATGCGCTGCTGGTCGACTCGGCTCTTGATCTGGAAAGCCTTACGTCCATACGCGATTCTGTGAATAATGCTTCCTACGAATCACGGTTGTCTGAGGCGGGCACGTTTGCTGCCATCGGACCTCAGATGAGCGCACTGGGCCACACCGGTACTCGTGAAGATGATGAGGGCGACGGAGAAGAAGAAGATGATGACGAGTAGTCATCTCTGGCGGCATGCTGCCGACGGCTCACCTGGCGCGTGAATTCAGTGCAGGACAAGACAGCACCCGACAGGAGCGCCTTGATTGTCCACGGGCGTGGCGGATGGCCCGAGTAGCGGTGCTACCCGCCTTGTATCATCTGGAGGTACTTCCCCTCCGTCTTGATCGATGGCGCGATGATCATCCGCGTATGCTGCATCTCACGTATGGTCTTGGCGCCACACATGCCCATGCTGGTACGGAGTGCACCGATGAAGTTCTGAGTTCCGTCGGTCACGGAAGTCGGCCCGAACATTATCTGCTCCAGTGATGCAACGCTGCCCACTTTGACCCTGGTGCCCCGGGGCAGTGCCGGGTGAGGGTGTGACATGCCCCAGTGAAAGCCATGGCCTGGTGCACCTCGCGCTTGAGCGAGGGGTGAACCAATCATCACAGCGTCTGCGCCGGCTGCGAATGCCTTGCAGATATCGCTTCCCACGCGGAAGCCGCCGTCTGTGATGATGGAGACGTACCTGCCTGTCTCCTTGAGGTAGGTTTCACGCGCAGCCGCACATTCTGAAGTTGCCGATACCTGAGGGACGCCGATGCCAAGCACCTCGCGTGAAGTGCACGCTGCTCCGGGCCCGACGCCTACGAGGATTGCCGCAATCCTCGTCCTCATCAGTTCAAGAGCTGCGTTATAGCTACAGCAGTTACCCACGATGACCGGGATCCTGACCTGTTCGCATAGTTCGCTCAGGATGAGCCCTTTAGCACTCTTGGAGAGGTGCGTAGCAGTTGTGACGGTCGATTGCACCACAAGAATGTCCATTCCTGCGTCAAGTGCAATTGGTGTGAGGCGCTTGGTGTTGGCTGGAGTGACAGAAACAGCGCACGCGACGCCTGCCTGCTTGATGGTGCGTATGCGCTTGGCCACCAGGTCCTCTTTGATGGGCTCAGCATATCGCTTCTGCAGCAAAGCTGTTACTTCGGCTTGTGGCGTTGCGGCGATCTCTTCGAGTATCGTTTCAGCATCCTCGTAGCGCGTCTGCACACCCTCGAGGTTCAGGACCGCGAGTCCACCGAGCTTGCCGTAGGCAATTGCGCTGGAAGGGCTGACGACGGCGTCCATGGCCGATGCGAGAATAGGGAACTGGAATTCGAGTGAGCCGATAGTGTAGCGGATGTCGGTCTGATCCGGATTGATGGTAATGTCTCCCGGGACCAGTGCGACCTCGTCGAAACCGTAGGCCCGTTCCATCTCCTTGAACTTGGGATACTGCATGGACCCTCCAGCGGCGAAAAGTGGAGAAGAATATACCCCTCTCGCCGACTAGAGTCAAGGAAACTGGTGGAATCGGGCAGAAGTGTGAGCTATAATCGGTGTCACCCCGTGCAGCGGATTCCACTGGTGCTGCTTCACCTTCTATTTCTGCAGCATGACCGTAAGGAGGCGAGCTTGTCTGAGCGTATTCACGTTGGTGTTGCCTGGCCTTATGCGAATGGTCGACTGCACCTGGGGCATGTCGCGGGAGCCTACCTGCCTGCGGATGTTTTCGCCCGGTTCAATCGCTTGATTGGCAACGAGGTGCTCATGGTGTCAGGGAGTGACGTGCACGGAGCCCCCATCACCATTCGCGCGGAGAGAGAGAACACAACACCTGATGCTATAGCAAGCAAGTACCACGCGCATTTTGTCGGCTGCTGGCAACGGCTTGGCATTTCGTGGGACCTCTACACCAGCACCGGCACGGCCAACCATGCTGAGGTCACACAGGACATATTTCTCACGCTGCTTAAGAATGGGTATCTGTATAAAGACCTGGTACTCCAAGCCTATTGTCCTTCCTGTCAGCGCTTCTTGCCCGACCGATATGTGGCGGGTGTGTGTCCCAGCTGTGGCTCGCGCAATGCGCGTGGAGACGAGTGCGAAGCCTGTGGCAAGCCGCTTGATCCTGTAGATCTTGGTGACCCGCACTGTGTGGTCTGCGGAGGGTCGCCACGGTTTGAGAAGTCTGAGCACTTCTTCTTCAAACTCAGCGCGTTTCAGGATCGGTTGGCCTCGTGGGTCAATGGTATGGCTCACTGGCGGCAGAACGTCATTGGCGCAACGAGACGGTTTCTCGATGAAGGCCTGCGTGATCGCGCCATTACCCGCGACATCGATTGGGGTGTTACGGTTCCGGTGCCCGGTTATGAAGGGAAGCGCATATACGTGTGGTTTGAGGCGGTGATCGGATATCTTTCAGCCACCAGGGAATGGGCCAGGTGCAACCGAGATGATTCGTTGTGGGAGCGCTACTGGAAACAGGAAGCACGGATCTATAACTTCATCGGGAAGGACAATATCTTCTTCCACACCTTGAGTTGGCCGGCAATCCTGATGGGTTATGGCGACCTTAACCTCCCCTATGATGTGCCGTCGAACGAGTTTCTCAGCATTCAGGGACAGAAGCTTTCGACGAGTCGAAACTGGGCTGTATGGGTCGATGATTACCTGGAGAGATATGAACCCGATCCGCTCCGCTATTACCTGTCGGCAGCAATGCCAGAGACACAGGATAGCGACTTCTCCTGGGACAAGTTTGTTCACCGCAACAACGACGAGCTTGTGGCGACGTATGGCAACCTCGTGCATCGCGTGTTGACCTTCACTCACCGCTACTTCGACGGGCTGGTGCCTGACCCGGGCGACCTTGACGCGCAAGCGCAGCAGCTCATTGCCGAGGCTGAACAAACGCTCGGAGACGTTCGTAGCGCCCTTGAACGTTGCAGCTTCAAGGAGGGCATCCGGCATTCGATGGCGCTCGCGCAGAAGGCGAACCGTTACCTGGATGAGCAGGCGCCATGGAAGTCCGTCAAACACTCGAAGGACTCGGCGGGCAGAACGCTGTACACGGTCATGGGTGTGTTGTCGGTTCTCAGCACGGTGTTCAGTCCTTACCTCCCATTCAGCTCCGAGGCGCTGCACCAGTCCCTGGGATTCAAGGGGACGCTGCAGGACCGTGGCTGGAAGATGGTGATCCCTTCCGCCGGACAGGCTCTTGGTGAGGCCAGCCCCCTCTTTACCAAGCTTGATGAATCGGTGATTGAAGAAGAAACCGCGCGCCTCGGGAAGTAGGCGGCCGGTCTTCGTGTCCGCGATGGGGTGTGTATCCTGGTGTACTATCCCGCTGCAGTCTGAGGTGCGGGGCTCTCAAAAAGCGAGGCAATGTCTTCCTCGACGATTGTCTCCTTCTCCATCAGTAACTCCGCAACCTGCTGGAGTTTCGTGAAGTTCTCCTCCAGGATCTTCTTGGCAGCCGTGTAGGCGTGCTGTATTCGGTCGTGTACCTCTTCATCAATCTGCTGGGCAACCAGGTCGCTGTAGTCCCGCTGCTCACTGATCTCCTTGCCCAGGAACACCAGCTCCTGGCGCTGTCCGAACGTGCGAGGGCCAAGCTTGTCGCTCATACCCCACTCGGTGACCATTCGACGAGCGACTGTGGTTGCGTTCTTGAGGTCGTTCTGGGCGCCGGTTGTGATATCGCCGAACTGCAACTCTTCTGCCGCTCGACCTCCAAGCATCATCGCGATTTGGTCGTCCAGTTGCGAGCGTGACCAGTAGTGGCGGGCCTCACTTGGGAGGACCTGGGTGTAGCCGCCGGCCAGGCCGCGCGCGACGATGGAAACCTTGTGCACCGGGTCTGCGTTGGGCAGTAGTTTAGCCACCAGCGCGTGCCCGCTCTCATGGTACGCGGTGATGAGCTTCTCGTGATGGCTCATGACGCGGCTCTTTCGTTCCGGCCCCATACGTACCCTGTCGGTTGCGTCCTCCAGTTCCTGTGCACCAATCTTCTTCAAAGCGCGTCGTGCCGCAAGCAGCGCTGCCTCGTTGGTGACGTTCGCCAGGTCAGCACCACTAAGGCCCGGCGTTTGACGGGCGATGACTTCCAGGTCGACGTCCTCGGCCAGTGGCTTGTCCTTCGTGTGCACCTTGAGGATTGCCACACGCTCTTTGATATCGGGCAGATCGACGACAATGGTGCGATCGAACCTGCCCGGTCTCAGGAGAGCGGGATCAAGGATGTCGGGCCGGTTCGTGGCGGCGATGACGATGACTTTGGCGTTCGTATCGAAGCCGTCCATCTCCGTGAGGATCTGGTTGAGCGTCTGTTCTCGCTCGTCGTGGCCTCCCCCGACCCCTGCGCCACGATGGCGGCCGACAGCATCTATCTCGTCCACGAAGATGATACAGGGAGAATTACGCTTCGCCTGCTCAAAGAGGTCGCGCACTCTTGCGGCACCCACACCGACGAACATCTCCACAAACTCGCTTCCACTGATGGAGTAGAACGGCACCTGCGCCTCGCCTGCGATGGCCTTGGCGAGCAACGTCTTCCCTGTGCCGGGTGATCCAACGAGGAGTACGCCACGTGGTATTCTGCCTCCCAGCGACTGGAACTTGTCCGGCGACTTCAGGAACTCGACGACCTCCTGGACTTCTTCCTTAGCCTCCTCGCTTCCTGCCACATCGGCGAAGGTTATTTGGGGGCGGTCGGGAGAGTTGAGACGCGCACGGCTCTTGCCGAAGCTGAACGCCTGAGAACCAGCGCCACGGGCAGACCTGAAGAAGAAGATGAATAGTGCGGCCAGCAGGCCTATGGGCAGGAATACCTGCAGCGCGATGAGGCTCCAATCGTACCCTGATGCGATCACTTCCAGTGCGATTCCGTCGTCGCCGACCTTTACTCCAGCATCGTTCAGAATCTGAATAAGGTCGTTCGTGCTTCCGTAGTAGTCTGCTGTGAACTTGCTCTCATCATCGGCGTAACCGGTGAGAGTGTTGTCCTTCTGCGATATACGGTCGATCTCCCCCTGTCTTGCGTGGGCTACGAAATCGGTGATGCCCACCTTTACCGGGCCGCTGCCTTCGGGCATGAACAGGACGAGCAAGATAAGGGCGGCGACAAAGAGAAGCAGGTAGAAAATGCTATTCTGCCATCTGCGAGGTGTTAGGTTTTGCACCTCGTCATTATAGCAGGGACTCGTGTAGACGAGAAAAGAAGACTGCGTACGGCACATAATGTGCCGTGCACGGATGCCCGCAGGAACACACGGCGGTATCCTTCGGTGAAACCTGCACATCTGTGCTGGTCTGGCGTCACGTTCCGCACGCTACGAAGTATCAAACCGGGATGCTATAATGTCCGCGAGGAGGAATGCGACTGGAACCAGCCGACATTGCACATCTCGTGACGGACATCGCCTCTGACAAGCAGGCGGCGGATGTGGTTTTACTGGATGTGCGCGCCTCCTGTTCTTTCTCCGACTACTTCGTCATCTGTAGTGGTGAGAGTGAGCGACAGCTCGAAGCCATCTGGGAAGCAGTTCTTGAAACTCTCGAGGCACGAGGTGAAATACCCCTTCACAAAGAAGGGGAGTCCGACTCCGGCTGGCTGCTCGCCGACTATGGAGCTGTGGTGGTGCACATCTTTGCTCCTGCGGAGAGGGAGTACTACCGCCTAGAGCAACTATGGCAGGATGCGATTCCCGTCCTGCGTATTCAGTAGGCCGTTTTCAAGCGGATTCCAGCCAACAATCGATGCTCCGCTCGTAGTCCAGAATCTCAGCCTCTGTGAAGAAAAGATCTATCTCACGGCGCGCGCTTTCCGGTGAGTCCGCCCCGTGTACCAGATTATTCTGAACATCAAGCGCAAGGTCACCCCGTATCGTGCCGGGTGCGGCCCTGGCAGGATCGGTTTCTCCCATGGCCTGTCGCACGACATCCACGGCGTTTCGTCCCTGTACCACCATGGCAATAACGGGACACGAGGTGATGAACGTGACAAGGCTCCCGAAAAACGGTTTCTCCTTGTGCGCTTCGTAGTGCCTCGCCGCAAGATCTTTGTCAACCTGCAAGAGCTTCAGTGCAACGATTCTCAATCCCTTGCGCTCAATGCGGGAGATTACCTCTCCGACGAGGCCACGGTGCAGTGCATCTGGTTTGACCAGAACAAGAGTTCGTTGAGTGTCGGCGGATGACGACCCCATGAATAGTATCTCCTTCCTGCGTTAAATCCATCTTATGAGTTGTATCAGATCAATCTCCTCCATCGACCCCACTACTCGGTTGGCTGCCTGTAATGCTTCTGCAGGGTGGGTGCTCGTTACTGCCACGCATTTCATGCCTCCCCGTCTGGCGGCGTCAACACCATGTGGCGAATCTTCGAACACCACACAATCGCCAGGTTCAACACCAAGTTTTCTTGCTGCGTGTAAGTAGATCATGGGACTCGGCTTTCCCTCGGTAACATCCTCGCCGCAGACAATGACATCGAAATAATCACGCAGACTCAGTTCAGCAGTGACTGCTTCGACGTTCTCCATGGGTGCTGATGTGCCGAGGGCAACCCGGTAGCCCCCCTTCTTCATCGCCTTGAGCAGTCGTTCCACCCCCGGAAAGACCTGCACCTGGCCGCGTATGAGCTGCCTGTAACGCTCCTCCTTCTGCCTGGCGATCTCGTCAACCTCCTTGTGAGGGAGTGGCCCCAGCACCTGAGTGATGATGTAGTCATCCCTCGTGCCGAAGAGCTCCGTGAACTGTGCCTCGCTGTAGTCAGCCCCGCGTGCACCGAGTGTCTCGCGCCATGACTGGTAGTGAGGTCCTGCAGAATCCACGATGACGCCGTCCATGTCCCAGAGAAATGCCTTCTTGCAGCGGTCACCAGGGATGAATGCGGACTCGACCTCCGCCACCATGTCCCTCCCCTCCAGTTCGAGTTCTCCGCGCACCTCAATGAGGCGAGAGGTAACCTTCGTAGCCCATGCGCTGGCAACAAGTCGCTGGCCTGTTGGGGCGACCTGTTTGAAACGGATGGTGCTCTTCGCCGTGACCCCAAAGCTGAAACCAGAGCACAGCACCACGTAAGCAGTGACTTCATCCAGGATGCTGTAGAGGATTCCTCCGTGTGTCACGTTATGCCAGCCCTGGTAGTCAAGTGTTGGTGTGAACGTAGCAGTAACCCTATCACCATCGTAGTGTGGTCTCAAGTGCAGCCCGATCGGATTGAGCTCTCCACAGCCAAAACAGTAGTCAAAGGATCGGTCGCTCTCGACAAGCGTAAGGTGCGGTAGTTCCATCTATGGCCTCCTGTTTCGCGGGCTGGTGATGTGGGGAGGACGTACGTAGAGAGGCTGGAGTGCTGCCGGAGCGGTTGTAGCCCCGGCACAGTAGTATCGCCATCCCATGTCAGCCAGTACTACCAGTCTTGATTGAGTTGTGCCTGTGACACGAAGTGATGCGTTCTGCGTACGGGGTGATATTGTCACCGTATCGACATCGATGTCGTCGCTGAAGTGTACCGGAACGCTGGTGTCCGTCACGGATGCAGGATCGTCGATGAGGTGTTCGGCCTCCAGTTGCTGCCATGATCCGTCGCGCCAGGCGTACAACGCAGTCGCAAAGCCGGCGCGCCCGGCGCGCATGATCGGTCGGATTGTCCCGTGGGAAGGAGGGCAGCGATACGCCTCGGCGTGCAGTGTGGGTATGCCGACAAGCGCGGCGTCTACTCCGACTGCGATGCCTTTTGCTATGGCTGTGGCGACTCGCAACCCGTTGAACGGTCCGGGGCCAAGAGCGACCACAATCAACTCGACGCTGCCGAATGCGGTAGAAGCTGCGGACAGTCCAAGCAGTATTTCCGGAAGGAGTCGCTGTGTGTGCTGCTGTGGGGGGAGTGTGCCGGAGTCCCATATCAGGGTCCCTTGTGATGCAAGACCGACAGTAGCAGAATCTGAGGAGGCGTCCAGTATCAGTTCCATCGAGCGAAATCCTTCATCTCAGTGAGCAGCCGTTGCAGCAGGTATTCGTAGCGTGATCCTCGCGCCGAAGCTCGCACCTCTCTCGACTGTTCGATGTCAGGCACATATCGGAGCTCGAAGTGAAGGCACTGATCCGGGAGAAGCGCGATGGCACGATCTGCCCATTCAATAGCACAGACGCCATCGCCATGCAGGTATTCCTCAATACCAAGATCCGCTACTTCCTCGATCGCCTCAATGCGGTAGAAGTCCATGTGGTACAGCATGAGGCGCCCCCTGTATTCCCTGACCAACACGAATGAGGGGCTGAAGGTATATTCCGACACGCCGAGTCCTGACGCAATGCCTTGAACGAGGCAGGTCTTTCCTGCTCCAAGCTCGCCGGAGAGTAGTATGACATCGCCTGCCTGACATAACACACCAATATGGCGGCCAAGCGAGTCCGTCTGTTGTTCGCTCGTGCTGACAAACGTACAGGATGTCATTCTCTAAAGTGGTTCCAGCCCCTGTCGGGTGTTCCTAGCGGCCGATTGTCGTGTCCCAGCACCACCACGACCGGCGAGTCCGTTCGGACTCCGATCTCGCCGATTGCTGTCACCGGGCACTCGAGCCTCCCGGCCACCATGTCAAGAGTTGCGGGCTTGCAGGTGAACAGGAGCTCGTATACCTCGCCACCTGTGAGAGCGAGTCTAATTGGATCGTCAGAGGCATCGCGGCATTCGGTCGATATCGGGAGGAGCGCTGCGCATACGGTGGCTGACACATTGCTGCACTCGCAGATGTGGCCAATGTCGCTCAACAAGCCATCGCTGATATCGATGGCACACTCTACGCCCTCCTCGACAAGTAATTGCCCCTCGGCTAACCGCGCCTGCGGCCTGACCAGTCCAGTGAGAAGGGCCTGTGGAACCCGGTGTAGCGGCGTGGTTCCGTCGCGCAGTCGCGCCAGTGCGGCAGCGGCAGTGCCCAGTGTGCCGGTGACAGCTATCACGTCGCCAGGCTGCGCTGTAGACCGTCGAAGCAGTCTGCCCCGGGGAGAGTCTCCATGCACGAGTACCGTCGATGTGACGATCGGCGATGTGGCCAGGTTGCCGCCTATGATGGCGACTCCATGTTGTAGCGCCAGGGTGGTCATTCCACGGTAATAACTGAGGATTGCCTCCGAGTCTACGTCAGACGGGCAGGAAAGGGATACGAGAGCGTACAGCGCGCGGCCACCCATGGCTGCGATGTCACTCAGGTTTACAGCGAGCGACTTATGACCCAGGTCTTCCCACGTGCACCAGTCGAAGGCGAAGTGAGTGTTTTCGATGAGTGAGTCTGTTGTAGCGAGTTGTATGAGATCAGAACCGCGCCACGCCGCAGTGTCATCGCCAATGCCGATGATTACGCGCCTCGCTGTCTCGGAAGGTAGCTTGTAGGTGGGCTCTACAGCGTCCTTGATGAGGTCTATGAGGCGAAACTCACCAAGGTTAGATAGCTTCATCGGCGCGATTATACCATCGAGCCGAGAGTGCTCAAAGGTTGTCAGCTGTTGCATGGTATAGTGCTGGCAGGCATGGGACGCTTTCTCATAGTGGCCGATGTACATTCGAACCTGAGAGCGCTCGCGGCAGTGTTGGAAGATGCCCGGCAGCTCGGAGGTTTCGATGCGATATGGATGCTCGGGGATGTGGTCGGTTACGGACCTGACCCTGATGCGTGTATTGCGTTGCTGGGGGAATATCCCCTTGTATGCATTGCTGGCAATCACGACCTCGGCGTGATTGGCCGTGTCAGTTTGTCCCAATTCAACTCAATAGCTGCTGAGGCATGCCTGTGGACTCGTCGACGATTATCACTGGCTTCCTGGCGGTTTCTGAGCGAACTACCGCTGCGGAGCAGCCAGGCATCCTTTGTCCTGGTGCACGGCTCACCACGTGACCCCATATGGGAATATGTGACCGGTGAGGCACAGGCGAAATGCCTGGCATCGTTCTGTGAAAAGGCCCACTGTCTTGCAGGACATACGCACCGACCTCTTGTGCTTTCGATGACGGAGGGAGAGGCATTGCCCCCTCGCACAGTCTCCGATGGTGAGAGGGTGGTAGTGCGGGGGCGACTGATCATCAATCCAGGGGCAGTGGGACAGCCACGGGATGGCGATCCTCGTGCGGCGTACGGTCTGCTTAGCACCGGGACAGGCACGGTTTCTCTTCACCGGGTATCGTACGATGTGGAGGGCACTGCTGCCGCGATGCGTGTGGCTGGCCTTCCGCTTCCACTGGCGACGCGCTTACACGCCGGCTACTGACATGATATAATGTCCGCCATGTGCGACTATGAACTTGTAGCTATCGTGCGCCCTGACGCAACGGACGAGAGTGTTGCGGGTAAGCTCGATGAGGTTGGCCGGCTTGTCACCGGGCGGCAGGGTGTTGTCGATGAGACCCAGCGGTGGGGCAGGAAGAAGCTGGCGTATCCAATCAGGAAGTACGTGGAAGGCGATTACAGCCTGATGCGGTTCAAACTCGAGCCCGGCCATATTCGTGACGTGCGCGACCTGCTTGAGAGCGACGTGGACGTGCTGCGCTATCTAGTGATCAAGAGGAGCAAGTAGAAGATTTGGCGACGCTGAATAAGATCATTCTCATCGGGCATCTCGGCGCGGATCCTGAAATGCGCTACACTCCTGATGGGAAATCGGTCACCTCATTTCGAATGGCTACAACGCATCGCTATACTACATCGAAAGGAGAGGCCCGGGAGGAGACGGACTGGTTCCGTGTGACGGTGTGGGGCAGGCAGGCAGAGCAGTGTAATCAGTTCCTGAAGAAGGGACAACAGGTATACGTCGAAGGACGATTGCATTCTCGGGAGTGGCAGACACAGGATGGTCAACCTCGCACCTCTCTCGAGGTTACCTCGAACAACGTCGTGTTTCTCGGCAGACCTTCGGGAGCGGCGGCGTTTCCTGATGAGGGAGACATCGTTCCGGATGATATGCCGTTTGACCAGAACTGAGGAGTGGATGAATGGCGAACTACCGGTACTCGGGATCAAGAAGACGATCGAAATTCCGTGGCAGCAGGCCTCGAATCTGTCCGTTCTGTGCTGAAAGGATGCCGATCGATTACAAGGACACCGGTCTGCTGGCAAGGTACATACAGGGCGGTGGTAAGATAGCGTCGCGGCATAAGTCCAGGGCGTGCTCGAGGCATCAGCGCCGTCTGTCACAGGCGATCAAACGCGCGCGTTTTCTCGCTCTCCTGCCGTACGGTCCAAGTCATATCTGGCAGACAGCGTGGACCGCACCGGGGCCGTCCAGTTCATAGGAGAGGGTCATGCCGAAACGGACCTATCAGCCCAAGAGAATACCCCGGGCGCGGAAGCTGGGCTTCCGTGCCAAGATGTCGACAAAGGCCGGCGTTCGTGTGTTGAAGTGCCGACGGCTTAAAGGTCGCTGGAAGCTGACACCTGCCTGAACTCGTCTGGATGAGAAGACCATGGGTTCTCGCTACACGCGAGCAGTTCAAGGCTGTGTTTCGTCGGGGGCGGTTCTACTCCGGCTCAACGCTAATGGTGCGAGTACTTCCAAACGGGTTGGGTTGGAGCCGTCTGGGCGTAGTTGCAGGTAAGAAGGTTGGGTCCGCAGTTGAGCGCAATCGCGCGAAGCGACGGATTCGTGAAGCAGTAAATATCCGGGCGATGCCATTGGGATGGGATGTGGTGGTTATCGCCCGAACGAGCATACGGAGTGCAGAGTACCGAGATCTGGAACGCGAGTTGCGGCAATTCCTGGTCCGAGCCGGCGTACTCAACGCGAGTGGCTGCGGCGTTGATCGCCCTTGTTCGCACATACCAGAAGACCATATCTGAAGTGACGCCACACCGATGCCGGTTTCAGCCTACGTGTTCGGAGTACACGGCTGAAGCGATACTGCGGCACGGTGTGCTCCGGGGTGTATGGCTCGGGATAGGGAGGGTGGTACGGTGTCATCCGTTTTCGGAACCCAGGTATGATCCCGTGCCACAAAATGTGATAAGAGAAAAATAGAATGCATTGTCAGGGTCCTCGATGAAGTCTGTTCGAATACCATTGTTGCTGTTCTTGCTGGGTGTGTTGCTGGCCGTTCCGCTGCTCGGATGCGCAGAAGTGCGGTCTCAGGGGTTCTCCGGAATTGTGGCTGACGGTGAAATGCTCTACGTCGGTTCTGCCGATGGGAGAATCCTCGCGTTGAATCCCGGTGCGCGTGCAGGCGGAGAGCCCTTTCCTTCACGGGACGAATGGGACTTTTCCATCACCACTGAGGTTCGCGGCACATTTGGCTGTGGCACGTCTCAAGTGCCGTCGACTCTTTATGCCACACCTGTTCTGAGTAACGGTCACATCTGCATTGGAACGTATGAGGGCAAGGTGCTGATGGTCGATCCGCAGTCCCGTATCGCGGGCATGGTGTTTCCACAGTTGCGTGCGGGCGAATGGCTTTATCCGCGGACCGAGGACAAGATTGGTCCGGTGGTTGGCAACCCGTCAGTGGAAGGTGACACGGTGGTGGTGTCGAGTTCGCGCTCAGAGGGCAGTCGCACTGCCGGTGTCATCTATGCCGTGGACAGACTGTTCGGCGATGAGCTCTGGGTATCTGAACCTCTCGACGGAAAGCTGTGGGCTACACCTGCGGTCGTAGATGGTGTTGTGTACGTGAGCACCTTTGAAGGTCACATCTATTCGCTCGATCTCGATACTGGCGGCGTGTTGCCCTGGATCTACAAGAGTGAGTTCGGGTTTGTGTCTTCACCGCTCGTCACAAACGAGATGCTCTATATCGGCGCGTTTGACCGAAGCCTTTTGGCTATTCCCCTTGGAGGAGATGAGCCATCCTGGCGGCTTGAGGCTGACAACTGGTTCTGGGCAACGCCGGTTGTCGAGGATGGTGTAATGTATGCTGTGTCGCTGGATGGGAGGCTCTATGCAGTTGATGCCTTGAGTGGAGCGCCTCTCTGGGTTGAGCCATATAATGCGGATGACCCGATAGCAGTCTCGCCGGTCATTGCGGGTGACGACGTGGTGGTGGTTACACAGGCGGGCGATGTGCATATTGTCAATCGTGACACCGGTATGGGTGCGCGAGTTCCACACCCGACTAACGACCGATCATCCACGTGTGGCGCGGAGGTAGTTGCCCCTCCATGCTACCACGAAGGCCTGGTCTATGTGCGGGCCCAGAATAATGTTCTCTGTGCTATAGACCCTGTGTCCAGGTCAGTCCTGTTCACCTTCTCGCTGAAGATGGAGTGATGTCTTAGATGATCGAAGTGTGGAATGTCATCATCCTGCGCCCGGCCATGAACGGGCTTATCGCCATCTCGGGCGCTATGCCGACGGCTGTTGAGTTCGGACTGGCCATCATCGTCTTCACTCTCGTGGTTCGGTTGGTGCTGACCCCGGTTACCATCAAGCAGACTCAATCCACCAAGGCCATGCAGGAACTGCAGCCCAAGATGAAAGAGTTGCAGAAGAAGTACGCGAAGAATAAACAGAAGCTTCAGCAAGAGACGATGAAGCTCTACAAAGAGGCGGGAATCAACCCCGTTGGCTGTATGTGGCCAATGCTGATCCAGTTCCCGGTATGGATAGCCCTGTACCAGTCGATCATGAAGACGCTGGCGACGACTCCTGAGAACCTGCTCGACCTGGCGCAGCATCTGTACACCTCTGAGACCATCGCGCGGGCGATTCCGGTTAACAGCAGCTTCCTCTGGCTCGATCTGGGGAAACCTGACACTACAATGATTCTGGCGATACTCGTCGGGGGCACTATGTTTATCCAGGAGAAGATGACAACGCCCCCATCTCCGGACCCGAGGCAGCAGTCGACGAATCGCATGATGCTGATGATGATGCCTCTGATGTTCGGTATGTTCACGGTCATGTTCCCGAGCGGCCTGCCGCTCTTCTGGTTAGTCTCGAATCTCATAGGCATCGGCACGCAGTATGTGGTGGGTGGTGGATGGGGCTACTTGCGACGTGGTGGTGTGGCCGCTGCCATCGCGAAACAGTAGTGCCCCCTATGAGCAGGGAGCCTAGTTGAGGGAGGTGCGTCCGATGAATGAAGCTGAATCTGGTGCAAGTCGCCCTGAGGGTGAAGGGTTTCCTGGAATAGAGCGGGAAGCATTGAATGCGGGAGATGGTGACGATGCGCACGTTCCTGTCAGCGGGCAGGGTGAAGAGGCCTCGGATCTGGATGATGACCTTAGCAGTGCACCACTCCATCATCGACTATCGGCGACGGGTGCCGAGATCGGTGTTGACGTGCTCAGGCGCTTGCTTGACCTGATGGGTCTCGAGGGCGATGTCCTGTGCGAACGAAACGGCGAGTCGGTCGTCCTCAATATCGAAGGCGATGATCTTGGTGTGCTGATAGGGCGTCGTGGAATGACACTCTCCGCCCTGCAGTATATGGTGCGGCTGATGATCGCCTCAAGGGAAGCGGAGTGGCCGGTGGTGACGGTTGATGTGTGTGGCTATAAGAGGCGCCGCTACAATGCACTGCAGGACCTGGCCCGCAAGCTTGCCGACCAGGCGAAGTACCGCCGCAGACCGATGACGCTGGAGCCTTTACCGGCCGATGAGCGTCGTGCGATCCATCTTGCGCTGGCAAATCATCCGGACGTGTACACTGAGAGTGTTGGCGTCGACATGGAACGCAAGGTGGTGATTCACCCCAGGGAACGCTAGCCATGTTTACGAGCGTTGATTCCAAAGCACGATTCCCCGATATAGAGGTCGCCGTTCTCCGCTTCTGGCGAGAGAACGACACGTTTCAGAAGAGCATCGATGCCCGCCACGGGCAGCCGCTCTTCAGCTTCAACGATGGGCCTCCTACGACCAATGGTAGCCCCGGCATCCACCACGTTTTGTCCCGCGTGTTCAAAGATATTCCGTGCCGCTACAAGACCATGCGTGGTTACTGGGCGCCCAGGAAGGCCGGATGGGACACACATGGTTTACCTGTGGAGCTCGAAGTTGAGCAGAGTCTGGGTCTCCGAAGTAAGAAGCAGATCGAGGACTACGGGGTTGCCGCCTTCAACCAGCGCTGCAGGGAGAGCGCGTACAAGTACATTGGCCAGTGGAAGGCACTTGTAGAGCGCATCGGCCACTGGATCGACATGGAAGACCCGTATATCACCCTGAAAGACGACTACATTGAATCGGGGTGGTGGGGTATCAAGCAACTCTGGGACAACGGTTTCATCTATCGTGGCTACCGTACAACGCCGCACTGTCCGAGATGTGGTACGTCGCTGAGTTCTCACGAGGTAGCGCTGGGGTATGAGGAGGATACCGAAGATCCATCGGTATACATAAAGTTCCGGATTTCCAGGGAGGCGCTTGCTCAAGCGTGCTCTGAACTCGCCAAACTTATCGGCGAGCATGAGAAGGATGTTCATCTGCTGGCGTGGACCACTACCCCGTGGACGCTTCCCGGCAATACGTCTCTTGCGGTGTCGCAAGATG
This sequence comes from Dehalococcoidia bacterium, assembly GCA_003562475.1. Taxonomy (GTDB): domain Bacteria; phylum Chloroflexota; class Dehalococcoidia; order GIF9; family AB-539-J10; genus SKVJ01. The sequence continues at coordinate 35,914 of PWUU01000096.1, read as the reverse complement.
CGGAGTATGCCGTTCTCTCGGGTGATACTGACTGGGTCATTATGGCTGCCCCACTTGTGGAGACCGTGGGCATGTCAGGGTACAGACAGGTGGGAACAGTGACTGGCGAGTGTCTCGTAGGACTTCGCTACGAACCACTCTTCAACCCGCATGACTATGACGTGCCACGACTGTCCATGCCGGAATTTGAAGCCCAGCCAAGACCAGAAGTACTCACGTATCCCGTGATAGCTGCCGATTTCGTGTCGCTCGAGGACGGTACCGGCATCGTGCATATTGCGCCGTCATTCGGCGAAGTGGACTTCGAGGCCGGCATGCAGGAGAAGCTGGATTTTGTGCAGCAGGTGGACCTCGACGGCAAGGTGACCGGAACATATCCCTTTGCCCACAAGTTTGTGAAGGATGCCGACCCTGAGGTCATTGATGATCTGCGTGCACGGAGGCTGCTGTTTCGTGTTGAAACCATCCGGCACACGTATCCGTTCTGCTGGCGGTGCTCTACCCCGTTGTTGTACTACGTGAAGAGATCGTGGTACATCAAGACCACTGCAAAGAAAGAGAGACTGGTGTCGGGGAATCTGGAGGTCAACTGGTTCCCTGACTACATCAAGTATGGAAGATTCGGTGACTGGCTCGAGAATAATGTCGATTGGGCCGTCTCTCGTGAGCGCTATTGGGGCACCCCTCTCCCCGTATGGGAGTGCCCGGATTGTGGTCAGTTCGAATGTGTTGGTGGGCGTGCCGATCTCGCGGCCAGGCCCGGAATCGAGGGCTTCCACGATGACCTGGAACTGCATCGCCCGTACGTAGACGAGGTGACCTTTGCCTGTGGCACGTGTGGCGGCAGGATGCAGCGGGCTCCGGAGGTGCTCGATTGCTGGTTCGACTCCGGTGCAATGACGTGGGCGCAATGGCACTACCCGTTTGAGAACCGGGAGACATTTGCCCGGATGTTTCCTGTGGACTACATCACCGAGGCCATCGACCAGACCAGAGGATGGTTCTACAGCCTGCACGCACTCTCCACGATGCTCTTTGATGGTCCGTGCTTCAGGAATGTTCACTGCCTCGGACACGTGGTCGATGCCAATGGCGAGAAGATGAGCAAGTCCAAGGGAAACATTATCGACCCGTGGACGGTCGTCGGTGAGTATGGTGCGGATGCGGTCCGGTGGTACCTCCTGTCTGCGGTGCCAAGCGAGAGCACCCATCGTTTCTCCGTGCAGTCGCTCGCAGAAACGATGCGGCGTCATCTCCTCACTTTGTGGAACACCTACTCGTTCTTTGTCCTTTATGCGAACATCGATTGTTTTGTACCGGGTCGCCAGCAGCCGGTGACGCGTGCGGAGCTTGACCGTTGGATTCTGTCGGAGTTGAATCAGGTCATTGTCGACGTAACGAGAGCGATGGATGCATATGCGTTCACTCAGGCTATACGTCGCATAGAAGACTTCATTGACCTGCTATCCAACTGGTATGTGAGGCGGAGTCGGCGGCGTTTTTGGAAGAGCGAGAGCGATGATGACAAACTGGCCGCACACGAGACCCTGTACCGTTGCCTGACGACTACCGTTAGATTGCTGGCTCCGGTCGCGCCATTCGTCACCGAGGAGATATATCAGAACCTCGTGCGGTCGGTTGCTGACACCGCTCCGGAGAGTGTCCATCTGGCAGATTATCCCGTCGCAAGTACAGAGGAAATCGATGGAGCCTTGAACAAGCACATGGAGCTTGTGATGAACCTTGCAAGTCTGGGACGCGCCGCGAGGGCGAAGGCCGGTATCAAGGTGAGGCAACCGCTGGCGACGGCTGTTGTGGTAGTGCCTGGAGAGAGCGAGCGGGCTGCTGTCACTGCTCTGAGCGAGCACATCAGGGAAGAACTCAATGTGAAAGATGTCGTATGTGTCTCCAGCATGGAGGGTGAGGAACAGGGGTGGGTAGTGGCCGGGGATGAACGCTACCGCGTCGCCGTGTCAACTGAGCTGACGGGTGAGCTTCTCGCTGAGGGATCTGCCCGCGAGATTGTGCGCAGGCTTCAGATGATGCGTCGGTCAGCTGCCCTTGAGATAGCGGATCACATAAGGGTGTACTACGAAGGCAGCCCTGGCCTGCAGGTTGTATTTGCGTCGTTCGCTGACTACATCCGGCAGGAAACACTGAGCGTCGAGTTGGTGAATGGTGCGCCACCTGAGGACGCGTTTGTACAGTCGCTGAAACTGGACGACCACGAACTCGTTGTGGGGATCCTGCGCTCCTCCTGACGGATGCGCCACTTCGGCACTCAGTGCCTGCGAGTTGTTCGGCACCCTAGTCCCAGGGCGGCGGGCTTTCCCGGAGTTGGGCTGTCGTTGTCATGCGGTCCTGCTTCCGCATGAAGACGATTTCTACGACCTCTCCCACCTCGCTATCGATTATCCCCTGAAGCAGGTCGTTAGTCGTCCTGATTTGACGCCCCTTGAACTCGACGATGACGTCGCCAGTCTGCAAGCCCGCCTGACTGGCCGGGCTCTGCCTGCTCACCTCGACGACGAGCGCGCCTTCGTCGACCGCAAGCTGGTTGATCCTTGCAGTAAACCGGTCGACCGTATACAGCGACACGCCCAGCCAGGGTCTCGTCACGTAACCCTGATTGATGAGTGACTGTACGATCGGACGGGCGCCATCAATGGCGATGGCGTAGCTCATGCCCTCGACTCCGATGGAGGCGACTTTGACACTGTTGATACCAATGACCTCACCGGACATGCTGACAAGCGGTCCCCCGCTGTTGCCTGGATTGACTGCAGCGGTGGTCTGGATGAGGTCGCGTAGCGTGTTGCCTCCAACCGTGACTGACACGTCCAGCCGACTGACGATTCCCTCGGTCGCGGAGATTCCCTCGCCGAGGGCGTTGCCAATTGCCACCACCCATTCGCCAACCGCCAGGTTGTCTGAGATGCCGAGGGACGCATATGGCAGGCCGGTTGCATCGGCTCGGATTACTGCCAGATCCGTGATCGGGTCGGTCCCAACTATGGTCGCCTGGTACTTGGTGCCGTCGTACAACTCGATCTGTATATCCTTGGCGTGTTGCACGACATGGTTGTTTGTAACAATGTACCCGTCTGAATCGATGATGATGCCTGAGCCGGCAGCCTCCTGGGTATAGGCCTGGCTGAACAGGTCGTAGGCGACCATCTCGGTCATGACGGAGACGACTGCCGGTCGTGCTTCGCGTACAACGTCCACTATGGAGGGGAGAGGTTCCTGTGGCACACTCGGTGTTGCAGGGAACCTCCAGGAGGGGTCTACGTGCTCACTCGGCTCCGCGGGGACTGTTGAAGAAGGCGTGGTATCTGAGGGAGTCGACGGGGGAGCAACGATACACCCCGCGAGACCGATAAGCGATGCTACGACAAGCAGCAATATGCGTGTCCGAACGCTTCGAATGTCCATGGCAATGGATTATAGCATTGACTCAGCCGCAGGCAATTTCGCGGACAACATGAGCCAGCTGGCTTGATGGTATAATGGCAGCCAATGGCTCAGCACCAGGTTGGACAATACCTGAATCAGCTTCTTCGTGGTCTGGTTGAGCCGCTCATGCTGTCTGTCATCAGCCAGTTGCCAAGTCATGGGTACAGTATCGCGAAGGAAGTCGAACGCAGGAGCAGCGGATACTTCTGTTTGACCGCCAGTACGGTGTATTCGGCATTGCGTAGACTTGAGGAAGAAGGTCTTGTGCAAAGCACCTGGGATACGGTGTCGCGAAGCCCTCGTCGCCGATACTACTGGATCACCGATAAAGGTTGTGAAACACTCAGGTCACGCCTCAGTGAATGGGAGCGCTTCTTTCGTGCAACTGAGCGTGTCATGGCTGGTGGATGAGAAGGTTCTGAAGGCGTTTCCTGCGACACTCGACCAGCGTTCTTCACAACTGTTTCTGTGCTACGACGGTAATGCCATGTCGTGAATAGTCGCACGCTGCATGGTCTGTCGCTTTGTTGCCGCTGGCATGGGGGTGATAGAATCGGCAGACTCCCGATAGTGTTTTGCTGTCGAGATGTGCGGAAGATAGTGCATGATTGAATGTGTCCTCGTGATTGACCAGGGTACCACGGGAAGCCGTGCGATACTCTACAGTGAGGAAGCCGTCCCGGTGGCATCGGCCTACAGAGAGTTCCCCCAGCGCTTTCCCAGGCCGGGCTGGGTTGAGCATGACCCGTTGCAAATCTGGGACAGTGTGGTTGGCTGCATCAAAGAAGCCTTGTCTCAGGTCCCGTCGGTCTGTGTCACCTGCGTTGGCATCACCAATCAGCGGGAAACGACTGTTGCCTGGGATGCTGCCAGTGACGAGCCGCTGCACAACGCGATTGTGTGGCAATGCAGACGCTCGGCAGAAAGATGCTCCATACTGAATAAGGACGAGGGTGTGCGAAGGACTGTCAGGCGAGTGACGGGGCTTCCCATCGATGCCTACTTCTCTGCGACTAAGGTTGAATGGCTACTGACGAACGTGCCCGAGGTGCGCGACTGTGCCCGCCGGCGCCGTCTCAGGGTCGGCACGATAGACTCGTGGTTGCTATGGAAGCTGACCGGAGGAGCGGTACATGCCACCGATTACACCAATGCGGCGCGCACGATGCTGTTCGATATCGACCGGCTTGTGTGGAGCGAGGAGTTGTTGTCCCTGTTCGACATTCCGTTGTCGGTGCTGCCGGATGTGCAAGGGTCGTCAGGCGGCTTTGGTGTGACAGCGGGAGAGTGCGGACTGCCGGCAGGTGTACCGATCACAGGTGTGGCCGGCGACCAGCAGGCAGCGCTGTTCGGACAGACCTGCTGGTCGCCGGGCACTGCCAAGAACACGTATGGCACAGGCGCGTTCATCTTGATGAACGCCGGCGGACAGCGGCCGTCAGGTGATGATCGTCTTATCACAACGCTCGGTTGCGGCGTCTCGGGTGCCCCTGTCTATGCGCTGGAAGGCGCCATATTCACTGCCGGGGCGGTACTTCAGTGGCTTCGCGACGGCCTGGGTGTGCTCGAGTCAACGAAGCTATCCCAGGAACTCGCTGAGTCGGTTCCGGACAACGGAGGAGTGTACTTTGTGCCCGCGCTCGCCGGGCTGGGCGCACCGTATTGGGATGCCGAGGCACGGGGAGCCATTGTTGGTATCACCAGGGGAGCCACAAGAGAACACATTGTTCGGGCAGCCCTCGAGGCGATGTGCTACAGGACGAAGGATGTCGTAGACGTCATGCTTGAAGATACCGGACTCTCCATGGAGGAACTCAAGGTAGATGGTGGGGCAAGTACGAACGACTTCCTGTGCCAGTTCCAGGCCGATGTTCTCGGCGTAAAGGTTGTTAGACCGACAGATGTGGAGACGACGGCGCGCGGTGCCGCCTACCTCGCGGGAGTCGGAAGCGGCCTGTGGCCAGATGTCAAACAACTCGAAGGAACGCAGGCGATCGACCGCGTATTCTTGCCCGCGATGGAGCAGTCGCGCAGGCTGCGACTCTCTGCGGAATGGCGCGACGCGGTACAACGAGTGCGCGGTGTGGCACGCACCTGCGATTAGATTCTATCCGGTGACGCATGCCAGTGAATACAGGAAGAAGGGTCTCGAGACCACGGTACTCTTGTGTGTAGAGATGCAGTGGCATCCAGCGACCGACTTGCATTTGTTACGGGTTTGTCCCGGCACGTGAGGCCACGTATCCTCCTTGTCCTGTACAGTTGCGAGTGACATGATAGCCTTGAGGAGGCAGAGATATGCGAAGCAAAGTGAAGATTACCGTTATCAGGAAACTGGGTACCCGTGACCTGTTTGGTGATACCCCTCCGGTACACCCTACGTTTGAGGAGTCGTGTCCTCGCTGCAACGTCGGCGATGTGTACATTGTGCCGGAGGATGGTTCCTGTCCCGAGGGTTTCTGCTCCTGGGCCTTCGCCGACATCCAGCGGGATATCACCCATCTCCGGTTTGGCGGCAACTACCCGTTTTGCGAAGAAGAAGGTACTGCAGTGCAGTGCTGTACCGATGGCTTGCGCCCTGTGTTCTTCAAGCTCGAGCGGTTCAGCGAGGATCAAGTCCCGAAAGCTGTTGGTGAGTGATTGACGGTGGCCCCGGCAGGTCTCTTTGATCCCGCTTCTGCGGCGTGCCTCGCCCGGCTTCTGCCGCCTGATTCTCACAGGCGGCAGAACTTGTGGATGGTATCCGCGCCCCTGTCGGTTCCCGCGTGTGTCTTCGACACCTCGCCCACGTAGACATCACCGTGCGAATCCACTGCGACGGTGTGAGGTGCGAGGAAGAGAGCCTCGTCTCTGTTGCTGGTTGTGTTGCCCCAACGCGCCAATAGCTCACCATCGCTGTTGAACACGCTCACACGGAGGCATAGCTCGGAGACATAGATGAACCCGTCGGCGTCGATACCGATGCCCGTCGGACGAATGACGTCGTGCCAGATGCCGAGCAGCGTCCCCGATTGGTCGAAGAGCTGGATGCGACTGTTCTCGCGGTCGGCTACAAGGAGCCGCCCCATCTTGTCGAGCGCGATGTCGTGCGGTAAACGGAAATGTTCTGGTTTCCCACCCGGAGCGCCCCAGGAATACTGCAGTGTGCCCGACGCGTCGAAGCAGTGAATTCGACAGTTCCCGTATCCGTCCGAGACAAAGATGTCACCGTCCAAAGTGATCGCCGTGCCGGTGGGGCGGTTGAACGGCGGGCCAGCATAAGCGATGGTTGAAGTACTCTGAAATACATCCCAGGTCCGGCGATAGCCGGTGTCTGAGGGAACTCCTTTCGCTCCCAGAGTCATCAGCAACTCCCCGCTCGGGCTGAACCTGGCGACAAAGTGATCACCGTCATCAGTGCAGAAGATGGAGCCGTCAGGAGCAAGGCGTGCTCCATGGGCGCGGCCGAAGAATCCTTCGCCCCAGTGTCGCAGCATCTCGCCGTTTCTGTTGAACACGAGGACGGGGTAATCACTTCGGCTGAGAACGTATACATTGTCGTCACCATCCACCGCGATGCCACCTATGTCCACGAACGACCAACCTTCCGTGACCTGCGCCCAGCGTGGAACCAACTCGTACCGAAACTCACCTGAACCGTAGCGCATCTCCATGTCTCCTTGCCCGCATCGGGCAATATGTTACTCCATGAAGCTAATAGTACCAGAGCAGTAGGCGATCAGATTGGAAATGATCGCCCCGGCGATGGCAGCCTTCCGTCCCGTTGTCCTCAGCCGGCAAGCCAGCGTGTCAATATGGCAGGTGCAATCGCCTGGCCACCGTTGTGTGTTCTATTCCATTGGCGCCATCCACAGCATATTCCCGCCTCATCCAGCCGACGACTGGTTCCTGGACGGGGCCGTCCATGCAGCTTCAGCACGAGGAGCCGGCCATCAATCGCAAGAAGGTGCTACGCCTGACGCGAGAGACTGATCTCCTTTGCCGGGCGAGGCGCACGCGGGCGAAGATGAGCAGCGGTGAACGTCCCTTCTCCACCTACCCCAATTTCGTCAGGGGAAGGTGGTGAGCAGCATGAACCAGATGACGTTGCTTCATGTGTGCCGTAACCCGGTCGGCTGCAGACGGCAAGTATCGCTTATTGGGAGATTGAGGCGTAGCGTGCTGTTGCCATAGGAACACCACTTACGCCTGATACAATAGAGAAACTATGCTCGCGATAGGAGGTCATGGCAATGGCGATGGTGAAAGTCCTGCAGGAACGCTGGGTTAAGAGGAAAGATTTGGAGAGACTGATGGGACTGCTCCAGGACCTCAGGGCCGCAGCCCTGAGACAACCCGGTTGGGTGACGGCTGAGACTCTGTTCAGGGGCGAGGATCCGTTGTGCGTACTGGTTATTGCCACCTGGATGTCTCGCGAGCACTGGGAATGTTGGGAGACTTCAGAGGAAAGGATGAACCTGGCAGACTTGATCATCCCGTCGTTGCTGGAAGAGCCGAGGATCTGTGTTTACAGCATATCAGCGGACGAAGATTAGAATTCGGATGGACGGGCCTGGGACATCGCTCAGGAGCTGAGTTTCTGCTGGAAGGCATGTTGCACCACCAACGACCCCTATCGACCCATACAGTGGGTGCTGTTCGACTGATGCCGTGCAGTTCCGTGAAATTGTCCGCGCATGGCTTGAGGCGTGGCCGGCCGGTGGACGAGCGCATTGGAGGTCAGTTGCTTCGATGGCGCCTGGAGATCAGGCCGTCTGCCAGGAGAGGGACAACGAACGTAAGCGCCTACTGCTCCTTCTTCAATCGCTGATAGGTCTCTTCACCCACACATTCGCGCGCATAAGTGCACCACTGTACGCACGACTCGAGGTCGTTGTACACCGTCTGCTTACACTTGGGGCAGTCGTGCTGCATATCGGTGGAGAACATCTCGATTTCGGCGCCGCACTTAGGGCAGGTCTTCAGTTGGAGGGTAGGGGTACGGATGTGTGCAGCCCCTGGACACTTGTCAAACATCTCCTACCTGCCTTACAGACAGTCTATGCCGTTGCCGGCTCTTCTCTTACAGACCCGGTGGAGTAGTATAACGGTTCTCCTTCATGTGACTCCACTCCCTATTCTCGAGCAGAAACCACCTTAACCCCCCGACCGAGTCTGGTGGGGGCCATCTATACTATCCTGCCATCCTTTCTATTCGCACTACACACACCTTCAACTCTGGAATCTTGGCGACCGGGTCAAGAACAGGGTTGGTAAGCACATTGGTCGGGCTTTCGGCAAAATGGAAGGTCATAGAGACTACACCCGGCGGAGAATTCTCGGTCACCTTCGCTCTAGCCGTCACTTCCCCACGACGAGAGACCACTCTTACCGTTTCGCCATCAATGACTCCAAGAGTATTGGCATCCTGTGGATTCATTTCTACAAGCTCCCGGTCCCTCAACATATTCAGGCCGTCCACCCTTCTTGTCATTGTGCCCGTATGATAGTGATAAAGGCTGCGCTCAGTAGTAAGAATTAAGGGATACTGTTCATCCGGGATTTCGACAGAAGGCTTATACTCCAGGGGAACGAACCGGGCTTTGCCACTGCTGGTGAGAAACTTCTGCGTATGAAGAATTGGCGTTCCCGCGTGTTCCGGGCTGAGACACGGCCACTGCAAACCATCGTTATCCAAACGCCTGTAAGATATGCCTTTGTAGCTGGGAGTGACGGCGGCAATTTCCTCCATGATATCTGCGGCACCAGCATAATCAAATCCATTGATGCCTAGCTTCTTTGCTATCTGACAAGTAATCCACCAGTCAGGTCGCGAAGTACCGACGGCCTCTATTGCTTTGTAGATACGCTGAACGCGTCGCTCGGTGTTGGTGAAAGTACCATCCTTCTCGGCGAAAGTTGCCGCAGGCAAGATTACGTCAGCTAGACGGGCAGTCTCAGTCAAGAAGATATCCTGAACCACCAAGAATTCTGCCTTCTCCAGAGCATCCTTTGCGTGTTCAGCATCAGGTTCACTTAGCAGGGGATTCTCGCCGATAATGTAGAGCGCCTTAATCTGTCGGTGATAGGCAGCCTCCAGGATTTCGGTGAGGGTCAGTCCAGGAGAGGAACCCAGGCTGTAACCCCAGGCGGTCTCGAACTTCCGTTTGACCTCAGGGTCATCCACTCGTTGATAGCCGGGGTACACGTTGGGTAGGGCACCCATGTCACAAGCACCCTGGACGTTGTTCTGCCCTCGCAGGGGGTTAACCCCGGTTGATGGCTTGCCAATGCTCCCAGTCAGCAGGGCCAGGTTGCTTATTGCCAGCACATTGTCAGTGCCATGGGAGTGTTGCGTGATACCCATGGCATAGAGGATGGTGGCCGGTCGCTGGGTGGAATAAGCCCGAGCGGCTTCGATTATCTGCTTCCGAGGTACTCCCGTAATCTGTTCCACAAGACTGAGGTCAAAGTGCTGTAATGACTCCTTGAAGGCATCAAAACCCTCGGTACGCTGGTCGATAAAGGTTCGATCGAGTAGACCCTCATCAACGATGACTCTCATCATGCCCATGAGCAGTGCGACATCAGTACCCGGTCGGTGCCGAAGCCAGAGACCAGCAAAGCGGCAGAGGTCGATTCTCCTGGGGTTAGCGACAATGAGGTGTGCCTTGTCTTGCACCGCCTTCTCTATCTGCAATCCGATCACGGGATGGCTCGCCGTGGTATTGGTACCAATAGCAAAGATACAGGCCGCATCTTCAATCTCGCTGATGGAGTTGGTCATAGCACCGCTGCCAAGACTCTGTGCCAGACCAGCTACGGTAGGGGCATGGCAGAGGCGAGCGCAGTGGTCAATATTGTGTGTACCCATCACCGCTCTGGTGAACTTCTGGATGACATAGTTCTCCTCGTTGGTACACTTGGCGGAGGAAATGGTCGCAAACTGGTCGCCTTTGTATTCGGCGAGCTTGCTGGCGATGAAGTCCAATGCCTCATCCCATGTCACCTCGACGAATTCACCATCCCGCTTAATGAGTGGCGAGGTTAACCTCTCAGGGTGATTCACAAACTCATAGCCAAACCTGCCCTTGACGCAAAGAATACCCTTGTTGATCGGGTTATCTGTGTCGCCTCGCACGCTGACAATGACACCACCACGGACACCTACGTAGATACCGCAACCCACACCGCAGTATGGACAGATGGTTCTGACCTCGCGAGTTGGCCAAAGTTCATTCTTAGCGACCAGCGCTCCAACCGGACAGCCGGAAACGCACAGCCCGCAAGATACGCAGGTTGTATTCAGCAATGAGCCGCCGTATCCCTCAGCAGTGCCTACCCGATAAGCTATAGAGAGTGCCCCCACACCCTGAACGTCAAGGCATAACCGGGCGCATCGTTCACAACCTATGCACTTGTTTGGGTCTCGTTCTATGAATGGATGAGACTTATCCAATGGGTAATAGTATCTGTCTCCAGCGACAGGGACAGGCGACACTTCATAATCGGTAGCTAGCTGGCGGAGGGTACAGTCGTGGGCTACTTTGCAACCGCACTCCAGGCACCGCTCGGCTTCTCTCCTTGCCATATTCTCGGTGTAGCCAAGCTCGATTTCCCGAAAATTGTTATGCCTTTCGGCAGGCCTGAGCTTTGGCACCTTCTGGCGCGGCTTACATTCAGCCTGAACGAACTCTTTCTTACCGATCAGGTCATCCAATTGTCCTTTGCTAATACTGAACAGCTTCTCGATTTCTATCTGAGCGTCGCCCTTCAGATAACTATCAATAGAGATAGAAGCTTTCCTTCCAGCTGCAATAGCCTCGACTGCTGTGGCTGCGCCAGTGACGCAGTCACCACCGGCGAAGACCCCGTCAATGTTGGTCAGCAAAGTATCAGGGTTTGCTGCGACGTTTCCGTACTCTGTGGCAACTTCGTCGTCCTCTGCCAGAAAGAAGAGGTCCGGGCGCTGACCGATGGCAACGATAACGGAATCACACGGTAGTACAAATTCGGAGCCAGGAATCGGTTCTGGCCGGCGGCGTCCACTGGAATCAGGTTTCCCTAGACTCATTTTGACACACTCTATTGCACTCACCCGGCCCTTTTCGCCTACTATTCTCACGGGCGCTGCCAGGAAATGAAGGCTGATGCCCTCTTCTTCCGCTTCTTCAATCTCCCACTGCGTGGCTGGCATCTCCATCCTGGAACGACGATAGACGATAGTTGTCTCCTCCGCACCCAGGCGAAGGGCAGTGCGGGCAGCATCAATGGCGGTATTGCCACCGCCAATCACAGCGACCCGTCTACCGATTTCTACCTGTTCTTCCGAAGCTACGGACCGCAGAAAGCTGGTACCCGGCAGAACCCCCGGCAAATCTTCACCTTCAACGTTCATTCTTTGACTCTGATGAGCGCCGATGCCGAGGAAGACTGCCCGAAAACCATCTTCGAGAAGACCTGCTATGCTGAAGTCCCTCCCCAGAGCCTGGTTGGCCTTAACGGTAACGCCCATATCCGTGATCGCCTTGATTTCGTCATCCAGGACCTGCTTCGGCAAACGGTAGTCTGGTATGCCATAGCGCAACATACCCCCGAGCTTTGGAAGAGCTTCGAAGATAGTGACGTCGTGACCTTCTTTGGTTAGATAGTAAGCTGCAGAAAGGCCAGCTGGACCGGAGCCGACAATAGCGACTCTGAACCCAGTCTTGGGCTTAACTGCGGGGACAATCGTTCCATCTTGTCCTTCGTAGTCAGCGACAAACCGTTTCAAGCTACATATGGCAATGGGTTGGTCCATCAGGTTTCTGCGACAGGCGTCTTCGCAGGGGTGGGGGCAAATGCGACCTATAACTGCGGGTAAGGGCAGGGTTTCCTTAATGATGTCAACTGCTTCCCTATAGGCTCCCCGGGCTATCAATGCAATATAGCCCTGAATGTCAACAGCTGCGGGACAGGCGTCCTGACAAGGCGATACACAATCGCCGTAATGCTCGGAAAGGAGAGACTCCAGGAATTGCTTGCGCGTAGAGACGACCCTTGGACTACCGGTCTCGATAATCATGCCGTCCGCAACACGCGTAGCACAGGAGGCAACAAGACCATGCTCGTGCAATTCCACGGCACACATCTGACAAGAACCAAGTGGTTCTAGCCTGTCATCGTGGCAAAGTGTTGGGATATAGATACCAGCCTCTCTGCATGCTTCCAGGATGGTCTGACCGTTCGTTGCTAAGATCTCTTTTCCGTCTATGATTGCTCTAGGCATAGCAATTCAGTCCCCTTTCTCTTGCCAAATTGGACTGAAGATTCCTCCAAAACTCTCGCGCACTGTAAGAATCGGATCCCTTTGGAAGTGCCTGTCTTGCATAAGTGCTGTCCGCGCCGCAGGGACTGGGGAGATCTTTGAGGCGATCGGTTTCCTCGGAGGTATGATCTATGGTCGGGGTAAGAGTCCACTGCGAGCCACTATCTCGGGTACGGCCTCCTCCCATTCTATGGCCATCAGGTGGATACCGGCTACACCTTCGATTTCCTGCACCCTGTTAATGATGTCGACACAGAGCTTTACACCTTCTGCGGCCACCTGCTCCCTGGGTACGCCACGGAGGCGTTCGACGATCTCATCTGGCACGTCCATTCCTGGCACCTTGGTCTTCATGTAGCGGGCGGCTCCTGCAGAGCGGATGGGGGCAACGCCGGCGAGAATCTTCGTCTGTTGGTCGAGACCTCTATCGCGGACGCGCTTCATCCATTCGGCAAACTTGTCCACGTTGTAAACGATTTGCGTCTGGATGAAATCCGCCCCGGCGGCAATCTTCTTGGCCAGGCGGGGCACCCTGAACTCGAAGGGGTCGGCGAACGGGTTGGCCGCCGCCCCGATGAACAGGCGGGGAGGCACCTCGAGTTCGTTGCCTGAATGTACCTTTCCGTCGTCCCTCATCTGCTTGACGATCTGGAGAAACTGTACGGAGTCTATGTCGAAGACTCCCTTCGCGTGCGGGTGATCGCCGAAGACAATGTGATCGCCTGTGAGGCACAGGATATTGTGAATGCCCAGAGCCGCCACCCCGAGTATGTCCATCTGGAGCGCCAGGCGGTTCCGGTCACGGCAGGTCATCTGGACGATACCGTCGAGACCTTCTTCCTTGCCGATCAGGTTACCGGCCCAGCTCGCCATACGGACTACCGCCGTTTGACCGTCGGTGACATTGACGGCGTCCACATTGCCCTTCAGCAGCCTTGCCTTTCTTCTGATGGTCTCTGCGCCGGCACTCCGCGGCGGCCCGAGCTCGGCAGTCACGGCAAAGTGGCCGGCTTCCAGCACACGCTCAAGGTTACTATCCGTCTTCATCGATCTCTCCGAAGGGTGCCCACTGCCCGGACACGCGTTTCACCGGTGGCCCTGCCGAGAGGCTGACGCTCCAATTCTTGGGTGCAACGAGTCTTTCGAGCTTGTCCAACTCGCCCAACCTGGTAAGCCTGTCTATGATCTGCTGCCAGACGCAGGGTATGTCGGGGTCAACCTCGCAGCTTCCCTTCTGTGACCCTCCACACGGGCCGTTGAGCAGATGCTTGGCACACCGGGCAATCGGGCAGATACCACCGGTGTACTCCAGCACGCAATCTCCGCACTCCACGCATCGCTCGGCCTCCTTCCACTCTGCATGGCCACCGCCCGAAGAAAGCGTGTTACAGCCGGGGTGGACGGTCTTCGTCAGCAGCTCGGCTACGGTCTGCACCCCGGCCCCATCGGTGAGAACGAGCACGGAGTCAGCAGCCCTAACTTCTCCCTTGTGAGCGGCCAGCTTCAATGCTGTGAGTGCCTTGTTGCATAGCATGTCCACCACGGCCAGGCCGGTGATAATCTTGCCATGCTCCTCCAGTTCCTGCTTCAGCCTCAGGACCTGCTGTTCTCCTCCGGCCTCCCAGCCGTCTGCACACCCGCTACAGCCCAGAAGGAAAATCCTGTTCTCTCCTTCCAGGTAGCCCAGGATCTCGTCAAGCGGCTTCTGCTGTGGTATGAGCATGGTATTCCTCGACTTCCGCTTGTATGCGGTGCAATTCAGTGACAACCTGTTCCACGATATCGGGCAAACGTGTCTCCAGTTCGACCGAGAGTTGCAGCCCGTACCCAAGCTCGGCGCACTCTATGCCTATGATGGTCACGTGCCGGACCCCATACAGAACACTTAGAAGAGGCAGACTATCGATGAAGCTTACGTCGTGGAAGGACACAGGTTGACGATGAGAAGCAAGGTCGTCGAGTCCAAAGCGGTACACGTCGCCGGGCTTTCCCCCGGCCTTGCACGCATCGAGCACAAGGACCGCATCAGCTTCGGCCAGTGAAGGCGGCGGGTCCGGGCAGGTACCCCAGTCGATCACCTCTGACCCAAGGGGTGCTCGCTGTTGCAGTGCATCTGCTATGTGGCAACCAATTCCCTCGTCCCTGAGCAAGCGATTACCTATCCCCATCACGAGTGTCTTCATGCCTCTCTTCTCCACCGGCTGCTAACACACCCGGAGTACATAGCGTGGACGTCTCTCCAGGTCAAGCACGTGAACGGAGCACGCCAGGCACGGATCAAACGACCGGACGATGCGCACTATCTCGAACGGATTGGATTCGTCCCGGATGCGAGTCCCAATGAGGGCCTGTTCCAGTGGGCCCGGCTGCCCCCTGTCATCCTTAGGGGAGATATTCCAGGTTGACGGTGTGATCACCTGGTAGTTGGCAATCCGGCCTTCGTCGATCCGGATCCAGTGGCCCAGCGCTCCTCGTGATGCCTCCACCAGGCCCATGCCGGTTGCCTCCTGGGGCATCTCGTATTCTACATATCCCGAATCTCCGGGAGTAAGCTTGAGCACCCAGTCAAGCATGGAATCAGCTACGATCTTCGTCTCCAGAGCACGCGCCAGATGGCGGCCCAGAACCGAGCACAGCGCGCTGGCGCTGAGGCCCGTTCCGGACAGAACCTGGTCCAGGGCCTCTCTGACCACAGTATTGCCGGCTCCATAATTGACCAGCATGCGGGCAAGCGGCCCTACCTCATAGACTTGTCCCTCATAGCGGGGAGCCTTGAGCCAGGAGTAGGCGGCCGGTTTGTCTTTGTGCGGTTCGGTAGCTCCCTGCAAAGGATGCCTGTCACCGCTATCGTCACTGTACCAGGAGTAGCGCACCTGCTCGGCGATCATGGACGTGTCCAGTTGTCCAGCCTGTAGCTCAGCTGTTGCGGTACCAGCCTGGAACAGTCTCTCCCGGCGTGTAAGGTCCGTCTCGCTGGTCTCCAGATCATACGATCCATACGACAGAAACCGCTGACAGCCACGGCCCACTTCGAGGTAATCCGGGTAGTACTGCGCCACAGTGAGCACGTCCGGCAGGTACACTTCGTCGACAAACTGCTTGAGTTCCTTGAGCCTCCAGTAGAAAGACGTGATGCTATCTACACTGGGAACTGACGCGACACCGCCCGGCAGCACTGCAACGTTGTGCGGCATCTTGCCACCGAATAGCGCAAGCATTTCCTGGGCTTTCCGTCGAATGTCAAAAGCGCTTACGTAGTGCGCTATCATCTCGCGGTTCGTCGGACCCGGCACACGGTAATCGCCTTCGTACCGGGGGACAAAGGGCGCCAGTTCTCCCCGTTGGGCGAAAGCCTTAATGGAGCGTAGAGTTGGATTGTGTCCATCGTAGTCGGCGATTTCGGCTACATCCACGTAGTCCAGTGCCGCAAGGTGATAGAAGTGCAACACATGGTCTGCGATGTGCGCGGCGCCAAGAATGAGGTTGCGCAAGGTCCTGCCGTTCTCGGGGATCCTGTCCGCAATGCCGAAAGCACTATCCAGGTTGAGCGCAGCGGCGATCGAATGGCTTGTGGGACATACGCCGCAAATGCGCTGGGTGACCCCCTGCGCGTCTCGGGGATCCCTCCCCTTGAGAATGAGTTCCAGACCGCGGAACAGCGTGCCTGAACTCATGGCTTCCTTGATCTCCCCACCCTCCACCACTGCCTCGACCTTAAGGTGTCCCTCTATGCGCGTCACCGGGTCAATAACGATGCGGCCCATCAGTTCACATATCCTCCGGCAGCAGTGTCGGGCTCAGCTTCTCGTACAAAGGCGAGAGGTCGTCCGGGAAGACAGATTCGGTGCACCCTATGCAGGTGGAGCCGCAGCCGATGCACCAGTTGACCCTGTTGTTCCACAGGCGTAGCGGGCAGTCGGCATGCGTGACAGGCCCCTTGCACCCGAGGTTGTAGTTACAGCCTGGTTCCCCGAACTTTGCGGCGAATTTGTTCTCATCATAGTATGCACGCCTGGGACAATTCTCGTGGATAGTCTTGCCATAAAACACCTTTGGGCGTCCATGTTCATCCAGGTCACCGGCTGAGCCCGTCAGAAGCAGGGCAGCTATCGTGGCCACAAACCAATCCGGGTGCGGCGGACAGCCGGGGATGTTGATCACCGGTGTGTTCACGCCCTGTTCGCCCAGGAGTTGTGTCACGCTGACGCAGCCCGCGGGATTGGGGTACGCCGCAGGGATACCCCCGTAGGCGGCGCAGGTGCCAAGCGCCAGCACCGCGGCGGCGTGGCGGCTCAATTCCGACACCCGGGTCACCATGGTCACCGGTTCTCCATCGCGCTCGCCGATGCTGCCGTAGATGCCTTCGTGGGCAGTGGGGATGCTGCCCTCTACAATGAGGATGTACTCACCGGGCGTACGCTCCACCGAATCGTCCAGTATGTCCACCGCGGGCTTGCCTGCTCCAGCCATGACGGTGGGATGGAACCGCAGGTTGATGTGCTTCAGAGGAAGCACCTGATCTATCAGCAGGTTCTTGATAGAAGGGTTAACGGTATTCAGCAGGGAAACGGAGCAGCCGGTGCAACCGGCGGTCTGGACCCAAACGGCAGGGACCTCCTGTACCTGCGAGTAGCTCACGACACGTTCCCCCATCTCATTGCGCTAATCCATGCTCTCTGCTCTGTGCGCCCGTACTGTGCACCTCTACACTACAGACTGCCATATCAGGTGCACTCGCTGACCGTGTAACCAGCTTGCTGCAAGATTGTTCGCACCGACACCATAGCCGGTGACTCATTGGGCAATTCAAAAAGAGACTTGCCTTCGAGATTGTATCGCTTCAATTCCGGGTCATAGTTTATCTTGCCAAGGTATGTGCCGTCCAGCCGCCTGGCGAGTTCTTCGTCCTCGGCGGTGAACCTGTAGTTGGCCACGATGTACAGGTGCGCGTAGTGTATGTCAACCGCGCCGATGATATCCTGGACCCTTCCCACATGCTTGACCGATTTGTCCGACGGGTCTATGATGACGAACAAGTCTGTGATGTCCGAGACCACCTTACGGTTGAGGTGCTCCAGCCCCGCAGGCGAGTCCACCAGCACATGCTCGTAGTCCTGCAGCAAGTGGGGAAGAGCGTCCTTCAGGACAGTGTCAGGGGTACAATAGCACCCGACTGTGAACTTGGTGCCAAGTGTAAGAAGGTCGAAGTCTCGGCTCCTGTAGAGGCAACGACTGCGAAGCGTTGAGTGCATCTCTCTCAGCAGCTTGTCATCGCCCGCGCGCCCCGAGACAGCTGCAGCTTCGTACAGGAGCCCTGAGATCGTGGTCGTTTCACTTTCCCCCAGATCCACTCCTAGCATATCCGCCAGGCTCTCGTCCGGGTCGAGATCGATGATGAGTTTTGGGGATGCCAGGTATCTTGCAGCCACGGCAACGAAGGTGGACTTGCCTACGCCTCCCCTTCCGGTCGACACCATCACTCTCGCCATGATCTATGCCCCCTCATGAGCCGGCGCGCTCCTGTCTGTTGCTGCGGCAACCGTATCATCGCACGTGACAACCACCCTGGCGCAACGTGGACGGAGAAGACGGCCGTCTTTCGCCCGCCAAAGTGAGGCGGAGCGCCCGCGAAACAAGTACAAGCGCTTCTCTTTCGCATCAATGCTGTGTATAGCCTGCCCTGGCTAACAGATTCTTCACAGAGAGCCGGGCCGGGCTGTCGTCCGGAAGATCAAGAAGAGACCGGCCCTGCCGATTGTAGTTGTCCACTTCAGGATCGTACTCAATCCTGCCAAGGTACGTCTCGCCGCTCTGTTTCAGGTGAAGCTCGCTCGTGCTATCGAACTGGTGATTCGCCACCAGGTAGAAGTGGCGATACTGAATACCGACCTGCTCAATGATGCGCTTCACTCGCTGAATGTGCTTGAGCGCCTTCTGAGAAGGGTCGCAGAGGACAAACAGATCGTCTACATCGGAGACCACGTTCCGGTTGAGGTGCTCGACGCCCGCAGGCGAGTCCACCACCAGCTGAGCGTAGTTCCTGGCGTGTTCTTGGATTGTCGTGCGGAGCAGGTTATCGGGAGCGCAGTAGCAGCCCTCAATGTACTTGGTGCCCAGGGTGAGAAGGTCGAACCCCCTTCCCTCGTAGAGAGCGTCGCTCCAGAGCATGGGCTGCATCAGGTCGTGCGTTGTGATCGTCGGCGAGACGTTCTGCTTCCTTCTCATGACGACATCATACAGCACCTCGCAGACGGTCCTCTTGCCTTCTTTCTGCAGGTCTACGCCTATCATGCCGGGGAGGCTTGAGTCCGGGTCGAGGTCCACCAGAAGCGAGGGAGTTCTGAGATACCGGAGCGCAAGCGCGACAAACGTTGATTTGCCGGTCCCTCCCCTTCCCGTAGCGATGATATTGCGGTTCGGAGTAGGCTTTTCGGGTGTCCCACTCTTCTGCGGCGGAGTGAATAGCATCTAGCTTACCCCCTGAGCGATGGCTCTCTCTTTCGCTTCCCTATCCTCGGTCGGTAGTTCGGTGATGGGAGACAGCTTGATCACGGCGCTGTATTCCGGCGGACATAGCGCCAGGCACGTGCCACAGTTCACGCATTTCGCCTGGTCGATGTGTTTGGGCTTCCCGGCGCCCCCCTCGATGGCCTCTGTAGGACAGGTGAGGACGCAGTGTTCACACGCCCTGTCGCACTTCTCGTCCACGATGAAGTAAGCCGTTAAGTTGTGGCACACCTTTGCCGGACATGTCCTGTCACGGATGTGTGCCTCATACTCGTTTCGGAAATAACGTAGCGTGGTGAGTATCGGGTTTGGAGCAGTACGTCCCAGGCCGCAAAGCGAACTGTGCTGCACGTCTTCGGCCAGTTCTCGCAGCAGGTCGACATCTTCGAGCGTTGCCTCGCCGGTGCTTATGTCCTCAAGTATACGCAGCATCTGCACGGTACCGAGGCGGCATGGGGTGCACTTGCCACACGACTCCTGGGTGGTGAAATCGAGGAAGAAGCGGGCCGCGTCCACAGGGCAGTCATCCTGGTCCATGATGATCATGCCCCCTGAGCCAATCATCGAGCCGGCCTCGCGGAGGGCATCATAGTCGATCGATGTCTCCAGCAAGCTTCGCGGCAGGCAGCCGCCGGATGGACCGCCAATCTGGACGCCCTTTACCTGCCCGTTTCCTCTCACGCCACCCGCTATGTCATCGATGATGGTCTGTAGCGTGGTCCCCATTGGCACCTCGGTCATTCCGATGTAGTTCACCTTGCCGGCCAGGGTGAACACGACTGTGCCTGTATTACCGGGCGTACCTATCGACGCGAACCAGTCGGGGCTCCGTTCCAGTATCAGCGGCACATACGAAAACGTCTTGACGTTGTTGACTACTGTTGGCTTATCCCACAGACCTGCGGTTGAGGGATATGGCGGTCTGGGCCTTGGTTCGCTCATTTTTCCTTCGATGGCGGCTATCAATGCGGTCTCTTCGCCCGAGACAAAAGCGCCTGCTCCGGCGGCTATCTGGATGTGGAAGCCGACTCCGGTGCCAAGAACGTCATCTCCAAGCAGGCCACGCGCTGCAGCCTGTTGCAGGGCGACTGTCATACGCTTGATGGCCAGAGGGTACTCAGCACGAACATAGATGTATCCCTCAGAGGCGCCGACAGCGTGGCCTGCGATGACCATCCCTTCGATAACCTGGTGGGGGTCTCCTTCCATCACTTCTCGGTCCATGAAGGCGCCAGGATCGCCCTCGTCGGCGTTGCAGATGATGTGCTTGGGGTCACCCCGGGCTTCACGACACGCACGCCACTTCCTCGCTGTGGAGAAACCGGCACCTCCTCTCCCACGCAAGCCAGCCCTCTCGAGCTGCTGAATGACTTCCTCAGGGGCCATCTTCAAGGCCTTGTCCAGCGCAGCATAGCCGCCATTGGCGATGTAGTGGTCGATATCTCCCGGATCGGTGATGCCGCAGCGGCGCAGTATCAATCGCAGCTCGTGTTCGAATCGTGGAAGCTCAGGGATAGAAGGCGCGCCGTTCTCATCGAGTTCAAGTGTACCCAGGGCAAGCTCGAGGCACGGATCGCCTGCCATAAGATGACTCTCCACAAGACGCGGAACGTGCTCAGATGAGATATTGGGATATACCACCCGGGAAGAGTCGTAAGATATGACCACGAGTGGCTCGGCGTAGCACAAGCCCATGCAGCCCACTTCAATAAGGGGTACGCTGAGGCCTCGTCGCTCGACCTCATGTCGAAAGGCGTTAAGCGTATCCAGGGCGCCGGCGGCCCGGCCACAGGTCGCCGTGCCGATCAGGACGTAAGCTGATTGCTGCAAGCTCTGCCAACGAGCAGCAGCAGCCGTTTGGAGTTCCTGATATCTCATGTCGGGGCCATCTGCGCAGGTGAGCCATTACCCAGGAGCCGTCTTCCGAGTCCTATTCCTGGCTGGCCTGTCCTTTCTCGATCTCTTGCCTGTACGGTATGAGCGCCTCCTCGATCTTGAATGGTGACATCCTGGGATAGATATTATCCCCGATGGTGATAACCGGGGCCAATGTGCAGCAGCCTATACAGGCGACGCGCTCCAGGCTGAAGTTACCGTCCTTGGTGATGTTCCCTACTTTGATGCCCAGCTCCCGTTCAAGCGCTTGCACACAGAGCTTTCCACCTGCAAGGTGACATGCGGTGCCCATGCACACCCTGACGGGATACTTGCCCGGGGGCAGGAGGCGGAACTGGTCATAGAACGTGGCCACGCCCCACACGTCAACAGGGGCGACCTCGACATAGACGGCGATCTCCTCCATGGCCACCGTGGGAAGATAGCCGAAGCTCTCCTGTGTCCGCTGCATGAGGGGTATCAGGCTGTTGCGGTCGCGGTTGAAGCCGGCGGCAATTTCGGCTATTGCACCCCGGATTTGATCCGCCGTGAGTCTCATTGTCTAAGCTTCTTGGCAAACGCGGGCAGGAACCCTGCAAGCCCTGTGGTCTCGCGGGGGCCCACTACAATTTCCCAACGACGGTCAAGTGCGTCTTCAAGCTCACCCTTGATCCTGGCAAGCTTGCCCGGGATGACAAGGGTCCGCGTCTTCACTCTGTCTTCGATGCCGCACTTCTTGATGAACTCGCCTATGGAGTCGCCACTGAACTTGCCCGCTGCCCATGCTGTCAGCACTCCCAATCCTTCAGCGTCCTTTACGCACACGTATGCAGGGACTCTGGTTGCCTCAACGGCGGACGACACAAGGAAGTACGTCAGGGCCCAGTTGCTTGTCACCAGGACAGGCGACTGTTCGTCAGGCTGACCAACTTCGTAGTACTTCTCCTCCACTGCTAACGGGAATCTTGGGTCTGTGTAGATGTTAAGACGGTGCACCAGCAAGGGCAGAAGCGTGTGGGAGTCAAAGTCGGACAGGACTATGAATGCGGCCCACTTGGCGACGAAGGACGCGGCGATCAACGTTTGCGACACCCGGTCTTCTGCCATGAAGCAGGGGAAGGCGATGGTGGGGTAACCAAGAGGCCTGAAGCCCTGCTTCAGGGACGCTCTCCTGATGAAGGTCTGGTCCCCTATCGCATCCAGCAGCTTCATGGAGCCGGGATCGAGCACCAGATCCTCGATACCCGCGTCTTTCAGTCTGGCGGTGAGTGACACCAGGTTTTCAATGCCGTCCGCCCGCACGACCACCGGGGTTGGGCCGTCCTTGATTCTCGGAATCGCATCATCGAGGTTATCTTCTGTGATGGGACACAACAACGGTTGCCTGTCGGCGTACACGTCCCTGGCGGCGAACAGCGCCTCTGTGTCCTCCGAGATCAGAATGGTTGCCACCTCGGTAGTATCATGTGCCCGATTGACAAGCTTAAGATAGCGATCCTTGTCCCCAGACCTGTTCTGGAGAGCCAGGAGGTCAGGGTTCAGGGTGAGTCCCACCCAGGGAAACTCTGTCTCCTCTATCTTCTTCAGTTTCTGCTCGACGGACTCTTCGCTCTCGTCATCCGAAATGAGTAGCCCGATCCCTGGTGGGTGGACAAAGGTCTTCTCGTGCCGATAGATTACTTCCTCATCTCCCACGCTGAGTGCATTGCCCCCCGCACCAACTGTCACCGGCCTGATAGCTGGGGCCAGGACCTCCTCCAGCTGTGTCTTCGCCTCTTCGGATAGATGAGGGCACTTGTCCACTGTCGTGCCCCCCAAAGCTAGCTTCATGGAGAAAGCGAAGCAGGTTGGGAAGCCACAGTCTCTACAGGGCTTTCTTCCTGGAAGCAGCTTCACAATTGCTGATCCTGATACTGGCATGGCAAGCTCCTTCGCGCCGCGCTGGCGGTTCGCCTTGACTGAACAGTCTGAGAATCAGTTATGCAGGATTGTGTTAGTTCTCTTCCGGCAGCTCCACTTCGCCCGTTAGCCACGGGTGCGCAACCTTATCCAGATACTCCATCAGCTCATCTACGTTCTTGACATCTTGTTCTGTCGGGATCTTGTCGTATACCCCGTCGGCTTCAAAAGCATCCTTGTATCGCTCTTTGATCTCCTTGGGCAGCCACACAATCCTCTTTCTCCCCCCGTCTGCCTGAATGAACTTCGGCGACCGGAGTTGTTCCAGGCCTGTTCCCAATCGACCTTCAATCTGTTTTCCGCCCGATGTGTCACCGGCCATGCGGGAGAATGGCTCACCAATAACGGTGGGGCCCTGAAAATCGCGATGCACGACACCGAAGCCGTCTGCCTCCGGGATGTAGAACACGATCGCTTCAAAGCAGCCGCAGGACGTATGCGGGTGCTCAAAGGCGCTGTACAGGTATACCCTGTCGTAAGTCCCCAGAGATCGCACCTGCTCCACCTGATTGGCGCCGCTGTATTCACCCTTTACTGCGCTAATCAGGTCTCCCTTGGGCATCTCGAATATCGGGCCCTCCGGGTCGATCTTGGCTGCCGCCCGGCCATCGAACCAGTTTATTGCTCCACAGTTTGCGATCCGGTCCGGAGTGATGATGGATATGTGGGTGGGAGCGAAGCTCTGGCACAGCACGCAGCCATAGAAGGTATCCACATCCTCATCGCGCAAGGTCCTGGCTCTCTCATCCCGGGCCCTGTAAATATCGAGCGCCTGTGGCAGAAGCTCCTTTATCTTCTCTTCGTCGGTGATAATGGTGGTCTGGATCTTCTCGATAATGGACATCTCCGAGGTATACAGCAGGTTGTAGATCTCCCCCAGTTCCCGGAGCGAGTTGAACCCCTTTCCAGCGCAGTCCTTGTTCATCCTCAGCCACGTGTCCTGCCGCTGGTTCATGTGGTACCAGCCCTCAATCATGTTGGTAAACATGTGCACGCGTCGCTCGATGATGCCCTCTGCGTCCTTGTCCAGTACTGCGCCTGCGACCTCCACCAGGATTCCGATGGGGTAGCTGCCCGTACCCTTCTCGTCATCATATGGCGCCAGGTCGGAAATGTCCGGTCCCACGACCTCGACCTTCTCGTGTTCTATTTCGTCCGGCTCCCTGACCCTGGCCAGTTCGAACTTGTGTTGAACCTTGGGTCCGCCGAACTCCATGTAGAGGTCTTCCTTGCGAACTGCCTCTCCTTCGTATTGGGGTCCTATGTCGACATGAAACTCCATTCTCAACATCCTTTCCTGAGTTTTTCTATCAGCCCGTTCAGGAACTCCATCCACTGGGCGTCCTTGCGGAAGTTGGGGAGGGAGTAGTTGGCGTTGGGAAAGTAGTGTTTACACAGGGTCATTGTCTTCAGATGAGGTGCGAAGTGCTTCAGTGATGAAAGCGCCTGGTTGGCTAGATCGCTGCGTATGCCGAAAAAGAGGACCAGGTCATGGTTGCCCTCTCCCTTGACGCCATGCCATCCAGGGTCTTTCAGTGCGTTGGCTATCTCGATTGCGTCGTACACAGAGTCTGGCTTGACGTCAAGTTCGTCCAACTTGCCCTTGATGTGTGTGGTCGCGCAGATGGGTATACTGGCAGTTCTGGCGATATCAAGAGCGTAGTCGAGGAGAAGCCTGCCGTCCGGTCCGGTGTCGAGTAACAGGGGACCGAGCACAAGCAATGGCCTCTTCGCCTTCTCGATCAGACGAGCATACTCGCCGGGATCTTCCGCTATCTTGGCGCCCCGCGTCCCGGTCAGAACATTGACCCTGTGCCGTGGTACCGTTGTGCTCATTCCTTTCCCTCCTCTTGTCCTACCGAATCACCGCGTCCAGAGGCACTTTGGTCGGGTAGGTACCGATATAAGTCGGCAAGCCGACCGGCTCTCTCGGCTGCCAGCCCACCTGTTCCAGGTACGAGCGTACCTCCTTCTTGTACACCAGAGGAATATCAGCATCTCTGCGTACGAACAGGTGCAGATCCTCCGGCAGTCCGGGAGCGATGTACTTCTTGTACAGAGAGATGTAATGATTCAGCTTGACCGCCCTGCCCTGCGGCGTGTCATTCTTCCTGATGCACAGCTTGGCGATCATGACCATCGCCTTCTCTTTGGTCTCCGTGACGTAGGTCAGGTGCTCGGGAGAAGGTTCACCCGTGTCCACGATCTCCTTCTTCCTGGCGTCCATCACCTTCCAGTCATCCTCCTCCTTCCTTGACAGGTAGAGCCTGCGGTACTTGGAGGCGTGCGGCCCGAGTACCACCGGAACGCCCAACCTGTTGAAGCCGGTGCCGATGGAGGCTGCTTTCTGGGACATGGCCCCCCAGGCCACGCCACAGGCGCCGACCCTGTTCAGGACGTAGTCTGCCATTACCTCGTAGTTTGCTCTCAACGGAAGGCCGGCGAAGATGCCCGCGATCTTGATGGCGGCGCCCGCGATGTGGGCATTTGCCACACACGAACCGACGTTCACCACACCCCCACCCTCGAAGCCGGGTGGATACTTCTCGTACACCGTCCTCCCTTCGGCATCCTTCTTCATCCCCGCCACCATCGCGGAGCAGCCTGAGAGGACAACGATGTACTTGCGCCTGGCAAACTCATCGACCATGTCAGCTATATCTTCTGCATCTGGGAAGTTGGAACAGCCCACTATGGCAACCACCCCGGGTATCGTACCGAGGGTGATCGGTGCTCCCACCGTCCGTATCTCGGTATCCATTATCGGACCACGGCCGGCCCGGGCCTTCCACGTCTCCTGGCCTGCAGCCACCTGCATAATGCTGAAGACAGACACACCGCGAGGGCAGTGTTCCTCGCACTTGCCACAGCCAATGCACAGGTTGAACTGCTGCCTGATCAGCCCGAAGTTGCCCTTGGCTACCTCTGCGATCCCATCGCCTATGGAGAATAGATTGGGACACACTTCCTCGCACAGACCACAGTTGTTGCACTGCTTGGCCAGCTCAATGGCCTCCTGTTCTCCTATCCATTGCTTACGCCTCTGGGGAGCAATTTCCATGGCCACCCTTACGGCCACCTCGGCCGCCTTGGGCGAATCCAGGATGGCGAAATGTTCCTTGTTGTCCACCATGCGGCGCACGATGTCATCGGACTCCCACTCCGTTGCGTCCTCGAGACCGTACATAGCCTTGTCCAGACAGGCGACAACCCGGCTGTCTACCTTGGAAGCCTCGATCGGGGTATCAGTCCTGATGCACTGCTCGTCTGTCATGATGACATCGGCGATACCCGCTCGCAGGAAGAAGAGCTGGCGGGACAGGGGGCCGACTATCTTTGCCCTGTCGGAGTAGCGGGTCGTCTCCAGTGCGGTGCAGCACACTCCACACACCTCGACCTTGTCCTCGAGGTTATGCTCGCGGAGGTAATCGATCACGGCGGTGGACGTCGCCGGATTGTGTCCGGCCACCAGGATGACGGGCTTAGACTTGTCGATCGCGCCCCAGCCCATGTCCACGAGCGGCGTATCCGCCACGGAAGTGGGATAGCCGAAGCCCACAATCTGGGCTATGTCGGCCACCTCCATGCCAACGTGGTCCAGCATGCTCGCATGCAATGCTTTCGACTCGTAGTCCAGATAGCTCCCCTCCTGGCCGGTAGCCGTCGCGTCCAGGAGGTGTGTGATCTCCTTTGCAACGTACTCGAGGGGTATCTTGAGGTCTCCCAGCGTCTCGTGTTTAAGTCCCACCACGGCTCTGATGTTGGGGGCCTCGATGTCGATCCCCTGGCCCAGGTCGATCTTCTTGTCTGGACCGTGCTTCTCTATGAGAAGTTCGAGAATATGCGCAGCATGGGCCGTGTGGGCCGAGCAGCCCATGAGGCAGGCCAGCAGAATGATCCTGCCCTGCTGTGTGGCTATGTCAAGGCCGCAGGCGCCCCGTGCTCCCTGAGTCAGGTCGCATTTCCCGTAGGTGCACAGGCAGCACACATCACACATGGGCGCATACCATGGCGCATAGTGCTTCAGCAGGTTCATATCCCAATTCCGGAGGCTGGCTGGCTCCGGCATGGGTGTTGGACCCATCGGCTCCCATGGTATCTCAGCCTTGACCAGTTCGTGGATTTCTTTCAACTTTCTTCGTATTTCTTTCACTTCGCCCATTGTATTTACTCTACCTCCATGGTCCTCTTGACCAGCCTCAGGACCTCCGGATGTCTCACTACGACAAGGTTTGCTCCCGCCAGTAGAAGGGAAATGGCGGTTATGCCCTCCCACAGCAAGCCCTGCTCCTTGTCCTCCAGTGCCTGCTTGGTCTGCCAGCATTCGGTGGCAAGATCGGCGAGGATGGGCATCTGGGTCATGCTGTCCTTCACCATGACCCCGAGCTGCTTCACCCTTTCCATCAGCGAGAAGCTATACTCCATCCCGTAGCCCAAGGCAGCAGACTGCGGATCGATCACGATTTTCTCGAGAGGGAAGAAATGGCCCAGCTTGACGTTCAGTTCTTTGAGCAAATTGATGTCCAGAGGTGACTGGGCGCTCGCTGTGTGGCCGTGCTCCAGTATGGCCCTGCCGACGACCTCGTAGTTCTCCTTTGCCACTGGCCCGATAAGCAGGTTCATACCGTTGCACGCTGCAGCCACCTTCGGAAGCACCTCTGCGTCCTTGTCGGTATCGCCCGAGCCATACACGATCAAGGGTATGCCAATCGCCTCCGCCACTTTCGTCGCCAGGGCCGCCGCCTGATCGGGGGGTGTGTCCTGCGTCGCAGGATCCGTGCTCACCAGGCGCAACATGACCGCGTCCGCGCCAAGGTCCTGGCACTTCTTCGCCCACGATGGGGGGTCCGATACGGTCTCCCCATAGTGCGACAGAAGATGATCAGGCCACCCGGCGGGCTCCACATCGAGCGTTTCCAGTGCGAACTTGGGCGGGTTGGGGTTTGTGCCTTCGTCGAAGAAGTGAAACGGCAGGATGTTCTCCCCACCTATGATGACGACCCTGTCACCCGTTCCGATAGTTACCTTGCGGACCGTTCCATCATAGTGTTCAACCGGTGCGTTGTACTTCATATGCCCCCCTAACTCTCGAGCCAGGCATCGGAATACAATGTCTGCCCCATGAGGACCTGGGCTGTCTTCGCGTACTTGACTTGCTCTTGCGACAGGCCGGAGAGGTCGACATCTTCTCCATCCATGACACGATGTATAAGCTCTACGATGTCGGGCGACTCTCCTCTGACGAGACGCATCAGGTCCTCATCAAGCGGGTCGGCGATCGCCGAATACAGCCCGTTCCGCTGCAACATGACCAGATAGGTACGATTCAGAAGCGGCCTGAGTTCGGTCGGAACACCGTTGGATATGTTGGACAGCCCTACGGTGGACTTCACTCCTGGCAGCACATCGTCAAGCATGCTGATAAACTCAAGCGAGGCCCGGGCGAAACCCTGGCCCTCACCCGCCGTGCTCACCGGAAGCAGTATCGGGTCCACCCAGATCTCTTCCACCAAGATGCCCAACTCTTCAGCGTAGGCCACGGTATCCATGATGCTGTCCATCTTTGTTTCGACGTCCGGCGGCATTCCCTTGTCCGTGATCACCGAGATAACGACGTCGCAGTTGTACTTCCTGGCAAGCGGAAGCATCTGCTCCTTGGACGCCGACTTGCCGGACGCCGAGTTGAGCAAGGGCCGCGCCTTGCATGCCTTGAGGCCGGCCTCCATTGCTACGGGATTCATCGTGTCGATCGACAGCGGAAGCTGACTCACTTCCTGCACGGCATCGACCAGCCACTTCATGATCTCTTCGGCGTCCTTCTTCATCGGGCCTACGTTCAGGTCCAGGTAGTCTGCCCTTGCCTCGGTCTGCGCGCGGGCCAGCTCCTGGATGGGCGCAGGGTCTCTCTCACTGATTGCACTGGATATTTTCTGTGCGATAACGTGGATGTTCTCCCCAATGATGACCATCGCTTAGTCCCTAGCTCCTCGTATTCTCCTGTTTACTGTTTACCGGGTAACCTATGACCATCGGTCAGGATATCTGATCCTTCTTCTACAGTCAAGCATTTGCAGCCCTGCGCGAATCTGTCCGACAGCGACAACATCTCAGCCGCCCTGTCATCAACGCCTCGTCGTCAAACACCTCCAGGCATTGTCGTGCTGTCTCCGACGCCAATGCACGTTAGCCGCACATCCACCGTCGATTCGTCATCGTCTCTCAGTACGCTCATGTCTTCGACACACCATTACCCAAAGTGCTAGCAGTACGAAACTCTCCACGATCTGGCCAGGCCTCAGGTCCCTGCCGGATCTCTTCTGAGGAGAGGATGCTATTCCTGGACAACAACAGCATCCGGCTTTGGCACCAATGCGCCAACGGGACAGACGTCCACACAGCGATGGCAGTCCGGGGGGCAGACCTCTCCCATTTGCTGGTCGGCGAAAGTGGTCATCATCCTCCGGAACCCCCGGTAGGCGAACCCGATGACTCCCAAGCCCACCTTTTCCCGGCAAGTCCACACGCACCTGCCGCAAAGGACACACTTGTTCGGGTCGTAGATAAACAGCGGGTGGCTCGAGTCTATGTGCAACTCCGTCGGGAGGTGTCTGAATCTGGGTCTACGAAGGTTCACCCGCAAATGGGCAGCTATCTTCTGGAGTTCGCATGACTTGTTTTTCGGACAGTTGGCGCAGTCCACGTGGTGGCTGGCCAGAAGCAACTCAAACGCCGTTCGTCTCAGCCTGCGGGCTGCTTCTCCGTCGGTATGGACCACCATGCCGTCTGCGACCGGTGTGGTGCAGGCTGTGACCGGCCTGTCCTGCCCTTCGATCTCCACGAAGCATAGTCGACACGCTGCGAACGGCTCTTGCCACTCACGCAAGGCGCACAGGTTCGGAATATATACGCCGTTCTCCAGGGCTGCCCAGAGTACGGTCTCTCCCTGGACAGCCCCGATCTGCTTGCCATCGATTGTCAGAGACACCCTTGTCCTGGTGGCCATGATTCACCGAGCCGAGGGCTCACCCAGTGACTGGCGCGGTGCCTGAAACATCAGAACAGCCCCTGCACCTTGGCGGTGCTGGTATCGATGTCAACTCTTCTATAAGCGGGATCGGAACTCGTGCCCGGCATCAAGCTGATGGTGCCGGCAACCGGACATAAGAACTTCGCACCTGAGTAGATCAGCACATCGCGGATAGGCAGCGTCCAGCCAGTCGGCACGCCTTTCAATGTGGGGTCGTGGCTCAGGCTCAGGTGTGTTTTCACCATCATGGTCGCGTAGTCATCATAGGCAGGGTCTTTTTCGAACGCCTTTGCCTTCACTTCCGCCTCAGGAGACCAGACCACGCCGTCCGCGCCGTAGACGGTCCGTGCGATGCGCTCGACTCTGTCTCTGAGTTTCGTGTCGTTCGAGTACAGGAATTCGAACGGCGTCTCATCTTCCGCTGCGTCCATGACGGCATCGGCCAGCTCGAGTGCCCCGTCCCCACCTTGTGTGAAGTGTGTGGATGCAGCACAACGCGCACCCACCGCCTCAGAGGCGCGCCGAATCACCTTGATCTCCTCCTCAGTGTCAGTCGGGAAGCAGTTGATGCACACTACCGGCATGATGCCGGAGAGTTTGATGGTGTTCAGGTGATGGAGGAGATTCGGGAGTCCCTTTTCGACCAGGGCGATGTTCTCCTTCGTGTACTCCTCAGGGAGGGGTCGCCCCGGAACGACCGGCGGACCACCTCCATGCATCTTCAGCGCGCGAACGGATGTGGTAAGCACAGATACGTGCGGTTTCAGCCCGCTGTAGCGACACTTCACGTTCCAGAATTTCTCGAAGCCGATGTCGGCCCCAAAGCCGCTTTCGGTGACGTGGTAGTCGAACAGCTTGAGGCCTATTCGATCCCCTATGATGGAGGACTGGCCGATCGCGATGTTGGCGAACGGTCCTGCGTGCACCATGCAAGGTTGATACTCGACCGTTGAACACAGGGTTGGATTGATGGTGTTCCGCATCCACGCGGTCATCGCCCCTGCAACCTCGAGGTCGGCGGCGGTCACCGGATTGCCCTTCTTGTCGTAGGCTACCGTGATGTGATTCATCCGCTCTCTGAGGTCGGCGAGGTCGGTGGCGATGGAGAGCAGCGCCATCAACTCCGAGCTCACCGCGATGTTGAATCGCGACTGCATCGTGTAGCCATCCATGCGGCCGCCAAGGCCGATAACGATGTTGCGCAGGCTCTGGGCGCAGAAGTCCATGACCCAGCCCATCTCGACCCGGGTGGGATCGATGTCGAGCCTGCGGATGCCGATGCGCTCCAATTCTTCGTCCGTGTAGTTGCGTTCATGCTGCATGCGTGCGGTTAAAGCTACCATGGCGAGGTTATGGGCGTTTGTGAGGTCGTTGATATCGCCGGTGAGGCCCATCGAAAACTCGGTCATGGGGATGAGCAGGGCGTTGCCGCCGCCGGCTGCGGTGCCCTTGATATTCATCGTCGGTCCGCCGGATGGTTGCCTCAGGCAACCACCCACGTTCTTCCCGCGCTTGCCCAGCCCCTCCATCAAACCAAGAGAGGTGGTACTCTTACCCTCTCCAAGAGGCGTAGGAGTGATTGCGGTAACCTCGATGTACTTGCCGTCCGGTTCGTTGCGCAGCCGATCCATTAGTTTGATGAAGTCGAGTTTCGCCAGTCGGCCGTAGGGGATTACCTCGTCCGCAGCAAGTCCAAGCTGCTCGCGCCACTCGTCGGGCGTGGGCATCTGAGCCTCTGCCGCCTCCGCGATCTGCCAGTCCCTCAGTTTGGAAGTGTCGTATGGCATGCTGACCTCCTCATTGTTATTCTTGGTCGTGTTGTTCCTGTGAGATTCGGCGCCTTCATGTTGTCATGGTACGAAGGGGCCATGCATCCGGCGTACATCTGTCCACTGGTTGGAGTTAAGTGAAGGCGATCCCGCGCATCACTCTAACTTATCCGTCTCATTTGTTCAATAGAAACATCCTCTCACAGCGTCGACGCCCCTTACAAACCTCTCCCTACATTGACTTCTCAGTGATACCCCATTCTGGCCCCCTTAAACCGAGACCACATCTACCATCCATAGATCGAGGGAATCAATAACGAGTTGATCCGCCCTGCCAAATACGTTAGTATAGCCCGTAGTTCAAGGCACCTTAGTCATGACATCCATTGTTCTCGCCGGAGGCAGGAGTTCGAGGTTTGGCTGGAATAAAGCTCTCCAGGATATTGAAGGGAAAAGTCTTATCCAGTGGGTGGTGGACTGTCTTGCTGTCTTCAGTACAGAAATCATTATAGCCACTGCTCGCGGCGAACGAATTCCCTGCTCCTCGACTGTAAGGATGAAGACGGTGGCCGATGTTTACCCGGGGAAGGGCCCGCTCGCAGGCATTTACTCAGGTCTAGCGGCCTCGACTTGTCCGACGGCCATTGTTGTTGGCTGTGACATGCCCTTTGTAAGCGGCGGCTTGCTCGAATATATGTCCAGAATCTCTCCTGCCTTTGATGTTGTTGTGCCTGTGATAAGAACAAGAGTAGAGCCCCTTTGCGCCGTGTATTCTAAGGAATGTTTGGTTCCTATCCGAAGGTTGCTCGAGCAAGATAAGCTTAGGCCTCAAGACCTTTTTTCTATGGTCAGGGTCAGATATGTTGAAGAGGACGAATTCACCAGATTCGATAGGGAGCATCTAAGCCTATTGAATATAAATAGCCGGGCTGATCTTAACAGGGCCAGAGAGGTAGCAATCCGAAAAGGGTGGTTGCGCTTGGGCGTGGGACAGATTCCCTATCTGCACCATCTGCCTGACACCCATATTTAGGTAGCTACAGGAACTCCGGTCAATGTGTGAAGCAGTTGGGATGGGCACGAAAACGGATAGAAAGGCATCCTTAGTTTCTTGTCAACAATCCGGGGAGATGGCCGCAAGACTTCGCTAGCTACAGCTACCCCTGTATTCTATTCTGTCCTTACACGCATTGCGTTCGCAATGTGCGGAAATAGGCGTCGTTCTGACGCAGTATCGGTTCGCTATCCTCAGCCGTGACGGGGCAGAGATTGTCTGAGAAGAAAGATCGTCATAGGCCAATGCCCGGTGAGCGGCATTGTTGTTCACCATGGTCTTGATAGTTCCACTTGTTACGACCGGATAGGAATGTCATATGTTGGCAGCTCAGGAGCAGGAGTGGATTGGTGGAGAGGAGCAAGCATGGCGCAGGCTCGCCGTGTCTGCTCCCGCTGAGGTCTGCCGAAGGACGGGAGCGCGTTTCGATGAATGTTCCGGCGTTTATGTCCTGGACATGTTTAACAGCGAGGTAGAAATCCATCCTGGACATCGAAAAATCCGTGGCACAGGCGACCTCTGTGATCTTCTGCGGAATGTTTCTCACTACGCACGTCTTTCAATAGTGTGGTACCTGGTGCAGGCGCAGGAGACTCCACCTTCAGGTAACCTGATAAGCCCACGGCAACTGCCGGGCGGGCTTATCTATGCCCGAGGCTCACACGTTCTGCCTTTGGAAAGACTAGCGCGACTGTATGGCGGCGATCCCGGAGCGTTCCTGAAAAAGGGCGAGGCACTAGGAGGGGAGTGCCGTCGCTTTGGGGATGCTTCTGTCATGTTGTATCCCTTTCCTCGAGTCCCTGTGTTGCTGATTCTGTGGCGGAAGGACGATGAATTCCCAGCTCATGCTGAGCTGCTGTTCGATGACACTTGCTCGCTGCACCTGCCGGCGGATATTATCTGGTCAACTGCCATGCTATCCATTACGGTCTTCCTGTAATGGTGTCTTGCACCTTATCAGTACTGAGTGGCAGGATCAGTGATGGTTGAGAATCACAGAAACTCCTGGCATGCGAAGCCCCACTCCGTATACCAGTCCTGAGAGGATATAATGTGCTTCGCCATACGAGATTATGGGTGCTCCTAAGGGTGCAAGAGTCCCGGGGCATTCCTCGTAAGCTTCGGGCATGCATATGACCAGGCCATGTACACTGCGGATTCCGGCGAGATCAGGCGACCAGCACTGACGAAAGTGGCTACGCGTCCGGAGCAAACTGTTCGGCTGGGCGGAGAGGAGCGACGCGGGCCCGGGCCATGACCCTGGACTATCCCCCCTGTCTGTTTAGTGGGCTGTTGTGAGGTTTCTCTGATGGCATCCGCCACGGTTGGGTCGCCTATCGCCGGGTACCAGTCCTTGACGAAGAACCGACTGACGATGACGGCGGCGTAAATCGAGTAGCGGCCTTCGACGATCTCGAGGATACCGCGACGCTTCTCCAAGGCATCATCAGGGTGGCCACTTTGCTTCGTGACGCTGGCCTGGTTTGCTGCGAAAGAGTGGCCATTCTGGCCAGAAATACGTACATCATGGCCCGGGAGTGTCATCGTGTGCACGATGCCGGTTGCGAAGTGGGTTAAGTATTTTCTGGCCATTATTAGTTCGTTTGCGGCTTTGTGCGAGTCGATCACCAGTAGTGAGCAGAACGCGCGGAGATTGCCTGGCTCATGGTTCCTGCGGTCATGCCTTGTCAAGATTCGCCAAATCTGATCAGTTTGCCTCTTGTGTATGCAGTTGCAGCAGGATAAAATATTGACACCGAGACCTTGGTTGTCACCAAGTGATAATTGGGAGGAAAAGATGCCTGCATTTGATATTGTGCCTTTGAATCAGGCCCTAATTGAGTCGGCGAGTGGCAGAAATCTCCACCTCGTGAAAGAGTACCTGCCTTACGTAGAGAGACTCAGCGAAGGGCAAGCCGGTAGGCTTCGACCGGCTGAGGGCGAAAAGATCAGCACCGTGAAGAGAAGGCTTAACGATGCTGCTAAGCTCGCCAACAAGAAGGTGGTGGTGAAGAGGGCTGGCGATCAGCTCTATTTCTGGTTGGAGACCGAGCGCGCCGAACCAAAGAAGAAGCGTGGCAGGCCACCCAAGCGTCAGACCAGAGACGTTTAGACGCAACATGCAAACAGCGTCTACCAGGCGTCTGCTTGGTTAGATACCCTTGGTATAGGACCAGGCTAAGACTAACAAGACGCTCGCTTGAATGTGGCACTGTTGAGCAACACCGACAAGGAAGCTTCTGACCAGCGTCATAACCCGGGAGTCTCGCCACATGGTGGGGGTAATTACCTCCGCGTACGGGTCATGACCACATGGTCCAGTCTGTCGCTGCCACACACACACTCGCCAATGCTCTCGCACTAAGATTGTCGGCGATTTCTCTCACCGTGTTTCGACGTAAGGTGTCTCGTCCTTCATCAGTTGCGAACATGCTGTTGTCGGGGTTTGCCACGCACTTCATCGCCGACAAGCCACGCACGTGCATCCACGACCTAACCGTTGCAACTCCGTTGTGGCTCATGAATAGTTAGATCCTGGTCCTTAAGGAGAACTGTTTCAACATGAGGGAAATTGCCTTACCCTGTGGATTCCTATCATCCGAAGTCCACTCTGACCATGACCATGCAGGTCAACTGTGGCTTACTTCACACAAGAGTCCGCGGAAACCACGACAGGACTTTCGTTGGTCCTGGCTGAATCACGGCATGAGGTTGAATTGCTGTCAGTCATCAGGGGCATAGCTTCCATTTAGCTCTTGCAGCACCATCTTAACCAGTTCGGGAATTGCTCGCTCCACCTCGAGCGTGCATTTCTCACCGAAGGTAGCGATGTCCTTTGCCTGCACAGCGAATATCGCGATTCGTCGTGGCATTGCTAAGTTAAGCATCTTCCCTAGTTCCAGAGCAGTAACCAGGTTCACTTGATGAGGTGAGGAAAAGCACCTGGTAGACGAAAACTCTTCAAGTTCCATGCGATATAT
>PWUU01000037.1 GCA_003562475.1 Dehalococcoidia bacterium | reverse complement strand
GACTCCGTCCACCGCCCCGAGTTCAGCCCTTGCCGGCGTAACTGACCGCCGCCTGCCCACGGGAACCAACACCTGTAGTGGAAAACGCCTCATTCTAGCTACGAAACTGTCAAAGTCGGGTGGGAAGATCCCGGAGATTGCCTCGGACAGCACTGGACAGCGCAGTTGGCTACCGGAACGGTTACGGCACGCCACGGAAGCTGGCGTTGGGTGCAGGCACCGTTAAGGTGTGCCGGCCGAGAGTTCGCAACGTAGAGGAGCGGTTTGAGAGCCGGGTACTGCCCCTGTTTGTCCGTCAGAGCAGCAAGGTGCGCGATCTGATCCCGGAGTTGTACCTGCATGGGCTGGCAGAGGGTGATTTCGATCTGGCCCTGCGGGGCCTGCTGGGCGATGGGGCGCCGGTGTCGGCCAGTACGGTGGCCCGGCTGAAGGAGCGGTGGCACGGGGAGTACCAGGCGCGGGGGCGGCGATCCCTGGAGGAGTTGGAGGTGGTGTATCTCTGGGTGGATGGAGTCTACGGGAAGGCGGGACTGGAGAAGGAGAAGGCGGCGGTCCTGGTGGCCATGGCCGGGCTGAAGGATGGCCGCAGAGTGGTGGTGGTCATCGAGCCGGGGTACCGGGAGTCCAGCGAGAGCTGGTCGGCCCTGCTGCGAGACCTGAAGGCTACGGGGATGAGCCGGCCATTTCTCGTGACAGGTGACGGCCACCCGGGCATCTCGGGAGCCCTGCGAAACGTCTTTTCCGAGGCTGATGAACAACGTTGCTGGAACCACAAGGTGTTGAACGTGTTGGACCGGCTGCCAAGCGAGCCCACAACCAGGCCAATCCCCCTCTGTGCTCCATCCCCTATGCAATCACCCCGGAAAAGGCAGAGGAAAGGCGCCGCGCCTTCGTCACACGGTGTCGGGAGCGGGACTGCCAGACAGCAGCGGAGACACTGCTGCGGGACCGGGACCGGATGGTGACCTTCTACGCCTACCCGCCAAGCCACTGGCCGCACATCAGGACCACCAACCCGCTGGAGTCGCCTTTCGCCGCTCTTCGCGTGAGGACCGATGCGGCCAAGCGGCACAAGCGAGTCGACAGGGCAACGGCGTTAATCTGGAAGCTGCTGATGGTGTCGGAAAGCCGGTTTCGCCGGCTCAGAAACAAGGAACTGCTCCCGCCCGTCTACCAAAGACGCTTTCCGGTTCACACAGTAGAGGAGCACCGGGTCCTAGAGGAGGTGGCCGTCTGATTCTATACTACACACCTATTGACGGAACCTCATGCTCGTTCACTTCGGCACTCTGTCAAACGACAGGAATTCGCAACGGCAGTGATTTCGCGAGAAGGTCGCAAGTCCACTGATGTGCTCGATTAGCCTGACTGCACTCTACTTCATCATGATCTTTGCTGTGCAACTCCCGGAGTGCTACACGTTAGCTGTCCACCAGCATTCCTCTGCTGGATGCCAACATGTCGCTACACCGCCAGAGGGTAACGACCGAACTCCTTTGCCGCTGCAATCATCTCCACATAGTTCTCCGGCTTGACACCTGCGTGAATCGAGTTGCTGGAAGCACACATGTAACCACCATTGTGACCTGCCTTTCTAATCGCATCTCGCACTGCTTCCCGCACTTCCTCCCTTGTGCCCCAACTGAGAGTTGCACCACAGTCAACCCCACCAACAAGGCAAACGCGGTCGCCATATTTGAGCTTCGCTTCTCCCAGGTCCATTCCTGCAGTAGGATCGATAGGATGCAGGCCATCAATGCCCGTGCTGAGGATCAGGTCGAAGATGGGCCATATGTTGCCATCGGTATGTTTCATGCACGGAACTCCACGACTGTGGCAATAGTCCACGATCCTCTTGAGCCCCGGCGTAAGAAACCGAGCCGTATACGTGGGAGACACCATGGGGCCTTTGGTCATCGCGTAGTCTCCAGTGACCCAGATGACGTCAACCCCAAGGTCTATGCAATGCTTGACATAGCGTAGGTGATAGTCTTGAGCTATCTCAAGAAGCTCGTCAACAAAACCTGGTCGCTGGCGCATGTCAAGATACAGGTTCACTTCACCGCGGATTGAATCCTTCACCGTGTTAAAGGGATCCATCACACTGGCTATGATTGCGCGCCTACCCTTGTACTTCTTAAGTGCATCCTCAATGGCGATGTACCGCGAGGAAAGATCTGGATCCGGTCGACCAAGCTTCTTGATTTCCTCCGGTTCCTTCACTGCTGCTTCCCAGGGGACAGGATTGTGCGGTGCGGCATCGGTGAACCGCCTGAGAGCGCCCCACTCGTCCTTCGCTATTCGCTTGGCCTCGTCAACCATCGTGTAGACGTTCCCCTTCATATCGAAGAAGCAGATGGCATCCAGACCCATCGTGTCGCAGAACTCCGCATAGTCCATTCCCTTGTGAATTCCATTGATGACTTTCTGATCGATGCCGATCTCGACGATTGGCACAGTGTCCGGCGTCTCAAGACGCAGGGCACAGAGCACTCTGTCTACACTTGTCATCTTCTCCGTCATGGCAAATCCCCCTCAAGACTTCTTCAGTAGTCTAGCTGCGACTCGGGCAGCTTCGGGACCATCGGCTGCATACCCATCCGCTCCGATCCTGTCAGCCCACTCGCCGGTGACAGGAGCACCCCCTACCATTACCTTGATCTTCGGACGAAGTCCTTCGGCCTCGAGCGCTGCCAGTACCTCGACCACCGAGGGCTGGGTCATGGTCAGGAGCGCGGAGAGGCCCAGAATGTCGTAGTCGCCTTCCCGTACCGCTTCCACAAACTGCTCTGCGGAAACATCAACTCCGAGATCGGTGACCTCCCAACCATATCCGCGCAGCATCATGCCGACGATGTTCTTA
This sequence comes from Dehalococcoidia bacterium, assembly GCA_003562475.1. Taxonomy (GTDB): domain Bacteria; phylum Chloroflexota; class Dehalococcoidia; order GIF9; family AB-539-J10; genus SKVJ01. The sequence continues at coordinate 4,497 of PWUU01000037.1, read as the reverse complement.
CCGATGTCATGTACGTCGTCTTTTACAGTACCAAGGAGAAACTTGCCTATGCGGGGAGTGTCTCCGCGGCTCAACAGCGGTTCAATCAACTCCAGAACTCTCGTCATGGCCTCCCCTGACGCAACCAGTTCTGGCAGATAGTACTCGCCCTCTTCAAAGAGCCTGCCGACTTCCTGCATACCAGGTACCAGTGCATGATCCAGCAGCTCATTCGCAGTGACTCCTTCCTTCAGAGCTGCCTGAGTGAGTGCCTCCGCACTTTCCGCATCACCGTCAATGATGCTCTTTCCGATACCATCTAGGTCCGCCATTCTCCCTCCTGTATCGTGTCACGCGTGCTCATCCACCATCGTCCGGCGAACAACACTGCGCGCCACAACGTATCTCAGTCACTTGGTAGAGTTGCTCTTCGGCATCATGTGCCATACACGGTCATTCATTGGCGCTGCCCGGCGCATGGTCCTGGGACAGTTCCTGGCACCCGCTCCTTGGGCCCACAGGATGCACAAGGAAGAAAGGAGATGGCCCTACCCAACCGCCGGTGCTACGATGACCAATATTCGGCAATCCCTGTTAACCTCCTCCAGCTCAGGAACTCTCGATGACACAACCGTAGGCCTGGAAATCGTGCTTGCCGGTTCATCACTGACCTGCACCCGCTCGACCAGAAACGTCTCGATGACCATGATTATCTTCTGCCAAACTTCCTTCGCCCTACCTCATCATCTGTCCGGGTAGCCACAGGATTATATCTGGAAAGGCGATGCACAACACGAGGATCAAAGCGATGAGGGGTACAAACGGTAATACTCCCATTATGATTTCCTTGGTATCTATTTCCCACTCAGGTCGAATAATGCCCTTTAGCACAAACACAGTGGGGCAGAAAGGAGGTGTCAGGAACGACATCTGGAGGTTGATGATGATCATCATCGCGAACCACACCGGATGGAAGCCGAGCGCTTCACCGACTGGCGTTATTAGAGGAACCAAGATGAACACAATGCCAATCCAATCGATGAACATCCCCAAGAGGAACGTAAGGAGCATTATGCCTACGAACGCTCCCCATTGCCCGAAGGGAAGGGCCGTTAGGAGATCCACAATCATGCCGCCACCACCAAGCCCCAAGAACACCCTGGTGAACATGGACGCCCCGATGGCTATTCCGTAAACGAGACTTGCCACTCGTAATGTTTCGTGGAGAGTCGAAACAAAGGTACGCCAGTTCAGCCTGCGATACCCCAGGGCCATGAGGATGCTCACAGCTGCACCTACCGCGGCGGCCTCGGTTGGCGTTGCCACTCCAAAGAAGATGCTGCCCAAAACTACCAGGATCAGCATCAGCGGTGGCAACACTGACAGTACCAGCATTCGCCCCTTTTCCAGAACAGAGTAGCTGGCTTCTGACTTCGAAATCTCAGGGGCCAGCTGCGGTCTCACGGCACAACGAACCCCAACGTACGTCATGTAGAAGATGGAAAGCACAAGCCCGGGGATGAACGCACCCATGAACAGCCAACCCACCGAAACGCCTGCGGTGGGACCGTATAGCACAAGCATGATACTGGGCGGGATGAGGATGCCCAATGTGCCCCCAGCACAGACCGAGCCTGTGGCGATACCCTTGTCATAGCCCCGGTCCAGCATTGCAGGAAGGGCAATCAATCCCAACATGACCACTGACGCGGTAACTACGCCGACCCCTGCTGCGAGCAAAGTCCCAGTGAAGATCGTAGCTATGGCTAGCCCTCCCTTCAAACCACCCATCAACGTATGCAGGGTTCCGAAGAGTCGTTCAGCCATGCCGGATTGCTGTACCATCGTGCCCATGAACACGAATAGGGGAACAGCCAGGAACGTGTACTCCCTGAGGGTACCCCACATGGCCAGATAGAGTACACGGGGGACTACCGTGCCCCACCCAATGAGACCCACGATCAGGGCGACCCCACCGAGACTGAATATGAGCGGAAACCCGAGGAGTATGGCCACCAGAAGACCGACTACCAGCAAAGCCAGAGCGATTTCGTTGCTCACGTCTATCATAGCCGTCGCCCCGTTACGAGCATGTACAGATCACGAATGAAGTTCGCGGTTCCCTGGAGCATCAGCAAGAGCAGGGCTATTGCTATTGCTGCCCTCAAGGGGAACATCGGGGGTTCCCAGTAACTCAGAGACGAGACCTCGCCGGTGACCCATGATCGGATTGCTACCACTATCGAAGAGTGAAAGAGAACCACGATGAGGGGAAAGAAGAACACTACCGTGAACAGCAATTCTGCTCCCAGTTGGACCTTTGGAGGGAACTTGTTGGCGATGAAGTCCACCCTTACGTGGTTTCGAAACAGGTGCACGTATGAGAGCCCTACGGCTGCTGCAGTTGAACCGATCATGAAGCTCATGTCGTATGACCATCTGGGCGGCGCAGCGAAGAAGTACCGAGCAATGACCGAGTAGGTCACCATGACGATCAAGGCGAACACTAACCAACTTGCCTTTCTGCCCATGAAATCGACCGTTGCGTCGGAGGCAGCTAATACAGATCTTAGTAATCTGATCCCATTGGTTCCTATACTCAACTTGTACACCTTTCCTGTGTTGAGAACTACACTACAGTGTTACTTCCAATTGGATACGCCTATGATGAGAATCCTGGTATTCCTGTCCGCCACACAACCAACGCAATTCTTCAGCAACGCTGCCAGCGTAGTCACGCTGACGATTCGTCAGTTATTCGGCCTCTCTGCGAAACGACTTGAACACCAGCCATTCGGCCAGAGAGTCAGTTGTCAGACGAACCGCCAGGTAACGATACTTCGCAATTACTGGGCCTCGCTGTCTTCTACCCCGCGTCGCTTCCACACACGGACACAACTACCGTTGTCTTCACAAAACCCCTCCGGTTGCCGGAGGGGTATTGTGTGCCTTCCAACAGAGTCCCGCACACTACTAACCATGTTCCTCGATGTATTCCAATACAGCAGCCACGTTAGGCGTCCATTCTTCGTGTAGAGCCCAGTACCGCAAGAAATCTATCTGTGACTCGTAAACCTCAGCGAAGAACGGGTCTTCAGCCGCGAAGTCTCTGAAGAGGCGATCGGTTTCTTGAATCAGGAAAGCCTGAATCTCCATCGACCAAGGTTCGACGTGGACCCCATAGGCTATGATCCTCTCAAAAGCTTCTATGGAATTGTACATGTTTTCGATTCCAGCACGGTGGTGCGAGAGCTCAGCACCTCGTCGCAGAATCTCCTGCAAGTCGGGGGGTAGTGCCCGCCAGGAGTCCTTGTTAACGTACATATAGTCGATTACCCCGGGCGCGTGGATTCCCGGCGTATACAAGTACGAGGAAACCTCGTGGAGCCCGAAGTGATAATCGAGTGAGGGGAAGGAGAGTTCCAACCCGTCAATAACACCCCTTTCCATGGCCAAGTAAACCTCGCCCGCTGGCAGCGTCACAATTGCAACACCCAGCGTCTCCAAGGCCTTGCCCCACTCGCCGTATGCCCGGTACGTTAGTCCGTCGAAGTCTTCCAACGTCGTTACGGGCTGGTTGAACCAAGACCCGCTTTCCGCTACACCATGGTGGCTCGGCCCTACCAGGTACACGTTGGTCTCTCTTTCGAATAGGTCGTTTAAGAGCTCAAAGCCGCCACCTACTTGAGTCCAAGCGGTGAACTCGTAGCCTGTAGGCCCGCCGGGATACTGATTGAATAAGTCGTATACAGGACCAACCCTCGCACGCATTACGGCGGCCCCCATGGCAATGTCTACGATACCTACCTCCGCGGCTTCAAGCTCCCCTTCGTACGCAGGGACTAGGGCACCACCGGGGAACATCTCTATGTCAAGCCGGCCGCCGCTCATGTCGTAAACGAGTTGAATCATTTCTTCGTAGTTCTTGTAGTAGTCAAATGCCGGAGGATATGGATTCTGAAACCTCCAATTAAACGTCTCAAGCTCCGGCACTGCGGGCGTTGGGGTGGGGGTGGGTGTTGGTGTCGGTGTGGGCGTCGGTTCCGGCTCTGGTGCACAGCCAATGAGTCCGACACTCGTAACCATCAATGCAGCCGCGAAGACCATCAATAATCGCTTTGAAAGCATGTTTCACCTCCTTCGTTCACTTTCTACCGGTTTCATTCATCACACCACTACACCATACAGCACCACCTCCCTTTGGTACAAGAGCCTCTCGCCCTGGTGATCAATAGGAGCTACGAGAACAAGGACAAGACGTGGGAGTCTTGAGCCCCATATACGCCCACGATGGTCGTATCCAATTAATAACCGATAGTCGGAGGGTGTGTCAAACAACCGTACAGCGCCCTTCGGCGCCCCTCGGCACCCTTCGGTAAAACTCTTTCGTGAGTTGACCTGCATTTCCCATATCAAACTGAGGCTGAGTCGTATTGCGGTGGTAGAATAGCTTCAAAGGCCGCTGTGGTTAGCTTTGCGCCAAGGGGCCTGACAGGGGGAACCCAATGGGTGAAAAGG
>PWUU01000014.1 GCA_003562475.1 Dehalococcoidia bacterium | reverse complement strand
CTGGAGCGGAGCGGAACCACCCGTTCCCATCCCGAACACGGAAGTGAAACGCTCCAGCGCAGACGATACTCGAGGGGCAACTCTCCGGGAAAATATGCCGTTGCCAGGGGGTTCCTTTTTCGTTTGTCCTGTTTCAGCGTATCACAGCATGCATGGTGTGCCCAGTTCCCCTGAGAGTTCGCTATCCTCTGTGTTTCTTCCCGGGCATCTTGCGTGGGAGCGTCATCTGGGCCTACGATAGCTGATGGGATGGTGTGTGGAGCTCTCCTCGTGTGCCGGAGAAGGATGTCGAAGGTGTGGCATGAGCCTCACACAAGAAATCGCCCGGCTTGAACACGCTCTCTGTGTGAAGGGCCGCGGTATTCAGAGTGTTGCGACAGCTGAGTCGGCCACTGGCGGGCGCATTGTGGCTCATCTCATTGATACGCCTGGCGCATCTGAATATGTGGTCGGTGGGATTGTGGCCTACAGTAACGAGGCGAAGATCCGCCTGCTGGGCGTGAAAGAATTGACTCTCGCGCAGTTCGGCGCGGTGAGTGCTGAGGTTGCGTGTGAGATGGCCGATGGTGCGCGCCGGGTGTTTGGGGTCGACGTCGCTATCTCTGATACCGGCATTGCGGGTCCGGGCGGTGCGACAGCGACGAAGCCCGTCGGTATTTACTACCTCGCACTTGCAACGGCGGAGCAATGCCGCGCATATGAGTTTCAATTCAGCAGTGGTGATCGTAGTGCCAACAACGAGGCTGCAGTCCAGGCAGGTCTGACTCTGCTAAGAGACTATCTGGTACAATGCTGCGACGCGTACGAGTGAGTTCCAATGGCAGTGTTTGATGTGACCTCAATCCAGGCGAGCGCAAAGACCGATTTCACACGGACATGGCTGGCGACGGCTTCGCTTGTGCCCCGCAACACTTCGGTGAATCTTCCGCCGCGAGGCAGGTCGCACCCGGTTCGGGATCTCATGCAACGCTCACGGGAAATCCTGCTGGCCAGGGGCTTCGACGAAATCGAGAACCCGACCATTCTGTCCGATGCAGATGTGGCGAAACAGTACGGCCCCGAGGCGCTCGTCATTCTGGACCGGGCATTCTATCTCGCGCAACTGCCGAGGCCAGAGATCGGGGTGAGCACGCAGCGTGCTCAGGAGGTCGAGAAGATTGTGGGCCGACATATCGACGTGGAGGAACTCGGGTCGATCCTTCGAGCCTACAAGCGGGGCGATATTGAGGCGGACGATCTTATTGACACGCTCATGAAGCGCCTCGACATTGCCGATACCCAGGCGACGGAGATTATCAACAGGGTGTTTCCTGAACTGTATCAACTGAAGCCGGTGCCCACTGACAAGACGCTCCGCAGCCACATGACAGCAACCTGGTTCCACACCCTCGCGGCCCTCCAGGGCAGATGCACGTACCCGCTTGCGCTATTCGCCGTTGGCCCCCGGTATCGAAACGAACAGCGAGAGGACGCACACCACTTGAGAGTGCATCACTCGGCATCGATCGTCGTCATGGACCCCGAGATGTCGCTCGAAGCCGGACGTGTGATCACATCAAACGTGCTTCGTGACTACGGTTTCGAGGATACACGGTTCGAGACCAAGTCCGCCACCTCCAAGTACTATGCCCCGGGTTTTGAAGAGGAAGTTTTCGTGAAGTACCGTGGCCAGTGGCTGGAGGTTGCTGATATTGGAATGTACTCGCCGGTGGCGCTGTCGAACTTTGGGATTCATCACCCCGTGTTCAACGCAGGTATGGGAATCGAACGCCTCGCCATGATTCTGCATGGTGCCGACGATATTCGGAAGCTCGTGTATCCGCAGTTTTCCGTTGTCGACTTCTCCGATCAGGATATTGCTGACTCTCTGTCGTTCATCAGTGCGCCCAAGACGGGTCGGGGTCTCAAGATCGCTAATGCGATCGAAGGGAGTGCGCGCAAGCACAAGGATGCGGTGGCACCCTGCGAATTCGTTTCGTACAAAGACAACAGGGTTGAGGTGAAGCTCGTCGAACGGGAGCAGGGCAAGAAACTCGTCGGTCCAGCAGGCTTCAATGAGATATGTGTTGGGGAGGGGAGTATCTATAGCGATCTCCAGCCCTCGGGCATCTACACGGGGATCAACTATATGCGGGCCGTCTCCATGGCCGCCGCGGCGCTTGCCGAAGATGCCACGGAGCCGTGTGAGCTTCAGGTGAAAATGATCCGACATCTGTCCGACCTCAATCTGGAATTGCCGGACGCGGTGCGGCAGCACATCGAGCGACAACAGAAGAAGATCCGAGTTGGTGGCGGCATGTTTGTCACCATTGAAATCCGCCCCATACGTGCAGCAGGAGAACATCGCAGTGAAGGAGGCTGACATCGAAAGATTGTCCTCCCTCTCTCGACCTCACGGGGACATGATCAACATCATGCCTCTACAGACCGGTGGCATGTTGACTGAGGCTGCACGTCGCGTGTTGGTGGATTTCGGTGACGGATACTCCGTTTGTGACTTCTGTCAGGGCCGGCTGGTCGACATCGCCAATCCACCTGTTCGGCGGTTCGTGACCGAGATATTGCCGGAATTCCTCGGAAGTGAGAGTGCGACTCTTACCTATGGTGCTCGCGACGGGGTATTCATGGTCATCCATTCGATTACAAAGCCCGCTGACGTCGTCGTGGTCGATGGGAACAGACACTACAGCACAGCCGTAGCAGCGGAGAGGGCAGGCGTTGAGCTGGTGGTAGTGCCAAACTCCGGCTACCCTGAATACACAGTGGACACCGAGGCTTTTGCAGGCGTCATTCAGGAGCATAATCCGGCACTCGTTCTTCTCACCTACCCCGATGGCCGTTACGGTAACCTTCCTGACGCTGCACGTCTGGGGAAGATCGCGGAGTCAATGGGTGTTCCGTATCTGGTGAACGGTGCATACTCCGTGGGGCGCATGCCTGTTCAGATGAACGAGCTTCATGCTGATTTCCTCGTGGGAAGCGGACATAAGAGCATGGCTTCAGCCGGACCATCGGGGGTCCTCGGCATGAAGTCCAAGTGGGAAGATGTGGTGCTTCGTCGGTCCGCGTTGCACAAGAACAAGGAGGTGGAGTGCCTTGGATGCACGCTTCGTGGAGTGACGCTCGCCACGCTGATGGCATCTTTCCCCCATGTGGTGGATAGAGTCGCTCACTGGGATGAGCAGGTAGCAAAGGCGCAGTGGTTCTCAACAGCTATGGAGGCGATCGGCTTCAAGCAATTGGGAGAGAAGCCACACCGTCACGATGTCATGGTCTTCGAGACAACTGCTCTGTTCGAGATCTCCCAGCGTGTGCGCGATCGTGGCTACTACCTGTATAAGGAAATGGAGGCACGGGGTATCTGGGGAATCAAGCCTGGCCAGACGAAAGCCCTTGAATTGTCGACATTCGCGGCTACCCATGAGCAACTGGAGCAGGTTATTGAGGCGTTCAAGGCAATTCTGCACAAATACCGCTAACGGGGCACTTCGTCAAGAGCGTCTTCGTGGACTTCGATGGGGTGGGCCAGAAAGTCCCTTCGCAGCAGCACGTCTCTTCTCTGTGTGAATTGCCTGTGAAATCCGGGAGCACCAAGGTCTGGAATGCTCATCAGTACTGCATCTTCCTGATTGTCAGAGTAGTAGCGTGGTCGCGTGCCGACTATGTGAAAACCGTGTTTCAGGTACATCTGCTGGGCAGCCTGGTTGCTTGCTCTTACCTCAAGGGTGATGGTCCGCGCCTTAAGCTTCGTTGCCAGAGTGATAACAGAAAGAAGCAGACCCTCACCAATGCCCTGTCTCCGGAACGGCTTCCGGACCGCGATGGCGATGATGTGAGCCTCATCAAGCATTACCCAGAAGCCGGCGAAGCCGACAACCAACTCTTGAGGCATAGCAGGGCGTGACAGGTGTAGAGGTCCGGCAGTAAGTAAACGTCTCAGCCAGGAGCGCCGAAATCCCATAGTTCGTTTGCGGGAAGGAACACATGCCACGAGATATTGTGCCATGGAGTTTCGTATCTCGCGGCCGTAGCTGGAATACGGGCGGAACATGGATTCAGCGGGAAACGACTCGTGATCGATCGCGTATACCTGGGGTATGTCAGCCTCACTCATCGGGCGAAACAGGCAGAGCGCGTTCCCCATGGCCGGGGATTGTACCACGCAGCCATGTAGTCAATGTTGCACCCGTCGAGACCTGCTGCGATAATTCATATTCAGTGAAATCTCTGTGCTCGTTGGCTGTAACTCTTGCCCCGCGTAACTCCCATCGACTGTCACTGAAGAATCCTGTGATGCCTGCCTCAGGGACTTTTGGATATGGGACAGAGTACGCGGACCTCGTTGCGATTGAACGGCTGGGGGCGGTGGTTACTAAGGGGGTTACCCTCGTGCCGTGGGAAGGAAACCCTCAACCGCGCCTCTGGGAGACCGCCTCGGGCGTACTCAATTCCATCGGGCTTGAGAATATTGGCGCTCACGCCATTCTCCGGGAGAAGGCGCCCCTGTGGGCTACGTGGCATGTGCCGGTGATCGTCAATATCGCCGGTCAAGAGGTAGAGGAGTACGCGCGGGTCGCAGGCTTGCTTGATGGCGTGCCGGGGATAGCAGGCATCGAGGTGAACATCAGCTGTCCGAATGTCTCTCAGGGAGGTCTCGAGTTTGGATCAAGTCCGCCCATGGCATCCAGGGTGACGTCTGCTGTAAGACAGGCGACCGGCCTGCCGCTCATAGTGAAACTGAGTCCAAATGTTACCGACATCGTGTCGATTGCCGCCGCTGCAGTGGAAGCAGGTGCAGATGCGTTGTGTCTCATAAACACTCTCCGCGGCACTGCGATCAACATCGAACGTCGCGCTTTTCAACTGGGACGACCTGCGGGAGGCCTGTCCGGGCCTGCGATCAAGCCTGTCGCGTTGCACATGGTCCACACGGTCGCGCACGCAGTCGAAGTGCCGGTCATCGGGTGTGGTGGGATAGCCACTGCTGAGGATGCCCTGGAATTCATAATGGCAGGTGCAACAGCAGTGCAGGTGGGTACTGCTACCTTCACCGATGCCCGGTCAATGCTTACCATCCTCGATGGAATTCAGTGCTTCATGGAACGCCATGGGATCACCGACCTGAGGTCACTGCGCGGGATCCTGTAGGTCGGGATCGGCGGTATACCCCGCAGCCGTTCTAATTGTGAGGAAGGCTGAGGGGGGTACACTTCTGCGTACCCCCCTTCTTCATAGTATCACTGAATCAGACTACTTTGACTTGTCTCTGGCAGCTGAATCGCCAAAAGCCTTCATGAGCTCCAGAGGAAGGGGGAAGATAATGGTGTTCGTCCGCTCTGTCGCGATGGCCGTCATCGACTGCAGGTAACGGAGTTGTAGTGCAGCTGGTGTGTCGGACATGACTCGCGCTGCAGCTGAAAGCTTCTCCGCGGCCTGGAACTCGCCCTCTGCGTGCACCACTTTGGCGCGCCTGTCACGCTCGGCTGCGGCCTGAGCTGCCATGGAGCGCTTCATGTTCTCGGGAAGCTCCACATCCTTGATCTCCACCATGCTTACCTTCACACCCCATGGATTCGTGCCTTCATCCACAATCCCCTGAATCTTCTCATTGAGCCTCTCGCGGTGGGCCAGGACATCGTCCAGCTCCGACTGGCCAACGACATTTCGCAGTGTCGTCTGGGCCAGAAGCCATGTCGCCCTGGCGTAGTCGAGCACCTTCAATATGGAGTCAGCGGGTTCCACAACCCGGAAATAGATGACAGCATCCACGGTGACTGTCACATTATCGAGAGTGATACATTCCTGCTGGGGGACATCCATCGTCACGACACGAAGGTCTACTTTGCGAATTCGCTCGATGAACGGAATAATCAGTACCAGTCCCGGGCCTCTCAGTCCCACGAACCGTCCGAGCCGGAAGACGCCTCCTCTCTCGTACTCCTGGATAATCTTGATTGCGGCACTGAGTACCACAAGCACGATCAGGGCTACAAACAGGTAGAGTATCCACCCCATGTCAATCATCTTTCTCCTCCTTTTTCTGGACTGTAAGTCTTAGTCCTACGATATCAGTAACGACGACTCTTGAGCCAGCTTCGATGTGCGGACCATCCACCGTAGCCTGCCAGAGTTCTCCGTCCACGAACACCGTGCCGTCAGGGCGTAGTGGCGTACGGACTGTACCCACCCGGCCACGCATGGTCTCACGCCCTGCAGAGAGTTTGCGTTTCTGGCTTCTTGCGATCGCGATAACTGACACGATCACTAATGTCCCGGCAAGCACCGCCAGCGCTATCATGGGACCGGTGAAGACCGAATATTCCACTAGCATAGTGATTCCCTCTCTCGCTAAGCGGGCCGTTTGCGGACACGCAACTGCAAGTGATCGACACTCACGATGGTGAGCTCCTCGCCTGGGGCCACGGATTCATCGCCGTCGGCGATGGCCGTCCAGAGCTCCCCCTCTGCGAGCACGGTGCCACGGGGGCTCAGCGGGGTTTTCGCTATGGCAAGTCGACCGACCATGCCTTCGCGGCCAGTGGTCTTCTGGCGTCGCTGGCCTCTGATGATTGCACCGAGCACAAATACCGAGAAGGCGGCGGCTCCTGCGGCGACGCCCGTGATAAGTCCCGGATGGACCTCGATGCCGGGCGTACGACTGAATAGGACGATGGAGCCGAATACGAGCGCGGCGATACCCCCTGCGGTCAGGCCTCCAAACGATGTGGTGAAGTACTCGGCGACGAACAGAGCTACGGCAAGCAGCATCAGGGCGATGCCGCCCCAGTAGGCGTCAAGGACGCCCAGCGCGTAGAACGCCAGTATGAGGCTGATGCCGCCCACTACACCGGGAAAGATGAGGCCGGGGCTCGACACCTCGGTTATCAGTCCAATGATGGCCAGCGTGAGCAGTATGTAGGCCACATTCGGGTCGCTCAGTATCTGCAGGAACCGCTCGAGGCCGGTCATGTCAAGGGATTCCACTGCCGCATCTGCAGTATTGAGGGTCACGGTGAGTCCGCTTGCCAGGGTGATCTGCAGTCCATCGATCTCTTCGAGCAGGGCTGCGAGATTCTCCGCGCGAAGGTCAATGATGTCGGCCTCGAGCGCCTCACCGTCTGTGAAGGACTTGCTCTCTGTAACCGCAAGCATTGCCTCTTCCACGTTCCTGCCTCTTTCCTCGGCAATAGTGCCCATCCAGCGGGCAGCGAACTCGGTGATCTTCTGCATCTCCGCTTCAGGTATCTCCTGGCCAGCGGCGACCGGGTGTGCCGCGCCGATGGTCGTGGCCGGCGCCATGGCGGCAACATGGGACGCAAGTGTGATGAAGGTCCCGGCGGATGCGGCCCAGGCGCCCCGGGGATTCACGTACGTGACCACGGGGACATCGGCATTCATGATGGAGCCCACGATCTTCTCGGTGGACGTCAGCAAGCCTCCGGGCGTGTTGAGACTGATCACCAGAGCCGTGGCACCCGTGTTCTCGGCAAGCTCAATCCCGCGGTCTATGTACTGAGCCACCACGGGCACTATTGTGCCCTCCACCTCTATGACAATAACTGTATCGCTCTCCGCGGCGGCGGTCGATCCGGCAAGAGACGACACCGCGCCAAGTGCGAGCATCAAGCACAATCCAATGCGAAAACGTCTCGACAAAATTGCCTCCTCAGCACGATTATAGATGAATAGGTGGGTAACAACAAAGTGAGGCGTGGGATGGGTCAGGCGAATTGAACGACAGTGTGCTACCGATGTAGAATTACAGGGTTCCATGACGACACCTGAGCCTGTTCTCATCCACCAGAAGTGCCGCGGGATGCGTGACCTGTTGCCCCCGGATATGGCGCGGTTCCGCTGCATTGAGAACGCATTTCGCGACGCCTGCTTCGCCTTTGGTTACGAGGAGGTCAAACCACCGACCATCGAGTATCTGCAGTTATTCACTGCCCTGGGCACGCTTACACCACGTATGGTGGGAAGAGTGTACTCGTTCCTCGACTGGGACGGATGGACTGGAGAGCGCGTTGTCCTGCGGCCGGACAGCACGATTCCAGTGGCACGTCTCTACGTGGAAAACCTGGCTCCGAGGGTGCCAGCGCGATTGTTCTACGTGACGAACAGCTTTGTCTTCGATGAGACTGGTAGCAAGCATAGAGAGCGCTGGCAATGTGGCGCAGAGTTCATTGGTGGCGCACCCATCGTTGGTGATGTGGAGATGGTGTTGCTCGCGCAGGATGTTGTGGCACGACTGGGCCTTGAGGGCATTCGGTTCCAGATTTGCCATGCGGGCCTCTTGAGGGCGCTCATCGAAGAATTGGGATTGGATCACTGGGCGAAACAGCACCTGATCGATATGGTGCTCGATGGTGACTGGCGGGAGTTGCGCGAAGCAGTAACGAGTGCGTCCGACGAGAAGCGCTACCTTTCTCCGCTGCTGGGACTCAAGGGCGAGTCGGCGGGCTATCTTGCGAACGTGAGGGCGCTGGCTGCCGGTGCACAAGACGGCTTCCGCGCCGCGCTTGACCAGTTTATCGAGGTTGCCATGTTGCTCGATGACCTTGAGTGCAGCTATGAAATCGACATAACCGCTGTCAGGAGCTTCGAATACTACACCGGGCTGTGCTTCCAGTTGATTAGTGAGATGGGAGAAAAGGTAGGTGGTGGTGGCAGGTATGATGACCTTATCCCGCTCATGGGTGGCCCAAACACGACCGCTTGTGGCTTTGCGCTCTACACGGATCAGTTAATGAACCTCCTGGGCGAGTTGCCAGATGCCCGAAAATGCGTTGCCGTCGTGTGTGAAGATACCGCTCCGGGAGTTGTGTGTCGCACGCTGTCCGCGGCAAGGGCAGTGCGTGCAGCCGGCGGAAACGCTGTGGTGAGGATTTGTCGGGGAGAGACCTTTGCGGAACAGTACCGCTGGATCCTGAAGGTGTCGGCTGACAAGCAAGATGCCATCGAATTAATCGACTCGGAGACCAATGAGCGAAGGGTCTGCGCTGTCTGCGAGGCTGTCGAACGGATCCTGTCATAGAGTTGCACAGAGTGGAGGCTATTAGTTCTAACGACATTCGACTCGCACTCCCAAAAGGGAGGTTCCTCACATCTACTTCTGAGGTTCTTCAGACGACGGGCGTGGCGTTTGATGACTACAGGTCACGCAGTCGCCACTATCGGGTGCGGTCATCCCGCTTCGACTATCTGTCGGCTAAGATACTGCAGGAACGAGACATCTCCGTACACGTATCTGCGGGGAACTACGACCTTGGCATCTGTGGGGCAGACTGGGTACGAGAACTCAAGGCGCGGTACCCTGCCGCATCGCTTGTGGAGATTTCGCCTCTCGATTACTCCGAGGGCTCTGTATTCCTCGCTGCGAGTGCATACTCGCAATTCACCTCGTTGCACGCAGTGACGACTTCACGGCAGACGATCCGCATCGCCTCTGAGTATCCGAGTATCGCAACCAGGACCGCCGCCGAGCTTAGACTTCGCCGCTTTCAGGTGTTTCCTGTGTGGGGCGCTGCTGAAGCGTATCCGCCTGAATCGGCCGACCTGGTGGTAATCCGGGCCGCGAACGAACGCGAATTGCTTGCACAAGGACTTGTGCCGCTGAGGAAGCTCTTTGATGTCGAGGCCGTGCTCATTGCGAATGGTCGCTCATTGTCGCGGAAAGACATGAGTGAAGTGCTGCTGCGTCTCAACGACCGGTTCAGGCGTGGTCGGGCAAGCCGCAATGACTCCCAGCCGGGCGTTGTGGAGCAGTTGCCCGACGAGTTGCTCACACGATGGCAGTCCCGGGAAATACGTCTCGCGTTGCCCGACGGACATCAGAAGACACCCGCGGTTGACCTTCTAGAGCGCGCAAACCTTGCTGTGCCCGGCTACGCGGGCAGAACCGTGGAACGCCGATTGTTGGCGCGGCTGGAATGGTTGGCGGTGAAGGTCATTCGACCGCAAGATATGCCGTTGCAAGTGGCAAGCGGTCATTTTGACGTTGCTGTCACAGGGCAGGACTGGCTTACGGAGCACCGATGCTGTTTTCCCAACAGCCCGGTGACAGAGTTGGTGGATCTGGGCTTCGGAAAGGTTCGGGTGATAGCTGCACTCAGCCAGAATATTCCTGTGAACTCCACTGCAGAGCTGCGGGACTTCGTGGCACGTGGTGGCCTCAGACCGCTTCGTGTTGCCTCAGAGTACACTAATATCGCTGACAAGTATCTCCGTGACAACCATTTCGTCTGTTACAAAGTTATGCCCACATGGGGAGCGAGTGAGGCGTTTCTCTCTGACGATGCCGATTTGCTTGTGGATAACACCCAGACCGGCAAGACGCTGGTTGAGAACGCTTTGAAAATCATTGAAGTGGTCCTGCATTCGAGCGGGTGTCTTATTGCAAACACCGAGAGTATGAAGGACCCGTTGAAGCGCGCAAAGATTGAGAGCATGGCCTCTCAGCTCAAGGACGCAGTGCGATGAAACGGGCAATTGGCTTCGAGATGGCCGCGAGAATGCTTCAGAGGTCTGATCCGCTGTCTTCGTTGAAAGGAGAGCCGGCGCTTCTCGAGAGTATACGCGCAGCATTCGGTGAGCCTCTGAGCCCTGTACAGGTCGTGGATCGCATCATCAATGATGTCCGTGCACGTGGCGACCAGGCGGTTCGTGACTACACCAGAATAATCTCTGGCATTGAAGTCACCGCGATTGAGGTGCCGACAACGGAAATTGCCGGGGCGAGCCGGAAGATCGATCCCGTGCTTGTGGACGCGTTGCAACTCGCAGCCTCGCGCATTCGGTCTTTCCATGAGACGTGCTCGCTCCGTCCAGGAACGTGTTTCGTCGATGCCGAACTCGGTCGTAAAACCGTACCACTGCAACGCGTGGGCCTCTATGTCCCTGGCGGCAGGTACGCATATCCATCGTCTGTACTGATGTCGGCGATTCCTGCGAAGGTCGCAGGTGTCGAAGAGATAGTGGTTGCAACTCCACCCAATCCGCAGGGTATGGTCTCACCTGCCACGCTCTGCGCCTCTGACATTGCGGGGGTTGATCGTGTGTTTGCCATGGGAGGGGCTCAGGCGATTGCCGCACTTGCGTTTGGAACGGCCGCCGTGCCCCGAGTCGACAAGATATGTGGCCCGGGCAACGTGTTTGTCACGCTGGCAAAGAAGATGGTATTTGGCTCGGTGGCCATTGATAGTCTCGCGGGCCCGAGCGAGGTGTTGATCATTGCTGATGACACTGCGTCGCCCGAGTACTGTGCCGCCGACATTCTGGCTCAGGCAGAGCACGATCCACAGGCTGCAGTGGCACTGATCACAGACTCGGTTGCGCTGGCAGACCGGGTCGAAGATGAAGTTGCGAGGCAGTGGGAGACGCTCGACAATCGGGATGGTCTTCAGGATGCTCTTGATAGGGGCGTGATCGCGGTGGTGGATTCCATTGATGATGCGGTCAGACTCTGCAACGAGTTTGCCCCGGAACACCTCGAGGTAATGGTGACACGCCCGCATGATTATCTCGATGCGATACGTAATGCTGGTTGTATTTGTCTCGGCACCGACTCGCCGGTAGTCATGGGAGACTATATCGACGGACCCAGCCATGTGCTCCCCACTGGAGGCAGCGCCCGATTCTCATCGGTTCTGGGTGTCGAAGACTTCTTGAAGCACTCCAGTATTTCGCAACTCAGCAGTGCTACAATGTCTCGCCTTGGACCCGCTGCGGCCGTGATTGCAAGGGCAGAAGGACTCGAGGCACACGCCCGGGCAGTTGAGAGGCGACTGTAACGCCTAGCCTGATCGTGCGGGTTGCCGCGCTGAGGTGACCAGTGAACATAGACCGTGTTGAAGAACTGATACGACCAGGCCTCATCGGTATGCGGGGCTATGACCCTATAGAGCCTATCGATGTGTTAGAGCGAGAACTGGGCAGGCGGATTGTGAAGCTTGATGGAAATGAGAATCCGTATCTGTCATCTCCGTACGCCCGCGAGGTACTCGCCGGTTTTCCCTACTACCATATTTACCCCGACCCGCTACAAAGGAACCTCCGGGAGGCTCTATCAGACTACACCGGGTTTCCGCCCGAGGGCATCGTCGCCGGCAATGGCAGCGACGAGTTGATAGACCTCATCCTTCGTCTGTTTGTGAGCGAGGGGGATGAAGTGCTGAACGCACCCCCGACGTTTGGCATGTATCCTTTTCTTGTGACTGTGTGTGGGGGAAAACTCGTGGATGTGTTGCGAAAGGGCGACTTCTCCCTGGACCTTGCAGGACTTCGGGCAGCAGTCTCTCCCAGAACGCGTGTCATGTTCATCGCTTCGCCCAACAACCCTACCGGTGATGTGGTGACCGCCGATGACGTTCGGCAATTGCTTGAGACGGGCATCGTAGTGGCTGTCGATGAGGCCTACTTTGAGTTCGGAAATGGGACTGTGGCGGCTCTCGTGCGCGAGTACGCAAATCTGTTTGTGCTTCGAACATTCAGCAAATGGGCTGGACTTGCGGGTCTGCGGGTTGGATACTGCCTCTGTCACGATCGATTGGCATCTCATATGCTCACCATCAAGCAGCCCTACAATGTGAATGTCGCTGGAGAGGCGGCTGCGATCGCTTCTCTGCAGGATATCGACTACTTGCGCGGCAATGTGGAGAAGCTGAAGCGTGAACGCGACCGGTTGAGTGCAGGCCTGGCTTCATTCCCCTGGCTGCATCCGTATCCTTCGCAGGCCAACTTCGTGTTGTGCCGTGTAGACGAGAAAAGGTATGGTGGCAGCGAAACGACGGCACGGAAGTTGAGAGATGGGCTGCGCAAGTGGGGCATACTTGTCCGTTTCTACCAGAGCGAGGACCTCAAAGACTGCCTGCGTATCAGCGCCGGGCTGCCTGAGGATACCGATGCATTGCTGGAAGCGATTTCGGAGGTCTGGAATGAGCTCTAGAGCCGTGTGCATGACCAGGGAAACGAGTGAGACCCGGGTGCGGGTTGAACTCTGCGTGGATGGAACTGGCGTGTCGGATGTCAACTGCGGCATTCGCATGTTCGATCACTTCCTCACTCAGGTGGCGCATCATGGCATGTTTGACATCGTGGTCACTGCATCCGGCGACGATCAGCATCACACAGTGGAGGATGTCGCAATCTGTCTTGGCAAGGCGTTCAATGAGGCGCTCGCGGATAGGAAGGGCATCGTCCGGATGGCGCATGCTATCGTGCCCATGGATGAAGCGTTATGCGTGGTGGCAGTCGACATAAGTGGTCGTGGTGGCGGTTACGTATCTGCTCCATTCAGTGGTGTAAAGATTGGTGATCTGGAAAGCGACATGGTTCGCCATTTCCTTGTGACGTTTGCCACGGAGGCCAGAATCACGCTGCATGCTCGTGTGGAAACCGGGCTCAACGATCACCACAAAGCGGAGGCGCTGTTCAAGGCTCTCGGTCGAGCACTTGACGGTGCGTGCATTGTGGAACCGAGGGGTGAGGGAGGGATCCCCAGTAGCAAGGGAATGCTAGAGCACTGAGTCCAATTACCTGTTGTTCTTCTGCCAAAGCGCTTCTCTGTGTCTAATCTGGATGCCGACTTTGTCATTCATCAGAGGGTCGATGGGGTGGGTTGTGGTAGTCTGTATAAGAGGTGACCAGCATGGTTAAACGCATTGGGGTGCTGACGAGCGGTGGAGATGCTCCCGGGATGAACGCGGCGATTCGTGCCGTCGTTCGTACTGCGGCTGCGGAAGAGGTCGAAGTAGTTGGCATTCGCCGCGGTTACGCGGGACTCCTTGATAAGGAGATTGTCCAGCTTGGTCCCCGATCTGTGGCTAATCTGATTCACCGTGGTGGCACCATGCTTGGCACCGCACGTAGCGAGGAGATGAAGACCGCCGCCGGATTACGTAAGGCTGCAGAGAACCTCGAGTCGTGTGGAGTAGATGGGTTGGTTGCCATCGGTGGCGATGGCACGTTTCGCGGAGCGAAAGAATTATCTGAAATCAGCAGCGTACACTCGGTGGGCGTTCCCGGGACGATAGATAACGACCTTTACGGGACGGATGCTACCATCGGTTTCGACTCAGCGGTGAACACGGCAGTGGAGGCCATCGACAGGTTGCGTGACACGGCCGAAGCGCACGACAGGCTTTTCTTCGTCGAAGTAATGGGACGTACACGAGGATTCATTGCACTAAGTGTTGGCGTTGCGGCAGGCGCAGAGGACGTGCTGATTCCGGAGGTCCCCACCGACCTCGAGGCGTTGAGCGCAGCAATACGTACCCGCCTGGCGGCCGGGAAACGCTCAAGCATTGTGGTGGTTGCTGAAGGAGATGATGCCGGCCGGGCGTTTGAAATAGCGGATAGGCTTGGGCATGTCCTTGTGATGGACTACCGCGTGTGTGTGTTAGGTCACGTCCAGAGAGGTGGAGCTCCATCGGCGCAAGACAGGCTGATCGCAAGCAAATTGGGTGCCGGTGCGGTTCGGACGTTGCTCGAAGGCAGGACGGGTGTTATGGTCGGTGTGACGAATGGGATGGTGATTGAAACACCGTTTGTGGAAACCTGGTCGAAGGAGAAGAACCTTGATACCACTCTCCTGTATCTAATGAAGGTGCTAGCGAGGTGAAGAGCATGAAGAAAATGACAATCGGGAAGTATCGTGGTTTACAGCGTCTCGCCGATGAGCGAGGCTTCATCTGTATGTGCGCTCAGGATCACCGGGGGTCACTGGCGAAAATGCTGAAAGAAGGGTCCGGAGTAGACCCTTCGTATCAGGATATGGTGGATTTCAAGTTTGACGTTACGGGTGCGCTCACACCGTATTGTAGTGCAATTCTACTTGACCCGGTGTATGGTGCGGCTCAGACTATTGCGACCAATGTGCTGGCTCGTCAGACGGGGCTGGCGGTCTCCCTCGAAGAGACTGGCTACGAGGGAGGAACTGAAGCGCGTGTCAGTCGTCCGCTCGAAGGCTGGCAAGCAGCGAAGATCCGGAAGATGGGAGGCGATGCTGCCAAACTGCTGCTCTACTATAGACCGGATGTGGATGTCGCCGCACAGCAGCGCGAGCTGGTGAAGAAACTTGCGGCCTGGTGTGAAGAGCAAGACCTTGCATTTATCGTCGAGCCAGTGGGATACGCTGTGAGTGACGAAGCAAAAACCGGCGCGTACGCGAAGATCAAGCCAGACGTAGTTGTCAGGACTGCAGAGGAGATCACACCACTCGGCATCGATGTTCTGAAGGCGGAGTTCCCTGCGGATGCACGCATGGAGAAGGACGAAAAGGTCATGCTCGAGAACTGCAAGAGGCTGGATGGTGCAACTCAGGTGCCATGGATTATCTTGAGCGGTGGAGTCGATTTCGACCTGTTTGTGCGGCAGGTGGAGATTGCGAGCAAAGCTGGCGCTTCGGGATTCCTGGCGGGTCGCGCACTATGGCAGGAGGCTACTTCTATTGCCTCTCGGAAGGAGAGGCAGGAGTTCTTCCGGACGACGGTAGTGGATCGTCTGCGCATACTCATGGCGGTGGTCAACGCGTACGGTACACCGTGGTATCGGAAGGTCGATGCCCCGGTTGTTGAAGAGGGCTGGTTCAAATCCTATCAGCAGACAAGCTGATTATGGCTTCTCGCCGGTGAGCCAGTTGAAAATAGTGACATAACGTTCTGTCGTTTTCGCAATAACCTCTATCGGCAGCGGCGGGACGGGCATCTGATCGTTCCACCCCGTCCCCACCAGCCAATCGCGGACGGGCTGCTTATCGTAGCTTGGCTGAGATCTGCCGACCTCGTACGTGTCAACTGACCAGAAGCGGCTTGAATCGGGGGTCAACGCCTCATCGATCAGTATGAGTTCTCCATCAAGCCAGCCAAACTCGAACTTCGTGTCGGCGATTATGATGCCTCTTTTGCGCGCGTAATCGGAAGCATAGGTGTAGAGGGCGCGCGTTGCCGCTTCCAGGGCTGGCATGGTATCGGCGAGGGATAGTTGTGCTATATCGTCGTCTGTGAGCGGACGATCGTGCTCTGTCTCACTCTTGGTAGTGGGGGTGAACAGAGGTGTCTCCAGCAGTTCACTTTCGCGAAGTCCGGCGGGCATTGGTCGTCCGTTGATCGTCCCGTGTTGCCGGTACTCAGACCAGGCAGAGCCGGACAGGTAACCGCGTATGACGCACTCGACTGGAAGCCTGTCTGCTTTGCGCACCACCATTGACCGACCCACCAGATAGTCTGGAAGCGAGTCGTTAAGGCCCAGTCGATTGCTGAGTCGGGAAAGAGCAAGCTCACTGTCGATGGACTCGACCATATGGTTGTCGATAATGCTGCTCGTCTTGTGGAACCAGAATGCCGACATCTGATTCAGGACCCGTCCTTTCTCGGGGACGGCAGTTGGAAGCACGACATCAAAGGCGGAGATCCGATCCGTGGATACGAGCAGCAATTGATCGCCCAGGGCGTACACATCTCTGACTTTGCCGTGCTGATGAAGAGGCAGTGGGAGTGATGTCCTGTTTACGGCTTCCATCGGTTCTCTCCTTTGACTAGTATGACCTTGGTGCGAGCTGTTGACCGCCGTCGGAAATATCGTCTGCTGCATCAGGGAATCCCGCACGGGCGAAAATGCGGTCGACTTCCCTGGTGAAACAACTGTAGTCAAACACCGCATCGAGCTCCTGAGAGCTCAATCGCTGCGTCACGCGCGAGTCTGCTTCCAGCAGCTCCCTAAATGACCGTCCAGATTGCCAGGCTGCCATGGCGTTGCTCTGTATGATCTCGTATGCATCCTGTCTCGAGAGGCCCTTCTCGATTAGAACGAGCAACGCATATTGTGAGAATACAAGGCCTCGAGTCATCTCGACATTCGTGCGCATCCTATCTACGTTCACCCTCATTCCAACGATAACCGACGTGAAGACAGTAAGAATGTAGTCCAGAACCAGGCAGGAGTCAGGCAGGATTATGCGTTCAACGGAAGAGTGACTGATATCCCTCTCGTGCCACAGGGCAATGTTCTCCAGGGACGCTGATGCGTTGGCACGGACCAACCGGGCGAGTCCGCTGATGCGCTCGCAAAGTTCAGGGTTTCTCTTGTGAGGCATGGCGGAAGAACCGGTCTGCCCGGACTCGAATGGCTCCTCGACCTCCTGAACCTCGGTCTTCTGAAGGGCTCGAATCTCTGTCGAGAACTTCTCCAGCGAGCTCGCAATCACGGCGAGTGTGGAGAGGAACTCCGCATGGCGATCTCTCTGTATGATCTGGTTGGAGACTTCTGCGAAGCTTATGCGGAGGCTCTGGCAGGCGTGCTGCTCAACCTCGAGGGGCACAGTGGCATGAGTTCCAACTGCCCCGGAAATCTTGCCGACTGCAACGGCATCGACGGCACGCGCCAATCTGGCAGCGTTCCGCTCCATCTCCTTCACCCACAGGGCCAGCTTCAGGCCGAACGTTATCGGTTCGGCGTGTACGCCGTGCGTGCGTCCCATCATGAGTGTGTGCTTGTGCTCGATCGCGCGAGACCTTAGCACGCGGATGAGCTCGGCGACATCCCGTTGAAGGATTTCCCCGGCTGCTTTGAGCTGAAGTCCAAGGGCGGTGTCCATGACGTCCGATGAAGTAAGACCGAGGTGAATGTAGCGCGATTCCGGACCCAGACTCTCGGCAACTGCTGCGAGGAATGCCGTCACGTCGTGATGCGTGACCTGCAGGATCTCATTGAACCTGTCGAGGTTGCACGAGGCTTTGCGCAGACGCTCCATGTCGTGAAGGGGAATCCTGCCAAAATCGGACCAGGCCTGGCAGACGGCTATCTCAACCTTAAGCCACAGGTCGAATTTGTTCTCGTCCGACCAGACGTGTCTCATCTCGGGCAAGGAGTAGCGTTCGATCATTGTGTCCTCACTGGCTTGCGAGTCGC
Organism: Dehalococcoidia bacterium; assembly: GCA_003562475.1. GTDB lineage: Bacteria > Chloroflexota > Dehalococcoidia > GIF9 > AB-539-J10 > SKVJ01. The sequence goes on along the minus strand of PWUU01000014.1, from coordinate 43,392 downwards.
TCGCGGTATGCCCGGTACTCAGCTCTCAAACGGTCGTCCTGAAGCGCCAGTATTTGAATAGCCGCAAGTGCGGCGTTCTTGGCACCACTCTGGCCTATGCCCACGCAGGCGACCGGCACACCACCGGGCATCTGCGCGATAGACAGAAGCGAATCGATACCCTTCAGCGGGCTTGTTGGCAGCGGAATGCCTATGACCGGAAGCATGCTCCAGCTCGCCAGTACACCAGGCAGATGTGCAGCATAACCTGCTGCCGCAATGAGTACTCGGATGCCCCGGTCCTCAGCCGAAAGAGCGTACGTGCGCACCCTCTCACCGGCCCGGTGGGCGGATATGACAGTCAACTCGTGTGGCACCCGGTAGTCCTCGAGCACCTGCAGCGCCGGAGCAATCAGCTCCCTGTCGTTCTCACTGCCAATAAGGATTCCCACCAATGGGTGCATCTAGGCGACCTCCCTCAACGCAATATCAGTGCGGTACATCATATCGCTGAACGAAATCCGGGTTATATTCTCGTAGACTCGTTCGCGAGCTTCCGCCATCGTGTCTCCCGTCGCCACCAGGGACATCACACGACCACCATCTGTGACGATCCGGCCATCCTCCTCCAGTCTCGTGCCCGCGTGGAAGGCCGCCACTTTCGGGTCGATACGATCCAGGCCGGTGATAGGATACCCTATGGTGTAGTCCCCGGGGTATCCTCCCGAGGCGATTACGACTCCAACCGAGCAACCGGGCCTCCACTGGATAGTAGCAGGATCCAGACATCCGTTGACGCAGGACAGCAATGTGCCGGCGAGATCGCTCTGCAAACGGGGTAGGACGATCTGCGTCTCGGGATCGCCAAAACGTGCGTTGAACTCAAGCACGCGGATCCGGTCCTCGTCCACCATCAGTCCTGCATAGATGACACCTCGGTACTCCCAGCCTGCGTCTGCCATAGCATGCACCACGGGCATGATCGCGAGGCTGGTTGCTCTCCCTGCCATGTTGTCGTCGAAGAATGCCGGTGGACTGTAACAGCCCATACCCCCCGTGTTGGGCCCTTCATCATTATCGAGAGCCCTCTTATAGTCACAGCTTGGCACCATCGGCGCCACGCGCGTGCCATCCGTAAAGGCGAGTAGGCTCACCTCCCAGCCTTCTAAAAAGTCTTCAATGACCACCCTGTCGCCCGCTTCGCCAAACACGCGGCGTTCGAGGATGTCCTTGAGCGCTTTCTCAGCCTCCTTCACAGATGTAACGATTATCGCACCTTTGCCTGCGGCGAGTCCGTCCGCCTTGACGACCAAAGGCAGTTGTCTGCCTGCTAGGTAGTCGAGTGCGGCAGCTGACGTGGTAAACACACGTGACGCTGCAGCCGGCACACCGCACTTGTCCATGATTTCATGTGCAAATGCCTTGCTGTATTCCAGGCGGGCAGCAGCCTGTGTAGGCCCAAACGCAGGGACTCCGGAGTCGTGCATCGCATCGACAAGGCCCATTGCAAGCGGTACCTCCGGGCCGACCACGACAAGGTCAATCCGCTTTTGTAGGGCCAGGGAGACGAGTCCCTGCAGGTCTGTTGCGGACACGTCGACGTTCTCGGCGATGCTGGCGGTCCCGGCATTGCCCGGTGCCACGAATATCTTGCTGACCTGGGGGCTGTCGATGAGTTTCCACGTGAGCGCATGCTCGCGTCCACCGCTTCCGACAACAAGTATTCTCACGCAGTAATGCTCCTTACAATCCGTGCGTTACGATAATCAATGAGATATGAGTTCGTGGATCGACCCCTGTTGAATGGTTGCGGCAACAAGGCATGATCGCTCACTCCCACTCGATAGTTGCGGGGGGCTTGCTGGTAACATCGTAGACCACCCGATTGACGTATGGCACCTCGTTGATGATGCGGTCGGCTATCCTGTCCAGCAATTCGTAGGGGAGTCTCGCCCAATCGGCCGTCATGGCATCGATACTGGTGACGGCTCGTACCGCAATCAGGTACCCGTAGGTCCTCGCATCTCCCATTACGCCAACACTCCGTACATCGGTCAACACCGCGAAGCTCTGCCAGAGTTGGCCGTAGAGCTTGGCCTTCTTGACCTCGTTCATGACTATCCAGTCGGCGGCGCGAAGAATGTCGAGCCTTTCCTTGGTCACCTCGCCGATCACTCGAATTGAAAGGCCGGGCCCCGGGAATGGCTGCCGCCAGATCATTTCCTCGGGGAGACCGAGAGCCAGACCCACTTCGCGGACCTCATCCTTGAACAGGTACCTGAGTGGCTCTACAAGGTTCAACCTCATCGTGGTCGGGAGGCCCCCGACGTTGTGGTGGCTCTTTATGCGTGCCGCGGCCTTGTTCTCTGCGGAGCTGGCGCTCTCGACGACGTCGGGATAGACGGTTCCCTGCGCGAGAAAATCGACGGCGCCGAGCTTCGCTGCCTCTTCTTCAAAAACGTAGATGAACTCCTCTCCAACGATGCGGCGTTTCTGTTCCGGGTCGACAACGCCGCACAACCTGCGCAGGAAGCGATCGGTGGCCTCAACGTAGACAACATGGACTTTGAGGTTGTTCGCGAAGGTGTTGAGAACCCGTTCGGGCTCTTCGCTGCGCAGCAGCCCGTTGTTGATGAAGAAGCATGTGAGGTTGTCGCCGATGGCCCTGTGCATAAGAGTTGCGGTCACTGCGGAATCGACACCTCCTGAGAGTGCGCATACCACTTTCCCATCCTTGACCTGTTCGCGGATTCGGGCGACGCTCTCTGTGATGAACTGAGCCGGTGTCCAGCTGCCGCTGCAGCCGCAGATCCCGTAGGCGAAATTCTCGATTATCCTTCGCCCCTGGGGGGTGTGAGTAACCTCGGGATGGAACTGAAGACCGTAGATGTTCTGGTCGTTGCCAATAACCGCGTAGGGGGAATTCTCGGTGTATGCGAGCGCCTTGAACCCGGGAGGTAGCACGGTGACGACATCGCCGTGACTCATCCACACCGGGCTTGAAGGGGGCAACCCATCGAAGAGTGGACAATCTTCGACGTCGAGGTGAAGCACCGAGTGCCCGTACTCGCGTTTCTCTCCAGGCGCAACCTTTCCACCCAGCTGATGTGCGATAGTCTGCATTCCGTAGCAAATGCCGAGAATCGGGAGGCCTTTCTCAAACACATAGTCGGGAGCGAGCGGCGCGTCGGGGGCGTACACGCTCGCCGGCCCCCCTGAGAGGATGAATCCTTTGGGATTCAACTGCGCTACCCTTTCCCATGACGTATTAGAGGGGAGGATTTCGCAGTACACGTGACACTCGCGAATGCGGCGGGCGATCAGCATACTGTACTGCGAACCGAAGTCGAGGATGACAATGGCTTCCTGGCCGCTGACAGGGGCAGTCTCTCTCGGGCTCGGCTGCTCACTCTGAAGCGCACTCGCGATGCCGAGGTACGTGGAAACCTCGACGTCATCGCTTGTAGAAACGCGGTGGGTCCTGGCGGCGTTCTTCATTCTGGGCGATGCGAAGCTTATGTATGAGGTAGAGTAGCATCGCCGAATTCGAAGCGTCAAGAACGTGTGGGGGTAAGTGCAGCCCGAGTCTGGCTGGGGGTGCCCCATCCTCCTCTTGACATGTAGAATGTCGGTGTAACAATGCGTGCAAATAGTCCCGTCCCGGGTTATAGTGGGATAAGCACAGTTGGCACCGACGGGCGGCATGTCGCGATGCCAGCGGGAGCGTCTTCATCCTGCGTATACTGCCAGGACCCGTCCCGGTCCATGATTGTGCCAACGAAAGAGGGGCTTCGATGTGGTGCTACCACTTTGTTGGAGGCTGGCCGTACCTCTGTCAGAGTCGTGCACGCGTGCATCCTGCAGAACTGTCTTCGTCCGTGTGCGCATGCATCCGGATCAGGTGAAATGTGTGGCCCTGGCCCTAAGGTCATAGCGTGTTTCCGTTCGAGGAGGACAATTGAAAGACGAGTTATTGTCTGAACTCAGGGGTATTGTGGGCGATGACTGGGTGGTGTCTGATTCCCAGTTGATCGAATCGTATCTGGTCGATGTCACTGCATTGCCCGTGCGCCCTACGCCATCGTCGGATGTTGTGGTGGTCAAGCCTGCCAACCCGCAGGAGATTTCCGGCATTCTCAAGCTCGCAAATGCGAAGATGGTTCCAGTGGTCGCCAGGGGAGGAGGGACGGGATGTGTAGGTGCGGCAGTGCCGACATTCGGAGGCATCGTGCTGTCGCTGGAGCGGCTCGACCGAATAATTGAGGTGGACCGTGACAACCTCATGGTTGTTGGCGAAGGTGGAGCCACCCTGGAGAAGATGCTTAAGGCGGTTGAGGCCGCCGATCTGTTGTTTCCTCCTCATCCGGGTGATGAGGGTGCACAGCTTGGTGGCCTGGTAGCGTGCAATGCTGGCGGGACTCGCGCGGTTAAGTATGGGGTCGTGCGGCAGTACGTGAAAGGGCTTGAGGTGGTCCTGCCCACAGGTGAGATCGTGACGATGGGTGGGAAGCTGCTGAAGAACAACACCGGCCTCGACCTGATGCACCTGATGATTGATTCCGAAGGTGTGCTTGGTATTATCACCAAGGTTATTTTTCGCCTGTACCCACGGTTTGGAGGGACGGCGACCATTATCATATCGTTCGATGATCGCCATGCAGCTATCAAGGCCGTTCCAAGAATCCTGCAGACAGGTGTGATTCCACTCGCACTTGAGTATGTCGAACGCGATGTGATTGAGATATCTGCGAATCACCTCGGAAAGCGGTGGCCCGCCGCAAAGGGGAGTGCCCATCTCATAGCCATCATTACCGGCAGCAACGAGGACGATGTGTACCAGCAGACGAGCGATGTCCTAAAAGTGTGTGAGAGCCTTGGCGTTGTGGATACGGTCATGGCTGAGAACAGGGAGGAACAGGCAGATATTCTGAAAATACGGAGCGAATTGTATCCAGTGCTTAAGCCTCAAGTCTCAGATGTTCTTGATATGGCAATCCCGCCGGCAGAGATAGCAGTGTTCCTCGACATGGTAGATGAGATTGCCCGGAAGTACGAGACGCGTATCATCACCTATGGTCACGCGGGAGATGGGAATCTCCATCCACATCTTCCCATGGAACTCTACGAACGAGGACAGCTTCAGGTTGTCAAGGACGAAATCTACAGCGCAGCGACTCAACTGGGGGGTGTCATCACCGCAGAGCATGGGGTCGGCAAGATCCGGCTGCGGGAGGTGCCACTGTGCATCGACCGGACATCCATTGAGCTGATGCGAGGCATAAAAAAACTGTTTGACCCGAACAACATTCTGAACCCGGGTACGGCAATACCATAAGCGTGGAGACAACCCACACCGTAATTATTATGAGGAGACTGTAACGCAAAATGAGAGGATACCCGAGGTCGGCGGGCCCGGCAGGAGCAAGAAACTATGTGGCGATCGTACCCGCTGTTGGCTGTGTCAACGAGGTAGCGCGCAGAATAGCGACGTCCGTTCCCGGGTCCCGGCCAATGCTACACCATCAGGGATGCTGTCAGCTTCCGTCCGACGTCACGATGGTAACCGGTGTGCTTACCGGCATATGCCGGAACCCGAACGTTGGTGCTGTTGTGCTCGTCAGCCTTGGTTGCGAGTCCGTCACGGCTGAGCATATTCTCGATGCAGTCAGGCCCGAGAAACCGGTCGAGGTTGTGCGCGTCCAGGCGATGGGAGGCATCACACCGACAGTAGAGCGCGGTATTGATGCCGGTAGACTTCTAGCCAGCACACTCGACACTGAGAGAACTGAGATTCCACTGTCGGATCTGGTGATTGGGGTCAAGTGTGGAGCCTCAGATACAACATCCGGGCTCGCGTCGAATACCGCCGTTGGTGCCGCAGTGGATCGATTGGTAAGAGCTGGCGCGACCGTGCTGTTCGGCGAGACGACAGAGGTGATCGGTGCCGAGCACATTCTTGTGCGTCGGGCCTGCAATGAATCCGTTGCCACAAAACTGCTGGGTTGTGTGGCCGCGATGGAGGCACGTGCAAACGCGATGGGCGTTGACATGCGAGGGGGTCAGCCTACCGAGGGGAATATCCGTGGCGGCCTTACTACGATAGAGGAGAAATCTCTTGGTGCCATTGTCAAGTCGGGCACCTTGCCGTTGACAGACGTCGTGCGTTATGGTGAGCGACCTGGAAAGCCGGGCCTCTACTTCATGGATTCTCCAGGACGGGAGATGGAGTTTCTGACGGGCCTTGCCTCATCCGGCTGCCAGATCATGCTGTTCTCAACCGGAATCGGGGCACCCCAGGGGTTTTCACTTGCGCCTGTCATCAAGATATCCGGGAATGCGAACACCTGCCGGACTCTGGCTGAATACATCGATCTCGATGTGAGTGGCGTCGTTTCAGGCACTGAGACGGTTGATGCTGCGGGGGTGCGGGTCTTTGAGAGCATCATCCGGGTGTTCTCGGGCGAGCAGGTAAAGGCGGAATTGCTCGAATACGATTCGGTCGGCGTCAACTCGAACATCTATGCTATCGGCCCGACCATCTGACGACCACACCATCGCAGAGGAGGACCCTGGACGTGTTTGATGTCGCTAAGTTGAAGGCAATCGTCGGCGATGACTGGGTGATTGCCGACCGCGCGCAGATGGAGCGTTACCTCATCGACGAGACCTATACGGGTCTTGTCATGAAACCGGCGGATAACGTGGTTGTCGTGAAGCCAGGGAATGCCGAAGAGATCTCACGCATCGTTAAGCTGGCCAATGAAGAGGGATTTCCCATTTATCCTCGTGGTGGCGGCACGGGTGTGTGTGCAGGAGCGATTCCGACTCGCGACGGAGTTGTTCTGTCGCTGGAGCGACTCGACAAGATTGTCGAGGTTGACAGGGAGAACCTTATGGTGGTAGCTGAAGCGGGGGTCACGTTGGGGCACTTGCTGGAGGCGGTGGAATCAGAGGGCCTGTTGTTTCCGCCACACCCCGGAGACGAAGGCGCGCAGGTAGGTGGACTGGTTGCCTGTAATGCTGGTGGGACCCGTGCCGTGAAGTATGGGGTTGTTCGCAACTACGTGAAGGGCCTGGAAGTGGTGCTGCCCACGGGCGAGGTTGTGACGATGGGTGGCAAGCTCCTGAAAAACAACACGGGCCTGGACCTGATGCACCTCCTCATCGACAGCGAGGGAATACTCGGCATAATCACCAGAGCAGTGCTGCGCCTGTACCCAAGATTTGCCGGTCCTGCAACGCTGGTTATCTCCTTTGAGGACCGACACAGCGCCATCAGGAGCGTGCCCAGGATACTGCAGAGCGGCGTTATTCCGATGGCCATCGAGTATGTCGATCGCGACCTCATGGAGGACACTGCGCGGTACCTCGGAACAACATGGCCGGTTACCAAAGGCAAGACACATCTCATCGTCATCGTTACCGGCACAAACGAGGACGATGTCTATGAGCAGTGTCAGGCGGTGGCGGAGGTGTGCGAGGCCAATGGCGCCGTAGACACGCTCATGGCCGAGAATCGGGAGGAGCAGGCGCACATTCTGCACATTCGGAGCGAGGAGAGCATGACGTACAAGGCGCAGCTCGCCGAGATACTTGACGTGACAGTGCCTCCTGCTGCAGTTGGCGACATGATGGATGAGGTTGAGAAGCTTGCTGCCGAGTATGCTACCAGGATACCCATGGTTGCTCACGCGGGTGACGGCAACTTCCATCCACATCTGATGCTCGAGTTGAAGGAACGCGGGCTGGACAGAGAGGTGAAGCGAAGGATATACGCCAAAGCAGTGGAGCTTGGTGGCGTGATCAGTGGTGAACACGGCATCGGCAAGACGAGGCTGGGCGAGATCGACATGTGTGTCGACGCAAAGTCTCTTGAACTGATGAGGGGACTGAAGAACCTGTTTGACCCGAACAATATCCTGAGTCCGGACTCGGCAATCAAGTAGTGACAATGGTCCCTTTCGTGTGAATGTGATACGCAACGCTACAGAAGGAGGAGCAGATTATGATGATTGATGCTGAAGCCCTGAAGGCTATCGTTGGAGACGATTGGGTCATCACCCGGCGGGACCAAATGCAAACCTATCTGTATGATGAGACGACACCTGACCAGAGGCTGGAGCCTGCCGAAAACGTGGTAGTGGTGAAACCGGCTACCGCGCAGGAGATTTCGGAGATTCTTAAGCTGGCGAATCGCGAGAAAATACCGGTGTACCCACGTGGCGCCGGTACGGGGCTTGTATGTGGAGCGATGCCGACTCAGGACGGTATCGTCATATCGATGGAGCGGTTCGACAAAGTGGAAGAGGTTGATAAGGAGAACCTTATGATCGTCGCCCAGGCTGGCGTCACGCTTGGGCAGCTTCTCGCGGCCGTTGATGAGGCGGATCTTCTCTTCCCGCCACATCCGGGTGATGAAGGAGCGCAGGTTGGTGGAATGATCGCCGCTAACGCCGGCGGTTCACGTGCTGTTAAGTATGGCGTTGTGCGGCAGTACGTGAAAGGTCTGGAGGTCGTCCTGCCCACCGGTGAGATTGTCACCATGGGGGGCAAGCTTCTCAAGAACAACACGGGCCTTGACCTCATGCACCTCCTCATCGACAGCGAGGGCATACTCGGAATCATTACCAGGGCGACGATACGGCTGTACCCAAAGTTCGCGGGCACGGCGACGCTTGTCGTCTCGTATGATGATCGGCACAAGGCGATCAACACGGTGCCCAGGATACTGCAGAGCGGTGTCATCCCGATGGCAATCGAGTATGTCGATCATGACGTGATCACTATGTCTGCGGAGAATCTGGGCATGAAGTGGCCGGCCCAGCAGGGAACCGGTCATCTCGTGCTGATCCTCGCAGGCTCGAGCGAGGACGACGTCTTCTATCAGGCGGAGACCATGTCAGATGTGTGCCAGAACAACGGGGCGATTGATATCCTCATTGCCGAGCGACATCAGGAACAGGCTGATATTCTCAAGATTCGGAGCGAGATCTATTCGGCGATGAAACCGCTCATCGCCGGCGACTCCGACATCACGGTGCCGCCCGCAAGTCTCGGCAAGATGCTGGACGCGCTGGACGAAATCGCGGAGAAGTACGAGACCAAGATTGCGACTATTGCGCATGCCGGGGACGGCAATTTCCATCCCTACATGCTGAAGGAGCTTGTCGCACGCGGGGTAGCCGAAGATGTCAAAGTGGAGATCTATAAGGCAGCAATTGCACTTGGGGGTGTCGTTACGGGCGAGCACGGGGTCGGCAAGATCCGCTTGAAGTACCTCGAGCTGATGATGGACCCCAAGCAGGAGGAGCTCATGCGGGGCATCAAGCAGCTGTTCGATCCCAACAACATCCTGAATCCCGGCACAGCGATCAGGTGAGATGTGCAGTACGCAGAGTTTCGTCTTCCATACGGGACAACAACCGTCGGCGTCCGCGTACCTGAGGAGAACGTGGCGTTTGTCCTGGAGCCACACCACCGGCCTGGGCTCGCCGATGAGGCGGCCGCCATTGTGGAGGCGTTGCGCAACCCCGTTGGACAGAAGCCTCTTGCCGCAGCAGTCAAGCCTGCAGACCGTGTCGTCATCATCGTTACGGATAACACCCGGGCCTGTCCTGACGACCGCCTTCTGCCACCTATCATGGCTGAACTGGAGCGGGTCGTCTCCCCGGATCGGATTACCATCGTTGTCGCGCTCGGGCTGCACCCGCCGCTTGACGAGGACGAATTGCGGCAATCACTCGGATCTGACATCGTGGATCGCTATCGTGTCCTCAACCATGACCCTTCGACCGTGGTCAACATCGGCACGACAGCGCGGGGAACTCCAGTCGACATAAATCCGGTCGTTGTAGAGGCCGACTTCCGCCTGTCCACGGGGTTCATCGAGCCTCACTTCTTTGCCGGCTTCTCCGGTGGGCGCAAGAGTATTGCTCCCGGCGTGTTCGGCCTCAACTCGGCCTATGTGAACCACGGCTATCGAATGGTCGCTGATCCATGTGCACGGGCAGGCGTGCTTGGTGGCAATCCGATTCATGAAGATATGGTGGAACAGGCGAGGATGGCCCGGCTCGACTTCATTGTCAACGTCCTGTTGAACGATGCCAGGGAGATCACGCAGGTGTTCGCGGGTGACATGGTGGCCGCTCACGAGGCCGGTTGCTCAGCTGCCGCTGAAGTAGTTGGGGCGAAGGTGCCACACCGGGTCGACATCGCCATCACCACCAACAGCGGTGCTCCCCTTGACCTCGATTTGTACCAGACGGTCAAAGGCATGGACAACGCCTCGCTCGTCACCCGGGATGGAGGCATCATCATTATTGCCTCGAGTTGTGATGCTGGCCCTGGTCCGCAGTCGTTTGTGGACCTCCATCAGGCGTGCGCCGGGCCTATCGAGGTGTTGCAGAAGATTCGGCGCGACGAACCCGTGGGAGTTCAATGGCAGAACCAGATCCTCGCCCGCATTCAGATGCGAAACCACGTGATGCTGTATTCGAGGCTCAGTGGCGATCTTGTGCGAAGTATGAGAATCGAGCCTGTCCCGGACCTGGATAGGGCTATCGAGCGGGCGTTGGAGTTGCTCGGACCTGCCGCAGAGATCGGAGTGATACCTCAGGGGCCGCTTGTGCTTCCACTCCTGGGTGAGTAAGAGTCCTGGCGTAGCGGGAGCACTGAATGGCAGAGCTCATTGTGTGTATGTGACGGAATAGTGATGATATAGAGAAGGGGGATTATGATGAGAAGCGACATTGTGAAGCAGGGCATCGAGCGTGGCGTTCACCGGGCGCTGTTATACGCCACCGGGGTTGATGACCACGAAATGGGCTTGCCGTTCATTGGCGTGGTGAACAGTTTCTCCGAGATTGTACCGGGCCATGTGCACCTGAGGACTATCGGTGATGCGGTGAAGGCAGGTGTACGTGAGGCAGGTGGGACGCCCTTTGAGTTCAACACTATCGCCGCGTGCGATGGTGTTGCTCAGGCCCATGTGGGCATGCGCTACGTTCTGCCGACAAGAGAGGTGATTGCTGATTCTGTTGAGTTGATGGTGGAAGCACATCAGTTCGATGCGCTCGTGTTCATCACGAACTGCGACAAGATTGTGCCGGGCATGCTGATGGCTGCTGCTCGACTCAACATCCCGTCGGTGTTTGTGAGTGGCGGCCCCATGTTTGCCGGGCGAATGCCTGACCAGATGGACGTGGAGCTGGACTCCGGGATGCTGTTTGCGGCGGTTGGAGAGGTTGCACGTGGGGTGCTCTCTGTTGAGCGTATGAGAGCGATGGAGCATTGCGTGACTCCGGGTTGTGGTAGCTGCTCAGGCATGTGGACGGCCAACACCATGAACTGTCTGACTGAGGCTCTCGGCCTCGGCCTACCGGGAAATGGGACCGTACCGGCGGTGTTTGCCCAGCGCATCTGGTTGGCCAAACAGGCGGGGCGACAGGTGATGGATCTTCTCAGCAAAGGAATTCGTGCCCGTGACATCGTCACCGCCGCATCACTGCGCAACGCGTTGGTCATCGATATGGCGATGGGCGGCAGCACCAACTCGGTGCTGCATATGCTGTCTATCGCACATGAGGCTGGAATCCCGTTCTCCATCGATGAGCTCAACACTATACGTACCAGCACGCCACAGCTGGCGAAGCTCGCACCGGCATCCAACTATCATATAGAGGATCTTTACTACGCCGGGGGTATTCAGGGACTTGCGTCGAGAATCGCCGACCTTTTGGACACTGGTGTCATGACCTCCACGGGCAAGACGCTTGCCGAGAACCTTGAGTCGGCCAGGGTGTGGAACGAGGATGTCATCCGACCACGCTCGAATCCCTACCGGGAGACCGGTGGGTTGACGATACTGTATGGCAACCTCGCGCCCGACAGCGCTGTCGTTAAGAGTGGTGCAGTAGCTCCGGAGATGCTCGTGCACCGTGGACCTGCGAGAGTGTTCGACATCGAGGAGGATGCCGCGAAGGCGCTCGCGGAGCAGCGCATCAAGCCTGGAGATGTGGTGGTCATCCGTTACGAAGGCCCGAAGGGCGGTCCCGGCATGCGCGAGATGCTCGACTGTACCGACATGCTGAAGGGATTGGGCCTGGACAAGGTCGTTGCGCTCGTTACCGACGGCCGGTTCTCTGGAGCGACAAGCGGCGCATCTATCGGCCATGTGTCTCCTGAGGCTGCCGAAGGCGGTCCGCTGGCGGCGGTGCGTGAAGGCGACATCATCAGCATCGATATTCCCGGCTGCAGGCTCGATGTCGAGGTGAGTGATGAGGAACTGAAGAAGAGATTGGCCGAGGTGCCCCCATTTGTTCCGCGGGTGAAGTCCGGCTACCTCCTGCGCTATGCGGAAAGAGTGTCTTCAGCGAGCAAGGGCGCGATCGTTAACTGATAACCAGGCCCCGGTGAATGTCAGGCGGATGGAGGTGACCTGCAGTAACTTGTGAGAGGCTGTCAGCCATGGAGCCGGTTTGTCACTAGGGGACAAATACGACGCCGGGCTGTTACGTTGTTGCGATATGTTGCTATACGTTGCTGTTGACAATTGTTTGGCAACGTTCATATACTCTCCGAAGAGAGAGGTAAACCCCTCCCGTGTTTCCCGCCACCGTGGGGTCACCGTCAAGCTGGAGGACCCCGAGAACCAAAGAATTCAGGAGGTAAGAAGTGAGCAAAAGAGTAATCTGGTCTCTCATCGGTGCGCTTGCGATAGTCAGCTTGCTGATTGTCGGATGTGCTCCGGAACCGACCCCAACCCCAACACCGGATCCATCCGAGCCGGATGACAGGACATGGAACCTGGTGGGTCAGTCGCACGCCGGCGGCATTACGCAGCAGCATGCGTCACTGGTCCGGGTGGCGAACCAGATTGAGGCGGCCTCGGGCGGCCGCGTGAGGATGTCTGTCGAAGTTGGCGGCGGCATTGCCCCCGCGACGCAGGAGTTCCCGGCGGTAGAGGTAGGCACGCTTGACTTCGCCGTCACATGCTTCATGTACTGGCGCGACCGGTGGGATGAGTGCGGTCTGTTCACCACAGTTGGTGGCGGTATGTCCCCCATGGAAGCCCTTTCATGGTTCCGTGAGGGCGGCGGCGCAGAATTTGCTAACAAGATGATTGAGGGTTCCGGAGTGCACATCGTCAGGGACGGCGGCTGGATGGGCCCTCCCGAGATCTATATGGGCATCGACAGGCCTCTCGAGTACCCCAACCACGTTGATGGTCTCACCCTTCGTGGTGCCGGTGATGGCGCCGAGATCTGGGAGCGCATGGGCGCCAGCATGGTCATGATGCCTGCCGGCGAAGTGTTCGAGGCAATGCAGCGTGGCGTTATCGACGGCTACGAGGTCTCCATGCCGACGCTCGACTGGGATCTCGGCATGCAAGAGGCTGCGTCATACATGTATCTTTCCGGCGCTCGACAGCCGTACGAGTACAATCCGTTCATCATCAACAAGAACCTCTGGGATGATATGCCCTCTGACATTCAGGCCATCATCTCGGAGGTGAACCAGGCCGAAACCATTCGTGCGTATGCCGAGTTGCTGAGAATGGATCAGGAAGCCATTGTGCGTTTCATTGACTACGGCACCAACATCCAGGTTCTGCCTGAAGAGATGGAGGTAGAATACCAGCGGGCGGCAGAAGAATACTATGCAGAACGAGCTGCCGCAGATCCATGGGAAGCTGAGATCCTCGAGTCCTACTGGTCCTGGATGGAGGCTCTGCGCGACATCTGGTACCGCATCTAATCAGGAAGTCTTCAGCAACAGCTTCTATTCCATGAACTTTCTGCCCGTCCCGGGAGCCATCGGTTCCCGGGACGGGCCATAAAGGTGTGACGGCGTGAGAAAAGTCCTTAAGGTGATTGACACGGTAAATGCGAACCTCGGCCAGTTTGTTAAGTGGATGGTCGTGGCCGCGATTCTCGTCATCTGTCTTCAGGTTGTCATGCGGTACGGGTTCGGTCGGGCTCAAATGTGGACGTACGAGTTGCCTATTCAGATTGCCGCATGCATGTACGCCCTGTCCTGGGGATACGTGTTACTGAACAAGGGACATGCACGCGTCGATATAATCTATACGCGCTTCTCTGAGCGCGGGCGTGCGATTATCGACTCCGTATGTTTCCTGGGCCTGTTCGTGCCCGTGGTGGGCACCCTTATCCTCCTGTCGTACAGATGGATGATTCGCGCGTTCGATATTGGTGAACGTACTGTGTTCACCTACCTGTACTGGCCTGCACAACCGCTCAGAACCATCATCTTTATAGGTATCCTTCTGTTCTTCATACAGGGACTGGCCCAGTTTTACCGCGACATGTACATGGTCGTGAAGGGTGTGAAGTATGATTAGCATGACGCCCGAGGTAACGACCATTGCTCTTCTGGGAGGGGTGCTCGTCGGTGTGCTCCTGGGTTATCCTCTCGCCATCTCCGTCGGAGCTGCCGGACTCATCGTTGGTTATCTGTTATTCGGTCCGGCCATCATTGGTGACATGTTCTATAACCGGATGTTCAACCAATTAACCAACTACACTCTTCTCGCGGTCCCGTTCTTCGTCTTCATGGGCATCATGCTTGAACGTACCGGGGTGGCCGAACAATTATACTCGGTGCTGTATCTGTGGTTCGGCGGGCTTCGTGGTGGTCTTGCCATAACCACGATCCTGATTGGAACCATCATGGCGGCGTGCGTGGGCGTAATTGCGGCGTCCACCATGATGCTCGCGCTTGTCGGTATTCCGGCAATGTTGAAGCGAGGATACGGCAAGCCGCTCGCGACCGGTTCAGTATGTGCGGGAGGCACCCTGGGCATTCTCATTCCACCCAGCATTATGCTGGTGGTTTACGGTCCGATGGCAAACCTGAGCGTAGGGCGCCTGTTCTTTGGCGCGTTTGTGCCCGGGTTCATGCTCGCAGGGCTGTATATGCTCTACATTGTCGTCTGGTGTCTCATCCGACCGGCCGAAGGTCCTGCTGTGCCGGTGGAAGAGCGCAACGTTTCGTTCGCCACGAAGACGACGATGCTGGTGAAGTCTCTCGTTCCACCCATGCTCATCATCCTGGCCGTTCTTGGCAGCATCTTTTTCGGCGTGGCTGCACCGACGGAGGCAGGCGCCGTAGGCGCTCTGGCTGCTACGCTTCTTGCGGTAGTTTACCGCAGGTTCAGTTTCAGGGCGCTCAGGGAGACTGCTCTTCAGACTATCAAGCTCAGCGGCATGATTCTGCTGATCGCTTCGCTTGCGTTTGCGTTTGTAGGAGTATTCATTCGGGCCGGAGGCGGCGCCGTCGTCACCGAGTTCCTGCTCGGCGCTCCCGGCGGCAGATGGGGTGTATTCTTCGTCGTTATGCTTCTCAGTTTCATTCTAGGCATGTTCATTGACTGGATCGGCATCGTGTTCATCATGGTGCCTATTATCACGCCTATTGGCGCTGCTCTGGGTTTCGACCCGCTCTGGTTCGCGATGATGATCATCATCAATCTGCAGATGTCATTCCTGAGTCCGCCATTCGCATATGCCATATTCTTTGTGAAAGCAGCGTCACCTCCCGAGTTCGGGGTTGAGACGACCGATGTAATTCGTGGCGTTGTTCCGTTCCTCTTGCTGATCGTAGTCGGTCTCTTGCTTTGTATTGCCTTTCCACAGATCATCCTCTGGCTGCCGGGTTTGATGTGAGCTGTCCGGTGACCGGACCTCGATATGTAAGTAACAGGGCCCCCTTCGCAGGGGCTCTTTGTGTCTGTTCCCGGTCGTGCGACGACTGCATCACCTGTCTTGCTTGCTGTGCGGATCCTCGCTGCCATGCGTCAGCGTACAACGGCCTCTGTGCGCTCAGGGCAATCAGGCAACTGAAGAACTGCGGTTGCTCCCGCACTGCAGCAAGTCCAGGTGTTCGGTCCATCATTCGTATACGCGATTCGTATGCGATTTACATCAGGAGCTTCAGAGCGAAGTGTCAAGAGTATTGACATAGGTAAAACGGCTTTCTTATACTAGGAATACTCACCTTCCGCGAGTCTGTTTGCCAGGCGATACGCCGGAGGTGGCGTGGCAGCACGCGGTCGGTGTGCGGAGACGGCACATCCGCCGAGTACATAGATAATCTTAGGAGGTGAAAAACAAAATGAGAAAGCGAGTACTGATGTTGTTGGTCGCGGCGGTGATGCTGGTCAGTGCAGCAGCTGTTGGCTGCGCGCCGGACACCACTCCGAGCCCGACACCTGAACCGACGCCGGGGGAGGTTATCGAGTGGGTCGGTCAATCTGCTCTTCCTTCGGGTATGCCTCCCCATGAGGGCCTCGCACGGCTTGCCAAGAATGTCGGTGACATGAGTGCAGGCCAGTTGATGATGACGGCGCACCCGGCCGGTGCGATTGTACCTGCGACCGAGGAGTGGCAGGCCATTGACCGCGGTGTTCTTGACTTCGCCGGCGGCGGTGGCTCCTACATGGCTGCGGATATCCGGTTCGGCACCGCCATCTCACAGCTGCCTGCAGGTATGCCCCCACTACCCAACCTCATCTTCCACAGGAACAAGGGCGCCGATGTCATGAACATGTGGTACGACCGATTGGGTTTGAAGATCTACGATATCCCCGGTGGTGGTTGCCACGGACTGCCCGAGATCTGGATCTGGACCAACGATCCCATTCATGGTCCGGAAGACCTGGCAGGCCTGAAAATGCGTACA
This sequence comes from Dehalococcoidia bacterium, assembly GCA_003562475.1. GTDB lineage: Bacteria > Chloroflexota > Dehalococcoidia > GIF9 > AB-539-J10 > SKVJ01. The sequence continues at coordinate 26,715 of PWUU01000014.1, read as the reverse complement.
GCGGGTGACGGCGGACAGATACTCGCGGGGATGGGCGTAGGCACCGTGTTCATGCCCCTGGGCGAGGTCTTCGAGGCAATGCAGCGCGGGGTGATCGATGCCTTCGAGTGCGCCGCCCCCAACTTCGACTACATGATGGGCCTGCACGAGGCGGCCAAGTACGCCTACCTTTCCCCCACCCGTGCTCCCACCGAGGTGTACCCCTTCCTGGTCAACACCGATTCCTGGGCGGCGCTGCCGGATCACCTGAAAGCCATTCTTACCTCGGCTGCTCGGACTGAGGCGATCGAGTACAATGCAATAGCGGTATCACGTGATGCTGTGGCGCTCCAGGCGATAATCGACTACGGGGCAATTGTCCAGCCACTGCCTTCGTCCATCGACGACCTGTTCGTGGAGAGGACCAAAGAGTTCTACAGAGCCGAGGTGCAGGAGTATCCCGAACTGGCGGACTACCTCGAGGCATACTTCGAGTTTGCGCAGGCGTGGGAAGAGCTCTACGGATTCCCCACTCCTGTGATGACCAGTCTCGACTAAGTACCTGGCAATTCCCGCATGCTCCGCTATCCATCCCCTCCGGGCGAGGCCCGGAGGGGATTGGTGCGGATGATATACGTGTAGAGCATCGACCGTGAGGAGTGAAGGCAGACTCGGTCCGCACCAGGATGATGGGTAACTACATGGGCCGGTGCACCCTCCGGGTGCGGTGGTGCCAAATGGTCAAGGCTATCGTTTGGCCGATTCGGGCCCGTCCTTTCGTGTTCTCTACTCGTTTAGTGTGCTGCGTGCGCAGGACAACCGGTTTGACTGTGGTGTAGAAGAATTGCCTGAAGAAGGAACCTATCAAAAATGAGAAGAGTGCTCAAGTTGATCGACTCCATCAGCGAGTTCGTGGGGCAGCAGCTCAGATACGTCGTCCTGTTTCTTGTCCTGGTTATCTGCGCTGAGGTGGTGATGCGGTATGGCTTGAACAGGCCCACAATCCAGCTTCCCGTCATCCAGACCTGGACGGGCACAGTGCTCTATGTGCTCGCCTTCAGTTACGTGCACCTGCACAAGGGCCATGTCAGGGTGGATGTGCTGTATGCACGGTTTGCCGACCGCTGGAAGGCGGTCGTCGACTCCATCTTGTGGTTTGTGTTCTTCCTGCCGGCTATCGGAGTGCTTATTTACACGGGGTATGAATGGGCGGAGTATGCACTGCGGACTGGCGAGCGGTCCACGATTACCTATTGGTATCCCCCCACCGCGCCAATACGAATAGTAGTCTTGACCGGCCTGGTTTTGTTCTTCCTTCAGGGTTTTGCCACCCTCATCCGCGACCTCTATTTCGCTGTAAGGAACCAGCCCTATGATTAGCATGAGTCCCGAGATAGTCACTGTCCTGATGATTGGCGGCATACTGATCGGGGTGGCACTCGGCTATCCACTCGCTCTCACCGTGGGTGGTGTGGGTATGGTGATCGGTGTTCTTCTTTGGGGCCCAGCGATTGCCGGTGAGGTGTACTACGCACGGTTCTTCAGCGGCATTCAGAACTACGTCCTTCTCGCGGTTCCCTTGTTCGTGTTCATGGGTGTCATGCTTGAGCATTCAGGCGTGGCCGAAGGCATGTATGACGCACTGTACCTCTGGTTCGGTGGTCTCAAGGGAGGCCTCGCGGTGACCACAATCGTAATCGGCACCATTGTTGCTGCCTGCGTCGGTATCATCGGTGCCTCGGTCACTATGCTTGCGCTGATTGCGCTCCCCGCGATGATCAACCGTGGCTATGACCGGTCGCTCGCGGCGGGGGCCGTGTGCGCCGGAGGGTCATTGGGCATTCTCATACCCCCGAGCATTATGCTTGTCGTCTACGGCCCTATGGCCGGTCTCTCGGTTGGACGGCTGTTCTTCGGCGCGTTCCTGCCCGGGTTCCTGTTGTCGGCACTGTACATCGTTTACGTCGTGGTGCGGTGCATAATACAGCCCAATCTCGCCCCGGTGGTGCCGGCATCCGAACGCGCAGTCCCGATGTTGGTCAAGACGTCCAGGCTGCTGAAATCTATGGTGCCGCCCGTTATTCTCATCCTGGCGGTGCTGGGCAGCATCTTCTTCGGCGTTGCCGCGCCGACTGAGGCTGCGGGCGTTGGCGCGCTTGCTTCGTGCCTGCTGGCTGCTGCGTATCGACGCCTCGACTGGCACACGCTGATGCGGACCGCCCTGTCCACCGTGAGGGTTGCCGGCATGATCCTGCTCATCGGTGCCTTCGCGTTTTCGTTCGTCGGCATCTTCATGAGGGCCAACTGCGATCGAGTGGTGACGGAGTTCGTGCTTGCTGCGCCCGGGGGAAAATGGGGCGCATTCCTCATCATCATGTTCCTCTGCTTCATCCTCGGTTTCCTCATCGACTGGCTCGGCATCATATTCATCATGGTTCCTATCGTGACACCCATTGGTGTGGCTGTGGGCTTCGACCCACTATGGTTCGCCATGATGATCTGCATCAACCTGCAGATGTCGTTCATGACGCCGCCGTTTGCCTATGCGTTGTTCTATGTGAGGGGAGCGGCGGATCCGAAACTTGGTTTGACTTCAGGTTCCATAATTGTGGGTATGGTTCCCTACGTGTTCATAATCATGACAGCATTGGTACTGTGCGTGATCTTCCCACAGGTAATTCTCTGGCTCCCGGGGCAGATGCTGTAACACGTGCGCTATCTCTATGGAGCGTGGTGACCACGACAGACCGGGCTCCCGCGAGGGAGCCCGGTTCTACGTAGGGGCCGTGGCTACAGTAGGGTAGGGACGCCGGCACGCTTCATAACCTGAGCTAGCTCTGGGACTTCAACATCTCTTCGAGGCGAGCCGATTCCCCCTCCTTCATCCTGTAGCAGTGCTCCCGGCCCGGAAATGCGCCTGACTTGATCTCGGCTACGAATTCCGACACTGCCCTGGTCACCTGCTCGCCGACTGTTGCGTACCGCTTCACGAACTTCGGCGTGAACACGGGGTACAGACCTATGAGATCGCTGAGCAGGACCGCCTGTCCGTCACAGTGCGGACCCGCACCCACACTGATGGTCGGAACCTTGAGCTTCTCCGTGACAAGCTTACCGGTCTCGGCTGGAACGCCCTCGAGCAGCACCATGAATGCGCCTGCTTCCTCCAGCGCCTGTGCATCACCGAGGACGCGCATGGCGGCCTCGGCGGTATTCCCCTGCACTTTGAAGCCGCCGAGTTGTGCTGCGCTCTGAGGCGTCAGCCCTATGTGAGCCATCACCAGCATTCCTGCGTCCGCGATGGCTCGTATCTGCGGCGCCATTTGCCGTCCGCCTTCGAGTTTCACCGCATCCATACCCGCTTCCTTATAGAACCGGCCGGCATTGCGGACGGCGTCTTCGATGCACGTCTGATAGGAAAGAAATGGCAGGTCGCCCACCACGAATGTGTGTGGAGCGCCGCGCCGCACCGCCTGGGCATGATAGATCATCTGTTCCATGGTCACCGGGACCGTCCCATCGTAGCCATATACGACGTTGCCCATGGAATCTCCAACAAGTATCATTTCAAGCCCGGCCTGTTCTGCGAGCAGTGCCGAAGTGAAATCGTAGATGGCCAGCTTCGAGAACTTCTCCCCTGACTCCTTCATCTTCAGGAAATCGAGTACCGTCTTCTTCTTTGCCATGCAACTCCTCCTCATATAACTAATTGTACGCCCGGACCTGGTACGGTCGAAGATGCGATGCGTTGACGTTCAGACCTCGCGGCTGCCGTCAACCCGCGAGTAGCGCCTTCAGTTCGGCAGCCTTTTCCCTGGAAAGCGTGCCCTTCGCTACTCCGATGGGGATGGTCTCAAGCCCAAGGGCCTTATAGAGAGGCACCAGTCTTGGTTCTCTCTCGGTCAGCGCTTCTACATGCTTGCGTATTGTCGTGACATCTCCGCGTGCTATGGGACCCGTGAGGCATCCAGGATATCCGACGTGCTCGATGTTGTTGAGAGTCCCTCTGAGGATCGGCATAAATGCATCAACTGCGTCAGACTGCGAGATGTCGAAGTGTCTCCACAGGTCCGTGGCAAGATGAACCAGTGTATAGAAGTAGTTGCATGCAATGCACACCGATGCATGATACAGGGCTTTGTCCTCCTCACAAAGCTTCATCCAGCTGCCATTGAGCGCCGTGACAAACCGCTTCAGCTCGCCGAGCACTGGTTCCTCCGCTTCAAGCGTGAAAGTAGAGCCAGGCAGGTTTTCGAGGGATTGCTCAATGCTGGCGAAAGAGTTGCACGGATGTATGCAGCCCACGTAGCTGCCGCGATCACGGGCGGGGGCAAGCACCGCAGTCGAGTTTGCCCCGCTGCAATGAACGACCATTTGTCCGGATGTCCACCTGACCTCGGTTGCAACCTCGCCTATTGCGTCATCAGTTGTTGTGATGAACACGAAGTCCATTTCGTCGGCCAGCGCCTGAGCCGTCTCATACACCCTGCAGCCATCCACAGATGCGGCAAACCTGGCAGATTCCTGCGGCAGAATGTCCATCGCGCCCGCGATGCGGAACCCCTTTTCGGCCAACCGTACACCGAAGGCTGTACCGACCTTCCCCACACCGATGAAACCTATCTTGTCCATGAGATTGCATGCCCTCCTTGAGTGCATATCGCTTGATTATTCATTGGTTGCGTGCTGTGCGACATTTCTGGTGGTGTTTGCGAGCCCTCCCGGTGTGCGTGACGCAGGCATGCGCGAATCGAGTTGAAGGAGTGTTCGCTCTGCAATGTGTGGTAAGCCATATACGTTCATGAGACACGGCATGAACCGGGGTGCCATCTCGCACATGTTAGGCTTCGTCCAGCCCGGTGGTCAATCCCGATGATGCTCGCTGTTGTCGCTGCCGGAAGGCTCCTGTAGAATGCGCATACTACAAACGTATCGGCCGAAGGAGGCTTGTAGACTATGAGAAGCGATGCAGTGAAACGTGGCGCTGAGCGCGCGCCCCATCGGTCATTGTTCTACGCCCTCGGCTGTACAGCGAGTGATTGGGAGAAGCCGTTTATTGGGGTCATCAACAGCTATAACCGCATCATACCTGGCCATATGCACCTCGATGCAGTGGCAGGAGCGGTTCAGGAAGGAATCAGAAGTGCCGGAGGAGTGCCGTTTGAGGTCAACACCATCGGTGTGTGCGATGGCATCGCCATGAATCACCCGGGCATGAAATACAGCCTCCCCAGTCGAGAGCTTATCGCCGACTCGGCAGAAACTGTCGCAGAGGCCCACCAGTTCGATGCCCTCGTGTTTATATGTAGCTGCGACAAGATTGTGCCGGGCATGCTCATGGCTGCAGCGCGTCTTAATCTGCCGGCGGTGTTTGTGTCTGGCGGCCCGATGATGGCAGGACAGGTATACGATGCCGGAGAGCTGCGCTCAATCGATCTGAGCAGCCTGTTTGAAGCTGTTGGCAGGACGGTGAGTGGTGGTATGTCCGAGCAGGAACTGGAGGAGTGGACTCGAAGCGCCTGTCCGGGCTGTGGCAGTTGCGCAGGCATGTTCACCGCAAATACCATGAACTGCATAACTGAGGCACTGGGGATCGCGCTCCCTGGCAATGGCACGATCCCGGCTTCGTTCAGCCGGAGACTCGATCTTGCATTCAGATCCGGTGAGCAGGTAGTGAAGACCCTTGCCTCGGGAATCAGGCCGAGAGACGTGATAACCCGTGACTCTGTGTTCAACGCGTTCGCGGTGGACATGGCGCTTGGTGGGAGCACGAACTCTGTACTTCATCTGACTGCTGTGGCGCATGAGGCTGGCGTTGACTATCCCCTCTCGTGGTTGAACGAAATCAGCCAGAGCGTTCCGCACCTGTGCAAGATGAGCCCGGCCGGGCAGCACCATATCGAGGATCTGGATCTGGCCGGTGGCATATACGCCGTCATGCATGAGATATCCGACCGGCTCAAACTGAATGCGATTACGGTAACAGGCGAGACTGTTGGCGACCTTCTGCCTGGTTACGTAGTAAGGAACCGTGAAGTGATCCGCAGCAGGACCTCGCCGTATTCTCCTACCGGTGGACTCGCGATTCTGTTTGGCAACCTCGCGCCCGAAGGGGCAGTCGTCAAGGCAGGCGCGGTCGCCCCCGAGATGAGGGTCCACAAGGGACCGGCGAGGGTATTCGACTCCGAAGAAGATGCGACGCAGGCCATCATGGCAAGAAGTATTGTGGCGGGTGATGTGGTGATCATCAGGTATGAAGGGCCGAAGGGTGGACCCGGAATGCGCGAGATGCTCACGCCGACCTCACTCCTTGCAGGGCTCGGACTTGACAGGCAGGTGGCGCTGATCACCGATGGGCGTTTCTCTGGAGCGACGCGAGGAGCATCGATCGGACACGTGTCACCGGAGGCGGCAGCCCGTGGCCCCATTGCGGCTGTGCAGGAAGGTGACACAATACAAATCGACATTCCGAATCGTAGCCTCGATGTTGGCCTGCCTGACTCTGAGATTCAGAAGCGACTGGCGTCACTGCCTCAGTTTGAACCAGGAGTTGCGAGCGGCTATCTGAGGCGGTATGCACAGAAGGTGACCTCGGCAAGCACAGGAGCGGTATTCGAGGACTAATCTCATCTGTGCATGCTGTGGATACACAAGACCGGGTGACGGAGGGAATCTCATGGATGCGCCGGTTATGGACATAACGTTGCGCCTGCTGGCCGCTGCTGTGCTCGCCGCTGTAATTGGTCTTGAGCGTGAACTCAGAGGCAAGGTTGCAGGACTACGCACTCACATACTGATTTCGGTTGGGGCAGCAGCCTTCACGCTAGGGTCCTTGTACGGCTTCGAGGGATACGAAATGGCTCGAGTTGCTTCCGGAGTGGTGGCGGGTGTCGGCTTCATTGGCGGAGGCGTGATCTTCCGGGGTGGCCGGGGAGATGGCATCGAGGGGCTGACAACGGCGGCAGCAATCTGGGTCACGGCGGGAGTGGGATTGGCTGCGGCATGTGGGCTGTATCTCCTTGCGGTATTCGTGACAGTATTGACCGTGGTTGCGCTCGAGCTTCCCAAGCTCAAGTGACGCTGAGGTTCTCGTAGAGAATGAGCCCATGCTCCACCTGTTTGAGAGGATGGGGTTCGACGTCGAGAAGCGCATCGCGGACGACGCGTACGAACTCAAGATTCGGTTCAGAGAGGTGCCACTGAGGTGGACCCCATCCTTAGGACAATAAAGTGGCAAGGTTAAGGTGGAGTCCTGCAGTCTCCCTTGGCTCGCCCGTTGCTGTGTTGCTGCTGATAGCCTGCCCTGGACGACCTGAATTGTACACTGCTGCGATAGAAAGCATCACCCACTCCTGATGAAGGATGATACAAAGAAGATGGAGAGCCTCGCCCGGTTGGTGAAAGACCACGTCTCGTCGGAGGATATCGTCGGTTAGAACTCTGCGTGCTCAGGTTGATGGCATTACAGAGCAGGCCCGGACCGGAGGCGCCGGGCTTTTTCCATGCCGGCTTCGTTGCAGGTATACATGGTTGACGGGTGTGCGCACGCGTCGCACGAACGGAAGTCAGCCCTTGATCACTCCAAGAGGTTCGGTACGTGCTACTTTCCTGCAGATACCGGCACCCTGGACTACGTTCATCACATCGGCCACGTCCTTGTATGCGTCGGAAGCTTCTTCGGCGAGTGCGGCGATGTCGCCGGTACGCACGAAGATGGACTTAGCTTCGAGAGCGGTAGCGACATCGTATCCTCGCATCGACTTGCGTGCGGCGCCGCGACTCAACACACGACCTGCGCCATGACATGTAGACCCGAAGGTCTCCTGCATCGCACGAGTTGTTCCGACCGCGATATACGAGTAGCGGCCCATGTCGCCGGGGATGAGTGCTGGCTGTCCCACTGACCTGTAGACTGCACTCACGTCTTTGTGCCCCGGGGGAAACGCGCGCGTCGCGCCCTTCCGATGGACGCACAGTTGCACTTGTTTGCCGTCAACTGTGTGCGTCTCTATCTTGGCAATGTTATGCGCCACATCGTAGACCTGGTGCAGTCCGAGACGGTCCTGATTGCCTCCGAAGACTTCGACAAATGCTTCCCTGACCCAGTGAGCGATGTGTTGCCGGTTGCACCAGGCATAGTTGGCGGCACACCGCATGGCAGCCAGGTACTGTTGTCCTTCAGGGGAGTCAATTGGAGCGCAGGCGAGCTGGCGATCGGGCAACGAAATATCATACCGCTTCACTGCTCGCTCCATGACTTTGAGGTAATCGGTGCATACCTGGTGGCCCAGCCCCCTGGACCCCGTGTGAATGAGCACGACCACTTGTCCCGGACATTCGATTCCCATGACAGAGGCGATGCTCTCTTCGTAGACCTCCTGCACGGCCTGTATCTCCAGAAAGTGGTTCCCGGAACCAAGGCTGCCGGCCTGTGGCAACCCCCGCGCAAGGGCGCGCTCGCTGACGGCACTCGGGTCTGCTCCGTCGATGCGGCCACCGTCCTCCGTCGCCTCAAGATCGTCTTCAACTCCGTAGCCGTTCTTGACAGCCCAGCGTGCGCCCTCAACGAGAAGACGTGGAATCTGCTGTTTGGGTGGACGCAGGCGCCCCCGGGATCCGACACCAGATGGAACGTTTCTGAAGAGCCGCTCGATGAGCGATGGGAGGTGTGGGACAACGTCTGACTTCATCAGGTTGGTGCGAAGCAGCCGCACGCCGCAGTTAATATCGTAGCCGACGCCCCCCGGCGAGACCACACCATCGGTAGTGCGTGTGGCGGCCACTCCACCAATGGGAAAGCCATAGCCCCAGTGAATGTCAGGCATCGCCAGGGACCGGCCGACGATGCCCGGGAGAAACGCCACATTGGCCACCTGCTCGAGTGCTTGATCCTGCTCGATCGACTCCAGCATCGACTCGCTTGCGTACACGAGCCCGGGCACTTTCATGCCAGCCTTGTAGCTAACCGGGATTTCCCATCTGAACTCGTCAATCTTGTGTAGTTGGTTCATGAATACGCCTCTAAACGTCGAAGACCACGCGGGCGTGGTATCCCAGCTGGGTGCGACGGATGTCTGACATGTGATAGGTTGCGGCCTTGACTTCCCTGATAACACGATGCCGTGAGGCATCGAGATACTCTCCCCGGCACCGTGCTACCAGGAGACCGTCCTGGAGTGTGTCAAACTGGAATTCCGAAAAGACCAGCTGTTCCACTTCGGACCGGTAGATGAGCTCATTGAGCCAATCGACAAGCAGGGTGTCGCTATCGAGCGAGTCAAGCGAGATCGTCCTCTCCATCTCAGGCCTTACCACGCTGTCTTCGCTCAGTATGATTGCGTTGAGCGCTCTCGCGGCATTTCGCAGAAGGTCGGCAAGATCGCGACCACGAATCATTACGGCGATATCCGCAGTATGCGCTATCATTTCGAAAGGCTTGTTGCTCATCGTGCGCCACGCATGCGTGTGTGCCAGTATGATATCATGGCGTCACGTTCATGCCACAGAAGTGGGGAACCCGGTAGCAACGATTGACGTAGCTATGGGCTTCTGCTAGAATCGCATCTCCGGGGCGGTTAGCTCAGTGGTTAGAGCGCTGCGTTGACATCGCAGAGGTCACTGGTTCAAGTCCAGTACTGCCCAGTTTTAATGACCACGAAGGCGCTCCCGAACGATAGCTGCATCGGCGTCCTCATCAGTCAGGGGCCGCGGGACGGCGTGGCCGCTTCGCTGGTACGTACGTTTCCCTCGAGTGCGAATCACACCTATGGGCAACAACGATAGCTGGCTCGAAACGATGAGACACTCGGCCGCACACATAATGGCCGAGGCTGTGCTGCGGCTGTTTCCCGATGCGAAGTTTGGTATCGGTCCCGCCATTGAAGACGGGTTCTACTACGATTTCGAACTGCCTCGCCCCTTAACGCCCGATGACCTTCCCGCCATCGAAGGGATCATGCGACAGATTATCGCTGAGGACGGTGCCTTTGTACAGCGCGAGTTGACGAAGGAGGAGGCAAGGAGTGTCTTTGCCGACCAACCGTACAAGCTTGAACTCCTCGAGGATCTTCCTGAGGATCATGTTTCGGTGTTCACTCAGGGAATGTTTGCCGACCTGTGTCGAGGTCCGCACGCAGATCATGCCGCGCAGATGGGTGCTTTCAAGCTCGTGAGAACTGCAGGAGCCTACTGGCGGGGCGATGAATCTCAGCCAATGCTGCAACGTATCTACGGTGTGGCCTTCGAAACCGAAGACGAGCTCCAGGCTCATCTTGACAAGCTTGCCGAGGCAGCGAAGAGGGACCATCGCAAGCTGGGAAGGGATCTCGATCTCTTCAGTATTCACGACGAGATAGGTCCCGGGCTTGTGTGCTGGCACCCCAACGGGGCATTGGTGCGTCAACTCATCGAGGATTTCTGGAAGGCTGAGCATCAGAGACGTGGCTATGGGATTGTATATACCCCTCATATCGGCAAGCTTGATCAGTGGAAGCAGAGTGGACACTGGGAGTTTTACCGGGAGAACCTGTACTCTCCCATGGAGGTGGATGGCAGACAGTACCTGCTTAAGCCGATGAACTGTCTCGGACACATTCTCATTTTCCGAAGTCGGTTGCGTAGCTACCGTGAGCTTCCGATTCGTATGGCGGAACTTGGCACGGTGTATCGCTATGAGCGGGGCGGCGTCCTCTATGGTTTGACGCGCGTGCGCGGGTTTACTCAGGACGATGCGCACATCTTCTGTCGTCAGGATCAGATCCGGGAAGAGGTAGTTGGCGTGATTCAACTTGCACAGTTCATGATGGCCACGTTTGGATTTGAGAACTACGAGATGGTTCTTGCAACCAGACCCGAGAAGTATGCGGGTACGTCAGAGGAATGGGAGGTTGCAACCGCCGCGTTGATCGCCGCACTCGAATCGCTGGACATTGACTACGAAGAGGATCCAGGAGGCGGCGCCTTCTATGGACCGAAGATTGACGTCAAACTTGCCGATGCCATGGGGCGTGACTGGCAGGGCCCGACTATCCAGGTTGACTTCAATTTGCCGCAACGCTTCAATGTTTGTTATATTGGTGAGGACGGTGACGAGCATCTCGTTACTATGATCCACAGAACCGTTCTCGGTAGTATGGAACGGTTCTTCGCGTGTCTGGTGGAGCACTACGGTGGTGCGTTCCCGGTGTGGCTGAGTCCCGTTCAAGCCAGAATTGTCCCGATCGCTGATCGTCATCTGGAATATGCGCACTCAGTTGAGGGCAGGTTAAGACGGGCCGGTCTACGAGTGGAGGTCGATGGCCGTTCAGAGCGAATGGGCTCCAAAATACGGGATGCCCAGTTGGCAAGAATACCTTATATGCTTATTATTGGTGACAAGGAGATTGAGTCGGGGGGAGCATCTCTACGGTTACGTAGCGGTGGTGACGTTGGATTCTGTACTATTGATGATGTGGAGACTCGCATACGGGGTGCTGTTGAGAATAGGGCCTAGCCTATGATGAAAAGCAGGTCACACGCTAGCACACGTCCAACTACGAGGCGCCTTCCTGTCAATAGACAGATCAGGGCTAGCGAGGTGCGGGTAATCGGGGAAAACGGGGAGCAGCTTGGGACACTCCCGACTGCGAGAGCTCTCCAGGCAGCTCAAGAGCGCGAACTGGACCTGGTGATGGTTGCACCGAATTCGAACCCTCCGGTATGCCGGCTGGTCGATTACGGCAAGTACAGGTACGAACAGATCAAGAAAGAAAAACAGGCTCGCAAGAGTCAGAAAGGCCTCTTGCGAGAGGTGCGGCTACGCCCGAAAATTGAAGAGCACGATCTTCAGGACAAGATACGAAAAACGAGAGAACTACTTGAGGATGGCAACAAGGTCAAGATAAGTGTGCGCTTCCGGGGACGGGAGATCGTGTATCCCGAGCTCGGGTGGCAAGTGCTGAGACGTGTTGCTGAAGCGTTGAAAGACTATGCAGTTGCCATGAGCCAGCCGTCAAAGGACGCCAGGAACATCGCGTTGACGCTTGCTCCTCTCGCCACGAAGAAGACCCAGGAGGCCAATAAACAAGATGCCGAAACTCAAGACACACAAGGGAGCCAAGGGCCGATTTCACGTGACGGCTACCGGCAAGATATTGCGCGCCAAGTGCGGGAAGAGCCATCTGCGCCGCAAGAAGGCTCCTCGAACGAAACGAATGTATGATCGGTTGACTGCTACTTCCGGTGCGGATGTGCCACGACTGCGACGTCTGCTGCCTTATTCATAACGCAGGAGTCGTCTGGTCCGGCGTACTCTATAACCGGACAAGTTCCAAAGGGAGGATAGTGTGCCTCGATCAGCGAGTGGACGGGTAACTCGAAACCGTCATAAGAAAGTCCTGTCATATACGAAAGGGCATCGGGGCTCCCGGCACCGTTTGTTTCGCAGCGCCAGAGAGTCTATGCTGCATGCACTCGACTATGCGTATTGTCACCGGCGCGAGCGAAAGGGCGATTTCCGAAGACTCTGGATCGCGAGGATTAACGCTGCCGCTCGAGCCAATGGTTGCTCTTACAGTGTGTTCATGAACGGGCTCCGCGCATCCGGCATCGCTCTCAATCGCAAGATGCTCGCCGAGATGGCCGTGCGTGAACCGGAGGCGTTTGCCCGGTTGGTACAGTCGGTACGGGCCGGAGGGCAGGCGTAATACCCGAGGCAGCGAGGCATGCCGCAGGATCTCAACCATCTGGAATCGGTGGCGCTCTCGGAACTCTCGAGGATCGAGACTCCCGGCGAGCTCGAAGAATGGAGGGTCCGCTACCTTGGTAAGAAGAGTGCTCTCACCGCAGCGTTGCGGAGTCTTGGTACGTTGCCGCCCGATGAACGCAGGGCTCTTGGTGCTCGCGCCAACGACGTCAAGAAGAATCTCCAGTCCCGATTTGACGCAAAACAACAGGCTGTGTCGGTCAGCAGTATCGGCCAATCCATCGGCGTAGCGCCGCTCGATGTGACGCTGCCAGGCCGCCCCTTCCCCATGGGCCGACTGCATCCCATCACACGGGTAATCCAGGAGATATGCGCCGTATTTGCGCGCATGGGCTTCCAGGTCATAGAGGGACCTGAAGTAGAAAAGGATTACTATAACTTCGAGGCGTTGAATATTCCTCAGGATCATCCCGCACGGGATATGTTCGCGACTCTGTGGCTTGATCAGAAGGACGATAGTACTGCGCGCCTCCTTCGTACTCACACATCTCCAATGCAGGTGCGCATTATGGAGACCCACAAACCGCCACTCAGATTCGTAGTGCCGGGCAGAACGTACCGGTATGAGGCGACGGATGCAACCCATGATTGGATGTTTCACCAGGTCGAAGGGCTGGCAGTGGATATTGACATAACGCTTCGCGATTTGAAGGAAACACTATTTGAGTTTTGCCGAAGTGTGTTCGGGCGCGACACAGGCGTCAGATTTCGCTGCGATTACTTCCCGTTTGTGGAACCGGGTGGTGAAGTGGCGATCGAATGCTTCCAGTGTAAGAGCAGTGGATGTCGACTTTGTGGCGGTACGGGATGGCTGGAGATTCTTGGAACCGGGATGGTTCATCCCGATGTGCTCGCGCGATGTGGAATCGATCCGACGGTGTATTCCGGCTTTGCTTTTGGTATGGGCGTTGAGCGAATCACCATATTGCGCTACGGAGTTGATGACATCAGGCATTTCTACTCAGGCGACTTTCGTTTCCTGAGACAGTTCTGAGCCGGGAGAATAGTACGCGATGCGGATTCCGTTGAAGTGGCTGGCTGAATACGTTACATGCGATTGGTCCGCTGAGCGTATCGCCGAGCGTCTCACGCTTGCGGGCATCGAGGTCGCTGAACTCGAGCGGGTGGGGCAGTCGTGGGAAAGTGTGACGGTGGGAACCGTGATCGGTGTTCAGCCGCATCCAAATGCCGATCGACTGCAGCTCGTCACAGTTAACACAGGTTCCGACAGCAGCACTGTTGTGTGCGGTGCTCCTAACGTCGCCGTCGGCCAGAAGGTGGCGTTTGCGCATGCTGGTGCGCGACTGATTGACGGTCACTCGGGCAACCTGTCCACACTGAAGCCTGCCAGGATACGGGGTGTGTTATCCGCGGGGATGGTGTGCTCCGAGAAAGAACTCGGCCTGTCCGATGATCACACTTGTATTATCGAGTTGCCGGACGATGCACCTGTTGGAACGCCACTCACGGACTACATGGGAGATGTCATTCTGCACCTTGAGCTTACGCCGAATCGCCCTGATTGTCTGTCCATAATCGGCGTTGCACGAGAATTGGCGGCCCTCTGCGGAGGACATGTGGTAGCCCCCAACGTCAGAGTTGACGATAAGCGTCATGTGTCTGTTGAGGACGTGATCAGTGTGATCATCGAGAATGGGCAGGATTGCCGCCGTTATTGTGCGACCGTTATCGAGGGCATCAAGACGGGCCCATCACCCGCGTGGATGCAAGCGCGGCTCAAGGCTTGCGGGATACGACCCATCTCTAACGTGGTCGATATCACAAACTACGTCATGCTCGAGTTTGGCCAGCCGCTGCACGCGTTCGACTACGACACGATTGCTGGACAGCAGATCATCGTACGGCGTGCAAGGAGTGGGGAGTTCTTTCGGACTCTGGATGATATAGAGCGTTCTCTGAACGAGGATGTTCTCATGATCGCCGATGGAGAGCGTCCGGTGGGGGTCGCCGGCATTATGGGCGGAAGCAATACAGAGGTCTCAACCGGTACGTCGACCGTGTTGCTTGAGGCTGCCAATTTTGACAGAGCGGTAATCCGTCACGGCTGTTCCTTTCTTGGATTGCGAACCGAGGCATCCCTCCGTTTCGACAAAGGCCTCCATCCTGACCTTGCGCTGATTGCAGTGCAGCGAGCGACCCGGCTGGTCGCCGATATATGCGGGGGCGTGCCCCTGCGTGGAGTCTGCGACGTGTATCCTTCGCCGGCAAGCCCGTTTCAAGTTATGCTGCCAAACGGCGAGGTGAAACGCTTATCAGGCATCGAGGTATCCCACGAGGACACGCGGACTATTCTGGAATCACTGGGCTTCGAGTGGATTGCGGGTGATGAACACGCCGACACGTACAGCGTTCCATACTGGAGAGGTGATGTTACGGGTGCTGCTGATCTGGTTGAAGACGTCATCCGGGTGTTCGGTTATGACCGCATCCCTGTCGGCGCCCCTCGGTTCACAACGGCCACCGTGACAGTGCCCGCCGACCTCTGGGAATTCAAGGCAAGGCTGCGGCACATGATGACAGGCGTCGGGTTTCAGGAAGTGCTCACCTATTCCCTGACAGGTCCGGACGGACTGCCGCTGCCGCAGCACGGTGCGTCGCTCACGCACGAACCACTGCGTGTAGCTAATCCGATGAGCAAGGAGCTTGAGTGCCTGCGGACCAGCCTGCGTGAAAGCCTCTTCCATGTGCTCGCGCGAAACCGGCGTCGCGAGCAGTCGCCTGTTCGCATGTTTGAACTGAGTCGTGTGTATCTTCCTCGCGGAGAAGAATTGCCGGACGAACGCGAGATACTCTGTGCCATGCTGTCCGGCAGTGTGGAGCCTGTTTCGTGGCATCACGGAGATCGTGTCATGGATTTCTACGATGCCAAAGGGGCCGCTGAGTTTCTGCTGGCCAGGTGCAACGTAACCGGCCGCTTCAGCCCGAGTCAAGACGCAGGTCTGTTTCCAGGGCGCCAGGCAGATGTGCGTGTGGATGGCGACTGGATCGGAGTGGTCGGCCAGATTCATCCCGCTGTCGCGAGGAAGTTTGAGATCGATGTTCAGACGTTCGTCGTGGAACTGGATGTTGCGCGCCTAATGGGCCATTCTCGAGAGATCACGGAATACGAGCCGCTCTCCCGTTTCCCGTTCTCGGAACGAGACCTGGCGATTGTCGTCGATCGCGACGTGCCGTATGAGAGCGTCGCAAAGATCATCAGCGGTTTCGGTCTGATTGCCCGGGCCGTGCTTTTCGATATCTACGAAGGAGAACAGGTCCCGCCCGGGAAGAAGTCTTTCGCTATCAGGCTCGTTTTTCAGGCACCGGATCGGACTCTCACTGACACAGAGGTCAGCGGAGTCCAGGAGAAACTCCTGGCGCGCCTTCAATCAAGCGTTGGTGCAGCACTGCGGAGCTAGTCAGCCAGGAGGCGAACACGACGCCACCACCATTTCAGTCACAGTGGCCACTGCTGCATCAGCGGGGATGAAGAGGGGTTCTTTGGCATGTCTCCACTTGACCTCCACTGAACCCGACGCGAGCGTGCGCGGACTCACTGTCATTCTGAGGGGCATCCCGAGCAGGTCTGCATCGTTGAACTTGACGCCTGGAGAGGCAGGCCTATCATCGAGCAGTACCTCAACACCTGATTGCCACAGTTCACTGTACAGGCGGTCTCCAACAGCCTCAACCTCACCCTTCTCAGGGTTGAGCGTGCACAGGTGTACCTGGTAGGGGGCAACGGCTGCAGGCCAGATAATGCCGTTGTCATCATGTCCGTGTTCAACTATCGCTGCCAGAAGCCTGCCGATCCCGATGCCGTAACAACCCATGACTGCGAGACGCGACACTCCGCTTTCATCAAGGAACGTCGCGTTGAGTGTGCCGCTCAAGAATGTGCCCAGCTTGAAAATGTGGCCGACTTCGATAGCCTTATGCGCTCTCAAGTGTTCACCACACGACGGGCACTTATCGCCCTCGCGCGCAAGTGCAATGTCCGCCACGATCTCCGCTGTGTAGTCGCGACCGTAGTTGGAATTCACGAAGTGGTAGCCAACACGATTAGCGCCTGCCACGATGTTACGCGCGTGTGGCACCGAATCATCGGCGACAACGCGCACGTTGTCCACCCCGATTGGAGAAGCAAACCCCGGGACCATGTTCCCCGCCTCCACCTCTTCTTCTTCGGCCAGTCTCAACACGTCGCACTTGAGCACGCGCTGCAGCTTAAGCTCGTTGACATCGAGGTCACCGCGGATTACTGCGACGATGAAGTCGCCATCGGCCACGTAGAAGACCGCCTTGAGAGTCCTCCACGATGGTTTGCTGAGAAAGGCTGCGACTTCCTTGATGGTGTGGCAATCAGGGGTGGCCACCGCCGTTAGAGGCGCCATTTCCTCACCGTTGTTGGCTGATTCGGCGGCACTGAGCGTCTTGTCACTACGCGCTCTCTCGACGTTGGACGCATACGCACACCTGTCGCAGCGGATAATCGTGTCGTCACCAGTCGGTGTAAGAACCATGAACTCGTGTGATGCCTTTCCTCCGATAGCTCCGCTATCGGCCTCGACCATGACTGCCGGCAGGCCAAGGCGCCGATACACCGCTGCATATGCCGCTGCCATGGCCCGGTACGTCATGTCCAGGGCCGCCTCATCAGCATCGAAACTGTACAGGTCCTTCATGATGAACTCGCGCACACGCAGAAGCCCGCCCCTGGGGCGTGGTTCGTCCCTGAACTTGGTCTGAATCTGGTAGGGCATAAGGGGAAGATCGCGGTAGCTCTGTAGATAACGCCGCGCCAGGTCTGTGATAACCTCCTCGTGCGTCGGTCCCAGTACGAGACGGTGATCCTTCCGGTCGGTAAGCGTAAAAAGCGACTGCCCGAACGATATATCGCGACCCGATGTCTGCCACAACTCGTATGGTTGTAGTGCAGGCATGAGCATTTCCTGGCCACCCACACGGTCCATCTCCTCCCTGACAACCTGCTCGATGCGGCGAAGCACCCGCCAACCTAGGGGAAGATACGAATACACCCCTGCCGCGCCCTGACTGATCATGCCGGCTCTCAAGAGGAGCTGGTGGCTGATACTCTCTGCGTCGGCGGGAGTCTCACGCGTGGTTCGGCCGAAGAGCCTGGATAATCTCATGTATATGCTACCTCGTATCTTGCGGTGTTTCGTTGCTGCGGATTCCGAGCAGCAGGTCGATCTCTGCAGAGATGGCGTCGTATGCATCTTGTGGTGGAACCGAGTGACTGAAGACGCCTGCGCGGTAGACGAGAACCTTATTGTCTCCGCCGGCAATACCGACGTCCGCGTCACGGCACTCACCGGGCCCGTTCACCACGCAGCCCATGATGGCAACACGGATGGGTTGTCTGACTGATCGAAGTCGACCAGATACGCGAGACGCGATACCCGGAATATCAAGGCTCGTCCGCCCACAGGTTGGGCAACTGATGACGGAAGCCCCGGGATCGATCAGGTGGAGCGAGCCCAGGATCTCTCTGCCGGCGTCTACTTCAAGCCCCGGGTCTCCACTGAGAGACACTCTGATGGTGTCACCAATACCCATACTCAGGAGCAGGCCTATGCCGAGTGTGCTGCGGACTGCTCCGGTAAATGGTGGTCCTGCCCCGGTGACACCCATGTGCAGGGGATAGGGTATGCGATCAGCAATGAGGCGGTACGCCTCCACCGTGGTGAGGACATCAGGTGCCTTTAGAGATACTTTGATGAGGTGAAAGTCCATCTCCTCCAACATGTGTACCTGCTCCATAGCAACGGAGACCATGCGCTCGGCAAGACGCTCGCCACTGCGATAGTCGTGCGGTAGACTCCCGCTGTTCACCCCGATGCGGATGGGGATATCACGTTCACGCGCACGGGACACAATCTTCCGGAGGTGCTCGCGACGGCTGATGTTGCCGGGATTCAGCCGGAGTGCCGCTACTCCGGCGCCTATTGCTGCGATAGCCAGACGATAATCGAAGTGTATGTCCGCCACAATCGGGACAGCAACTCTGTTCCGGATTGCGCCGAGTGCAGACGCGGCCTCCAGGTCCGGTACCGCGAGCCTCACAATCTGGCATCCCGCGTTACCGAGATCGTTGATCTGACGGGTGGTCGACTCTATGTCTCGCGTGTCTGTCTTGGCCATCGACTGCACGGAAACGGGTGCATCGCCGCCGACGATGACGTCACCAACTCTGATAGGCGTTGTCCGTCGCCGAGTTCTCACAGCCCAAAACCCCTACCTTCAATGAGCCGCAAGAGGTCACTTGTGGTGATTAGAATCACGAGCGTAATGAGGAAAGCCGTACCGGCAGCATACACAAATCGTATCGATCGTTCTGACAGTCGTCTTCCGCGTCGCACCGCCTCAATGAGCGAAACGAGGATGCCTCCCCCATCGAGAGGAGGTATCGGGAAGAGATTGAATAGGGCGATGCCGATACTGATGAGTCCCGCGATGAAGATCAGGTTCGCTGCTCCGAACGTCTGTACCGCCTCCACCGTGAGTTGTCCGGCACCAATCGGGCCGACAAGCGCGAGCGACGGATCCTCCTGCATAAGCGGTATTGAGGCAGCAATGAGCGCAGGCATCGTCACGATATACGTGGCGCTTGACAGCACCGCTGAGCCGAGTGAGATAGCCTGCCTCTCAACCCTTGTGTCAGGCGCCCACTGCAGTTCCAGTCCCAGAGGCCTCGATTCCAGCTGAGAGCCTGCGAACTTGACGGTGTAGGTTTCGTCTCCCCTCATCATCGTGATGACCGCTTGATCATCGGGACTCACCGCCGACAGTGTCTTCGCCAGTTCCGAGTCACTTATTGCAGCCAATCCATTTACCCCCAGAAGGGAGTCACCTCTGGCAATCTGTGCCTCCTGCGCTAACGACCCAGGCTCGATACTTGTGACCATATTGCGAGCAAGGGTGATGCCAATAACGTGTCGTCCGAGCGTGTCGGAGTACACAGGCGTCACCGAGGTCTCAAACTGTGTGCTGTTACGCAAGACCTGAAGCTCTACCGGGTCCTGAGGTGAATCAGTGGTGAGAGCAGCCTGCAGGTCATTCCACGTGCGGATGCTCCTGCCGTCCGCGTTGATGATGACGTCACCGGGCTCCAGCCCCGCATCCTGTGCGGCTGAATCGTGTTGTACGTTGTAAACAAGCACACCGTCGCTGACAATGACACCTCTCGGCAGTGCGAAAAACGCGGCAAGAAGAATGAAGGCCAGTAAGATGTTCGCGACCGGTCCCGCGACGTATACGAATAGTCGCCGCCAGGGCCCCTTTGACGCGAGGCTTCCCTCGATGTTGGGATTGTTCTCCCCCCGTGCGCGGACGAATGCACCGATTGGCAAAGCATTAACAGAGTATAGGGTTCCCTTCCACATCCGCCCGAAGAGGCGAGGCGGGAACCCGATGCCGAATTCCTCGACCGCAACACCGATCCGCTTGGAAGCGATGAAGTGTCCGAATTCGTGGACGAGGATCACTACGAAGAGCGATACGATGAAGAGCACTACTATCTGCATCATGTCGTGCCTCTTGAGTCTGCAAGTCTGTTGTTGGGAGACGAGCAGTGTCGCTTCACGTAGTCGCGGGCCCAGTCATCGGCAGCGATGATCGCCTCGAGTGAAGTCGCATCCGCCGGGTTGTGCGCCTGCAGTGCGCGATCTACGAGATTGGCGATATCGGGTAGGCGTATCGCGCCGGCGAGGAAGAGATCTACAGCCTCCTCGTCTGCTCCGCATAGCACTGCAGGATATGTTCTTCCGGCGCGTCCGGCATCGCGAGCCAGCCTCAAGCAGGCGAACCTATCTGTATCCACAGGAAGAAAGGTTAGCGTACGAACCGCATCCCACGCTAATGGCTGCGTGAGTGCTCTCAGGCGCTCCGGATAGGTGAGTGCGTACTGGATAGCCAGGGTCATGTCGGGCGAACTGAGCTGTGCCTTGACCGACCCGTCGATGAACTCAACCATGGAGTGTACGATGCACTCCGGGTGTATCAGGACCTGAATCTTTTCGTATGGAACATCGAACAGCCAGTGTGCCTCAATCACCTCAAGGCCTTTGTTCATGAGAGTGGCCGAGTCGATGGTAATCTTGGAACCCATTGCCCAGATAGGATGCGCGAGCGCTTCAGCAGCGGTTACATTGCTCAGGCGCTCATTAGAGCAGTCATAGAAGGGGCCTCCTGAGGCCGTCAGTAGTACTTGCTCGGCAGTGGTCGTCTCGCCATTCAGGCATTGCCAGATCGCACTGTGCTCGCTGTCAATGGGCATAATGGCTGCTCCTGTACATTGTGCAGCTTCACGTACCAGGTTGCCTGCCATGACGAGTACTTCCTTGTTTGCGAGCGCGACCCTCTTGCCGTGTGTGAGAGCTGCAAGTGTGGGGCGCAGGCCTGCCCGTCCTTCTGTGGCGACAATCACCGTGTCTATCCGGTCGTCGGTAGCGATTTCTTCTGGAGTTGCGAGATGAGTGTCTCCGCAGTCAACCTGCTCAGGCACCAGCGAGTGGTACAGACGTGGCCGAAACTCTGCGAGCTGTTGGGAAAGCAACCGTGCATTCTGGCCTGCGGTCAGGGCGACCACCTCGACTACATCGCGCAGGTGTCGCACAACCTGAAGCGTCTGTGTGCCTATTGAGCCGGTGCTGCCAAGCAACGCGACTCTGTTCAAGTGGTCACCCACAGCGTGAAGTAGTATAGCACCGGGCCAGCGAACAGCAGGCTGTCGAATCGGTCGAGCATGCCGCCATGCCCGGGCAGAATACCACCAGTATCCTTCACGTTGGCACTTCGTTTCAGCGCCGACTCGACGAGGTCCCCCAGCTGGCCTCCGATGACAATACAGACCGTGGCAACCAATGTCGTTGCCAAGGAGAACGGAAATCCTCTCTCGAGAGTCATGACAGCGGCTCTGATCAGAAGGCCGATACAGGATGCTGCAACAAGACCGCCGATGGCGCCCTCCCATGTCTTGGCACCGCTGATGCGTGGCGCGAGCTTGTGGCGACCAAACGCGCGGCCCGAGAAGAATGCGAATGTGTCATAGGCGAACATCGTAAGCAGGCCGAACAAGACGAGGATGTGTCCCCCACCAGGGAGCATGTAAAGGCCGCCCCAGTGACCTAAGAGCCAGCCGACATAGAGAGCTCCTGCGACAGCCCATGACCACTGGAGGAATGCAGGTGTCTTCCCGGCGCGTGCGAGCAGGAGCACGAGCGAGACAACCAGGGGTACGGTGATGATGAGGCTCTGCGTAGTCTCGCCGGGGAAAAGCACGTGTCGCGTTGCTAGAAGAACGGCCCACAATGTGGCGAGTACTACCAGGGGGTCGCGTGCGGGCAAGCCCGGTGCTATACGGCAGAACTCAATGGTGCATATGGCGGCGACAATGGTGAGAAAGATACCGAAGGGATGTGGTCCCAGGAACAGAGCAAGAAGGACAAGCGGGAGACCCACGGCTGTGGTCAGCAGTCTCAGACGAAGCACGCGCCAATTGTACCAGACGCATGGTGCAACGTAGTGCAGACAGATGCCGCAACTGTCTGGCTACAGTTCCTTGATCTCCCTTTCCTTAGCGCGACCGATGTCGGCAGCCTTGTCCACGAAGAGGGTCGTCAACTCGTCGATCTTCTTGAGGACGGATTCCATCTCGTCCTCGGAAATATCCTTGTCCTTCTCCATCTGCTTGACCTTGGAGGTGTAATCGCGACGGATATTGCGCAAGGCCACCTTGCGGCCCTCGACGCGTTTGCCTACGAGCTTTGCAAGCTCGATGCGCCGCTCCTCCGTCAAAGGAGGGATAGAGAGCCGAATGATGTTGCCATCGTTTGATGGGTTCAACCCCAGGTTGGCTTTGAGTAGCGCCTTCTCAATGGCCCGCAGAGAACTCTTATCCCACGGCTGGATGGTGATCAACGCTGGCTCGGGGACAGCTATATTGGCCAGTTGTCTCAATGGGAGGTTGGAGCCGTGATACTCGACGAGAACCCCATCGACGAGCGCGGGGCTTGCACGTCCTGTTCTGATGGATGCCAACTCGTGTGAGAGGCCGTCGACGCACTTCTGCATATCGGCTGTAGTGTTTTCGAGGACTTCGCTCACCATGAGTGTGCCTCCCCTCACCCGTGCGAATGGCGTGCAATACTAGCAACCTACTTCGATGCGCGCGAACCTGCCAATTCGAATGTTTTCGCCGGTGCGGGCGATGGTCTCGGTAATCACATCGGCCACAGTCTTGGAAGGGTCCCGGACATACGGTTGTGCAAGCAGGCAGATGTCTTCGGGGGACCCGTTGCAGTCCGCAGAAAACTCATCAGGGGAAAGATAGGATGGGCTCGCGGCGACCACATGCATTGCAATGTCGTATGCCAGGCGTCGGAACTCCTCGGTTCGCGCAACGAAATCCGTTTCACAATTCAGCTCGACGAGTGCTCCAACGCGGTTATTATGGTGGAGATACGCTGCCACTACACCTTCGCTAACGGCACGAGAGGCACGCTTCTCAGCCATAGCGAAGCCCTTCTGTCGCAATGCTTCGATGGCCCCATTCACATCGCCGCTCGCCTGCTGAAGCGCTTTCTTGCAGTCGAGCATTCCAGCGCTGGTTTGCGCACGAACTTCTTTGACCGCCTCGACGGATATTTCCATGAGCAAACTCCACTAGCTTTCGTCAGGATTGAAAGAATAGGAGCGCAGCATCTCGATGGGCTCTTCGGACTCCGCCATCGGGATGGCATCGGAATCCTCAAGTTGCTCTGCAACGAACAGCCCGCGACCCTCAATGACGGCGTCTGCTATCTTGCCGCAGATAAGCCTGATAGCCTTGATAGCATCGTCGTTGGCCGGTATCGGGTAGTCGATTTGATCGGGATTGGCATTAGTGTCGGCGATGGCGACAACAGGAATGCCCACCTTCCTGGCCTCAGCAAGTGCGATCTTGTCCTTAAGCGGATCGGCAATGAATAGTGCCCCGGGGAATGAGGTCATTTCCTTGAAGCCGCCCATCTGATCGTTAAGATGCTCGATCTTCTTCTCCAACTTGGCGCGCTCCTTCTTGGAGAGCAGCTCCAGTTCCCCCTTGTCCCTTCGGTCCTCAAGACGCACGAGATAGTCGATCCTCGCCTGAATATTGCCGAAATTGGTCAACATTCCACCCAGCCAGCGCTGACTGACGTAGAACATCTCGCAGCGCGTCGCCTCTTCTTCGATAACCTGCTGCGCCTGGCGTTTGGTCCCCACGAACAGAATCGACTTTCCGCGGGAGGCAATATCACGCGCGAATTCGCATGCTGCCATCAACATCTGGACAGTCTGTTCCAGGTCTATGATGTGGATGCCATTGCGCTGGGCAAAAATGTAACGTCGCATCTTGGGATGCCAGTAGCTGGTATGGTGGCCAAAATGCGCACCCGCTTCCAGTAATCCTTTTACCGATGGATTCTCCATACCTTGTCTTATCCTGTGGAATGATTCGATGACGGGGTCAAACTGGAGTACTGTATCACAGTCCGTACGTGGCTTGCAACACGAGTGGATGCCGGCTCTATCCCGGGCACCGGGCGCTCTCTTTACGTGCCAGGCAGCCCGTCTCCAGTCACTGTCCTTCGTGCGTAGATATCTGACCCACTCCGGGGAGCTTTCTCTTTCGTTCCTCAGGAATATGCAGATAGGCGAGCTAATTAACCGGCACGAGGAAACATATGTCCCTATGGACGTGGCACATACGCCTGATGACCTATCGTCAATTGCGCTGACAAGGATTGGTTTCGCGATCTTCTGAGGACTACGTGAGTCTTGAGTAGTGGCGTCCCTGGAGGGATTCGAACCCACGACCCGCTGCTTAGAAGGCAGCCGCTCTATCCTGCTGAGCTACAGGGACGCGTGTACCAAGTCTACCATTTGTGGAGGCACCAGACGCAGCCGCGTCATACGCGAAGGCCCTACTCCTCCTCTTTGGAGGCGGCGGCAGAAGCTCCACGAGAATCAGTCGTGTAGAACCCTGGGCCTTTGAAGACAATGGGCACCGGACAGAAAACTCGACGAGCCTCTTCACCGCACTCGGGACAGGCTGCTACAGGCCGGTCCTTGAAACTTTGCCTGACGTCGAATTCATGCTTACAGCAATCACACTTATACGTGTAAGTAGGCACCTGTTATCCTCCTGCGCGCCACAAGCGCCGCGCCGGCACGCCACCTATCTATCCACGTCAGATTCTTCATCGATTTCGTCGTGCGACTCGTCGAGCACTGCCTCACCGGGGACCAGATCCTCGGACGGCTCTTCGGCTTCATCGTCATCACCACTGTGTTGATCTTGTGCCCGGTCCGCAGGAGTAGTGTCGGTCCCCTGGAGTACTGGCTGGGATGCCACAGGCTCATGCTTCGGGTGAAACTCACCATTCAGGTCTGCGTAGCCTTCTTCGAGTTCAGGGCGGTGTGATTCGATCACGTGCCTATCGACACAGTATGCATGAATATACGCTCCGCAGGAGCAACGGAACACCACGCGGTTGAACTGAAGGGGGCCGCCGCATGCCGAACAGTTCATCGATCACCTCCAGGGGTTAGCACTCGTGCTTTCAAACTGCTGATTATATTGTAGGAACGTGTATGGGGCAAATTGGACCGGAGGACAGAGATTGTTGACAGTATACTGGCCTTGCGCCTACCATGCGGTAGCAGTTGTGCCGTACGTACTCTGCCTCGGTAGTGGCACATGCCCGGCGAGGAGGTTGGACCATGATGACAAAACAGACGATGAGGGATATCGACGTTACCGGCAAGAGGATATTCGTCCGCGTGGATTTCAATGTGCCTCTCACTGATGCCCTGGAGATAGCCGATGACACCCGAATCCGCTCAGCGCTGCCCACAATCCGCAATCTGATTGAGAGAGGAGGACGCGTGATCCTTGCGTCTCACCTGGGCAGACCAAAGGGGAAGGTAACTGAGAGCATGCGCCTCAAACCGGTTGCGGATCGATTGTCCGAGTTGCTCGGAGTTGAGGTGGACTATGCACATGAGTGTCGTGGCCCCGACGCCCAGAACGCGGTCGCGGCACTCCGCGATGGCGGCGTGCTGCTGCTGGAAAACCTGAGGTTCCACAGTGAGGAGGAAAAGAACGAGCCGGAGTTCGCCAGTCAGCTCGCGTCGCTTGCGGATATCTATGTGAATGACGCTTTCGGCACCGCTCACCGGGCACACGCGTCAACCGAGGGGATAACTCATTACCTGCCGTCAGTTGCCGGTCTCTTGATGGAGAAGGAACTGTCGGCGCTGGGAGGGTTGCTTGAATCGCCTGGCCGCCCGTTCGCGTGTGTGTTTGGTGGCGC
The DNA here is from genome assembly GCA_003562475.1 of Dehalococcoidia bacterium. Classification (GTDB taxonomy): domain Bacteria; phylum Chloroflexota; class Dehalococcoidia; order GIF9; family AB-539-J10; genus SKVJ01. The sequence goes on along the minus strand of PWUU01000014.1, from coordinate 636 downwards.
CAAGATCAGCGACAAAGTCGGCATGATAAGAAACATGCTGCAGCGAGTGGATATCGTCTTTGTTGGTGGGGGACTTGCAGCAACATTCCTCAAGGCAAGAGGCCTGGATGTCGGACACTCGTTAGTCGAGGATGACATGCTCGATGACGCTCGTGACATCATGCGGGAGTCGGAGCGATGTGGAGTCCCGGTCCTGCTCCCCGTGGATGCGCTCGTCGCGGCGGAAGTGAGAGCAGGAGTTCGAACGTGGGTGGTACAGTCTACCAGCGTGCCTGCGAACCATGGCATTGTGGACATCGGGCCAAAGACTATAGAGCATTTCTTTGCCAGGCTTGAGTCCTGCAAGACCGTCATGTGGAATGGACCTATGGGCGTTTACGAGATCGCACAGTTCTCTTTAGGTACGCGGTGTCTGATCAACTACCTGGCTTCGCTGGATGTAACCTCGGTGATTGGTGGCGGATCGACTGTGGACGCAGTTCAGGAGATGGGTCTCGCTGATTTGGTCACGCACGTGTCAACCGGTGGCGGAGCAACGCTGGAACTGCTGGAAAAGGGAACGCTGCCGGGAGTCGAAGCGCTCAACGATCTCGAGTAGGGAAGTCTGCGTAAATCGATGCTGGAGAGGCATACGAT
>PWUU01000042.1 GCA_003562475.1 Dehalococcoidia bacterium | reverse complement strand
CTCAGGGGTCTGAACATCAGCGCACCGAACCAGGTCTGGGCGGCCGATATCACCTTCATCCCGATGGCGAGAGGCTTTCTGTACCTGGCAGCCATCATGGACTGGCACAGCCGTTACGTGCCGGCCTGGCGTCTGTCCAATACACTGGAAGCGGACTTCTGCATTGAAGCGCTGGCAGAGGCGCTGGGCAAGGCGAAGCCAGAGATCTTCAACAGCGACCAGGGCAGCCAGTTCACGAGCGAGGAATTCACCGGGACGCTGGAGAGCAAGGGGATCAGCATCAGCATGGACGGGAAGGGGAGTTACAATGACAACCTGTTCATCGAACGGCTGTAGCGCACGGTCAAATACAAGGAGGTGTATCTGAAGGCATACTTGGATGGCTGGGACGCGAAGGCCGCTCTCGCCCACTACTTCCGCTTCTACAACAACGAGCGGCCCCACCAGGCCCTGGACTACCGCACGCCAGCAGCAGGGTACAATTCAGGTCGTCCGGTTGACACCGGCAACACAGCAGCAAACGAGGAAAGGTAGACCGCAGGACTCCACCTTAACCTTGCCCCTGTCCTGTCCTAAGTATGGGGGGTTCACCTCAGATGCCTGCTGGACAGTCATGTAGACTGGGGCATATAGTGAACACGGAAACCAAACGCCTCCAACATTCTGGGATTCGACGATCAGTTGCCACCGCTTAGAAGACTCCACTATGGTAATGCACTAATGCAAGCTGACCATGGCCGCAGGGCGAACTGCTGCTACGCTTACATTGTGGTAGCCGCCTCCTTTTGTGTCATGGCAGTATCAGCGGGGGCCAACTACAGCTTCGCTGTCTTCTTTGAACCGCTACAGGAACATTTCGGCTGGAGTAGGGCCATCACCTCAGGAGCCTTCTCAGTATTCCTGATCGGCCATGGCGTATTCTCAGTCGGAAGTGGGAGACTAAGTGATAAGCTTGGTCCTCGACTGGTGATCAGCATTTCGGGTCTTCTATTTGGTTTCGGATTCCTCATGATGTCTCGGGTGGATAGTATTGGACAGTTCTACATATCATATGGCATTGTGTTAGCTGCGGCGTGGAGCGCCGTACCAGTCACCATTATGTCCACAGTCGCTCGCTGGTTTCGCGCGAGAAGAGGGCTGATGACAGGCATTGCCATGGCCGGCACAGGAGTCGGCACTATGATGATGCCACCACTGGCAAACTGGCTAATCTATCAGACTGACTGGCGCACCTCATATGCGGCTTTTGGGCTGATCCTTGCAGTCGTTATCGTTCTGGCAGCTCAGTTCCTCAAGCGTAGTCCATCGGTGGAAGGTCTTCATCTTTCGGGAGACAAAGAAGCAACTGACAAGCGGGGCACATACACATTGACGCGCTCAGACTTCTCAATTTCCGAGGCCATCCACACGAAGCAGTTCTGGTTGCTGTCCATCGCTTTCGCGAGCTTTGGGTATACTCTCCAATCGGTCATGGTGCATGTGGTCATCCATTCGAGAGGATTAGGGCTTTCTCCCAGCAACGCCGCTAGCGTGATCGCCATAGTCGGAGGTTTTGGGGTAGCGGGCAGAATCTGTTTAGGTGGATTCGCAGACAGGCAGGGATCGAAAATGATGCTAACCGTATTACTAGCCATGCTCTCCCTCTGCCTATTCTGGATTGCATTTGCCAGCCGATTTTGGGCTATCTACACATTTGCGGTAGTATTCGGCTTCATTTACGGTGGGGTATTGCCTCTGCTTACCACTTGGATAGCCGAGTTGTTTGGGTTGCGTACGCTCGGAGCGATACTGGGGGTCATGCTACTGTTCATCGCCCTCGGAAATGCCGCTGGCCCAATTCTCACTGGACACGGGTTCGATGTGCTGGGTAGCTACACGATCCCATTTGTGGTCTGTGGTGGTCTCGTTGCCATGGCCGCGCTGCTAACCATCTTCGTGAAACCGCTGTCAGCCGACCTTGTACGATAGGCTGCCGTGGACACGCTTATTACAAAGCATGTGGCGTGAACCCCCGTTAATCTGGAGCAGATCAGGCCACAGATAAGACACTGTTTCGGGCTGTTTCAGCATATTGCAGTGGGCTCAGGTGCGTATTTCGGACCAAGATGGCCCCCACACGTATTCGCCCTAACCCGTCTAACCCCCATACGCATACTCTCAGGCAATCTGCCTGATGGTGTAATTGGTTGTCCTTTTAGTGCTAATATCAAGCTATGTACTATTAGCACATTCAGGACACGAGCTACTGCATCGGACGTATGTCAATGATCAAAGTTAGCAAGCGTCAAATCACCCGAGAAGTCATCAATGACGAGGCCAGCAAGATTCAAATCGCCGTTGACATGGGCTGGGGCGATCAATACTGGGCCAGCATCAAGGCATTGACTGAGGCTCGGTGATAACCCAGTGGTGGTCACGGTCACAAGGGTTAGACCATAAACACATGGCCAAGGTTAGCCAAGCGTTTGTAGCACTGGACCTTCGGTACGGGAGACCTTGATATGGTATTGGTTGGGTGGTACGCCACGCCGGTCAGGTGCTGCTCAAGGTAGCGGCCATAGCTTGGAAGAAGCTACTGCAGCTGGCATACCAGAGAATACTGGCCCTTGGCCCGTGCGGCTGAGCCTTAACCCGGTCGACCTCGTCACGCACCCGACGGTGCGGCAAGTGAACTACGGGCTCCTCCCCTCTTCATACCCTGCGGGGGAATCGCCAAGACGCTTCTCGCGGCCTGGTTGCGGCACAAAACCGTGCATTCCACCCGTTCTTCTCACGTGCCCAGCACTGCGACGCCGTCAAAACGCCTGACCTCCCGGCGACTGACCCGGGAATCCACGGATTAGGGCTGCCTGTCCTCCATTGACTTTGGAAACCTGAGACGTTACTTTGGTTCCCGAATCTTCGAACGAGAGGTGTACGCAATGGCTGAAGAGAAGACTGGGATGGGCATGGAACAGAACGTCGCCGGGCTACTCTGCTATGTCCTCGGATGGATTACCGGGCTCGTGTTCTTTCTCATTGAAAAGGAGAACAAGTTTGTGCGCTTCCACGCAATGCAGTCGATCATCGTCTTCGGTGGACTGAGTATTATTGCCTTCGTAGTGGGCCTTATCCCGATACTGAATGTGATTCTGATCCCCATCATCTGGATAGCAGGGCTGATACTCTGGATACTCTTGATGATCAGGGCGTACCAGAATGTCTGGTACAAGCTCCCCGGGGTAGGGGATCTCGCCGAGAAGTACAGCCAGTGATTACGCCCCGATCAGAATAATCGTTGCAGTCCGCGCCTGATCAGGTACTGCCTGCGTGTTCTCCTGTCAGGTGCCAGGGATGGCAGGTAGTGAGACTGTAGTGCGGCTATGCGGTAGTTAGGGGTCCGGCAGAGCTGTGCCGGAGTGTTTCAATCCGTCACGCAGCGCAGGCGGCAGGTCATTGTAATGCGGAAGCAACGTTCGCCACGTCGATGCATCGATCCGTTCGCGTATCAGCCCGACCATACTGCACACCTGTGGTATGATTGCCGCGCGCGGTATGATGCCAGGCCGTTGGGCATGCAGAAGCGACCATGAGTGCAGAGTACCCACTTGCCAGCCCAGAAGAACGTGCAGACCGTATCGTGACCGTCAAGGACGTCCCGGCGGTCAACCTCAGGCCCGGTACGCATACACACATTGTGGCAGGAGAGAACATGACACTCAGCTTCATCACTCTCGATGCCCATGTGCACTTTCCGGTCCACAGCCATCCCCACGAGGAGATGATCATAGTACTCCAGGGCGAGCTCGATGCGATTCTTGCTGGCAGGAAATACCGGCTGACGGCGGGCGATGTACTCCCTGTCGCCGGTGGCGTCGAGCACGGCGTGTGCCTGTTCGACACGCAGTGTGTGCTTATCGAGGTGTTCTCGCCTGCACGCGAAGATTTTGAGGCAAAACTCCAGCAGGCAATGGACGCCCGATGAACGAGAGATTCCCGGGCCGTGGCGGTCCAGCTTGAAGGCCGGAGCGCCCCGGTGACAAAATGAACCCACCAGCGGAGGTCTATGATGAGGGAATCCATTCCAGTAGCGAGTGAGGAAGAGCTGCGCAGTCGCGTGGTGAAGCTTGCCGACGTGCCCGTAGCGCCGTTGATGCCCGGGGTCGTCTCTCGCATCGTGCCCGGAGAGAATCTCACGCTGAGCTTCCCCGATATAGTGCCGAATTTCGCAGGCGTGCCTCACAGCCATCCGCAGGAGCAGATGATCGTTGTGCTGGAAGGCCGGTTCGACATCGTCATTGAGGGCAGGCGGTACCCGCTGAGCGCGGGCGACGTCGTTCGAATCCCGGGAGATGTGCCGCACGCCGGTATAACCGGCGAGGGAACCTGCAGGATACTTGAGATATTCAGCCCGGCGCGTAAAGACTTTGAGGAGAAACTGGCGCAGGCGCGAGGCGCCCGGGGGTAGGCAATCTGCCAGGTGCGGTCGGCAAGGTGTATGATGCCGGACGGCATGATTGGCTGGAGTGATTGAGTTCGAGGAGGTAGCTATGGACAGCATGATGGATGACCTGCAACTGATACTGGACACGGGCGTTATCGCGATAGTCCGTGTATCGAGCGCCAGCGATGCCCTTGACGTGTGTGGCGCGGTTGCGCGCGGCGGCGTGAAGGCCATTGAGGTCACCATGACGGTTCCGGGCGCGGTCGACGCTATCAAGGAATTCAGGGAGCAGGCTAAGAGCGATGTGCTGCTGGGTGCAGGTACGGTGCTTGATCCCGAGACGGCACGCATCGTCATATTGAACGGCGCCGATTTCATCGTCACCCCGACCCTGAATATCGACGTCATCAAGATGGCCCACCGGTATGGAAAGCTCGTCGTACCCGGCACGTTCACCCCAACCGAGATCCTGGCCGCCTGGGATGCCGGGGCCGACATCGTCAAGGTATTTCCCGCTGGTGTGGTCGGTCCCCAGTACCTCAGGGACATCAAGGGGCCGCTGCCTCAGGTACGGCTGACTCCGACGGGAGGCGTCAACCTGGAGAACACGCCAGAGTTCATCCGCGCCGGTGCAGCGTGCGTGTCGGTTGCTACAGCACTGGTAGATAAGAAGGCACTGGCCGAGAAGAATTTCGATGCCATCATCGAGAGGGCGGGTCAGTTCATCGAAGCAGTCAAGATGGGCCGAAAATCCTAGAGAGCCAGGGAGAAGGAGGTGTCAGACATGTACGATGTTGTCACGTTTGGTGAGACCATGCTGCGGCTTTCGCCGCCGGACTATCGCAGGCTGGAGCACGCATACTCGTTCGATCTGAATGCCGGTGGGGCTGAGATGAGCGTGGCCTGCAATGTGAGCAGGCTTGGACTCAGGAGTGCGTGGGTCTCAAGACTGACCGATAACTCGCTGGGACACTACATTCGTAACAAGGCGCGCGAACAGGGCGTCGACACGTCGCACATCCTCTGGACGAAGGAAGACCGTGTGGGCGTCTATTTTGTGGAGTTTGGGGCTAGCCCTCGGCCGAGCAGGGTGGTCTACGACAGGGCACACTCTGCGATGAGCAAGGTAAAGCCGGGCGACTTCGACTGGGAGTCGATACTCAAGGATGTGAAGTGGTTCTATACCACGGGCATCACGCCCGCCCTCAGCAAGTCGGCTGCCGATGCGACGCTCGAGGCGCTGAGAACGTCCAGGCAGATGGGCTGCAGGGTGGCCTGCGACCTGAACTACCGGGCGAGGCTCTGGTCCGAGGATGAGGCGCACAAGTGCATGGTGCCGCTGATGGAATACGTGGACGTCCTCATCTCCACCGAGGAAGACACCGCCAAGGTCCTGAAGATAACCGGTGAGAGCTACCAGGAGGTGGCGAAGAAGCTCGCCGAGCAGTTTAACTTCGAGGCTGTCTGTATCACCATCCGGACCGATCTCAGTGTGCTGCGCAACCAGTGGACTGCCATTGTGTACGCGGACGGAAAGGTGTACGACGATACGACCTACGAGGTGGAGATAATCGACCGCGTGGGGGCGGGCGATTCGTTCGCCTCGGGATTTCTGTACGGCTGCATCTTTGGGGATGTCGACAAGGGATTGCGCTATGGCAATGCGTACGCAGCGCTGCTGCACTCGGTACCCGGCGACATCAACTGGTGCACGTTGCAGGAGGTTGAGACGCTCATCAAGGGTGGCGGTACCCGTATTAGCCGTTAGGTTCTCACAGGACGCCGCGGCCGACCAGCTTCACGAGCTGGTCGGCCGTTACTATCTGTGTACCACCCTGCTCCGTAGCCGCCGGCGTGGACGCCCCGGAGATCACAAGGAAGTCGGCGTGGCTCCGCTCGGCACAGGAGAGCAGCTCGGACTCCAGGCTGCGCTTGTCCCGCAGTGTGCCGGTCTCCGGAACCAGGCAGAACAGTACCGGCAGGTCGGCGATGAATCGTGCCAGTTCCCGGTCGGTCATGCCGTGCCATTGCCGCAGCGCCTTGCTTCGCAATGCCCTGCCCTCGATCGACATCATTCGCTGTGTAGCAAATAGGCGCACCCGCTTCTGCAGGGCAAAATCGAGTAACCGCGCCGGAGCTCCGTGCGGATTGAGCAGCGCACTCGTGAGTACGACGTAATCGAGTACCACTCTCCACATATTGTGCGAGATACGGGGGACCTCAGCCCACGGCTACGACCGCCTGCCGGATTTCGCCTTCAAGTTGCGCGGCATCCTCCATGCGGTTGCGCTCGCGCAACTCCACTATCCGGCTGTACAGTCGCTCGCGTGCCTGTTCCCAGGCGAGGTACTCCTCCACCGGGATGACGGCCACGAGTGGCTTCTCTCCCCGGTTGACGATGTACCTGTCGCCCCGCAGTCGCACTTCGTCCATCAACTCCCCGAAGTTCTGCCGGGCCTTCTGCGCCGAGATCTTCTTAAGCATCGACTTCCTCCTCGTTCGCAGGCTCATCGGTCGTCATGGGCGACACAGCCTGAATGGCCAGCAGGACCATAACGACCATTATGACCATACTACTCATCATGAACAGATTAGTCAATAGGGGCGTCAAGGCCATATGGGTCGATACGACCGTCACAATCGAACGGATCGTGTGGCAGCGTACGCGACGGGCGCGGAAACGATAGTGGCCTGCGGCATTTGCCGGCGCAGGAGACGTTCAGCTACAGACTGTGCTGCGATCAGGAACAAACATGCGGCGATCGATCTGGCCGACAGAGGGCGCTTCGATGCAGGTTGGTTGAGCGAAATGTGCCTGGCCCCAGGGTAAGACACGTGTCACGTCTTGGCCGGGCAGGCGAGGTGCCGATGCGGCCCGCTGCCTGCGCGTCGCCCGTCCTGTGCTCTGAGGCGGCTTACTGCAGCGCCCGGACGGGCGCGCACACGCGCGCCCGTTTGCCTACAGCATCGCTTTCAAACGCGCAATATAGTCGTCCAGGGTCTTCTGCGCCGTGGCATCGTGGCGCGAAATGAAGTCGCGCCACTCGGGGCTGTTCACGATGTTGGCCTCAATAGCGCTTGCAGTATCGACCATCATGCCCTGGCGCCGGGCCTGTTCCGCCGCGGCACGCACCTGTGCCTCCATCTGCGCCCGTGCCTGGTCGAGGGCCTGTTGCTTGACCTCGTTGTAGCGTTGCCGCAGGGAGACGATGGAGCCAAGCAGACTCTCGATCGCCGAATACCTGCCGGATTCCTTGAGCGTCTCCAGTGCCAGCAGGGTGTTCCTCCTCGCCTCGAAGTCCTCCTCGCTCATCTGTAGACGTACCGTGTCTGCGATGTGCTCCTGTGCCTGTTTCACTATGGCGGATCCGTGAGTCCCGGAGAGCGACTTGAGCTGCTGCCACAGCTCCTCCGTGGTCAGATTGCCGGTGAAATACGGCGCCAGCAGTGCCTCGATCTCTCTCTCTCTGCGAATATGCTCTTGCTCCGCGTCGGAGAGGGCTCCTATCTTTTCCAGGCGTTCCCGGGCTCTTGGTGAGAGATCCATGGCATTCCTCCGTCGCTTAGTCCAGTTTCCTGAACGGCTCTTTGGCGGGCACCTGCAGGTTGTAGTCAATCTTGGAGGCGAAATTGGATACCAATCGCTCCGACTCTGCGCCACATCCCGGACACGATGCCGGCTTGTCAGACTCCGTCATCGGGCGCTGCACCTGGAATACGCTCTTACATTTTGAACAGTAGTACTCGTATATCGCCAATTCACTTCCTCCTTTCGCCGGGGCATCCGACGATCATTCTCAAGCCATTCTTTGAAGGTGCCATAAGTATACCGCGCTCCGTCACTATCGCGGTGATGAGGCGGCGTGGGGTGACGTCAAACGCAGGATTCCAGAAGTCGACACCATCTGCGGCTACAGGTCGACCAGCGAACGTGGCGACCTCTGTGGAATCCCTCTGCTCTATCTCTATCTCGCTGCCGCTGCGGAGTGACAGATCCACGGAACTGCCAGGTGCAGCAACGTAGAAGGGCACATGGTGGGTTCTCGCCAGGACCGCAATGGTGTAGGTGCCGATCTTGTTGGCCACATCGCCGTTCGCTGCTATTCGGTCGGCGCCTACCAGTACGCAGTCGATTCTGGTGGTCCGCATGAGGTGCCCGACCATTGAGTCGGTGATGAGCGTGGTGGGCACCCCGGCCCGGACCAGTTCCCAGGCAGTGAGCCTGGCTCCCTGGAGCAGGGGACGGGTCTCGGTGGTGATGGCCCGTTCGAGCTTGCCCTGACGATGGGCCTCGACAATCACGCCGAGGGCAGTCCCGTGTGCAGCAGTTGCGATCGTTCCTGCGTTGCAGTGCGTGAGGACCGTCGCTTTCTCGGGAATGAGGGAGGCGCCGAGCCGGCTGATGCTGGCTGAGGCATCGATCTCCTCCTGGTGGATACTGACCGCCGTCTGCGCGAGAGACTCGACAAGTCTTTCCGCCGACCGGGCCGAATCGAGCACGCGTCGCATGCGGTCAAGCGCGGCGAACAGGTTCACCGCAGTTGGCCTTGTGCGGCCAAGCGCCGCGATGGCGTCTCTGGAGGCATCTACTCTTCTGTCGGGGGCGGCTTTCAGGGCAGCGAGCACGACCCCGTAGGCGGCGGCCACGCCAATGGCGGGGGCGCCGCGAACGGTCATATTGCGGATGGCATCTGCTACTTGGTTGCTGGAGGTAAGCTCGAGATAGTGCTCGTCGTACGGCAACAGCCGCTGGTCCAGCAGTCGCACATGATCACCGCGCCACTCGACTGAATACGTCATAGTTTGAACTCCGGCTCCGTGTGACCTATTATACTTCGGAACGGGCAGGAAGAGGTGTCCATGGTTCGCGACGAGATTGTTGAACGGGTCCGGCAGCGGGCGCGGCGAAACTTTTCGCTTGGCTACAATTGCTCGGAAGCGGTATTCGAAGCGCTGCTGGGCGAGCTCGAGCTTGGTCTATCGCCGGATCTGGTTCGGCTGGCCACGGGATTTGGCGGGGGAGTGGGCCTGTATGGCGACACGTGTGGCGCAGTGACTGGAGCGGCACTCGCGGTGAGCGCCGTACATGGCCGCAGGTCGCTTCCTGAAGGCGAAGGGCGTGAGGTAGCAGCGAAATCGAAGGAGCAGTTCTACGGCCGCCCCGGCATATACCGCATTTTCAACCAGCTTCCGAACCGGATCGCCGACAAGTATGGTGCGACGCTCTGTCGTGAGTTGACGGAGAAGTGGCAGAACGATTGGCTGTGTCGCGAGCATGCGCTCAATTGTCGGGAGATAATTACCGATGCAGCGGGCATCGCAGCGGAGCTGATACTTGCGGAGCGCGATGACGTGGCGAATGCGCCATTCGGCGCGAATGTCGAGCACTTGACCGACGGGTAAGGACCGTGAGTACGCCGGCGGGTTGAAGATACCATGGGAATGAATGTTGCCGTCTGTGCACTCTCGATTCGACTACCGGACAACCACTCCTTGAAGGGAAAACGACAGATCGTCCATTCCATCACGGGCCGGCTGCAGAACCGGTTTCACGTGACCGCGGCCGAGGTAGATGGACAGGGACTGTGGCAGGTGTCGACCATCGGTGTCGCTTACGTCAGCAATCGTGTCGATCATGCACGCGCGACCATCGACCGTGCGATTGCCTATGTGGTGGAGAACTACCCCGACATCGAGATCCTTGGAGCGCAGGTGGAGGTGTTTCCCGTTCTGCAGCGGGACTGATGCTCCCATCCGCATTTCTGCACCAGCTTATGAGCGACCCCGACTATGCGGGGGAGCTGGTGCACGTGGAACGCATTTCTGCCTCGGAGCCTGTGCATGACATGCCGACACATGAGCTCGCACCGGCGTTAACCGCGCGACTGCGCGCCGTGAACATCAATAAGCTGTATCGACACCAGGCCCGGGCTGTCGACCTTCTTCTCGACGGCGCCCACGTGGTGGTGAACTCTCCGAGCGCGAGCGGCAAGAGCCTGTGCTATCAGGTTGCGACACTCCATGAGCTGGTACGGAACAAGGCTGCAACGGTGCTGTACCTGTTCCCGACCAAGGCGCTTGCGCAGGATCAACTACGGAGCCTGCGCGGCCTCGCCAGTCCCAGGCTGATCTCCTCTTCATCGATCGAGACATTCGATGGGGACACGTTGGTCGACTCGCGGGCGCGTATACGGAAACGAGCTCGAATTGTGCTCACCAATCCGGACATGCTCCACCTGGGCATTCTGCCAAACCACTCGATGTGGTCGCGTTATCTGCATGGGCTGAAGTACGTGGTGCTGGACGAGGCACACGTCTACCGGGGGATTCTTGGGTCGCACGTGGCAAACATAATCCGGAGGCTGCGGCGTCTGTGCATCCTGTACGGAGCGAGCCCTGTGTTCGTCTGCTGTTCGGCGACCATTGCGAATGCGCAGGAGCATGCTGAGCGCCTCTGTGGCGTGCGCTTTGAGCTGGTGGAAGGCAGCGACGGGCCGCACGGCGAGAAGTACTTCGCGCTGTGGAACCCTGCCATGGTTGACCGAAGGCGGGGCACAAGGCGCAGTCACAACAGTGATGCCAGCTCTCTCCTCTGCAGACTGGTATCGCATGGCGTGAGAAGCCTGGTCTTCGCCCGAACGCGGCGCCTTGCCGAGCTCATCTACGTGTATGCACGCCAGCGCCTGCCGGAGGAGCTTGCCTCGCGGATTAGTCCCTACCGTGCGGGCTACCTGGCAGAGGACAGGCGCGACATCGAGCGGCGTTTCACTTCTGGCGAGCTGGAGGGGTTGGTGGCCACGAGTGCCATGGAGCTGGGGGTCGATGTTGGCGATCTCGATGCGACTGTTCTGGCGGGGTATCCGGGTAACATGGCCAGTGCCTGGCAACAGGCAGGTCGTAGCGGTCGCGGTGGCAACCCATCGTTGAGTGTTCTCGTGGCGCAGGATAACCCGCTCGACCAGTACCTCATGCGCAACCCCGCGTTCTTCTTCGCACGCCGATTTGAGCAGGCGCTCATCAATCCCGGGAACCCCTATGTGCTGGAGCCCCACATCCTCTGTGCGGCCTGGGAGAAGCCGCTCATGCAACAGGAGGTGGAAGCCCTGTCTGAACTGGCTCCCGGCGCGGTGGATCGTTTGGTCGCGCAGGGTCTGCTGCGCGAACGGCGCGGACGGTTTTACCCCGATGCAAGCCTTGGCTATCCGGCCCAGAGAGTGAACATCCGGTCGACTGCCTCGCCCTACCAGGTGATGGACCTGTCACGAGGAGTCCTCCTTGAGACAGTTGATGGCGCGGTCGCAATGTCGCAGTTGCACCCCGGAGCAGTCTACCTTCACCAGGGAGACTCGTACGTAGTCCGCGAACTGGATATAGGCGCCAAAATTGCATGGGTGGAACGGCGGGATGTTGACTACTACACAGTTGCCAGGGAATTGAATGACATCCGGGTGACGTCGGTAGAGAACGAGAAGCGCTGTGGTGCAGTGATGGTGCGTGAGGGCATCGTGCAGGTGACGACGCATGTGGTGGCGTTCAGGAAGCGACGACAGTACACGGAGGAGTCGCTTGGCGAGGAACCCCTGGACCTGCCGGAGACCACCTTCGCGACGAAGGCCTTCTGGTTCGATGTGCCCGCCGCTGCTGTCGACCGCGTCGCTTCACGCCGGGCACGTTTCGATGGCAGCCTTCATGCATGTGAGCATGCATCCATCAGTGTTCTGCCGCTGTTCGCGTTGTGCGACCGTAACGACATAGGAGGAGTGTCGACGCTGCATGATGCGGTCGCGGGTGTGCCTCAGGTATATGTGTATGACGCGTACCCGGGAGGGGTCGGTATCGCGGAGATGGGGTTCAAGATGGTGGAGTACCTGTGGCGTGCCACACATGCACTCGTGCGGGAGTGTCCGTGTCTCGACGGCTGTCCCAGTTGCATCCAATCGCCGAAGTGCGGCAACAACAACGACCCGCTGGACAAGGAGGGAGCCATCGCATTGCTGGAGTGGCTCGCCGCGGCAGCGCCTGGTGACTGAGGTGCAGCCGAAGCCTGCGCTCCCATTATGCCGCCTCTGGGACGTGGCAACCTGCATCGGTTCTGGACGAGTGGCCAGATTGTGCTAGGATTACGTGAGATTGAGTTTACAATGCATCAAGGGGAAAGGAGAACTGTCCCCTTCATATGATAATCGCTGACTGGGATCCCGTCGCCTTCACGCTCGCCGGCTTCACAGTGCGCTGGTACGGTATCGCGGTGTCGCTTGCAGTATTGACGATATTTGTCGTCATGCTTCGGGAGGCACGGCGCCTGAGCATCTCCGAGGAAAGGCTGTTCAATCTGTTCCTTGTCGGCCTGATAGGTGGTCTTGTGATGTCGCGGGTGGTGCACGTGGTCGACCACATGGTCAGGTACCCCGGAAGGCCCATTGACTGGTTTGGGTTCGATGGTCTGGGTTTGTACGGCGCCATCGTTGGCGTGCCGCTTGCCGTATTCGTCTATACGCGGATCGCCGGCATCCCGTGGTCCAGCATGGCGCGGGTGGGGGATGCGGTGGCGCTGGGCGCACCTCTTGGACAGGGGATCGGCCGTGTAGGATGCTTCATCAATGGCTGCTGTCACGGTGGCCCGACGTTTCTTCCGTGGGCGGTCGTCTACGAGCATCCTCACAGCTTCGCGGAACTGCCCGGGATACCAGTGCATCCGGCTCAGCTTTATCTTCTCTTGTGGAACCTCGTGGTATTTGGGGTGGTGTTCTTCCTGCGCGGGCGAAGCAAGCCTGATGGCGCCTCGTTCCTCAGCTACCTGATACTGTACTCGGCGGGCGATTTCACGGTGCGGTACGTGAGAGTGAATGAAGCGTACGCACTGGGGCTGCAGCAGGCTCAGGTCATCGGGCTGGGTATCATACTGGTATGCGTGCCGATACTGATAGTGAAGTGGCGCCGGTTTCGCGCAAACTCACAAAGCGAGAGCCTGTCAGTGAATGGTTGATGGAACGAGGTCGAGAATGTGCGCCTGCAGCACGTCTTCCCCACTCCAGCGGCGAAGCCGCAAATTGTAGACGACATCGATGAGTCTCGGGATGTCATCCGGTCCTCGCAGGGTTCGAAAATCCACTGCATCGCAGACAACGCCACCCTGTCTCAGCCTCAGGCTCGTCCACTTCTCGTGGTTGCGGATGCTGCGGCACTCTATAACCTCGACGCCCCGGCTGAGGAATACCGGCTCCGGGTTCTCCTGTCCGAAAGGTTCGAGAAGACGGGTGAGCTGGTAGCTCTTGCCGCCGAGCGTCTTCAGTTGAACCTCGGCATCGATATCCAACCGTGGCCGGAGCTCCAGGCCGTCGAGCTCCCGGGAGGCGAGCTTCACCAAACACTCTTCAAGGACAGGGAGGTTCTCGCGGGTGACGGCAAAACCCGCTGCCATGGGGTGGCCACCAAAGCTCACCAACAGGTCGCTGCACTGTTCGAGCGCCCGGGCAAGGTCGAACTCCGGAATGCTGCGGGAGCTGCCGCGACAGAGATCATCGTCTATTGTGATCACGAACGCAGGGCGGTAGTATTCCTTGGAGACTTTTCCGGCTACGAGGCCTATCACTCCTTCGGGGTATGACTCGTCGGCTGCGAACAGCAGGGGGCGACCGGCCTGCACGGCGACTTCTGCCGCGACACGCTCGTATACCTCTGCGGTGAGTTGCTGTCGCTGGCTGTTGATGGCGTCAAGCTCTGCCGCGAGGCGCTCACCCTCTTCCAGCGACGTAGTCTCGAGCAGCCGGAGGCTCATTGCCGCGTCGTCGATGCGGCCGGACGAGTTAATACGAGGCCCCAGAGCCCACGCGATGTCGGCCGACGTGATGCTGCCCGGGGTCAGTCCGGAAATTCGTATCAGCGCCCGCAGGCCGGGCCTTCCGGTCCCATTGAGTACGCGGAGGCCCTTCTGGACGAACCGTCTGTTCTCTCCGGTGAGTGCTACCATGTCGGCAACGCTGCCGAGTGCAACGAGCTCCAGCAGGGCTTCCAGCCGGGAATAGTCCCGTCTTCCGTGGTACAGGGCCTGCATCAGCTTGTATGCGATGCCGACGCCCGCAAACTCGGTATATGGATACCGGTTGTCCGACCGTTTCGCGTTGACGACGGCGACTGCTTTCGGAAGTCGGGCCAGTGGTACATGGTGGTCGGTTACGATGAGATCGACACCCAGTGAGGCTGCCTTATCCGCCTCGGCGAGATCGGAAATGCCGCAATCGCAGGTGATAACGAGTGTGGCGCCATGGTCACGCAGCCATCCCACGCCCGATGCGTGGAGTCCGTGGCCCTGGGTGAAGCGGTTCGGTATGTACGGGATGGTTTTCGCACCCAGCCAGGTGAGTGCTTCGCGAATGACGACGGTCGCAGTGACGCCGTCGACATCGAAATCACCAAACACCCCGATGGTCTCCCCTCTCAGCAGTGCCTGGTTGATCCGCTGTACGGCCGTTGCGGCGTCGGGTAGCCCGAAGAGGTCTTCCTCCCTCTGGAGGTCGGGGTCGATGAACGATTGCACCTGCCCGATGGCGATGCCACGGTTGTAGAGCAACCGGGCCACCAGCGGAGGGTAATTAACGGCGTCAATATACTCGCGAGGAGCCGGCCCCTTGATGCTCCAGCGTGCCCTGAGTGGCACGTGTCCGGTGATGTCGGAAGGCGACCTGTTCAAACCTCGCTACTATAGCATACCGTCCTGGGCAGGGTGTAGCGTCTGAGCGAGACAGGCGATGCTGAGGGTCTGTTTGTGCGCGCCGTGGGCCTGCAGCTATAATCGTTCGGGGTGAACAGAAAGAACAACGTGCGCATAGCTCTCCACTCGCTTGGCTGCAAGTTGAATCAGGCCGAACAACAGGCGATGGCCATCTCGTTTGAGTCGCAGGGGTTCGTTGTCGTCGGCCCGCGCGATGATGCAGAGATCTACCTAATTAACACGTGCACGGTCACGGCCGAGGCCGACCGTAAGGTGCGTCAGTGGTTGAGGTGGGTGCGACGAAGTCATCCCGGGAGCCTGGTCGTGGCCAGCGGTTGTGGCGTTGCGCGTGACCGGCGTGGACTGGAATCTCTCGCTGATGTTCTAATTGACAACCGGGACAAGGCCGAGGCAGTTGCCCTCGTTGCCTCACAGCTGAGGACTCGGCGCTTCGCGCCTCCCCGGGGTGATGCCCTGGATCGGGCAGTGGCTACCGGCGCGGGCCGTACGCGAAGCCTGGTTAAGGTGCAAGAAGGATGTGCGACCCCCTGTGCCTTCTGTGTCGTGCCCCTGGTGCGGGGCCGGGAGGTTTCCATCCCTATCGAGCAGGTCCTTGCCACCATTCACGGGCGCATCGTAAGTGGAAGCAAGGAGATAGTGCTGACGGGCACAAAGATTGGCGCCTACCGCGACGGTGAAGCAGACCTTGTGGAGTTGGTGAGCAGGATACTCACTCTTCCCGGTCTTAAGCGACTCCGGTTGTCGTCGCTCCAGCCCGAGGAATTGTCCGACGAACTGCTCGCCCTGTGGCGTGATGACCGTCTGTGCTGCCACTTCCACCTCTCATTGCAGAGTGGTAGCGACAGCGTGCTAGGACGCATGGGGCGCCGGTACCGCACAGACGATTACCAGCGCGCGGTTGAACGGATTCGGTCAGTGACCCCGGGTGCAGCGATTACCACCGATGTGATTGCCGGCTTCCCGGGGGAGACCGATGAGGAGTTCGGAGCGACGACCCGATTCTGTGAAGACATCGGCTTTGCCCGCATCCACGTCTTCCCGTATTCCCGGCGTCCGGGAACGCCGGCTGCAGGCATGTCAGGACAGCTATCTGCGCCCGTCTTGCGGCAACGCTGTAGGGATATGGAGTCTGTGGCGGAGGAGAGCCACAGGGCGTATGTCCGGTCGTGGCTCCGCAGGCAGGTGGAGGTGTTGTGGGAGGAGGAGACCCAACCAGGCAGTGGTGTCTACGCGGGGACGACCGGCAACTACTTGAGAGTGTTGTGCTATAGCTCGATACCTGTGAGGAATGCCCTGGAGAAAGTGACGCTCGCGCGTCCTGGGGAAGAAGGCGTGTGGGTCAGGAGGAATGGTGAGAATCAGGGTGGATGTGAAGCCAAACTCGAAGGTTCCCGGTGTTGAGGCCATCGAAGACCACCTCGTAGTTCGTGTGAAGGAGCCACCGAGGGAGGGCAGGGCGAACGCGGCGGTGAAACGTGCGGTGGCCGAGTACTTCGGGGTTGCCCCCGGCGATGTTCGCCTCATTTCTGGCACATCTGGGCGACATAAGATTGTGGAGTTGCCGGATCGCTAGGTCAGAAAGGTTGTTGGTGCGGCTCCGGACGCAGTCTCAGCCTCAGGACGTTGACCAGGCCGTAGAGTTGCACTGCAACGGCGGCGGTTGCAAGCCGCGGGAGCACCGTCCACTGAAATCCGACCCCCAACGCGAGAAATAGCGCCGGATCCTCGACCATTGAATGGCAGAGTCCCAGCGAGATGTGCAGGCGCTTGAGTTCGTCCCCGCTGAACCTGCCACTGCCGGCCTCTTCAACAATCACTGCGCTGCCGTAGACTATCCCGAAGAACACGCCCGTGACCCACATAGTCGCCACATTGGGCGGTAGTCCGAGCAGGACCATGAGCGGACGGAAAAGCGCCGCAATCCGCCCGGTGAGATGCAGCTCCTTAAGCGTCTCCAGCACAATCATGACGGAGAAGATAATGAAGAAGATTCTCAGCATCAGGTTGAGCGTGGAGAGAGTCCACTCCCAGAGAGCAATGGCGAGCGGTATCTGTTCTTCAGGACCCTGAGGCATTACCACAGGGGCTGCGGTACCGACAAACAACTGTGACACGAGGTAGGTGGCGACACCGGCTCCGATGAGACGGATGAGGGCGATCGCCGCAACGTTCATGCCGGACTTGTGTTGGATGATCCCTTCGACCACGAGCATATGGGCAATGGACATGAAGATAGCCATCAGAATGAGTTGCGGGTGGGTGAAGGGTATGACTACCATCATGGCTACTGCGGCATAGAAGCTGGAGAACACTGCAGAGAGAATAGGGAGCGCCGCCTGCGGTGGCAGGTTCATTAGTGCCATAACAGGACTGAACAACGGGTCGAGGGCATAGAGCCATCCTGTCCAGTCGAGTAGAGCCACAGCCAGCGAGACAGGCACCACGATCTTAATGATCCAGAGAAATCCCTGTAAGCCGCGGTGTATACCCCTTCGTATCCCCAGTCTCGCTTTCGTCGTGAACCCGGAAGTTGGGCCTGGGGTGGGGGCAGGGCCCCTTTCCGGTGAGTGACTCATGATGCGGTTCCGTCCGCGTCCATGCCGGCAAAACCGAGAGGTCTTGCTCTTTTCATCGTATCTTCAAGCAGTCTCTGTGTTGGGCCGCCGCGTGTCTCGGGATGAGTGGCATTCAGGGCTGCGGCGGCGGATGCAGCTATCAGGGCGTCATGTCGTCCTCTGCCTAGCGCGAGGTATGCGGCATAGGCTCCCAGGAACACATCGCCGCACCCTACCGTGCTGACCACGGTGAGACCGAGCGACTCCAGCGGGAGCGGAGGTATCTGCGTGATGTCGCCGGTGGCGCGGTCGAGCAACAGACTGCCCCTGGATCCTCTCTTTAGCACAATGCAGGAAGGAGCACCCCTGAGGTCCAGCGAGCGCAGGATGTCCGAGGGTTCCGCCATGCCAAACAACTGCGCAGCCTCCTCTTCGTTGAGGAGGAGTGAATCCACGTGACTTGTAAGTGGGGCGAGGATGTCCCATCCATGGGCCGCTAGGATTCCGGGGTCCCACAGCACTGGAACGTCTGTTGCGGCGGCCGCCAGAAGGATAGTCTCTGTGACTGGAAGAGGGGGGTCGGTGATTACGGCGCAGCGGCATCCTGCGAGCAGAGCAGAGAGCTTCGAACGACTGACATGGCGCTCGTTCAAAGCTGCGTTGGCGCCAAGATTGGTTGCGATGATGTCCTGACCCGTCCGGTCGACCAGTATGTAGGCATGGCCTGACTGCTGGTCGCGGAGTCGAACGATGGCATTGATGGCGACCCCTTCGGAAGTAAGGATTGATAGCTGCGCTCGCGCAAGCCGGTCGCGACCGAGTGCCCCGAGCAGCGCGACTTCTCCGGCGCCAAGGATACGCGCAGCCGCCACAGCCGCATTCGCCCCGGTCCCCCCTGAGACTTCGCTCACGTGATCACACGTTACCTCTTCTCCTGGAACGGGAAGATGGTCTACGAAACAGGTGGTGTCCCAGTTAATCGCGCCGCACATCAACACTCTGGACATGTTAGCCCTCCAACACCCTCGACATGAACAGTCTCTTGAAACGTGGGCCATCGACGCCTGAAGCC
Organism: Dehalococcoidia bacterium; assembly: GCA_003562475.1. Taxonomy (GTDB): domain Bacteria; phylum Chloroflexota; class Dehalococcoidia; order GIF9; family AB-539-J10; genus SKVJ01. The sequence goes on along the minus strand of PWUU01000042.1, from coordinate 42,894 downwards.
ACGCGTGCAATGCAGCGGTCGCTTGTAGCAGGCGCTCCTTCGTGCAGGAAGGTGCGGCCCCGCTGCTCATCATCTCTGGTCACCACCTCCACGTGACCGGTCGCGAATTCAAAGAGCGACCGGTCCAGCGCGGCGGCGAGCGCCAGCGGATCGTGCAGGGCGCAGTACTCGTGGCGGCTGATCGCGTAGTTTACCAGAGTGACAGCAAGTTTGGCCTCGCGTGACGTGCCCGTCCGCAGGCGGGCGAGGTCAGTCGCGTCGAAAGCGCCCGACGGATCGTTCGTGACATCCAGTCCGACGATTGTCATGGGCACGTCGGAGTGGAAGACCGTGTAGGCCGCGTCGGGGTCCTGCCAGATGTTGAACTCCGCGTAGCGAGTCTGGTTTCCCTTGCCGAAAGGGGTGAGTCCGAACGCACCGCCCATGATTATCAACTCCCTGAGCATCGAGGGCATCTCCTCATGACATTGGAAGGCGCGCGCTACATTGGTCAGTGGGCCCGTGGCCACAAGGATGCGTTCTCCTGGCGCCGCAGCCGCGAAATTGAACAGCAGGTCGTGGGCGGCACGTGCCTCGATGTGTGTGCGCCTCTCGGGTACGTCCACTCCGCCAAGGGCATCAGGGCCATGGTAGTTGAGGGCGCCGTGAAAAGGCTTCTCCAGCGGAGCTGCGGCGCCTGCCGCTACCGGTATATGGGCGGCGCCAAGGTGATCGAGCACGCGAACTGCGTTGCGGGTCGTCATGACCAGGGGGCCGTTACCCGCGACGGTGGTGACGAGCGCCAGTCTGATCTCGGGTGACCGTAGCGCGAGAATGAGCGCCAGGGCGTCATCTATTCCGGGGTCAACATCCAGTGCTACACTGACTGCCACTACGCCCAATACACTAGCATAAGCAACGAGTGAGTGCCATGGCTGCGTCACCTGAATCGAGCCGCGCCGGAGACATCGTGCGCGCAACACCGGGAGCCGCGCATCCTACCAGCCGGATCGGACTGATCATCGCCGCGCTGGAAGGTATGTACGGCCCTCGCAGGTTCGAGTCGCGGGGTCGTGCCATCGATGTCCTTGTCGAGACGGTACTCTCGCAAAATACGTCGGACGTAAACTCACACCGCGCATTTCGGTCGCTACTGGAGCGTTTCGGCTCGCTCGAAACCGTTGCTTCGGTCCCCGTGGAGGAGATCGAGGATGCCATAAGGTGTGCCGGGCTCTCTCGCCTCAAGTCGGCCAGGATACGGAATCTTCTGGTGCAGTTGCTGCAGGAAAACGGATCGCTCGATCTTACCTTCCTCCGCCAGCGGGGACTCGACGAGGCCCGCCGCTATCTCATGGCGCTTGATGGCGTGGGACTTAAGACAGCGAGTTGTGTCCTGTTGTTCTCTCTCGGCATGCCGGCAATACCGGTGGACACCCACGTACACCGGTTAGCGCGCAGGCTGGGTCTTATCGGACCACGCGTGAGCGCTGAGGCCGCACACGCGGAACTGGAGGCTCAGGTCGAGCCGCACGACCGGTATCGCTTCCACCTGCTCCTGATCGAGCACGGGCGGCGAGTGTGTCGCTCGCGTAATCCTCACTGTGATACCTGTGTGCTTCGCGACGTTTGTCCGAGCGCACAGGCGCGCCCGGTGCCCGCATGAACAAGTAGCGCAAGGGTTAGTCGAGGAGAAGCAATCCAGCGCGAGCGCAGACAGAGCACGAAAGCAGATGGTCATCTCGCTCGCGGCACTTGGGGTGACCATCGTGTTGTGGATTGTGTGGATCATGCTGACACTTGCGGGGTGAAGAAGAACCGGCGCTCTCTGTTCCCCGCTCACCATGATTTGCTTCAGTTGCCTGCGCGAACAGTGGACCGACGACAGGAGTGCCATCCCGGGTGCAGGCCCGTCCAGGGATGCAGTCTGCTCTCCTCACAACCGCCGATGATGGCGAGCAGCAGTATCAGCAGCAAGCACAGGATATACGCGACTGTCTTCATCATGCCTGGACTCCACACACAAATGTCGTGGTTGTCCTCCTCAGCCTCAGCATAGCAGATGGCTGGCCGTAGCGGTAAGGCACCGACACGGGGAGGTGGTTTCCCAGGCGCAGGACGTAGTCTTCAACTGTGTGTGACGCAGCACCGCGAGTTTCGATAATCGGAATTGTGACGCCATTCACTGCCTTGACAGGTCCGTCCGGTGTGGGATAATCTACCGATGCCCCAGGTCACCAGGCAGTGAAACCGGAACGACGGCCAGGAGGCACCATCCTGTCAGTCCAGCGATCTCACGGTCGTGGGCCGACAAGATAGCCGATGGGAGGTTGAGTCGGGATGCTGCGAGGACACCTGGGGCGCTTCTTGTCCGCTACCGTTTGACGGATGCCGGCCGTGTCGTACCATCCCCGGTGAGACACCTTGGCTTCTTCCGGCGATGATCCCGGTGAGAATTACCCGTGGCTCCCTTGACCATACACAGCAACTCTTTGAGCCGCTACGTGTTGTCAATACGTAAGGATGCCGTATGCACGATAGGGCTGGACGCTGAGAGGGCACCCTGCAGCCTGCGAGGGCTGCGGGGTGCCCTCCGTGTACGCTGTGTTCTTCCCCAGCAGCGGGCGGCGTTGGTAGTCGGCGTTACAGCGCTGCTTTCACCCTGTCAGCGACGTCGCCGGGAACCCAGTTCGTCCACCAATCCTCGTACTCCCGCAGGTAGTAGAGGGCCGCTTCTTCGTACGATGCGTCGTGCTCATCCAGATATGCGAGGACGACGTTGTGCTGTTCAGTCTCTGTGTTGTAGCTGCGAAGGAACTCGACCAGGTCCGGATGAAGCTCGGCGAACTCTGCATTGACCGCGACATTCACGTTGTTTGAGGGGTAGGCACAACCGCGGGTGGTTGCCCATATCTCCTCATCAAACGGTGGCTCTTCAAGAGGATACATGTCGTACTTACCCAATGCGGGTGTCGGCGCCCAGTAGTATCCGAACCATGGTTCCCCTCTCTCGTAAGCTCCTGCCATGGAGCCAGCCAGCGCAGCGTCGGATCCGGCAATGAAGTCGGTGTAGTACTCATCGAGGCCATAGACCTCCAGCTTCTGGGAGTTGATGCCTGTGGCCTCCCAGCCCGGTATGCCGTTGACAAACCTGCCTTTGGTCCGGTCTTCGGGATCCTGGAACAACTCCCAGTGGTCTTTCATGTCGAAGACGGTCCTGATGTCCGGGGCCATAGGCTCGATTCCGCGATCGGGATCGCCTTCAATGACATAGCGAGGTATCAACCAGCCCTGCCAGTTGTCATCGAAGTTGTTCCCAAGGTCGATGATATCACCGGCTGCGGTCGCCTCGTCGAAGGCCTCCTGCTGGTTCTCAACCCAGACCTCCATGTTGATGTGGACGTCTCCGCGGACGAGGCCTTGATGTATGGTCACCGTATCACCAGGTATGAACTGGATGTCCTCGTACCCGTATCCATGTGTCAGAATGAACGAGGCAATCCGGTTGTTCACAAGTGCGCTATCCCACTGCAGGTCGCCGAACACCACAGTCTCCTGTTCTGCAGGAGCGCAACCGCTTAGTGGGGCCACAAGCAACGCAAGACCTGCGGCAAGAAATACAATTCCCCTTCTCAGGTTTCCAGTCGTAATCATTTTGTTCTGTTACCTCCTTGTGTCTCCTTGGCAATCTTCCTGTAGTGTGAATGAACCGCTCCATCCTCTGACGATCAAGTCGGCTCGAACTGCTGTTAGGGCCACAGACGGGGGCGCAGGCATGTTGGTGGGCGGGTAGAGAACCCGCCGGTTCAGACAGCTACAGTGGCAGCAGATCCTTTGACACGAGCCTTCTCACAAGAGACTTCCGATAAGTCTGGCTCACTTAAAGCATCCCGTTCATCAGTTCGTTGAGTGCCCTCGGCGGGCATTCCACATAGTCCGGGATAGGCTAGGCAATAAACAGCGGGTGTGTCAAATGCCGCAGCAGTGCACGCGGAGCGATGGTTCCACAGAAGCAGCGCGCCGTAGTAATACGCGACATGCCCCCACGGGAGGAGACAGATACCCGCTGGGTGCAAGTTCCGCTTCGGACTCGAGCCGGCATAACGGTGGTGGCCGAAGATCATGCGGCACGTTTCCAGCGGCGATGTCGCATCGTGCATCAGCGCTTCGCCACCGTCCGGCAGGAAGAAGGTGTTCCGTTGCTCCGGGATGCCTTCGCAGTCTCTTCCTGGTCTATCATGAAGCGAAGCACCACCAGGATGAGCACGCGTAGTGCCAATCCAGTTACGGCCAGGACCTGCGTGTCATAGAACGCGAACACCTGCGTCACGAAGATGGAGACCAGTATTGCCATGTGGAACATCCTGTAGGCTGCGAGGCGGGAGCGCCAGATCGTCAGGGTTCCGAACATGACGAGCACGGAGGTAATGATAGGAGCGATTAGCTGTATCCAGCGGACAACAGAATCGGGGCGCTGTTCGAGGTGCAGTGCGATTCCCACGGACAGCAGCACGGCAATCAGCAACACCGCTCCCATTCTTACCTTCGGTGTAGAGGGATGTCTGGTGTGAAACACGCCGGACAGCAGGATCGCCCCCAGCGTGGCGATGATCACCGTGCCAGCGAGAAACTCGGACCAGCTGACCCTGACCACTGTCTGATAGAGTCCGCTCATCGAGACGACGACGAACAATCCTACGGTCGCGTATGTGAACCACCACCTGCGGACCAGCCAGACATATGTGCTACGCAGCAATCCTCGGGCACGCTCGAGAACGGATGGGGGACGCAACGCAATGCTGTCCATCTGGTCCATGGCCTGGCGCAACGGCGCCACCATGGGATGATCGGAGCCGCTGTGCTCCAGCATGGTGATCGCGTGACGACGCTCCTCGGGGCCGAAGTCTCGTAGTACTGCCTGCTGTGCGTACTGCAAGGCATTGGCCAGCGCTGCCTGTGGGGACAGTTGATGGGGTCGCTGTATTACCCGCAGCCCGATGAAGAGGCCCACAAATATGATGTAGATGAACGCGACAGCCGGCTGGTAGAAGTAATTGGGATGCAGTGTGATGAGCTTCCCCAGGGAATCTATGAATGTTCCGAACCCGATGCCGCCGATGACTGCCGCCACTCCCTGGCCTGAGCGCCCCAGGAATGCCAGCAACATGATGAAGCCAACCAGCATGAGGAGCCCGCCCCACAGTATATGGGAGAAATGAATTGGCCCCGCCACAACCTTTCCCATGACGGGGGCGAATTCCACGAGGTATCGGTAGGCGATACCAAACAGGTACAGTCGGATAATCAACACCGATGCTACCGCGGCGATGAAGAAGTTCTCCAGGAGGACACCCGCCTGCACATTGCGGACGAACGTGCGCTCATCAATCCACCGTCTCAGCATCCGACCAGGCGAGTTCACGAGTTTGCACTCCTCAGCTGTGCAACAGTCCTCTTGGTTGGCCCCCATCCGCGGAGTGTGACGGGGGCAACGCTACGGCAAGAGTCTTGTGTCCCGGGTTTATGCCCGGGGTGTTGGGGCTGCTATCGCTCTGATGGCAGGGGCTCGGCCTCAGGCTCAAGTCCGGCGTCGAAGTAGTGGTTGAAGATCACACGGAATGTGTCTACCGGCGATATCGCATCGTGCACCAGCTCTTCGCCGCCGTCCGGCAGGTAGAAAGCGTTCAATATCTGCTCCCATCCGTCGAGCCATCTCGGACCGTGGTCTGACTGCAGGATGATGACCGGCTCGGTCTCTGACTGATCCAGCAACTCGTCGATGACCCCGGTAATCTGCTCCGTGGTGTAGACGTACTGTCCCAGGTAGTACTCCTTGTCGTCGCAGTTGTACATGTGCTCCGGTGGCACGTGCTCGCCTTCGGGTCCGAAGACGAAAGGCGTGTGAGGCATCATGAAGTGTGCGTACACGAACTTGGGGCTCTCAAGCGCAGGTGTCTTGCTGAGGTGCTCCAGGGTGCGGCTGAGCGCACGCCGATGGTAACGCACGTAGTCCTCATCCGCGATATGGCTGTGAAGCGGTCTCGCCAGGTTGGAGTCAAGTATAAAGTTGGTGAATTGAACCGTGAAAGGCGAGTACTCGGAGTCTTCATAGTAGTTGATGTACTTGTCAGCATGGATTTCGTACCGGTCGAGTTCAGAGTAGTGACCGAAGTACACGATGTCGTAGCCTATGGACTCGAAGTAGTTCATCACTTTGTTGTCGCTGATCCTCTCGATCGTAACCGGGCGAGGCTCGGTCTCGCATGTGTGCTCCATGTTCAGGATTGAGGCGATACACCTGACAGTCCTCTCGTTGTGCGCGATGCTGTCGCGCGCAATGAAGAAGCCCCTCTCCTCAAGATAGTTCAAGAAGTGTTCATTATCGTAGTTGTAGTGCTCTCTCATCGTGTCGGGGTGGCCGTACTCGTCAAGAATGATGTAATAGATGTCGGGCGTAGCGTTCGTCTCTGGCTGGATCACGTGGGCAGCCCTATCGTCGGCCAGGGAGGCAACCATTTGAGCGGCGGTGACTTCGTAGTGGACAATTGCGAAGATGTTCATCATCGTCAGGACCGCCGCCGCGGCGTTAAGCGCCTGTGTGGCAGTTCGGAAGTCGCGACGGGTCTTCCGGAGGCGATAGAAGCAGTATCCGACTCCGGCCAGCACTGCGGGCAGCAGGTATGAGTGGCCGGGAACAAAGAAGCCCCAATGCCCGAGCAGTTCGTAGAAGCGGCCGTACGCGAGCACGACGATTACTGCAATGGTCGTCGCCAGTGCGGCCTTCATCCTGTCTTTGAAGAGCAACGTGTGGAGAAACCAAACCAGCAGGGCAAGGCCGAGAAAGAATACCAGCAGTAGCAGTGTCTGGCGCAGGGTTAGCGTGTGCATCTCCTGTATGTTGTGCGCGTAGAAGAAGAGGAAGGGGAACAACACAAACAGGAGCGGGTGAATGATAAGAGGCTTCTTCATGGTCCATTAACCCTCATCCGGTACAGGACTCTGCCCGAGTCGCCAATGGGCAGAGGCTCCACTATCGCGAAATGCCTGCTGAAGTCTCGCTCGAAAGCTGCCTGGGAGTATTCCGTGAAGATGTCCTCCCTCGTGGCCAGCATACGCTGTACCTGCGGGTCGCTCTTCGGCACGAACTCGATGATAAGGTTCTTGCAGATACGGCTGAGGAACCCGGCTACTCGCTCGAACGGGACGTTGTTGGAGATGGCCAGGTGATGCAGTAACGCCAGCGCCATCACCGTGTCTGCCGGGCCGCGTTCCACCAGCGACATCCGTTCTTCGTTCTCCCATCCTATGGCCGGGCTCGGGTTGGTCAGGTCGAACACCAGCGGTAAGAGGTTCGTTTCCCCGTTGCTGATGGATTCAAGGTAGTTCCTTTCGACGGCGGCCGGGTCGATATCGAGAGAGACGGTCGGTATTCCGCGAGCAGCGGCGAGCCGGCTGAACACCCCTGTGTTGGCCCCGAGATCCCACACGGTCTCAGGAGCGATGCGATCCAATAACTCAGCTACAAGACGTTTCTTGTGCTCGAACGCCTCTCGGGAGTAGCTCGTGTTCTCGTAGTACTCGGCCCATTCGGTTCCCTGCGGCTGCCATGTCAACTTCTTCGTGGCCGATTCGAGGCTTTCGATGACGCCAATCAGAGATAGCCGTCCCATCTTGCGCCTGCCCACACCTTCAGTCCGGTCGGCGAAGTGCCTCTGGCTGCGTGCGTGCAGGTGGATGTGTGATAGTAGGGAGAACGACACACGGGTTCGCGGAGGCAACAGGGAGCTGGTCAAATCGAGGGGCACTCCGTCAATAAACAGGGATAGAAGTCGGCTCAGCCGGATATCCCTGTAGCTCATCAGCGCCAGCGGGGCAAGGAAGTGCTGGCAGAACTGCCGGTAGGCGACCCACGGCTGGCCCTCCCTGTATTTTTCGAAGGAAAGCGTATCGATGAGCAGCGGTCTGCCGTCGACGAACTGCACATTGTAGGCGCTGCAGTCCCTCAGGGACATGCCGAAGTCAAGGGAGGCCTTTTGTATGCGCAGCAGCGTCAAAGCCGCGTTTTTCAACTGGCTGAAGCACCACTCATACGGGTAGGAGATGAAGGGAACGGAGACGGGACGTATGACCTTGTAGGCAACATCAGGTAGTGGTGGCGGAAGCGTGGCCACTTCGTGTGGGATGAGCAGGCCCGCAGCGACCAGGTGTTCGTACAGGCCGCACGCCATCAGGTGGTCGTAGTTGTCTCTGTAGCCGTTGTTCACCTGGCGGTAGAGGGTGCCCTCGCGCAGGAATACGAACCCGCTCGGGTCCCGGAACGAGCCAGGGACAACCTCGCTAGTGCTCAGATTCGTCATGCCTGGACCCGCCACGGAATACGTTCTTGAAACGCTGTGCGCCTCGCTTCCAGAATACCCTGGCAGCAACAGCTCCGCCGACGAGCGCTCCGATAAGCATCTGGATGATAAGACTGCCCGTGCCGGGATCGAGATAGGGGGGCCACGTAGTCGAAGGTGAGGCTTCCACGATGATGGTGAGTTGAGATACGACCGAAGCATGGAGAAGACACTCTGCCAGCATCATCCCTCCTCCTTTGCTGAGGATCTCCATCCACTATGAGACCCGTCTCTGGACGGACTTGATTGTAAACGCGACTTCCAGCCCTGGTCGCCAGACGTCGTATCTTATATTGTAACAGCTATACCCGTACCCGGGTCAAGTTTCGATCGGCAATAGCACCAGGACGTGCGTGGACAACCCGGCATACCGACCGGTGTATAATGCCACTGTAGCTATGACGGATGTGCCTGAGAGTCCAAGCGTTTCGACGCGGTTTCGTATCCTGGTGGAGATAGCCTCGCGCCAGCCGTCCGTGCAACAGAAGGACGTGGCGAGGGAACTCGGTATTACTGTGCAGGCGGTATCTGAACGGATAAGAGAGCTGGTGGCTGCCGGGCTGGTGGCCTCCAGAAGCAGGGCCAGCTACTCCGTCACCCCGGCTGGTGTCGACTGGTTGTTGCGGCGCGCGCGTGAGCTGCAGTCATACTCCGATCGTGTCTCGCATATCGTGCGCGATATCCTGGTCACCGCCGTGGTGGCGGACAGGGATCTGGTGGAGGGCCAGAAGGTTTCCCTCGAGATGAGAGCCGGGGTGCTCCACGCACGTGAGTGGCGTGATGGGGACCCGGCAAGTGGGGTAGCAGTTGCCGGGGCACAGGCCGGCGCCGATGCTGGCATCACCACGATCGAGGGAGTTATTCCTCTGGCTGCCGCGGAGGTATTGATTGCTGCCGTTCCCACGATCCAGGATGGCGGTTCCCGGCACGCCGACACCGTGCGGCTCCAACGGCTCGTGAGAGAGAGTGGATTCGTTGCCGCGATGGGTGTGGAGTCGCTGGTGGCGCTCCGTCTCGCCGGCAGAGAACCCGACTGCCGCTGGGCGGCTCCGTCTGTGGTCATCGAGGCCGCGTCGGCCGGTATAAGGTGCCTGCTTGTCTGCAATGAGGCCGAACTGCGACACGTCTCGGACCGCTTTGGCGAGGCGGGAGTTCAATTCTCTGTGATCGATGTCAGCCTGTCCCGGACCGGGTGACGACATCGCACGTCTCCCACGGGACGAAACTCCGCGTGTTCCATTTTGTCGAGGGTTATGACCACTAGATATTGACAATTAGAGACGTCTGACACAACATATAGTAGTCCAGTTGGAGAGGACGTGTTCCATAACCCGCGGTAGTACGTCCGGCATCGGCTTTTCTGCCTGGCGTATCCGGAAGAGAGGAGGGAGGGAATATGACCGATCACAGGATAGAACACATACGGAAGCGCGAAGGGCACGTCGTGCCGTTTGACCCCGAGAAGATAACGGAGGCGGTCTTCAAGGCTGTGCGGGCCAGTGGTGGGGAGGACAGGAGTGTGGCTGAACGCGTGTCCACACAGGTCGTTTCAATCCTCAACATCCCCTGCCGCGATGGCCGTGTGCCTACGGTGGAGGAAGTCCAGGACCTTGTCGAGCAAATGCTGATCGAGGGCGGGTACGCAGGGGTTGCCAAGGCCTACATCCTGTACCGTGAACAGCACGCCAAGCTGCGTGAATCGCGTCGGCTCCTCGAGGGCGCCAGGGACATGGTCGACGACTACATCGGGCGGATAGACTGGCGTGTCAACGAGAACAGCAACATGGACTACTCACTGCAGGGACTCAATAACTACATCTCCGCAGGAATCGCGTCGCGCTACTGGATCGGCTCGATCTACCCGCCTGAGATCCGTGACGCACACACGAACGGCGACCTTCACCTGCACGACCTTGGCATCCTCGGCGTCTACTGCTGCGGCTGGGACCTGAAGGATCTGTTGATGCGGGGCTTCGGGGGAGTGCCCGGGAAGGTAGAGAGCACGCCGCCGAAGCACCTTCGAAGCGCGCTGGGTCAGATCGTCAACTTCTTCTACACCCTCCAGGGCGAGGCTGCGGGAGCGCAGGCCTTCTCCAATTTCGACACGCTGCTGGCGCCGTTTGTGCGCTGCGACAACCTTGACTACAAGGGTGTGAAGCAGGCGATGCAGGAGTTCGTCTTCGGGTTGAATGTTCCCACCCGTGTGGGCTTCCAGACGCCGTTCACCAATCTGTCGATGGACCTTAACCCGCCGTCCCACCTGGCGGACGAGCCGGTCATCGTCGGCGGTGCGCTTCACGATGCGGCCTATGGCGAGTTCCAGCACGAGATGGACCTCATCAACCAGGCGTTCTGCCAGATAATGATGGAGGGCGATGCCAAGGGGCGCATCTTCACATTTCCCATACCTACCTACAACATCACGAAGGATTTCGACTGGAACAACGAGCAGCTCGACATGCTCTGGAGGATGACTGCGAAGTACGGTATCCCGTACTTCGCCAATTTCGTGAATTCGGACATGCGGCCCGAGGACACGCGCAGCATGTGCTGTCGACTCCGACTCGATCTCCAGGCGGTCAGGAAGCGGGGTGGCGGGCTGTTCGGCTCCGACCCGCTTACCGGCAGTGTGGGAGTGGTGACGCTCAACATGCCCCGCATCGGCTACCTCGCGTCGTCCAGGGAGGATTTCCTGGAGAGGCTGGGTCGCCTCATGGGCTACGCCAGGGACAGCCTCGAGATCAAGCGCAAGACCATCGAGCGTTTCACCGACGAGGGACTGTACCCGTACTCGCGCTATTACCTTTCCGCTGTCAGGGAGCGACTGGGATCGTACTGGGCGAACCACTTCTCGACGATCGGCCTCATTGGCATGCACGAGGCGTGCCTGAATTTCCTGGGCAAGGGGATCGACACGGCTGAGGGAGAACAATTCACCGACGAGGTGCTCACGTACATGCTGACACGGCTGTCCGGATTTCAAGAGGAAACGGGTCAGCTCTACAACCTGGAAGCGACCCCCGGCGAGGGCGCCTGCTACCGCCTGGCACGCCTCGACAGACAGAGCTTTCCCGGTATCGCTGCGGCCGGTGATGGTTACCCCTACTACACCAACTCCACTCACCTGCCGGTCGATTTTGGGGGAGACCTGTTCGATGCCCTGTCGCACCAGGACAGGCTTCAGCCGAGGTACACCGGGGGCACGGTGTTTCATTGCTTCCTCGGGGAGCACATCGACGACCCCGAGACCTGCAAGCTGCTGGTGAAACGCGTGACCGATACCGTTCGGTTGCCCTACTTCACGCTGACGCCCACGTTCTCTATCTGTCACACGCACGGTTATCTTCGTGGCGAACAGGCGTCCTGTCCACATTGTGGGGGGTGCTGTGAGGTGTACTCACGGGTCGTAGGCTACTTCCGTCCCGTGCAACAGTGGAACGAGGGTAAGCGGGAGGAATACAGGCAGCGGAGGGGATACGCGCTCACTGCCCTGGTGTAGCGTGAGGGTTCGGAGCAGTGCGAATCTGTGGTGTCAAGGGCGTCTCTCTCATAGACTATCCGGGCAGGATCGCAGCGGTTCTGTTCCTCGGCGGCTGCAACTATCGCTGTCCCTTCTGCCAGAACCCCGGGCTTGTGCTACATCCGGAATCGCTGCCCGAACACGGCCTGGATGACACCCTGCGCGCGATCGAGCGGAGGAAGCGGCTCATCGATGGTGTGGTGGTGACGGGGGGTGAGCCGCTGATTCACGGAGAGGCGCTTGTGGCGCTGTTTCGCCGAATACGGGAGACAGGACTTGCGGTGAAGCTCGATACTAACGGCTATGAGGTGGAGCTGCTGCGGAGGGTGCTGGAGGAACGGATGGTCGACTACGTCGCCATGGACGTGAAGTCTGCGCCTGAGAAGTACGAGACCGCGGCAGGCAGGATGCTCGATGTCGCACGGATAGAGGAGTCGATTGCTGTTATCAGGGAATCGGGAGTCGACCACGAGTTCCGCACGACGTGTGTTCCTGGAGTGGTGGAGGAGTCCGACGTTGTGTCTATCGCATCGCTCCTCGGTGAAGGTGAGCGGTATGTGTTGCAGCAGTTTCAGGCTACGTCTGACCTGATCGAGCCGGCCTATTGCGATGTGAAGCCTTATCCTGTCGAGGTGCTTCGCTCCTTCGCCGTAAGGATTCGTCCCATTGTGGGTTACGTCGCGGTGCGTGGCGTGTAGACCTTCTCCCCCGCGCCGGGTTTTCGCTCCCAATTCGCCATCCGTGCAGGTGCCATGTAAGTCAGAGATGCTTTGATGGTGACGGGACTCCTTGCGTACTCAGAAAGACTTGAGTAGAATCCAATAGTGTTGATGAAGCATGCGGTGGGTGCGGATTCTACATCCGGGAGGTCCGGCCTGTGAGATTTGTGCGACGGGTTCTGTTGCTGCTGCTGGTGTTTGTCCTGCTCTCGGCGTGCCTTCCCGCCGGGGTCGTGGCCGAGCCGGAGTATCCGCTGTCGCCATCGAGCGCTGTCATCCAGGATGCACTCTGGTATCTCCGTGACCACCAGGATGTCGACGGCAGCATCGTAGGGTACGGCGAGTCGGCATGGGCCTGTATCGCCATTGCGGCGGCGGGAGAGGACCCGAACAACTGGGATAATGGTGGTCCTTCGCTTGTCGACTATCTCAAGGGAGGTCACCCCGATATCTCGGAAGAGTTCAACATGGGAACGTTTCTCGCACGGATGGTCCTGGCGGCGGTCGCCGCCGGCGAGGATCCCTCAGCGTTCGGCAACTGGTCCGGCTCGCACGCTGGTGTTGACATAATCGACGGCGACTATCTATCGGCATTGAAGTCGCTGCACGACGGCACCCGGTTCCTGCAGGATCTCACGGGTGATCCGGATAGCGCGCAGACGCTGAATGACGACTTCTGGGCAGTCAGGGCGCTCTTTGCCGCCGGGGAGTCTCCTCACTCGCTATTCATTCAGTCGTCTGTCGAGCACATCATCGATTATCAGGAGGGTGATGGAGGATGGAGTTGGGCAACGCCGGAACACACCTGGTACGCATCTGATTCGACAGATGTGGACAATACCGCCGCTGCAATCGTAGCCCTCTGCCTCGGTAACCAGTCCGGTTCTGACGCGGTGACCAGCGCGCTCCTCTTCATGGGTGACAACCAGAATGAGAGTGGAGGATTCGTTAATCCGATTTCGGGGGTGAATGTGCAGTCCACGGCGTGGGCGGTCGACGCCATTGGCGCGGCCGGTCAGAACCCGGTGTCCAGTACGTGGACGCCCGAATCGTTGAATCCAGTGGACTACCTGCTGGCGGCGCAGGATGTGGATGGCTCTATTGGGGACTCGGTACGGTCCACTGCCGATGCGATTGTTGCGCTGGTGGGCCACTACTATGTGCCTTCCGGCGAAGAGCCCGATGGGCATGACCCTCCCTTGATCGCGTACTCACCGTCGCGACTGGATTTTGAGGCGGCCGTTGGCGGCAGCAATCCCCCGGAGGAAACGCTTGAGATATGGAACTCGGGTGAGGGCCGGCTGTGGTGGACCGCAAGCAGTGACGCCGATTGGCTGTCGCTCAGCCCTTCGCACGGCGATTCGACGGGAGAGAAGAACCGTGTGACCGTCGCAGTCGACATCTATGGCCTTGATGCCGGGGAGTACACCGGACGTATCACCATCGAGGATGAAGATGACTCCGGCCATCGTGAACAGGTCACGGTGACACTGGAGATCGAGGCGGACCAGGAGGAAGAGGTACAGGTACAGGAACAGGACGACACTATCAAGTACCTGCTGGTGACCTCCACCAACCCGCCTGAGGCGGGGGTGGTTGCTGCGAGCATCGAGCCGGGGATCGAGGGCTACGCGGAAGGCACGACCGTCACGCTTACCGCAAGTCCCTCGCCGGGGTATGTGTTTGTCGGGTGGGCCGGCGATGCTGAAGGCACCGCGCCGACTGCCACCGTGGTGATGAGCGGGCATCGGAGCGTCACCGCCGATTTCGTGCGGTTCGACGCGTCAGGCCTGGGAAATGTTGGGCTCTCGTATGCGACTCCTGCACTGGAGTCGGTGACGGTGGTCCCGTATCCGGTGGAGGGCATACCGAGCAGTCCTCACGGATTCCGCCTCCTCAGCGCCTATGTGGTACAGCCGGAGGGAACCGGTTCATTCGGGTTGAAGTTCGATGCAGTCGGTGATGTGGACAATGTGGCGGTGTTTCGTGTGGTGAATGGTGGGTGGGCGCAGTTGCCGCGCATGGTTCTCGACGGCACATCCCTGCAGGTGACGCTCGGGGCGGAGGACGTGCTGCTGGTTCTCGCCTATCCGGGTGAATCCTCGACCGGGCTGTGGGAACGGATGACGGGGTCCTTTGCCACACCCGGCAGCGCGACAATCATCGTGGTGGTCATCATCGTGGTGCTCCTGGCACTCATACTGCTGGTTGTGCTGGTGCTTGGCCGGAGGGAATCGTACTGATGCCGGATGCGCCGTGGAGAGGTCGGGTGATGCAAAGGCGTCGTGGATGGTGGTGGCGGCGGGCTTTGTGTCTTCTACCGTTGCTGCTGGCAGGGTGCCTGCCCGCCGACAACGAGGCGGACGCCGGTGGAGCAGCAGCGCAGGCCGGTGTGTCAGCGGAACCTGCACAGGTACGCGTTACTGCAACCCAGGACCTCGGAACCCGCACACTCTTCGACGCGGTGGTGTCCGTCGAAACCGGTGACACCGCCATGGATGCGCTGCAGGCGATCGCCACGGTGGAGACGGCGTACGGCGGAGCATTCGTGCGCAGCATCGACGGGATTGGCTCGACGGAGGCTACGCAGAAAGGCGACTGGCTCTACTACGTGAACGGTTTCATGGCGAGGACCGGCGCAGCCGATTACGTGCTGTACGATGGCGACTTTGTGCACTGGGACTTCCGCGGTCCGGGTGTGTCTCCGGGGACGTCAGCGACGCTGGGTTGCTTTCCGCAGGCTTTCGTATACGGCTACGGAGGCGAATCGGCGCCTGCTGTAGTGGCGTACGAGACGCCATTTGAGCAGGAGGCAGCGACCATTGCAGCGTTGCTTGAGTCCGCTGGGGCTGCGAATGTGGTCCTCGCAGAGTTGTCCCGCCTCACGCAAGAGCAGAGAGAATCGTCACATGTGGTAGTTATCGCAGGTCCCGACGCCGAACCCGTCCGCGAGCTGTACCGGATTCGGACGAGACTGGGACTGTTCACCTCTCTTGAGGGCGCCGTGTTGCGGACGTACACCGGCTCCGGGGACGAGGCTGGCGTGTACCACAGCGGCGCGGGCGTCCTGCAGGCAATGCAGAGCCCGTGGAATCCGTCCGGCATCGGCGCGTGCGAGACCGTAGTGCTCCTCGTGTCGGGTACTGATGAGGAAGGGGTACGCGCCGCAGCCGGCGCGCTTGTCGGCGCCGGCGGCGCCATGATGACCTGGTGCGGCGCGATCGTGGAGGATGCCGCTTCAATGCCATCTCCGGTGCCGGCTCCTTGAGTTCAGCCACGCCGTTGCGGTGATCGCACGCGCAGGGAGGGTGCACCGTCGACGTGCAGCGACGAGAGTCATGAATCTGACACTTTCGTACAGGGATACCGGTAGCGATATCCATCGCCTCAGCCCGTTCGTGATGCTCGCATGGGTGGCTGTCATAGTCCTTGCGGCGATGATGCTCCAGCATCCTGTGTGGCTGCTTGCGGTGTTCCTGGCCACTGTCCCTGTCGCGTGTGCTGCGAGGGTGGGAAGACGCTGGGCCGGGCTGATGAGGTTCGTGCTCTGGATGAGCGTTGCTATCGTGGCCATCAACGTCATCGCCAGCCAGCAGGGCAGCCACGTGTTGCTGCAGGCCGGCTTCCGACTTCCTCTGGTAGGTGTGCCGCAGGTGACGGTGGAGGCGCTTATCTTCGGTGGCGCGATGGCGCTGCGCCTGGGAGCGATTATCTCGGCCTTCACACTTCTCAACCTTTGCGTGCATCCTGACGACCTGATGCGGGCTGCCATCAAGCTCCGACTTCCGTACCGGTCGGTGCTGGTGACCTCGCTGTCGACCCGCTTCATCCCCGTCCTGATGGCGGACGCGAAAACTATCTCCGATGTGCAGCAATCGCGCGGGCTTTCATTCGACAGGGGGGGCGTCGTGCAGCGGATACGCAATCGCGGCGCGCTCATCTTTCCTCTGCTGTCGAACTCGCTGGACCGCGCGATACAGGTCGCCGAGGCGATGGAATCACGGGCGTACGGCGCCCCGGTGCGGCGCACCTTCTACCGGGATGTGCCGCTGCGGAGCGAGGACCTGGCGCTTGTGTTCGTGCTCTGCAGTGGCGTGGTGCTCCTCGTGCTGGCGCGCATGTCCGGCTTCGGAAGCTACCAGTACTATCCGTCGCTTGGCGACCTGTACATGTCACCTGCCGCGTGGCTCGTCATGGCGCTGTTGGGCGCGGTGCTGCTCTCGGTGGCGGCAGCAGGCCTCCTGAGACGGGGACGTCGGCATGATTGAGTTTCAGCGCTTTTCGTTCACGTATGAGGGGCAGGATTCTCCAGCGCTGAGCGAGGTGACGCTGAAGATCGATGCGGCGGAAATCGTGCTTGTGGCAGGGCCGTCGGGTGGGGGGAAATCGACCCTGTGCCGCTGCATCAACGGACTCGTACCCCATTTTCACGGCGGTACGCTCAGTGGACGTGTACTCGTGGATGGGCTGGATACCACAGAGCACCAGCCCCGGGAATTCGCCACCAGGGTCGGCATGGTGTTTCAGGACCCGGAGAACCAGATGGTCGCAACCGATGTGGAGCGCGATGTCGCGTTCGGACTTGAAAACCTCGGCCTGGCTCCGGAGCTCATCTCCCGGCGGGTCGATGAGTGCCTGGCGCTGCTTGGCATTACTACGCTGCGCCGCACGCCGATCGCGAACCTGTCGGGAGGAGAGAAACAGAAAGTGGCACTGGCTGCGGCGCTCGCGGTGCAGCCGTCGGTGCTGGTGCTGGACGAGCCAACATCCGAGCTGGATCCCGCGAGCGCTCATGAGTTCATGGAGAACCTCATGCGTCTCCAGCGCGGTCTCGGCCTGACCGTTATCCTGATCGAGCACCGCCTCGAGCGGGTGGCCGGCTACTGCCCGCGCATCGTGGTGCTCGACCGGGGTCGGGTGGTCGCCGACGGCAGCCGGAGAAGTGTGCTCGAATCGCCGATCGATCTGCCGCGCGGTATTGGCCTGCCGCCGATGGTGGAACTGGCACGCGTCCTTCGTGCCGCCGGACTGTGGCGGGGAGGGTTGCCCGGCAGTGTCGACGAAGCGCGGGATCGCTTCGGCAAGCTGCTCCCTCCAGTCGCCCCGGAGCATCGCTGCGAGCGGAGACCTGCGCCCGGAGAGACAGTCATCGTAGTGGAGGATCTGTGGTTCAGCTACGGAGACGGGCAGCCGGCGTTGCGGGGAATTACGACACAGGTTCGTACAGGCGAGTTGCTCGCAATGATGGGGCGCAATGGCTCCGGCAAGACGACGCTGGCGAAGCACCTCAACGGTTTGTTGAAGCCGGCGGCGGGTCGTGTCCTGGTACGGGGAACCGACACCCGTCGCGTCGCGGTGCCGCTGCTGGCGAGAACGGTCGGCCTGGTATTCCAGAACCCCAACGATCACCTGTTCGCGGACACCGTCGAGGAAGAGATCCTGTTCACCCTGAGGCACCTGGAGGTGGACGACGATGAAGCGCGGAGGCGTGTGGATGAGGTGCTGGCCCTCTTCGGGCTGCAGAAGTACCGGCAGCACTTTCCGAGGAGCTTGAGTGGTGGCGAGCGGCAGCGAGTGGCGCTCGCCTCTGTGGTGGCGGCCCGGCCGCAGGTGCTCGTGCTCGATGAGCCCACGCGGGGCCTGGAGCATGGCCTGAAGGATGAGTTGCTGCGGTTTCTGATCGGCTACTGCGAAGGCGGCAAAGCCGTGGTGCTCATCACGCACGATGTGGAGACCGTGGCGCGGCATGCGGATCGGGTGCTTCTGCTCGATAACGGACGGGTGCATGCCGATGGGCCGAGACGAGCCGTGCTGGCCGCTTCGGAAGTGTTCCGTCCCGCGGTGAATGCGTTTGTGCGCGGTTTCTTCGACGACGAAGAATCCGAAGCATTCATGACGGTCGATGACGTGGCGGAGGCGTTCACGTGAGCCGCAGGCTGCTCCTGCCCGCCGGCCTGGCCGTGATGCTCGCCTTAATGGTAACCGTACAGGTGCGTGAGGCGCCGGCCGGTACGACCCCGTGGGCCTTCGTAGTGGTCGGCGTGGCGCTCGGCACCGTCCTCGCGTTTGCGGCGCGCTTCGAGACGTCCGGCATGCAGGCGAGGGTGCTTGTCGTTGTCGCGCTGCTCGGAACGCTGTCGGCGCTGTTCCGCGTACCTTTCGCTGCCGCGCCCAACCTGCAGCCGAGCACCTACTTGGTGCTCTGCTCCGGCTATGTGTTCGGCCCTGTTGCAGGTTTCGCGGTGGGAGCGCTGACTGCTATCGTCTCCAATTTCTTCCTGGGGCATGGACCCTGGACCCTCTTCCAGGTTTTCGCCTGGGGTCTTGCCGGCGCCTCCGCCGTTGTGCTCCGTCGCCTTACCCTCAGGGCACGGTGGCTGATTGCCGCCGGGATCGTGTGGGGCATCCTGTTCGGCATCATAATGAACGTGTGGACCTGGATTGCGTTCGTCTATCCGCTCACACTTCGGACGTTCATGGTGACCTGGATTGCCGGCCTGTCCTTCGACCTGCTGCACGCAGCAGGGAACGCGCTGTTTCTCGGACTGCTCGGTATGAAGACGATCCGGATCCTTGAGAGGTATCGGGGGCGTTTTCGCTGGGTGCGCCAACAGGATGACGAGGGCAAGGGCGCCGGCAAAGCCGAAGATGCCGCACCGGACGCTGCGCCGGCCGGGAGCAGCCGTTCATGGCAGTGACGCGGGATGACGCGATGCTGCAGGGCAACGATGAGACGCGGTACGACTCAGGTGTACACAGGCGACGGCAAGGACAGGTGTACTGCTGCCTTTGGACTCGCGATCGGGACAGCCGGCCATGGGCCGAAGGTGATGGTTGTCATGTTCTTCAGGGATCGCGGGGCCGTGGAATCGCAAGCCTGATGGGTATAGAGTATCGAATGCCGTGCACGCGGCCCGAATCTGCTTTGACGCATCAAAAGGTCCGTGGTACTATCATTCTGCGGAGGGGAACCAACCCATCCGATGGAAGGAGTCCCTTCCTGCAGGAGGGAGGCATGACGAAAGGACAGGCTTTGTTATGCCAATGGCTATTTCCTGTAAGCCGCTCTCCGCTGACAGGGGGCAGGAAGTAGTCGGGTGGTATACGGCGGAGAGCACACCGAAACCCCGAGCTCTTCGTATAGAAACGGGCTCATATAGTGGAGCACTGGGGGTTCAGCAGATCTGAACGGGAAGAGTAGGGGTAAATAGGGAGTTGTTGAGGGCGCTGGTTTTCACCGGCGCCCTCTTCTTCTGTCCTCCGAGCGTGTGTCCTGCCACAAAGCGGACTCATCTGAACAGGCGAAGGACCACGTTGATCACAATCGTGAGCACGATACTCACCACGATCATCGTTGCCAGCGGAATGAATATGTGCACACCATCCCGGTGGAAAGAGAGGTCGCCCGGCAGGCGGCCCGGAAAAGGAAGACGCGGCCATAGCGTGAGCAGCAGGCCGGCAACCAGTATCACGATGCCGATGGCGATGAGTACCTTGCCCAGATCGGAAGAAGGCATTGATGCCCTCGTAGTTTAGCTCAGGTGGGGGGAACAGGAAAACGGTTGACGTTCCCTCGTCGGAAGGCTATCTTATTCCGACGGCCCGGGCGCGCGCAGGAGCTGTGTCGGCTTGCTGAGAAGACTGACGATTCGCGATTTCGGCATCATCGAGAACCTCGAGTGGCGTCCCTCCCACGGTCTCAACGTCCTCACCGGAGAGACGGGCGCCGGCAAATCGCTGGTCCTCGAAGCCCTCGATGTGCTGCAGGGCCGGCGTGTCGGACAGGAGGTGGTGCGGTCCGGAGCGGGCGTGGCGGTCGTCGAGGCAGAGGTGGCGCTTCCTCCATCGGAACGGTCGCCGGATGCCGCGCCGGACCTCGATGCTGATGTTACCACGGTGACGCTGAGACGGGATGTGGAGCGGTCCGGACGCGGTGGGGCCTCTGTGAACGGCCGCGCCGTTCCCGTTAGGACGCTCAGAGACCTGGCAGCGCGCGGATTTGACCTCCACGGACCCAATCAGCAGTTCTCCCTGCTGGATGTGAAGGAGCAACTGGTTCTCCTGGATGCGTATGGTGGATCCGCGGGGGTGCGCAACGAGTTTGCCGCGATGGCCGGCAGGCTGCGCGAGGTGCGGAAGAAGCTTGAGAACCTGGCTGCCGGTGACCGGCAGCTTGCCCGCAGGCGCGACCTCCTCTCGTTCGAGGTGGAGGAGATACGCGCGGCCGCGCTGGCGCCGGGCGAAGACATGGTCCTCGAAGATGAGAGCAGGCTGCTCTCCAACATGGAGCACCTGCGAAGCGCCGTCGCCATGGCGGTTGAGCAGATATACGGCGGGGAGCATGGGGCTCCGTCGGGTTCCGACAGGATAGGCGAAGGCCTGCGGCGGTTGCAGGAGGCGGCTCATCTCGACAGGCGCCTCGCCGATGTGGCGCATACGGTGGAGACGGCACTGTACCAGGTGGAAGATGCGGGACGCGAGCTCGCCTCGTATCGCGACTCTCTCGAGTATGATCCCGACCGGCATGAACAGGTGCGTGCCCGTCTCGACGTGATCCGTACGCTGAAGAAGAAGTACGGGTCGACAATCGAGGCTGTGCTTGCCCATGCGGAAGAGGCCGGGAGAGAGCTGGCGGCCCTTGACCTGAGCGATGAGAACCGGGAGCAGCTCGAGCACGAGGAGGCCGGACTGCGGGAGGAACTGGCAGCGCTTGGAGAGCGGCTCTCGGGAGTGCGCCGCGAGGCCGCTGCATCGTTGTCGACCGTGGTGGAGCGCGAGCTGGCCGATGTCAGTATGGAGGGTACGGGGTTCATGGTGTCGTTTGCAACTGTCGAAGGCGACGATGACCTCACACTGTCGGATGGTGCTGCCTGTGGATTCACCGGTGATGGGATCGACGACATCGAGTTCCTTATCCGGCCCAATCCCGGAGAGCCCTTCATGCCGCTGTCGAGAACAGCGTCCACGGGTGAGGTATCGCGTCTCATGCTCGCCCTGAGATGCGCACTGGCGCGTGGCGGCGCGGCGCCGACGCTGGTATTCGACGAGATCGACATCGGGGTGGGAGGCCGCAGCGGCGAGGTCATCGGCAGAAAACTGGCGCTGCTCGGCCGGCAGCACCAGGTCATCTGCATCACGCATCTTCCCCAGGTGGCGGCGTATGGCGACAGCCACTACAGTGTCCGCAAGCTGGTCTCCGGAGACCGTACGTTCGTCGAGCTCGCGCCTCTCGAGGGGGAGGCACGCGAGGGCGAGCTGTCGGCCATGCTGGGAAGCCTGGGGGAGACGTCTGTCGCCGGCGCCCAGGAGTTGCTGACGCGCGCGGCGTCGTGGAGGCGTGAAGCGGTCGACTGAATGGCGGCAGCCGGACTGATTACCGATCACAGCGCTTCGGCGGCGGATAGAAAGCCGTCGGTCTTCATGTCCGCAGTGCTGTTTCGTAGAGGTATCCATGGTGCGATTGTTTCTGGTAAGGCATGGCGAGACGTCGTGGAATGCCGATGCCATCTATCGCGGGCGCTCCAATGTGCCGCTCAGCGCTACGGGCCGAGTCCAGGCCGCGTGTCTTGGCCGAAGGCTTTCGTCCGAGGGATTGACGGCTATCTACACCAGCCCGCTCGGGCGTGCGACTGAGACCGCTGATGCAATTGCGCGGCACGTGGGGGTGCAGTCGGTGGTCGAACCTGACCTGACCGATCTCCACTGCGGGGAATGGGAAGGCCTGACCGATGAAGAGGTGAAGGTAAGATATCCCGAGCTGCGGCGCACCTGGCTTGCCACTCCGCACCTGGTGCGTCTGCCGGGGGGCGAAGCGCTCGACGATGTGCTGGCAAGGGTGTCACGGGTGCTGGACCGGATATGCGGTGGCGAGGGTGTGGTGGCCCTGGTTTCGCATCGCGTGGTTCACAAGGTCGCTATCTGCGCGCTCCTGGGCCTCGACACGTCGCACTTCTGGGATATCAGGATGGACCTTGCGGGCCTGACCGAGTTCGAGTGCTCGCCCCGGCGACGGATCATGGTGAGGCACAACGACACCGCGCACCTTTCAGGCACAGGCTGCGGCCGGCTGAGCGATTTCTAGGGCGGCGCTCCAGGCGCACTACTCGGTGAACCACTGTGATCGGCTCGCGTCTATGGACTTGCCGTCATGTACCACGTAGACGAGCAGTCGCGTCTCCCTGGTATGCGGTATTGGAAGTGAAAGGGTGACCTCCACGCGCTGCCCGGGATGCAGGGGAAACGGCTCGCTCTCTGTGGCGTGCCAGAGCTGGCCCACGCCAGCCTCGAATCCGACAAGTACGGAGCACTCATCCAGCGCGACCGTACCATGGTTCTCGATGGTCACCTCTATGTCGTAGGCGTCTATGCCTCGTTGTCCCGTCCAGTCGTGCGTGATAATCGGGCGCGGGGAGAAGTCGTAGATATAGGCAGCCTGTCCCGCGTACTCATCCGGCACCATGCCGATTCGCCCTGCCGTCCCTGTACTTTCAAGGTAGAAGTACTTGACGCCATTGTGCTTGTAGTAGGTTCCCGCGAACTTGTCGCTCTCCCGGATGCCGAGTGCCATGTGGTGCGGAAGCAGGACCATGACGACATCGTAGCCGAGCGCAAGCAGCACCTTGCCCAGGAGGATGGAGGCGTCCTCGCAGTCGCCATGCTGGTCGACCAGGGTCTCGACCGGATACCGGCCGTAGTCGTCGAGCCCCTTTGTGTCGATATCGAACGCGTACTCAAGCTGCTGCACGAACGTGGCGATGAAGTGGAGCGTCTCGTACTCGTCGAGGTCCAGGCTCTCCGCGTAGGAGAGGAGCGTATTGGCCAGATCCTCGATTATCTCCCTGTCGCCATCGTCTTTCGCGTACAGCGTGTAGTCGGCGGTTTGCGGGCGGGGCCGGGAGCTGTAGTCTTCGTATAGAGATGTGGGGATGCGCACCGACCATTCCCAGGTGATGTCATCAAAGCGCCAGTACGTCCACTCGAAGGTTCTCTCGATGTACTCGGTGCCGGCGAATGCGCTCGCAGCGGGTGCGGTCGCGGGAGGTTCCGGTATATCGGGTGGGGTGGGCTCGGGAGCCGGATAGGTGCAGCCGGCCAGGACTGTGATGAGCACGCAGATGAGCACAAGGCAGGGAATGGCGCCAACACTGGCGGGATGTCTATGCCGAGCATGTTGCTTCAGGAGTCGTCCCGGTTGCACCTGTTGGCCTCCTGCAGGCATGTGGATACGACTGGCGCGCCTAGAGGGATTCGAACCCACGACACCCGGTTCCGAAGACCGGTGCTCTTGTCCGCTGAGCTATAGGCGCGTCTGCACTCCTGGCTGCACATCCCGATTCTTGCGAAACGCGTTGCCACGCAGGCAATGGCCGGCACCGCTGTGATCGGTGCTCTCGCGCTGGCTTCCGTGGTCGTACAGCCCTGCGTGCGCCGCTATTCTATCAGAATCACTGCTGACGTTATCAAGACGCCCCGACGATCCTGGTGGCTGGCGCCAGTTCCCACACCGGATCGCCGGATGGGGGCCAGGAATATACGCAGGGGCCGGATACATCCGGCCCGCTGGATGGGGGCCAGGAATATACGTAGGGGCGGGATACATCCCGCCCGCCCGTTGGTTCGTGTGGTGGTCGGCGCCGGTTCCCACACCGACCCGCCGGATGGGTGGTGCCGAGGTCCGTCGTAGGGGTCGGTTCCCACACCGACCCGCCGGGTGGGGGCCAGGGATATACGCAGGGGCCGGATACATCCCGCCCGCCCGTTGGTCCGCGTGGTGGTCGGTGTGGGTTCCCACACCGGCCCGCCGGATGGGGTGGCGTAGGGTGGTCCGTCGTAGGGGTCGATTCCCACATCGACCCGCCGGATGGGTGGTGCCGAGGTCCGTCGTAGGGGCCGGTTCCCACACCGACCCGCCGGTGGCCGGGGGTTGGGCTTATGACGGAATGCGGCGTACAAGCCCGGCTATCTCATCGACAACACTCACCGCCTGATCGGGGATCGAAGAGTCTCTCTCGAACTTGAAGCCTTTCAACAGGCCGATCTCCGTCTTGAGCACTACGGGCCTGGAGAACACAACCCTGATGCACCTGTTCTTCCGGTCAGCGTCCACTCTGAAACCATCGTCTGGAGTGATGAAGCCCAGGATGCGCCGGTTCATCTCGGCGTCGGCATTGAGCATGGATGCGAGCTGCTGTCCCTCCCATCTCAGGTCCACCACCTGCCTCTTGAACAGACCTTTCTTCACGCTCTTGAGTCTCGCCTTGTAGGCTGCCTCATGTGCGGACGGGTCGGTCTTCACGATGTGATGGTACTCGACCGGAAGCTTCTGCTTCTGCTTCGAGGAGATGGGAACGCCGCCGGCCGACGTGCTTGATGAACTCCCTCCGCGGGCAGCACCGCTGAAGCGTATCGTCACGAGATCGAAGTTCCGGCCCCGGACCGCAATATAGCCCATGTCCTGTCTCAGCCGACCAGTTTCCAGGCCCTCCGGACTATCCTTCGGCAAGACCATCGCCGCAATGCCCAGGCTCTTGTAGTAGTCGCACAGCGACTCCAGAGAAGTGCCGTAAGCGAATCCCATCAATCTGTCCACGTTGTCTCTACCTGCCTCCTTCCGATTGTCAGGGCTCTTCCCCTTTCGTTGTCCGGCCTCATCAGACACTATAGTGGGTCAGTGATGTTCCGACAAATCGGAGGGGGAGCCGAGGCGGCAGGGCGCGGCGCTCGTGAACGCGACGGCGAATCAAATATCGCGTGCCGGGTATTCGCCTCTGCCTTCGCTTACAATGCGCGAAGGGCATCGAGCCGCAACTCGCCACTCCCGCAGGACGCGGGCGTACTCGCAACTCGAAACCGGCCACCCCTGCGGAACGCGGGCGCACTCAAGCACCCGGGCCCCGCGCCGGACCTTCGTCCGGGGCCTATTGACGCAATCGAGGGCGCAGGCTTAGACTAACCATAATCCCCGGCTCCCCGGGGCAGTTGAGGCTCCTGAAGTCGATGCTTCCCCGGGCGAAAAGTTCGAGTCATCAGGATGTGGTACATGGTGCGGGACGGGAACTACAGAGACAAAGGGCCTGGTACACACGCAGCCCCGACGCCGACATCCACCGCGTTTCGCCGCCATTCTTGCCCTGTAGCTTCCGGCACCGTGACACACAGTTGTCACAACCCGGTGGTATCACTTTCGTACGAATGAGAGGGAACTATGACGCGATGAAGAGCGAAGAGATCCGCTGGTCTAGTTGTGTATGGAGAGGTTGGAAAAATTGAATGAGATGTGGAGGCCCCACTCTTTCTCTGATGGAGCGAACCCAATAGTAAGCTGACAAGCACGGGGGAACAAGTGCCGAACGGAAACATCGACTGGATAGCCGGATTTATCTGGGGTATCGCCGACGATGTGCTGCGAGACGTCTACGTACGTGGCAAGTATCGTGACGTCATCCTCCCCATGACGGTGATCCGTCGGCTTGATGCCGTGCTGGAGCAATCCAAGGAGGCCGTCCTTACACTGAACAGGCAACTGGATGAGGCAGGGATCGCGAACAAGGATGCGGCGCTCAGGGCAGCGTGCGGCAACGCGTTCTACAACGTCTCGCCATTCACATTGCGCGATCTTCGTGCGCGGGCGAGGCAGCAACAGCTGAAGGCCGACTTCGAAGCGTATCTCGACGGCTTCTCTCCAAACGTGCAGGAGATACTGGACAAGTTCAAGTTCCGGAACCAGATTCCCACCCTTGTTGAAGCGGACATCCTCGGCAGCCTCATAGAGAAGTTCACGACGGGTGACATCAACCTCAGCCCCAATCCGGTCTATGACCAGCATGGAAACGTTCGTCTCCCAGCACTGGATAATCACGCGGTCGGAACGGTATTTGAGGAACTCATCCGTCGCTTCAATGAGGAGAACAATGAGGAGGCGGGGGAGCACTTCACTCCGCGTGATGTTGTCCATCTCATGGCGGATCTCGTCTTCATGCCCGTTGCAGATGACATCCGTGATGCTACGTATCGCATCTACGACGGCGCGTGTGGTACCGGTGGCATGCTCACCATAGCTGAAGAGACCCTGAGTAGCCTCGCCCGGGAGTGGGGCAAGGAAGTCTCGATCCACCTGTTCGGTCAGGAGGTTCAGCCGGAGACATACGCAATCTGCAAGGCCGACCTGCTCCTGAAGGGGGAAGGTCAGGCTGCTGAGAACATCAAGTACGGCTCAACGCTGGCGTCAGATGCGTTTCCCTCGATGGAGTTCGACTTCATGCTATCGAATCCGCCCTATGGCAAGAGCTGGAAGACGGACCTTGAACGCATGGGTGGCAAAGGACAGGTCAGTGACGCGCGGTTCACCGCCCAGCACCAGGCCGAGCAGCTGTCCCTCATCACCCGTTCCAGCGATGGCCAGCTCATGTTCCTTGTGAACAAGCTGGCCAAGATGAATCATGCCACCTCTCTGGGCAGCCGTATCGCCGAGGTACACAATGGGTCGTCACTCTTCACTGGCGACGCCGGACAGGGAGAATCAAACATCCGCCGGTGGATCATTGAGAATGACTGGCTGGAGGCGATCATCGCGTTGCCGCTGAACATCTTCTACAACACCGGTATTGCCACCTACGTCTGGATCCTCACAAACCGCAAGCCTGAGCATCGTCGCGGCAAAGTGCAACTCATCGATGCCACCGGCATCTATCAGCCGCTGCGCAAGAACCTCGGCAGGAAGAACTGCGAGTTGTCGGATGAGCAGATACGGCAGATCGTGGACCTCTTTCTCGCCTTCGAGGAGAGCGAGCAGTCGAAGATCTTCCCCAACGAGGCGTTCGGTTACTGGAAGATAGTAGTGGAGCGTCCGCTGCGTCTCAAGGGCATTGATCCGAACCGGGTGTACTCGGCCAAAGAGATCAAGGCGCTGAAGGAAACGCTGCCGCGCGCGGAAGATGCTCCACCCGTCATCAGGAAGAGGACGCGAGACGGTGTGGAGTATGAACCTGACCCTGAACTCCGGGACACCGAACAGGTACCCCTGATGGAGGAAAGAGGCATCGACGCGTTCTTCCAGCGCGAGGTTCTCCCTTACGCGCCGGATGCGTGGATCGATCGCTCGAAGACGCAGATTGGGCACGAGATATCCTACACCCGGCATTTCTCCAGGCTAACCCCGTTGCGCACGTTGGATGAGATCCGCCAGGACATCCTGGCGACGCATAGGGAGTTGGAAGGGTTACTTGAAGTGATCATTGGAGCGAATCTAGGATGAGAGAGATACTCGGCAAAGCGAAGTCCGTCCGCGAGCTACTCAAGGGTGTCAAGTACTCCATCGACTACTACCAGCGCGAGTACAGGTGGTACGACAAGCAGGTGCGTGAACTGGTGGACGATCTCACGGGGAAGTTCCTCGAGGGATATCAGGAGGGACACGCGCGCAAACAGGTGGCGCAGTATCCGCACTACTTTCTCGGCTCGATTATCATCAGCAGGAAGGACAGTGCCAGTTTCATCGTCGATGGGCAGCAGCGCTTGACAAGCCTTACGTTGATCTTGATCCTCCTGCGCAACCTGCAGAAGGAACGCGATGATCAGGTGAACGTGGACGAGTTGATTGTGTCCGTGAAGTACGGACAGAAATCCTTCAACCTTCATGTCGACGAACGGGCACCCGTCATGGAAGCGCTCTTCGAAGGGGAGGCATTCGATCCTAACGGTTCCTCAGAGTCCGTCCGGAATCTGTACCAGCGCTACCATGACCTGGAGGAGTCCTTCCCGGAAGAGTTGAGGGATAAGGCGCTGCCGTACTTCATCGACTGGTTGCTGGAGAACGTGCATCTCGTCGAGATCACCGCATATTCGGACGACGACGCGTACACAATCTTCGAGACCATGAACGATCGCGGGCTTTCGCTCAGTGCGTCTGAAATGCTCAAGGGGTATCTCCTAGCGAACATCAACGACGAGGACCTGCGAACTGCCGCTAACGCGCGTTGGCGTAGCCTGATCCACGATTTGAATGAGGCCGGCAAGGACGTTGAACCGGACTGTTTCAAGGCGTGGCTGAGAAGCCAGTATGCGACCAAGATACGTGAACGCAAGCGAAGCGCCAGGCCTGAGGACTTCGACCGCATCGGCACGGAGTTTCACCGCTGGGTAAAAGATGCGAGCAAGAGCATAGGTCTCCACAAGAGCGATGACTTCAACCGCTTCGTCGTTCGCGATTTCGCGTTCTATAGTCGCCTGTATCGACGCCTCGTAGACGCTTCCCAGAAGCCAGTCGACGGACTGGAGCACGTACTCTACAACGCACAGCACGGCTTCACTTTGCAGTACATGTTGCTCCTTGCGCCGATCAAGCCCGATGACAGCGAGGTTGTTGTACGGCAGAAGCTCAGAATCGTCGGACGATTCATTGACATTCTTCTCGCATGGCGCTTGTGGAACTTCCGCAGCATCGCCTACTCCACAATGCAGTACGCCATGTTCCTAGTAATGAGGGATGTGCGTGGACTGGACCCACAGAATCTGGCAACAACACTGCACGATGCTCTTGGAAAGGAACACGAGACCTTTGCCAGCAATGAGCGCCTGCGGGTGCATCAACAGAATCGCTACTCGCTGCACCGACTGCTTGCCCGCCTGACCGATTACGTGGAGACTGAGTCGGGTCAGCCTTCGCACTACCTTGAGTACGTGAGCGAGGGCAGGCATCGCTACGAGCTGGAACACATCTGGGCAGATAAGCCAGAACGCCACACCGGCGAGTTCCCGCATCCTGCCGATTTTGCGGAGCACAGGAACCGCATCGGTGGTCTGCTTCTTCTGCCGAAGAGCTTCAATGCAAGCTACAGGGACCTGCCCTATGCGGAGAAGTTGCCGCACTACAACGGCCAGAACCTGCTGGCTCGGTCGCTGTATCCGGACTGCTACAGCCACAATCCGGGGTTCCTGCGATTCAGGGACGAATCAGGACTGCCGTTCAGGCCACACTCAGAGTTCAGGAAGGCTGACCTTGAGGAACGAGGGGAACTGTATAGGCTCGTCGCCGAACGGATCTGGAATCCTGCGGACCTTCTTAAGGAGGTGGGGTTGTGAGGAGAGGGCTACAACCCTACCGTGAGTACAGGGACTCCGGAGTAGCGTGGCTGGGCGATGTGCCATCGCATTGGGAGATCCGCCGAGTGCGACATGCGTTCTTCGCTCTGAGTGGTGCCACTCCGTCTCACGACGAGAGAAACTGGGATGGCGATATTGTGTGGGTGACTCCTGAGGACTTGGGACAACTGCGCACACGGGACCTGGAAACATCACGACGACGTATCAGCGAGCGTGGGTACCAGAGTTGCGGAACCTGTCTCGCTCCGGCAGACAGCATCGCGATCTCTACGCGAGCACCGATTGGTTATGTTGCCATCGTACGTGTAGCGGCTTGTGTGAACCAGGGTTGTCGTCTGCTTGTACCTCGCAGGGGGCAACACGTGGAATACCATTTCTTCCAGTTGCTCACACTGGGCCCAGAGTTACAGTCACTTGGACAAGGTAGCACGTTTGTAGAACTCGGGCGATCACGACTACTCGACGTTCGACTCGCGTGCCCTCCAGCACCAGAGCAACGAGTTATTGCGGACTACCTAGCTCATGTTGACCGAAGCGTCACCCGCTTCACCCGCAATCGGCGGCGGCTGATTACGCTGCTCAATGAGCAGAAGCAGGCCATCATCAATCAGGCCGTGACGCGCGGCTTGGACCCAATTGTACGGCTCAAGCCCTCGGGCGTCGACTGGCTTGGGGACATTCCGGAGCACTGGCAAGTACGTAAACTGAAGCACGAGGTCAGCTTCAC
Organism: Dehalococcoidia bacterium; assembly: GCA_003562475.1. Taxonomy (GTDB): domain Bacteria; phylum Chloroflexota; class Dehalococcoidia; order GIF9; family AB-539-J10; genus SKVJ01. Next base: position 12,456 of record PWUU01000042.1, on the reverse strand, counting down.
GGGCGGTGGCACGCCCTCTAAATCTGTTGAGCGCTACTGGCACGGTGACATCCCGTGGGTTTCTCCGAAAGACATGAAGCATGACAGTATCGTGGATTCGTCTGAGCACGTGTCAGATGAAGCCATTGCTGACTCGGCAACTAACCTCGTGGAGCCTGGGGCCGTCCTAATGGTTGTCAGGTCGGGCATCTTGCGGAGGACTATACCCACTGCGGTGAACCGCGTCGCAGTTGCACTAAACCAGGACATGAAGGCGCTTCGTTCAACCGGTGCCATGCAGGCTCACTTCCTCAAACTGCTGATAGAAGGCTGTCAACCAGCATTGTTGTTGCAGTGGATTAAGACAGGTGCCACTGTGGAGAGCATTGAGTATGAAGATATGGCCAACACACCGATTCCCATTCCACCTATCAATGAGCAGGAGTCCATTGTGCGGCACATTGGCAAAGAGGTCCGTGGTGTTTCAATGGCCATAGATTTGGCCCAGCGCGAAATCGATCTCATCCGCGAATACCGCACTCGCCTCATTTCCGATGTGGTGACCGGCAAAGTGGATGTGCGCGGTCTTGCGGCAGGACTCGAAGACGAACTGATCGAAGCCGAAGACTTGAGTGACGACCTTGACAACGGGGACATGCCCGACGAGGACGAGCTGGCGCTGGTTCAGGAGGCGGCCGATGCCGACGAGTGACACATCGGAATACGGTCTTGAGTCACTCATCGTTGAGACGCTCACGGGTAAGCGAGCGAAGTCCTCGGCGCATGTTGACATTTCAACCGTAGACGAAGACATTGCGTCGTACGGCAACGACGTGTACGTCCTCGGCAACTCGAACGATTACGACCGTGATCACGCGCTGGACCTCAGGCAGCTTCAGCGATTCGTCAGCGCGACGCAGCCGGAAGCATATGAGGCGCTTGGACTGGATGAGGATGGTCCGAGGCGAACGCAATTCCTGCATCGCCTCCAGGGTGAGGTGGCCAGGCGTGGCGTGATCGACGTCCTTCGACACGGCGTCAAGCACAATGCGGTCGGCCTCGATATGTTCTATGGCACACCAACGCCTGGCAACGTGCGGGCTGCTCAGTGCTTCGCCGCGAACGTCTTCAGCGTGACGCGCCAGCTTCACTACAGCAAGGATGATACGCAGTTGGCCCTTGACCTCTGTCTCTTCATCAACGGCCTGCCCGTCGTTACGTTTGAACTCAAGAACCGGCTGACGAAGCAGACCGTCGAGGATGCTGTTCAGCAGTACAGGCGCGACCGCGACCCGAAGGAACTGCTGTTCCAGTTTGGCCGCTGCATTGTGCACTTCGCTGTCGATGACCAGGGAGTGCGTATGTGTACGCATCTGAAGGGAAAGGACTCCTGGTTCCTGCCGTTCGACAAGGGGTTCAACGATGGAGCCGGCAACCCACCAAATCCGGGCGGACTGAAGACGGCTTATCTGTGGGAAGAGGTGCTGACCCGGACCGGGCTTACGGACATCATCGAGAACTACGCCCAGGTGGTCGAGGAACGGGACGAGAAGGGCCGCAGGAAGCCACCGAAGCAGATATTCCCGCGCTACCATCAGTTGGATGTGGTGCGCAAGCTGCTGGCTGATGCCAGGGCGCGAAACGTGGGCAGGCGTTACCTTATTCAACACTCCGCCGGCAGTGGCAAGAGCAACTCCATCGCGTGGCTGGCGCACCAGCTCATCGGGATGCAGCCCTCCGGACAACCGCCGGAGGGAAGCGGACCCCTGTTTGATTCGGTCGTCGTGGTGACCGACCGCAGGGTGCTGGACAGGCAGATCAAGGACACCATCAGGCAATTCGCACAGGTGTCGTCGACCGTCGGGCACGCCGAACACAGTGGAGACCTCCGGCGCTTTCTGCGCGACGGCAAGAACATCATCATCTCAACGGTTCAGAAGTTCCCCATCATCCTCGATGAGATCGGAGATGAACATCGCGGACGCCGCTTCGCAATCATCATTGATGAGGCGCACTCCAGTCAGGGTGGACGGACATCTGCGAAGATGAACATTGCTCTCTCGGAGAGTGGAGGAGAGGAAGAGGAGGAGACTTTTGAGGACCAGATCAACCGCATCATGGAAGCGCGGAAGATGCTGCCCAACGCCAGTTACTTTGCCTTTACTGCTACTCCAAAGAACAAGACACTGGAACTGTTCGGAGAGCCGGTTCCCGGGGCCGACAAGGTCAGGCACCGTCCGTTCCACAGCTACACGATGAAGCAGGCCATCCAGGAGGGATTCATCCTCGACGTGTTGGCGCACTATACCCCTGTCGACAGCTACTACCGGCTGATGAAGACCGTGGAGGATGACCCGGAGTTCGATACGAAGAAGGCGCAGAAGAAGCTGCGGATGTTCGTCGAATCACATGAACACGCGATACGCCAGAAGGCCGAGATAATAGTCGACCACTTCCACGACCATGTGATCGCCCGTCGAAAGATAGGCGGACAGGCGAGAGCAATGGTGGCATGCAGTGGCGTTGCGCGGGCTATCCAGTATTACCATGCCATCTCGGCTTACCTCCTTGAGCGGAAGAGTCCGTACAGCGCCATTGTGGCGTTCTCCGGGGAGCATGTGGATGGCGGACGACAGGTGACTGAAGCGACGCTCAACGGATTCCCCAGTGCCCAGATTGAGGAGAAGTTTCAGCAGGAGCCCCATCGCTTCCTCGTTGTTGCAGATAAGTTCCAGACGGGTTATGACGAGCCGCTGTTGCACACTATGTACGTGGACAAACCCCTGTCCGGCGTCAAGGCAGTGCAGACGCTCTCGCGGCTGAACCGGGCGCGCCCATTGAAGACCGATACCTTCGTGTTGGACTTCATGAACGATGCGGATACTATAGCCATGGCATTCTCCGATTATTACCGCACCACCATTCTCAGTGAAGAGACCGATCCGAACAAGCTACACGATCTGAAGGCGGCCCTGGACGCCCATCAGGTGTACTCTTGTCTTCAGGTGCCGCAGCTTGCCGAGCTATTCCTTGGTGGAGCCGATCGCGACAGACTGGACCCGATCCTCGACGCCTGCGTTGCCGTGTACAACTCTGATCTGGACGAAGATGGGCAGGTCGACTTCAAAGGCAAGGCCAAGGCGTTCGTGCGAACCTATCAGTTCCTGGCGTCAATACTGCCGTATACCAACGCCGATTGGGAGATGCTGTCCATCTTCCTGAACTTCCTCGTGCCAAAGCTGCCCGCTCCGGTTGAGGAAGACCTGTCGAAAGGGATACTTGAATCGATCGACATGGATAGCTACCGCAACGAGGTGCGCGAGACCGTCAGGTTGACGCTTGCCGATGAAGACGGTGAGGTCGGACCCGTGCCGGGAAGTGGCGGCGGGAGGATGCCGGAGCCGGAACTGGATCGGCTGAGCAATATCATCAGGTCATTCAACGAGCAATTCGGCAACATCGAGTGGAAGGATGCCGACCGCATCAGCCACGTCATCGCCGAGGAGATTCCGGCGAGGGTGGCGGCAGACAAGGCGTATCAGAATGCGATGAAGAACAGCGACAAGGCGGCAGCGCGCCTGGAACATGACCGCGCACTGCAGAAGGTGGTCATCAGCATGCTCACCGACCACACGGAGCTGTTCAAGCAGTTCTGCGATAACCCCAGCTTCAGGAAATGGCTGGCGGACACCATCTTCGGAGTGACGTATGAGGAGGCGAGGGGGTAAGGGAGTGCAAGGGGCTGCGTGGCCCCAGATAGTGAATTGCAGCATAGCCCGTGATGACGTGACAATCGTACGCCAAGGCAGATCACGTAGTATAGAGATGGAAGGGAGGAGTTGTGACACAGATCTACTTAATGCCGTACAGAGTCTATGTAAAGGACAGGTCTCGTGACCAGTTCGTCCTTCTTGGTTCTCTTCCGGGCGGTGTGAGTCTCGGCTCTGTTTTCGGCGACTACCTTGAGCAACGACGACGTGAACTGCTACGGAACATTGAGTCTCAGAAACTTCTGAGCGTGGTCCATATAGATCAGGGCAACGACAGGATCGCTGGCCGCATACGAACGGGAGCGTATGGATTTGAGAGCGAGTTGGTTGATGCTGATAGCGGCGAGATCTCTTATCACCGACGCGTCACTGACGCGGAGCTGATGCACTTCTATTTCGCTGCCGCTCTCCCAGCGCACGACAATAGTGGTCTTCTACTTCTTGAGCGCTTCTCGATATACAGTGCGAAGGGCGTGCTGATTGACGATTTTCAGCGGCATTTCGCAGCGGCAGTTCCGCGAAGCAACTCACTCAATCTGATGGTGGAACCACTAATCTCACCGGATACGGCTAGAGATTGGATACACAGAGGCCGGGTGTTCAAAGTTCGGCTCATTAGGAAGTCTGCGCCGAGTGACTTAGCGGATATGGTAGCGAGGCGGGACCTGACATTGCCGGACATAGGCGAAGCAGAGTTGACCTGGAAGGTGCGCAGGGGTGACTCTCTGTCCGGATCTTGGAAACGAAGATTCCTGAGTATCCTAGACGGGGAGACAAGTATTCCTCACGAATTCAGCTACCCCTCGTTTGAGCCAGAGACTGTCAAGATAGAGTTGGAGATTGAGGGGAAGACGCGAACGATTGACTTGGCTGACGTGAGCAAAGTCAGAGCGTGGTACGACGTCTCGTCCTTGGTTGAGGTCGGACCCGACGGGCATCCAACGTTCGGTTCCATTGATGAAGCGGCCAGAAGAATACTGGACCGCTTGCGACAGGACTAACAATGTTTGCGAAGGTCGATGTGCGGACGATCATCACGGGGCATCTGAGTACGCTTGTGCATGCCAAGACCAAGCGTGTTCTTCCCGATGACATCATTCTCTTCTTTGGCGTGCCAGCCGCACTGGCGATTGGTGCGGTGTTGCTGCAAGGCGGTATTTCCACCACCTTGGCGACGGTATTGGCGACGGTCCACGCCATCACTAGCGGCCTCATGTTTAATCTCTTAGTAGTCATCTATGAGGTTCATGACAGGGCCAAGCGTGTTGGTGGAGAATCGGTTCGCAGTGTCCGTATGCGGCTCCTGGACGAGACCTATCGCAATGTGTCTTTTCTGATACTGACATCAATTACGGCGCTCGTTCTTATCGTAGTGGCGGTGTTTCTGGGGGAAGGAATCTGTGGAAGAATCGTGTCAGGATCCGTGTACTTTCTGTCCGGTGTCTTCGCTCTGACTCTATTGATGGTACTCAAGCGCACGCACACTCTTCTGAATGAGGACTTCTCCGCAGGAGACGGAGACAAGCCATCGGCCTGACTGATGACGCTCGCTTTGACCGGTGTGTCTCTCGTGATTCTGGGGACACCACGCTTGTTCAGGGGACGCCACACTTAATTCTGACGCACGTTCAGAGTCGGCTCTCGCTGCTCCTTCGTGGTGTCTACCACGCTCTCGATAGCTTTGGCTTTGTGAAGATAAGTGTGGTGCTCCCAAATCGGCGCTGACAACCTGGCGCAAGCGCAGGGCATATGTCGACCGAAACAGGAAGGCGTCTATCGATTGCGCACCAGTTCTGCGACCGGCACGCCGAGAGCTTCCGATAGACGTTCCAGCGTCTCGAGTGATGGTCGGTGCTTCCCATGTTCAATTCGACTGAGATTCGGGCGTTCCATTTCTCCCCGTCGCGCCAGTTCGGTGATGGTCAAACCTTTGCGCTTCCTTAGTTCACGGAGGCGCATGCCAATCTTCAGGTCGCCTTGTTCATGCCGTTCCGTAGTCTTCCTGTAGTGGGGATACGTCGGCTCGCAATGATACAGAACATCGTCCCAAGGTATCTCGAACCAGTTGCCGCTGAGGCACTCATCCCCAAGCTTCAGGTGCGGTCAAGCAGTGTCGCGAAATAGCTGAGCCCCTATCGCACTCGCGAATCGGCATCACATGAGCTTTCACATCTCTGCGAGCCTGTCGACGCACAATTGAGAACAACCTACCCTCCGCATCCACCTCTGCCAAAGTTGCTGATAGACGGGGTTGTCACAGCACCTTATCGCCTCGGTGGCGCTATCCAGTTCTTTGCTGCGGCGCGCTGCCTCTGCAACCAAGACCAGGAAGATGTTCCGGTAGGCTTGTGGAAGATCACTCCAACGTGTCAAGTGTGCGAATTCGAGAGCGGTAGGTCGGCGACGCACCAAGTCATCAACGCGTCTTTCCAACTCGCCAAACACTCGCGCTGACTCTCCGAATGGCAACGCAAGTGAGTCACTGTTCATAGCCACGTCTCTCAGAGGCCTGGATGCTGCAAGATGATCCTGGTCTCGCAGATACAGATGCATGCTATCGCTGATCTGATTGTAGATGCCACACTCTATGCCCAGCCAGCCAGCCATGATTTCCTGTAGACTGGTGAATTGCACGATATTGTGGGGCACCCCCAAGTACAGATCGTTGCTCCTGAGTACTTGCAGCCATTCTAGCCTAGAACCACGAACTTTGAGTATGGAGACTAGGTTGCAGGGAATATCGGTGTCGCGCGGGCGTCCCGTACTGTCTGGCATATCAATCGCAGAGTCCCAAATCTGCAAGACCACCTGCCGCGACAGACAGTTGCCTTGAAGTGCCTCGTAAGCTCGAGTCAACTGGTCCAGCCCAAGATTACTACGTAGGCGGTGGCCATAGGCCCCATGAAGCTCTGGTCCCGGTCCTACGTAGTTCGGGAGATCTCGGTTCCAGTAGTGGAGGAACCTCAGATCTCGACGTCCAGCAACCATCCACACGACCTCGGCCAGGACAAACGCAATGTTCAGCGGCAACTCGCGCGAAACGACCCAACGTTGAATGGGATTGGCCAGAGTAAGAGCCACATGAAGCAGTTCCCTATTGGCATCGTTGCCCTGGCCCACAAGGCGCGGCTTCTCGCCAGCGCGAAATACTGCAGCAACCTCGTGCCATACCTGATCTGCCGTTTCTCCTTGGAACAAGTGCATCAGTCACGTCCCATCTGTCCAACATAGTCATTAATTCCCCACTTCGGAGGATACCAGTACACAACCGGTTGGGCCGAGGGATGATAGATTTGCTTGATCCTAGTACGACCCATCTTACCTATGACATCAGGGTGTCTCAGTCGTGCGTACTTCGAAACTTCACACAGAAGGTTCTGACAATCGATGAGTTGCAGGCGCCTCCCCCAGAGCGAGCGAAAGCGCAGACCAAGCCGTTCGAATTCGGCCTCTTGACGCTCTGCCAACAGACGGATCATGTCGGCTTCGCTCAAACCACCAAGACTGCTGAAGCACTTCTGTATGCCATCCCTTGCTCCTGGCCCAGGCACAACGAACTCCATTTCGGAGAAATTAGTCAGGTTGCTGTAGTTCAGGTCGATAGCGTATTGGAAAGCCAGAAAGTCACCCATGGTAGGGTACGACCGAAGCACGTCGAAAGCGTGACGCATAGTCGGTACTTGAGCCAGAGCTTCCGGAACTTGGTCCTCCAACATGCGCTCCAACAACCTCAGGTTGTTGCGATGTTTCCGCCGATAGCCGAACTCTCTTTCGCCAGACGGCATAATATATGCGGCAGAGTAGATGCGGATACCGCGGTTCATCGCATCACTCAGCACACGGTCGTATTCGGAAAAACGGTAGTCCGAATAGCGTAATGGCCCCAAGTTCCTTTCTAGCAGTTCCCATGTCTCGATCCTGTTGAAGAGCTTGAATAGCATGATCCTGAAGAACAGTTCCGTCCCAGTCTGTTCACCCGAGTATGCAACATTCCTGATCAGATACTGGCTGACCCGGTCTGAGGCTCGGTACGCGTTAGTGAACTTGTGCCGCATGAGTATCGGGTCATTGGTCCAAGGGGGCGGAATCCCTTCGAGCTTTCGGAAGAATACTTCTTGGCGCTCGGCCGCGAATTCCCACAACGTGTCGTAGACCTTGGTCGGTTGAGCGGGGCGAAGCACGGAAGGACCACAAGGACGTTCCCTCTCCAGCACCGGAATAGACGGTTCACAGGAGTCCGTCACAAGAACCGGGTTATGAGAGTATGCCATATCCGAAGCAGGGAAAGGCATAACGCCAGAGAGTTCATTCCACACACGCTCGATGACGATATCCAAGGAATCGCTATTCGGAATTGAACGCACCAAGTATGAGATTCTCTCTCTATGTGCGAGAAGACCATACTGGACTCGCAGGTTCCTGTGCATTGATCTCTCAACCGCGGAAGGTTCGCGGTCGACTAGGAAGACAATAGTTGGCAGTAGCCCTTTCCACGCCTGTAGTTCGACCTGTATGAGTCCATCGAGGAGTTCGCTGTCGACGCCCGATACGCGGCCGTAGACCCAAGTAGACCACCAGTAGCGGTCTAGGACAACCCAGCGACCTTCTCGCAACGAGGGGAGAATGCGCCGTTCGATTGCATCGAGATGCGCAGCGACGTGGAGCGTCTGGAGGCTAGCCGAGGTGACACCCACAACGCCGAGTGCGCGTGCATCGTGGTGAAGACGATAGACCAAATGACCAATTGTTCCCTCTTGTTCCCCTGGAAAGGAGACATACTCAGTGGGAACACCAGTTGCTGCAAGGCGTCCAGCGAGAGCCCGGGCTAGCGTGGTCTTGCCAACACCATCCGGCCCTTCCAAGACCACAAGTCGACCGGTACGTGCACGGTTACTCATTTGAATCCCTGCTGCCACTGCGCAAAGGAGTAGTCCCGAAATTGCCTATGGCCGGTGCCATGTCCTCAGCGAATCTGCGCAAGGCTCCTTTGCAATGCCCCAGTACTGCAGGCGTAGCGATACATACCATCCGCGAGAAGTGCAGCCCCATTTCCTTTCCCATGAATTGCCCCAAGCGGCAGAGGCCGAGGTAGTTACCGTACGCGCGTTCGAATATGTACTGCGTCGCATAAAAGCCAGTCACGCTCAAGCCTTGGAGACCATGGCGTGCGAACGCCACTTGTTGCAGACACGGGAAGCCTCGCTGCCTCTGGTTACTGTGATCAGAGCGCGGATCAAAGATGCCCGCTTGCAGAGCCGATCGTCGATGATTTCCCCTATTCCACGTGTTTATTATGTGCTCAAGTTGGTTGATGCCACCCTGGTATTCGCTGTCGTGGCCGAAATCTATCAACCGCTCGAAGTACAATCCATGGATATTGCGCCCATGTCGTCGCATTGAGGGCAAAATGCGCCTATAGCGGTCGTACAGCTCTTCCCGTTTGGCTTCGCGATTCCACATAGACGGGAAGATGGTGTTAGCGACTGTGTGGCACGACTGTTTGCCTTGTCGTACTAGCTCTGTATCGAGCGCACGTCGGATTTCCGGCACCTCGGCTGGGCCGTCGTTGCCAATATTATCGACTACGACTACGAGCGGACTGATTTCCCCAGAATGCAACACTTCGGCGAAGGCTCTATACCAAGCCTCAGACAGATTCGCTTCCTGAACCATGAAAGGTCTACTCATCGGGTACATCCTCCCAATGCCGATAGAGACTTCTTCCTACAAATCCCTTCCTACTGACGCGTACATAGGCCGACCATCCCGAGCCATTCTGTATCCTGCCAATGCCAGATTGTCTAGCACGCAGCACAACTCCCTGGTCTGTCTCATTCACGTATTCGATACAGGTGCCATTCGTAATCGTGGTGTCGGCAGGTGCAAGAATCAAGTCACTGGTCTCTGCGTCAATGGCACGGTCCACCCAGTATTCGTCAGCCACCAACACGTTCCCAGGAGCATTCCACCCGATGGCGCGCACACGCGCCTGGTGCACTGGCACTTCCAACAACGCTTCCGCCGCATCGGGCGACAGGAGGTGCAATGCGAATCGAAGGTGATTCACGATCGTTGTGTATCCAACCCCGAAGAGACACGAAATACGATAGATCTGTCCGGGCGAGCTTGCCTCAACACTCCAGCCGCGAATTGAGAACGCTCTATCAATTGCCACTTTCGGCATGAGAAGAGCACCTGCGAAACAATCGGCGGCGAATTCCTTTGGATCAGTACTCGGCTGACTTGTCGGCTCAAGAACAGCGTCGGCACACATCCCGTCGCATCGGTAGTGATGCCCGAGCTCATGAGCACATGTGAAGGCACGCCGTCCAGCAGGACGCATAGAGGAGAGTATCACTACAGGCTGACTATAGAAGCAATACATACCATCCATGCTCCCGATGTCGAAGAAACGGACTTCCACACCCAATCGCTCAGCCAGATCATACACGCAAATTGGATCCTTGAGGCTGCATCCTGCAGCTATCCGTGCACGAAGCGCAGCCGCCATTGATTCTCTTGCGATGATTCGTCGATCTACACTCAACTGCCGTTCCTATCCCTCAAAGATTGAATCAGTTTCAGCAGGCGATCCAGGTCTTCATCACCAAGCTTACCTAACTCGCGTGCAGCCAGCAGGGCTCGGTCACTAGACGAAGAATCTTCGTTGCCAAGAATCCAGGGAACACCAACACCATACAGGTCAGCAAGCAAAGTCAATTCCTCGCTCGAAACCCTACGACGTCCCGCCTCTATTTCCGACACGGTTGGCCTATGCCAGTCCAGTGTTCGCGCGACCTGACCCTGGCTGAGGCCAGCCATTTGCCGTGCCAACCTGAGACGAGATGCAATGATACCGCGCGAGCTCTGAGAACAGGTCATAACTCACCTTCTATGACGCCAACACGGGCGCACACGTTTTGCACAATCTCATCAAGTGTCGCAGCCCTGCGATCCGTATCGAAAACGAAGGGATTATAGTTGTCCGGAAAATCCTGCCCGATTAGACCGGCAAGTATGACAGTCGCTTCAATCCCGCTAAGGCTATCGAAACCATCGAGGTTTCCAATAGGACGCGTATTGGATCTTATGGCCCCCATCTTTCTGCCGCTCATGACTTGTACCTGCCGAATGGCTTCGTTGACAGCCGCGGTCACCTGTTGTCGAGTCATCACACGCTCCTTACTACTGGTAAGAATATCTTACCATCCATATTTCGCCTTGTCAAGCTGTGGTCCTGTTCTCGCGACAATGCACTACGTAGTTGTCTCCTTAGCCTAAGAACAAGAGCTTTGCTCAATCCGGTGCATCACATGCCCTTCACCTGACTGCGCGCGACCTCGCTCAACTCGCTCGAGTGACATCCGACATGATGATGCAGGTCGAGATGGGCAGGCCAAGTCCGGAAGCAAAGGTCTGGCAGAAGCAAAGCCCGAAGTCGCGAAGTGAACTGTTGCCGCGAAGCGGACTGCTCTCGACGCTCAGGCTGGCTTTGGATGCATGGCGTCGATGCTGCACCTCAAAATGAATCCCAGTTCTTGTGGATTCAGTCAACGTTGGCGAACGCATAGACCGAAGCTATTGCGAAGCCCACGCCGATTAGGATTTCGAGTCCTTCAATGAGGAACTTGTGTTTGACGTACCGGGGCGGCTGTCCAAGCGCCTCTTCTTGTCCGAATGGTCCGAAGTACACTACCGGTTGATCGCTACTTGGGACTAGGATATCTGCTTCAAGCTGTTTCAGCATTTCCTCTCCGACGTGAACTAGTTGATGGTTGCGTTGGTCAAGGAGAACAAACACGATACAGGTGACCGCTGCCACAATAGCGAGCCCACCTGCAAGGTTCCTGAAGTCTCGACTGAGGAGAAGGACGTACGCGTTTGCCAAGATCCCTATGCCAATCAGGAAGAAACTGAACATGGAGATACGCTGGTGTGCGTGGAACGCGAACCAACGCCACGCATAGTCAAACTGCAGATCCAACCTTGGTTTCGGCTTCGATTCATTGCTCAAAGATCACTTCCCCTCTTGTGGCAGCTTCTCACCAGTGTTGTTGCTTTCAAAGCGTAGCAGGTCTGCCAGCAGATTGCGCTGCAGAGTGGACAGAATTCGGGGGACACCACACTTAATCAGTATGCACCAAGAATACTATTCCACGAGCATCCCACGCCTTGCAAATGTGCGTGGCGTGGCGGGAGATCGTGCGGATTGACCATTGCAACGCCGTCGAGATTGGAACTGCGGGCGGGCGTGGGAGCCCGGCCAGCATCCGGTGGAATACCGGGAACGCCATCGCAGACCATCAACACAGGACGGATGCTACGCGGCCTTGACAATCCAGGTCCTCGGGCGCAGTGTTAGTCCCGTACCCGAGAAACCGGAGGTGGATGATGTTGATAGCTTCCAAAGTCTTGCTGGTGGTCGCCGGTGTACTCCTGATCCTGGATTCCATACTGATGGCGACCGGGACTCCCAACCCGGCGTTCGGTCTTCCTTTGCCTTGCCCTGTTACTCTCGCAGCACTCGGCTTGGGAATCATCCTGTTTGTATTCGGCAGTGGTGCTTTCAAGAAGCGATAGTTGGGGATTCCGGGGACACCTTACTTCTCTCCACCGCCGGCGGAGGTTGCCGGTGAGCGAGTTGCGAGCGAGGGTCTGCAGGACTGCCATGGCAATTCCGCGGACACCCAACTCATCTCGCTGCCGG